>JADJPO010000003.1:0-617647 GCA_016713225.1 Kineosporiaceae bacterium
CGCGAACGAGCGCCGATCCGGAACCTGGTGGGCGCGAGACGGTCCGGGTCGCCCGACCCCGGCGTCGGCTCTGGCCCTGGCTCCTGCTCCGGCTCTGGGGCAGCAGACCACCCAAGAGCCCCGCCCGGCGAGCCGGCCCCTCGACCGCCGCCAGCCCCGTGACCTGGCGCAGGTCGCCGAGCCGCTGCGGAGCGGGGGCCAGCGCCATCACGGTCGCCTGCGCTCCCTCGACGGGCTCGAGCACGTGCACGGGCAGCCCGGCCAGGTCGACCCACCCGGCCATGTCGACCGGCGCGAGCCGATCGAGATCCGGTTCGAGCGGCATGCCGTGCCGCCACACGGTGAGGCGTCCGGGGCGGCTCTCGGTCGCCACCTGTCCCGGGGCGTGCTCGGCGCGGATGCTCACCGGAGCGGGCAGCACGAGCAACCACGCGGCGTCCGGCAACTCGCACAACCGGCTGCCCGGCGACCACGCGGCCAGGACCCGGCGACGGGCCTCACGCTCACCGACCAGCGCGGGGTCGATGACGAATCCGACCGCCGCGACGCGACCTCGAACCGGCGGCCCGGGCCTCACGAGGGTTCCCATCGCAGCTGGACCCGCCCGGTCTCCAGATTGCCGACCTCTACCGCACCATCACCGCGCCGGACCGCAAGGAACGGGTACCGGGAGTGGACGGCCGGTGGCGAGGTTCCACCCGACCATCGGGTGAGGGTGGTGGTGCCCTGTGAGGTGGCCAGGCGCACGAGCAGCCCGCCGGGGCTGAGCAGCACCAGACGTGCGGCGCCGTCGGTGCGCACGATGCCCAGTACCTGGGTGCCGTGCGGAACCGGGACCGCCTCACCATCGCCGAACGCTCGGCCGGGCGGGGTGCCCGTGGCGGCGGCCAGGTCCGTGAGGCGCCACTCCTCGTGCCCGCTGCGCCAGGCAACGGCCTCTGCCCCCATCACCACGCCCGTCTCGATGCCCTGGTCCCACGCCGGGGCAGCGGGCGTGTTGATGCGCACGGAGTCGATCCACACCTGACCATGGAGCACCGATGCCTGATGGGGCTGATCGGTGACCGGCGAGGCGAGCACGGCGGCGATGTCGGGTCGGGGCCGCGGGGCGTCGTCCGGTGACACCTCCCACCAGGTGCCGGCCAAGGGCACCAGCAGGGAGCCCTGGCGGAAGAACACCGGCGCGAGCGCGTCGTCGACGGTTCGGGCCAGCTCGGCGTCGTCCAGGCCGAGCTCGTCGATCGGGACGGCGATGCGGTGCACCGCAGCCAAGTGCTTACCCACGACGTGCACCGTGAGCAGGCCATTGCGGACCGCCAGCACGACGAGTCGTCGGCCGATCACCGATGCGGCCACCACCTGACCGGCGACGCGATGCCGTCGCGATCGAGGCGCCGGTGCCTCGTCGAGGGGGATCTGTTGCTGCACGATCTCGTGGGCGTCCGGGCCACGGGCCAGCAGCACCGGGGCGAATCCGTGCAGGGTGGGGTGCCGCAGTTCGGGTGCCGGGATCACGACCCGCGCCGGAGTGGAGCGTCGCCACCCCTGCCCGCGCAGGACCTGAATCGCGGGCCGTGCGTCGGGCAGGGGCAGCTGCAGGCGTTCACCGGCCACCGAGACCACCAGGCGGGTCGGGCCGGACGACGTCCACTCGGCCTCGTGGACCGTCACGAATCGGGGCCGCGTGCCCGGCGGGGGATCGACCTCGCGCAGCGCGGACTCGGTGGTCACCACCCAGGCGTCCTGCGGCCGGTCCAGCTGGCCGAGCCAGTCCGTCACCTGCTGCGGTCGGCACACCGTCGAGGTGCGCGACCGCAGCCACCGGCCGAGCTGCGTCGCCAGGTCGCCGTCGAGCCAGGTACCCGGTTCGTCGGTGAGGATCCCCAGCCCGAACCCCCGCTCGGCGCTGCGTGCCCGGCGATGCAGGACGATCGCGAGCGCGAGCTGCACCAAGCGCGGTGCTCCCTGCAGCCGCGGCCCGCAGTCGAGCAGCAGTACGCTCTGCCCGCGCTCGCTGTCGTGCTGTCGCGCCGGGGCCAGGTAGAGCAGTTCGCCCTCAGCGGCCCGCCGGGCGAACTCCAGCGGAACCTCTTGCGCCAGAAGCCATTGGCTCATCAGGAGCCGGTCCGGGTGCCCGCGGTCGGTGATGCCGTCGAAACCGTCCGGAACCCCGGCGGTGGCGCGGGCGGACGCGTGGCGCCCCACCAACTCGTCGAGCCGGTGAATCAGGGGACCGAGAGCGATCGCCACGCCGTGCTCGAACGACGAGAGTTCGTGCGACCACCCCGCCAGCGCCGCCGGCAGCGTCAGGGACTCGCCGCCGCCGGTCACGGCTCGGCCTTGCGGTGCCACTGCAGGGTCAGCCGCGTTACGCCGGCCAGGTCGACCGGGCGCGCCGGCATGCGTGCCGCCAGGACACCCCAGGGGAGGACGGCGATGAGGTCACAGGAGTCGGGAAGGACCGCGCGGAGCGAGGGCACGAGCAGATCGATCGGGGGATGCGGAATGCGGTGGGTGGCCACCAGGACGCCGGCCTCCCAGCCCAGGTAGTGCGCGCCGTCGAACCACGGCAGCTGCGACTCGGGGCCGAGGACGACGCCCCCGGCCGCGCCGACCATGAGCCGCAGGTCGGCATCGGCGCTGCTGATTCTGTCGGTGAGGGCCGCGAGCAGCCTCGGGACGTCGTCCGAGCGGGCGGCGACCGCAGCGGCAGGGAGCGGCGTCGCGCGCCGTCCCCAGCTCAGCGCCGTGCGGTCCATCGCGGTGGGCCGTTCATGCGCGGACGAGCGTGGCCAACTGGGTGCGGACCTTCGCCAGCTCGTCGGGGAGATCCTCCGCGGCGAAGCACGCGTCGATCTCGCGCAGCGTCGCCTCCAGTCGAATCCGATCGTCCTGGGCCAGCGGCCGGCGGAGTTCGGTCAGCAGCCGCGAACCCGTGTCGGCGAGGCGTGTCGCTCGAGCTCGTTGGCCGCGGGACAGCTCTTCGGCAGCGTGGACCAAGGTGGCGCTCCGCGCGGACTCGGTGAGGTCGGCGAGGATTTCTCGGGCACGGGCCTGTGCCTCGGCGGTCGGAGCGATCAGGGGCAGGACCCACAGGTCATCCGTCCGTGCCCGATGCCGTCCGTCCAGGACCGCTGCGGCGGCCACCAGTCGTTGGGAGCGCACCGCGCGACGGTCGCTGAGCGGGATTCCGGCGCTGCGCAATCGTCGGACGGCGGCGGCGAGCGAGGTGTGGACGTCCGACAGTTCGCACTGGGTCGCGGCGCTCGCCAACCGGTCGACCGCGGCCAGCGCGTGGCGATCTGCCGGTGAGGCAGCGGCTCGATCGCCGGCCCAGCCGGCCTCGAACATCTCCTCCAGGCGGGCGTCGGCCACCGGCTCGACGAAGACCCGCCCCAGGAACCGGTCGGCGAACGCGGCCAGCGCCGGGTCTTCGGGCAGGGTGTTCGTGGCGGCGACACACACCCGGAGGGGGCAGGTGATGGTGGTGCGTCCGCGTCGGAACGTGCGTTCGTTGAGGATGCTCAGCAGCGTGTTGAGGATCGCGGTGGACCCGAGGAACACCTCGTCGAGGAAAGCGACCTCGGCCTCGGGCAGCATGCCCTCGGTCTGGACCTCGACCACGCCCTCGCGCAGCCGCTGCAGGTCGACGGGCCCGAACACCTCGTTCGGCTCGGTGAAACGGCCCAGCAGGTACTCGAAATAGCGCCCGCCCAGGCCGGCAGCCACCCGACGGACGGCCTGTGACTTGGCGGTGCCGGGCGGGCCGACGACCAGCAGGTGTTCGCCGGCCACCGCGCACAGCGCCACGGCCTCGACCAGCAGGTCGCGTTCGATCAGTCCGGTTCGGGCGTGCGCGAGAAGCTCGCGGACCTGGGCGGCGCTGGCGGTGAGCAGTCCCCCCGGGGCACAGAGGGTCGATCTTAGGCCTCGCCGGGGGGGGGGGGAGGGGGGTGGGGGGGCGGCGAAGCTGGTTCGGGCCGGCCCGGGTCCGGGGCAGGGCTCGCTCCCCGGCCGCGGGCGGTTTGGGGGGGCGGGGGGGGGGGGGGGGCCCGGCCCGACCACCCCCCCCCCCCGGTTATCGAATGCCGGTGTTGGGCACCGCGCGCCCCTGGCGCTTGCGGCCGGGCGGGTACAGGGGGGGGGGGGGGGGGGGGGGGGGGGGGGGGGGGGGGGGGGGGGGGGGGGGGGGGGGGGGGGGGGGGGGGGGGGGGGGGGGGGGGGGGGGGGGGGGGGGGGGGGGGGGGGGGGGGGGGGGGGGGGGGGGGGGGGGGGGGGGGGGGGGGGGGGCGCGACCGCCTCCTCGACCGTTTACGCACGGAGGCAGGCGTCGCGACGCGGCTGATCCTCGTGGCGGCTCCGGCCGGGTTCGGCAAGACCACCCTGCTGACGCAGTGGCTGCCGGCCGCCGAGCCCGCGCGCGGCACCGTGGCGTGGCTGGCGCTCGACCCGGACGACGCCGACCCGCGCCGCTTCCTGACCCATCTCGTGGCCGCGATCCAGACCGTCGAACCCGAGGTGGGCCGCGACGCGCTCGCCGTGCTCGAGGCCGGCGGCACCACGCCGACGGACGCCGTCCTGGTCAGTCTGATCAATGATCTCGACCTGCTCGCCGGCCCCACGGTGGTCGCGCTCGACGATTATCACGTCATCGACCGACCCGCCGTCCACGAGGCCGGTGAGCTTTCTGCTCGACAACCTGCCGCCGCAGATCACGCTGGCCATGGCGACCCGGGCCGACCCGCCGCTGCCGCTGGCGCGGCTGCGGGCGCGGGGCGAGCTGGTGGAGCTGCGGGCCGCGGATCTGCGCTTCACTGCCGGTGAGGCGCAGGTGTTCTTCGACGAGGTGATGGGCCCCGCGCTGGACCCCTCACTCGTGGCCGCTTCGGAGGCGCGCACCGAGGCTGGGCGGCAGGGTTGCAGCTGGCGGCCCTGTCGGCGCGCACCACACGTCGGGGACGCCGGGGGATGCGGGCGACATCGCCGCGTTCGTCGAAGCCTTCTCGGGCAGCCATCGCTTCGTGCTCGACTACCTGATCGAGGAGGTGGTGGATCGTCAGCCGGACGACGTGAGCGCGTTCCTGCTGCACACCTGCGTGCTCGACCAGCTGACCGGTGGCCTGTGCGACGCCCTGACCGGGCGCTCCGACGGCCGGCAGATGCTCGAGCGGCTTGAGCGCGAGAACGTGTTCGTCGTGCCGCTGGACGATGCCCGGCGCTGGTACCGCTACCACCACCTGTTCGCCGATGCCCTGCGCGCCGGCCTGACCGCCGAGCACGCCGACCGGATCGGCACCTTGCACGCGGCGGCGAGTCGATGGTTCGCCGAGAACGGCATGCTGATCGAAGCCGTACGGCAGTCGAGCGCGAGCGGCGACCACACGCACACCGCCGAACTGGTCGAGCTCACCCTGGCCGACCTGCGACGGCGCCGACAGGATCACCTGCTGCACGAGTGGTTGCGCGCACTGCCGCAGGCCGTCATCCGCCGTCGGCCGTTGCTCGCCACCCTCGCGGGGTGGAGCCGGCTCTCGGCGGGCGACATCGACGGGGTGGAGGGCTGGCTCGCTGCCGCCGAGGCCGCTCTCGACACCCCGCTGCCGCCGTCGACCGTCCCTGCGGCGGGCCTGCTGGCCGAGGCTGTTCGAGACCGAGACGACGAGACTCGTTGCCTGCCAGCCATGATCGCGGTGTACCAGGCCTCGGTCGCCCAGGCGCGGGGCGACGTCCAGGGCACCATCAGCTACGCCCGTCGGGCGCTCGCGCTGGCCGGGCCGCAGGACCACTTCCCGCGGGGGCCGCGGCAGGATTCCTCGGCCTGGCGGCGTGGGCCGCCGGCGACCTCGGCACCGCGGTCGACACGTTCACCGAGGCCGTCGCCAGTCTGCGCGGGGCCGGCATGGTCGCCGACGAGCTCGGCGCAACCGTCGTGCTGGCCAACATGTGGGTGGCGCGCGGCCGCCCGATCGAGGCGCGCCGATTGCTCGAGAAGGCGCTCGCCGTGGCCGAGAGCCGGCCCGGACCGGGCCTGGCCACGACCGGTGACCTGCACGTCGGCCTCGCCGAGGTGCTGCGCGAGCAGGGTGAACTCGACGCCGCCACCGAGCACCTGGACGCCGCCCGCGCGCTCGGTGACCTGGCCTCGCTGATGGAGAACCGGCACCGCTGGTACACCGCGATGGCCGGACTGCTGCAGGCCCGGGGCGACCTCGACGGGGCGATCGCGATGCTCGACCAGGCCGAGCCGCTGTTCCGTCCGGGCTACTTTCCCGACGTGTGCCCGATCCCCGCGATCAGGGCTCGGCTCTGGATCACGCAGGGCCGTCTCGCCGACGCGCGACAGTGGGCGCGCGAGCGCGGGGTGGCGCCGACGGATCCGCCGACCTATCTGGCCGAGTACGACCAGCTCACCCTGGCCCGGCTGCTCGTCGCCGAGGGCGATACCGGCGGGGCACTCGACCTGCTCGACCAGGTGCGGGACGCCGCGCAGGCGGCCGCGGTGGCCTGATCGAGGCGCGGCTGGTGCGGGCGCTCGCCCTGCGGGCGAGCGGTGAGGTGCAGGCGGCCACGGCCGAGCTGGCGGGCGCGCTGGAGGTCGGGGTGCCGGCCGGCTACTGCCGCCTCGTCCTCGACGAGGGCCGGCGATGGCCGAACTGCTCGGGAAGGTCGCGCGGACGGCGGCGCCCGGCGTCCGGCGGGCTGCCGAACGCCTGCTGGCCGTGGCGCGGCAGCCCGTGCAGCCCTGCCCCACCGGACCGGCGGGCGACCGGGGACTCAGCGAGCGCGAGCTCGACGTACTGCGACTGTTGGCGAGCGAGCTCAGCGGGCCGCAGATCGCGCGGCAGCTCTACGTCTCGGTGAACACGCTGCGCACCCACACCAAGCACATCTTCGACAAGCTCGACGTGAACACCCGCCGGGCCGCCGTGCGGCGGGCCGCGGAGCTGCGCCTGCTCTGAGTTCTCTGTCCTGAGCGATGAGGGCGGTCGAATCACCCCTCGATCACATCACCTGGTGATGTGGCCTCACCAGGTCGATTCCTACCGTCAGGGCATCGCCGGGCACCCCGCCCGGCCTCGTCCCCGGGAGTCTCGCCATGACCGTCACCCCCACCCTGCTGACCCGCGCCGCCGCCGTCGCCTCGGTCGCCGCCGGTGCGATCTTCATCGGCGTGCAGATCAAGCACCCCATCTCGACGTCACCTCCATCACCACGACGGAACTGCTCGTGCGCGGCTCGTTGAAGGTGGTGATGGCGGCGTTGGTGTTGGCAGGAATCACCGGCATGTACGTGAGCCAGGTTCGCCGCAACGGCCTGCTCGGGCTCATCGGCTACCTGGTGATGGCCGCCGGCTACCTGCTCATCCTGTGCACCACCTTCGCGGCCGCGTTCGTCTTACCGCACGTCGCCGGCAGCGATCCGTCGTTCACGCGGGACGTCATCGCCATCGCCACCAGCAAACCGGTCACCGGTGATCTCGGGGCGTTGGGTGTGCTGTGGCAGGCGCAGGGCGTCGGCTATCTGATCGGTGGCACGGTGTTCGGCATCGCCCTCTACCGGGCGCGGGTGCTGGCCCGATGGGCCGCCGCGTTGCTGGCGGTCGGTGGGCTGGTGAGTGCCGCGCTGTCGATGATGCCGGACGCCTTCTACCGGCTGCTCGCCCTCCCGAACGGGATCGCCATGATCGGCCTGGGGTACTCGTTGTGGCGGGTTGCCGGCCGGGACGCCGAGTCGACCAGTCGGGTGGCCGAGGCTCGCCGCGAGCAGGCAGTCGTCTGATGTCGACCCGACTCTCGACCTGGCGGGTGCCGATCGCCCTGGTGGCGCTCGGCACCGTGCCGGTGGTCGCCGGCTCGGTGCGCCTGGTCGACCTGGCCGGCGGGGCCACCGGGATGCCCGTCGATGCCCGGTACACCGCATCGCCCCTGCCGGTCGTGCTGCACATCTGCTGCGCCACGGTGTTCGCGATGCTGGGTGCGCTGCAGTTCGCGCCGAGCCTGCGGCGACGGCGACCCGGCTGGCACCGCCGAGCCGGGCGCCTCGTGGTCGTCGCCGGGGTCGGCGTGGCGCTGTCGGCGTTGTGGCTGAACCAGTTCTACCCCCGGATCGGTGCCGCCCGGGAGGTGCTCTACCCGCTGCGGGTGGTGTTCGGGGTGGCGATGCTGGCCACCCTCGGCCTCGGCGTCGTCGCGGCACGGCGTCGCCAGTTCCCGCAACACCGGGCGTGGATGATCCGGTCGTACGCCATCGGTCTGGTGGCCGGCACCCAGGTGTTCACACTGGGTTTCGGCGGCAGCATCGTCGGGCACGGCGAGGTGGCCACGGCGCTGCTGATGGGCGCCGCGTGGGCCATCAACCTCGCGGTGGGGGAGTGGGCGATCCGGCGTGGTGCGCGGCGTCGTCCGAGATCAGGTGCGGTGGCGCCCGTTGCCGTTGGCACCGTTGACCTCGCCGTTCACGCGCTGCCCGTTGATCAGGGCCGGTAGGTTGCCCCATTCGCTGGGCCAGTTGACGGGTTGCCCCCACCGGGCGCAACCCCACCGGGCTGATGGTGACGCTGTCGGCGTCGATGACCATGTCGGGGAGGGCGAGTGGCGGCTCCGCAGCGCGGGCGGCGCGGCAGGCTGAGCCGCGTGGGCGGTGCATCGTGGGTGGGGCCGTGGCACCCGGCGCGATGATCTCGCGGACGGCAGGCGGCAACGGATCACTCACGATGAGGTCCGCGTCCTGGAACATGCCGTAGGGCGCCAACTGTTCGGGGCCGGCGCGTCGAGCTCGATGAACGCGGGGCGGCGGCCTGGACCGGCGCCGGCTCCGGCATCGGTTCGGGCGCCGGTGCCGCTGTTGCTGTCGGTGTCAGGGCGGGTGGCCCGGCCAGGACGACGTCGCCAGTGGGCTCGGTGGCCTCGGTGGGCCATGGCAGGGCCGAGGGCGCGGACGGCGCGGCCGCTGCGCGGTTGGCCTTCTTGTTCGGATCGCTGTGGTAGCCCTCGTAACTGCCGTAGTAGCCCGAGCTGGACTTCTTGCGCGAGACCCGGTTGAGCACCACACCAGCACGGTGGCCCCGGTGATGCGCAGCGCCTCGCAGGCTGCGGCGAGTTGCTCGGTGTGGGTCTTGCCGGCACGGGTGACGACCAGGGCGCCGTCGGTGGCTCGAGGCGAGCAACGCGGCGTCCGTCACAGGTAACAGCGGGGGCGAGTCGAGTACCACGGTGACCCCGCGCTCGACCAGGTCACTGATCAGGGCGGCCATGCGGGCCGAGCCGATCAGCTCACTCGGGTTGGGCGGCAACGGACCTGCGGTGAGCACATGCAGCGGCAGGTCTTCACGCCAGACCTGCACCGCCTCGTCGATGTCGAGGTCGCCCAGCAGCACCGAGGTCAGACCCACTCCGGCGGACAACGCGAAGACGTCGGCCACGGTCGGACGCCGCAGGTCGGCATCGATCAGGATGACACTCGCCGGCCTGGGCCAGCGCGATGGCCAGGTTCGCCGAGGTGGTGCTCTTGCCCTCATGGGGCACGGCGCTGGTGACCACAATGCTGCCCACGCGGTGGTCGACCGACAGGAACCGGATGTTGGTGCGCAACTGGCGAAACGCCTCGGCCCGTGGGGAGAACGCGTCGTGGGTGATGAGTTGGTGCTTGGCTGCCTCGGCGTCAAGGTCGGCAACCAGCCCGACCACCGGTACTCCGGTGATGTCTTGCACCTCTTCCTTCGTGTTCACCGACTTGTCCAACGTCTCCCTGAGGATCGCGGTGACCAGACCGAGGAGCATCCCAAGCCGACCCCACGAAGATGTCCATGACCAGCCGAGGTCGGACAGGGTGCTTCGGGGTCGTGGCGGCACAGTGACGGAGACGCGAATGGGCGCGATCACCTGCCCCGGAGGTGTTTCCCACTCTTGGATGACGCTGGGGAAGGACTTCGTGACGGCGTTGGCGATGTCCCGTGCGCGGACAGGATTGGGGTCAGCCGCGGTGATCTCGAGCAGCACCGTGTCAATGGGGATGTTCACGGTGATCTTCTGAGCCAGTTCCTCGGGCGTCGTATTCAAGTGCAGGTCGTCGATAACCGACTATAGAACCCGGGGCGTTGTGACCAGTTCTGGGTAAGAACGAACACGTCCCTGGGCGAAGACGCTTCCTGAGCGACATCGTTGATGCTGGCGCCACTGCTGAGCGAAACGAACAGCAGTCCCTTGGCTTCGTATTCCGGTGTGGCGGTTGCCCAGTAGGCGCCCGCCAGCACTCAGGCCGGACACCACGCACGCCACCATCACGAGCCATCGTTGGCTTGACGATCCGAATCAGATCGGCGATTCCCACGTCTTCCCCTCACGCGCGTAGGCCTCAGTTAGCATTGCCCGCTTCCCGAAGCCAAGTGGCGGACGACGCCCGTTCGCACGGGACGCACCTGTCCACCAGAGCGAAACGTCGAGCAACCAGCCTCCGCAGCCTAACAACTTCCCGAACCACACCACTCACCAGAGGCAGAACGTAGGCAGAACGGTCCACGGAAAGATCAGCCGTTCAGCCAATTGATGCCACTCGCCTCTCATTTGATGCATGGTGAGCGCAAGACTCAGCACGCCTTGAAACCTGTCGCCTCGCCCGAATTTGTCGGATCATTCAGCGTCGCTGTCGTCTGTTTGCCTGATGAAAGATCAACCGAACGGTCGATAAAGAAACGCTTGGCTTGACTTGTGGCGGTATCACCGATGACGTGACGGATCATGTAGCAAAAGCCCTTGTTTAGGGCTTCACGAACTTGATGGCCAAGGAGCGGCCCGCTGAATGAAAGAGATGAGGTCGCCAGGTCATGAGCCAGCAGTCTCGGACCGCTTCGGACGAGGGCGCGCTGGACCTGAGTAGGGTCAAAGACGTTCCAACGCAAGTCAAGTCGCAGGATGATCGGCCTCTTCTGGTTCGTCCCTTCGCTGACTCGTGTCTGCACGACTTCGGATTCCAGTGGGGGGGTGCAGAACAGGTTCTCGCTGCGCTAGTAGACTCCTCTCGGAGCCCAACGGTGGAATTCGTAGCAGGGAAGCAGGAGTTGGTTTCATCTAAGTTCGCCACTCGCGAAACCAAGCTCCTATTCCCTGGATTGAAACCAACTTGCAGGCACGGATGGCTGTTCCCTTCTTTTCGAGGGTGATTCCTCGAAGAATCCCCATGGATGGGCGAGTAATCTGCTCGTCCTATGCAGTGGCTCGCTGGGTTCCCACTGTTGAGCCCCGCTTGATCTACTGCCACTCACCTATGCGGCAGATTTGGCATGGCTATGACACCTATTCTGGACGAAGGTCGCCTGAAGGCTGGGCGCTGCGGCGACTGGCCGGCCGACTCAGGTCGGTCGATCTGGCGGCTAGCCAGCCCAATGACCTGGTGCTCGTGCCCAGCGCCAGAGTGGCTGACCTCGTGCGCAAGACCTATGGGGTGGCCGTTCACGGCGTACTTCCCGCCGCCGGTGCCTCGGGAGTGCTTCGCGTCGAGCGCCCTCGCCCGATCGATGCCCGGCGACTATTTCATCTGGGTTGGCCGCGTGGTAGAGCCCATCAAGCGGCTGACGGCTTTGCTGCAGGTCTTCGCGCAACTACCCGGTTTACGACTCAAGATCGTCGGCGATGGGCGGAGTTCGACTCACTCGAGGCGACTTGCACCGGACAACGTCGAGTTCGTGGGTTGGCGGGACCCTGCAGCCGTCAGGCGACTGGTGGCTCACGCTCGCGCCCTCATTCTGCCGAGCATGGAGGACTTCGGCCTCAGCGCGGCAGAGGCGTTGGCGTTGGGCGTTCCGGTGATAGCCACTCCTCTCGCGGGCATCGCATCTCACCTTCACCACGAGATCAACGGCATCGTGGCAGGTGCCGAGGTTGATCAACTGACGGAAGCGATACGGCGGTTCCGTCGCGATGACCTGGCTCCGGCGGAGATTTCGCGCATGGCGCAGTGTTTCAGCGCGGAGTCCTTCGCTCAGGGTGTGGAAGAAGCCGCGGGGAAGCTGTCGTGGCTGAGCTGACGGTGGTGGTCCCCGTGGGCCGCCTCCCAGACCCTTCTTACAGCAGGCGCTGATGTCCACTGCGTCGGACTTCCCCGACCCAAGAGGCGACGTGATCGTGGTCTTCGACGGGTCAGAACCTGAGAGCGAGGAAGAACAGCTGTTGAACGACCTGCAGGCGACCGTCATGGTGCTGCCTAAGCAGGGCTGTCTTGCCGAGGTCCTCAACAGGGGTCTCGCCCGCGCCACGACACCATTGATCACGCGAGTGGATGCTGACGACCTGTGGGTTCAGGGCCGATTGACGCAGCAACTGGACCTCATGAGGCAGAACCCCAGCTGTGTCGTGGCCGGTAGCGACGCCACAACCATCGACAGCGATGGAGCTGTGATCGGGGTTCTGCGGGCTGGCCACGGCCTCAACCTTCGGAGGGCGATGGTCGTCAGGAACCAAATGCTGCATCCAACAGTGATCTTTCAGGCGGATCATGTTGCTGGGGCGGGTGGATACCCATCGGTCGATCGGGTCGAGGACTACGCCCTCTGGCTCGACCTGGCTCGCCGCGGGGACATCATCAACACTGATGCGCGATGGGTGCGATACCGAATTCCGATGGCCAGCAAACACGGAGATTCGTCGGTCGAGACGGAGCGCGGGAGATAACACATCGTCGACGCGAGTTGGGTAGGGCAATCGGTATGGGCTCGGCTCAGGTCAGGGCATGTGACACCGCGTGGAGGCTGGCACAGAATGGCAGCCTGCGCCGTGTGCGAAAGATGTGGTGGCGTGAGGAGAGATTGAGAACAATTGAACCGTCAGGATCTTTGGATGGATGACGTCGTCCATCCCCACGTCACGCTCGTGACGGTCACCCACGGCGATCGCGTGCACCTCTGCAGCGAGACCGTGGATCGGGCAGTAGCGGCGGGAGTGGAACACGTGGTCGTCGTAGGCAACGGACTCGGGCCGAGCCAGAAGGATGCGCTCGAAGGCTTTCTGCGCGACCACCGAGCAGCCACCGAGTACATCGATCTGCCGTTCAACTACGGGTCGGCAGGCGGGTACCACGTTGGAATCGGTCGGGCGGCGGAGAAGGCCCGGCTGATATTGCTGTTGGATGACGACAATCACGTGGAGCCGAGCTTCCTGGACACCATGCTCGCGACCAAGGAGGACCTCGATAGCCGACTCGGGGGCGACTTCTCGGTCTGCGGAATGCGGACCAAAGATCCACAACATCGGTCGAGCGTTGCACGCGGTCGATCGTTCCGCCAGCTGGGTCGTTCATGTACTTCGACCTGCTCCAGCGGGTTGGCCGTGGCAGACCAGGTCCGGAACCGGGGCCCGATCGACTGCTCTCGATCCCGTACGCCCCGTACGGAGGTCTGCTGCTGTCAGCAGCCCTGGTTCGGCGAGTCGGGCTACCCAGGCCCGAGTTCATCCTCTACGAGGACGACACAGAGTTCACGTCACGGGTGGCCGAGCAGTCGGGCATCTTCCTGTGCCCGGATGCAGTCGTGAGCGATGCCGACGGGAAGTGGACAGAGGTGGGTGAAGGGCGGCTGCAATCTCTTGGCCCCGGGCGGATGGTGCTCTCGGACTCCGACGCTCGCTTGTACTACTCGACCAGGAACCGCGTGTGCTTCGACCTTGCGCGAGCAAGGGGCATGAACCGAGCGAGGTTCCTGATGAATATCACGATCTTCACGATGATCCTCGTCATCGCCGGTTCCCTTCTGAGGCGCTGGGGAATCTCCGGTTGCTCGGGGCGCGTTCGTCGATGGTCTCAGGGTCGTCTGGGTATTCACCAACTGGATGGCGCGCTGCAGTTGGAAGAGCTGCGACCGAACATGATCTTGGATCCTGCAGTGCTGGACCCAGAGGTAGGCGTTCTGGACGCGGCTCGTGTGGGCGGTCAGGGTCAGTGAGCGCCATGTCGCCGGTCTTGCGCCGTTGGACGGGTGCCCTCGTCGGACACGGAGTTGCCCCTGGGAGCACCTCGCTGCTCGTCTCCTACGTCGTGAGCCTGACATCTCAGGCGCTCTACTTCACTCTGATCGCCCGCGCCCTGGGTCCGGCCCAGTTCGGCACTTTCGCTGCCCTGCTCGCCTTGTCCGTCTTCGCCGGGAACTTCGCCGGCGTCGGAGCCGGCAACGTCCTCGTCCTGTCGGTCAGCCGCGGGGCGGATGCCTATCCGAGGTGTCTTGGCGCCGCACTGACGCTGATACCCGTGACCGGGTTGCCCTTGATGCTCGGCACGTTAGTGGCGGTCAATCTGTGGGACCCGAGTATGGCCAGCTCGGCGCTGCTTCCGCTGCTGCTGTCTGAACTCGTGTTCTCGAGACTCCTCGACCTCGCCATGCAGATCTACCAGGCACACGAGATCCTGCGTACGACGTCACTCCTCATCTCCTGCAGTGCAGGAATCAGGCTGGTGGCCTGTTTCGCCTTCGTTCTCGCGGATCTGCATGACATCACCACCTGGGCGTGGTTCTACACGGCTTCGTCGGCCATCTGTGGCCTCGTGGCCCTCGTTGTGGCGATGAAGCGGTTCGGCGGTCTCGAGCTCGATCGAACTGCGTTGTGGCGAACCGGCCGGGTTGGGGGTGTTCTTCTCTTTGGGCATGGCATCGAGGACGGTTCTTGTGGATGCCGACAAGTACATCCTCGCGTCGATGGGCATGCTGGCGGATGCCGGTGTTTACGCGGTTGGTGCCCGGATCATCACCTTGGCGTTCATGCCGATCCAAGCGATGGTCTACTCGTCCAACACGCGGTTCTTCAGAGCAGGCGCGGAGGGTGCTCGCGCGGTCTTCAGAGAGATCGAGAAGGTGCTGAGGTGGGTCATTCTTTACGGCCTGGCGGCCGGCGTCATCATGTGGATGGCAGCGCCGGTGGTTCCCCTGGTCCTCGGCCGCGGCTACGCCGAGGCGTCCGATGTTCTGCGCATCATGTCGCCGGCGATCCTGCTGCAGGGCCTCCGACATCTCTTCGGAGATGCCCTCATGGGTATGGGACGTCAGCGCTCGCGCAGCCTTGCGCAGGCTCTGGGCGGAGTGGTGTTGATCGCTCTCGGGGTATGGCTCGTGCCCGACCATGGCTGGCGGGGAGCGGCAGCGGCATCGTTGAGTGCGTCGCTGTTCGTGGTCATCATCACCACTGGCCTGTTCGGCAGGCCTTCGACGTGATCGGCGCGAGGTCCGAGAAGCCCTCAGCCTTGGTCCCGAGGCAGAGCCTGTGGCGAAGTCGGTCCTGACTTTCAGAGCGAGTACTTTCGACGACTCTGCGATCCGCTGAGGAGCCTCGCATCTCGAATAGTCAAGCCTCGCCAGCTGAAGGCCAGGCTTCACGGGGCTGGATGTCCTAGAGATATCAGCCGAACGGTGGAGCTGACGTGAAGGTGGCGGTCTGAGGCATTTTCGACGATACGGTAGTTATCTTCGCCTACTCCAGTCCGGAAGGTCCGTGTTTCCATACATCGCCTTGGCTGCTTCCGTGTCGGGCTTCTCGTTGCTCGATCGGTACTATTGCCGAAATGTTGGTCGCATAAGCGATCAAGCGCGAACCTGGGGTGTGTGGGATGCACTGACGGTTGTAGTCCTCATTTCCTTCTCCGCCCTGCGTTACAGGGTGGGGACTGATTTCGATCTCTATCTAGTTCTCTACAAGCGTCTCTATGTTGGAAACTGGATAGAGCAGCTGGCCACTTCCCCGCAGGAGTTCGGCTTTACGCTGATGTCACTGGTTCTAAGGGAGAATTTCAAATCACCCTACGCGTTGCTGTGGGCAACTTCGGTGCTCACGGTTGTCCCCGCCTACGCGGCGATGAAGAAGCGCAGTGCGGACATGCCTATGTCCATAGTCACAGTACGTGCTGCTCGCCTTCTTTGTCGGGCCGTTCAACATCATTCGACAAGGCATAGCTGTTTCGCTATCGTTTTGGGCGGATACGTTTCGTGAGAAGAATCGCCCGATCTGGATAACCCTCAACATCGTCGCCTCTTCGTTCCATGCATCGGTAATTCTAGTCGTGGCCCTTCAGTGGGTGGTACGAAGGTTCAAGATCGGTCATTGGCATTTGCTCGGGGTGATTGTGTGTGCCTGGATGGGTGCCGCTTTCATCCTGGACTTGCCCATTGTCTTGAAGTGGCTCTCGGCTCTCAATCCCCGGTATACCACGTACGCCATCTCGGAGGAAAGGTCGGAATTGGCACGTATCTCATACTTGCTTCAAGGGATTGCCCTGGTCGGATACGCGGTGTTTCTGGCCAAGGGTCCAAAAATCAATGGCTCGCGTACTGTGCCGTCGGCATAGGGTTCCTTGCAATCGGGACGCAATCCGTGGTTGTCTCCCGTCTAGAGATATACTTCGGAATCTACTTGACTATTCTTCTGCCGAACCTGATGAAAGAGCGAGGGCGCAGCGATCTTGAAAGATTGACAATAGTCGCCGCCTCGGCGGTCTATTTCGTCTTTTATCTCAGTCGTTATGGTGGATTACTGCCCTATCAGACTTACCTGTAGCTGTCGCGCCCGTTCCTGGTGCATGGTGGTGAATTCATCTCTCCAGGTAAGGTTCGCCGTCCGCGGCTCTGCGGCGGCAGGCCCTCGTGGGCACTTTGCTCGCGGAGCTTCAGAGAAGCGAATCCTGACGAGCGGCGGCGTAGATCGCGCGAGTGCTCCCAGGGTCGTTGGCTAACGGCACTCAAGCTATCCGGCACCAGCGTGTCACGCGGCAGATCTGCAGGACGGCTGCACGGGGGCACCGCCCTCGGCCAAGCTGCGGCCGTCGGCCCGATACTGCCACAGGCTTCACATGTGGCGGAGCACCCTCAAGGCTTCGGGTGCCGCATAGCTGATTCTCCTCTGTCAACCCGCCTGAGCTCGTACGCCCCGAATCGAAACGGCGGAGCGTGCGCCGACCTAGTCGACGCTAGGTGCTGACGGCACAGACCGCTGGCGGGACGGGTACCGGCGGTGTTGCGGTGGGGGGGGGGTGGGGACCACCGACTGGGGCTGACCGCTGTGGCCGGGTGCTGACGGGTGAGCTCACACACGGTTTTGGGCGCTTTCTCGCAGGGAGCCTGGCGCCCCCGGTAGCGGGCTGTTGTTCTTCGGCGTTGGTTTACGGTCCCCCGTTTGGGGGTGGGCCGGGTGGGTTTTCCTGCTCGATGGGGTTTGGGTTGGGCTGTGGGCAAGCTTCTCATCTGCGGATCGCCGCCCGTTCGGCCTCGCCAGTGCTGGTCTTTATCGATCGTTGTCCCAAGGTCAGTCACGTCCTGGATCATCTCGATCCATCATCGGACCTTCCCGGCAGACACACTGGTCCACCCATCAGGCCGGTTACACCGAAGCTCGAACAGACCCACAGACCGCTGGCGCTGACGGTCAGCTCACACCGGTTGGACGCTGTCGCGCAGGGTGAGGATCTGGGGGTCGCCGGGTTGGAGGTGTTGGAGTTCGGCGTCGACCATGAGTTGGGCGAGTTGGGGGGTGTGGGTGGTGGCGGTCCAGTGCAGGTGGGTGTGGGCGAGGGTTGGGTCGCCGATGAGGGAGTCGACTTCGGTGGGGCGTAGGTAGCGGTCGTCGAATTTGACGTGGCGTTGCCAGTCGAGGCCGACGTGGTCGAAGGAGTACTGCAGGGAAGTCGCGGACGGTGTGGGAGGTGCCGGTGGCGACGACGTAGTCGCGGGGGGTGTCGGTTTGGAGCATGCGCCACATGGCGTCGACGTATTCGGGGGCGTAGCCCCAGTCGCGGGCGGCGTCGAGGTTGCCCATGTAGAGGTGGTCTTGCAGGCCGCGGGCGATGCGGGCGGCGGCGAGGGAGATCTTGCGGGTGACGAAGGTTTCGCCGCGGCGGGGGGATTCGTGGTTGAACAGGATGCCGTTGACGGCGAACAGGTTGTAGGCCTCGCGGTAGTTGCGGGTCATCCAGTAGGCGTAGACCTTGGCGGCGCCGTAGGGGGAGCGGGGCCAGAACGGGGTGTCCTCGTTCTGGGGTGGTGGGGTGGCGCCGAACATCTCCGAGGAGGAGGCCTGGTAGTAGCGGCAGGTCAGGCCGACCATGCGGATCGCTTCGAGCAGGCGGGTGGTGCCCATGCCGGTGGTCAGGCCGGTGAACTCGGGTTCGTCGAAGGAGACCCGGACGTGGGATTGGGCGGCGAGGTTGTAGACCTCGTCGGGTCCGATCTTCTCCAGCAGGGTGACCAGCCGGGAGGCGTCGGTCAGGTCGGCGTAGTGCAGGAACAGGCGGGTGCCGGCGTCGTGGGGGTCGGTGTAAGAGGTGATCGATGCGGCCGGTGTTGAACGAGGACGCCCGACGGATCAGGCCGTGGACCTCGTAGCCCTTCTCCAGCAACAACTCCGCCAGGTACGACCCGTCCTGACCCGTGATCCCCGTGATCAATGCGCGCTTCACCGTGCTGACATCCCCCACCGTGTGATTGGCCGTGATCGCTACTTCTGGTTGATCTAAACACAACCCAAGTGACGAATCGGGAGGATTGGGGCGGGTGGTCCGAACGGACGAGGTCAAGTTCGGGCGTTCTGGCGGTTTGCCGTCAGGTGGGTCCAGCCATCGTGCTCGCCCGGTGCGCCTGCCTCCCTTCAGGGTCGTGACGCGGAAGGGCGGGTGGGATGGTTGCGGATGACCACGGGGGAGTCCCATCGCCACCAGGGGCCGGCGTGACCAACGCTTCTCGCGGCGAGTCGCCCTTCGCTGATCTGTCCGGTGCTGCCCGGGGGGCGGCGATGAATGGGGATAATCGTCGATACCCGTTCGCAGCCGTGAGGTAGGGCTCCGTCGGGCGATGGGTCCTGGACAACGGTCGCGCCCTTGTCCGCGGCGAGCCGGAGGAGGTTCGCGAGGCCCTCTCCTTGTCGTGGCCCGCACCACTAAGCAGCCCATGGTGTCGGCGACTGTTGCCCTCGGCGAAGAAGTTGCCGACGTTGGCCTGACCGCCACCTTGGTCATCCTGTCGGCGCCGAACTGAACGACGTCGATGTAGTCGCCCTCGGGCACGAGGTGACCATCGCGATCGGTCATGAGCTCACACACCAAGAAGTAGGTCTGGTTGTCCACGCCGGGCAGACCGTCCACGTCGAACTCCAGCGTCGAGCCGCTGCCGATCAGCACGGGACTGTCGAGGCGCTCGGTCAACTGCACTGCCGGCGGCCGGGGGGCCTGCTGCGGTGCCATGGAGTGGGCTCTGGTGGTGATGTGGGTTGGGGGAAAGCCTGGGTCGCCGACGGCTGTGGCGTGCTCTTCGGGGACGGGGAACTGTCGGGGTGCGGCTCGGGGCTGTGGGGCACCTGTGACGGTGTAGGCCGATGGCCGGGTCGAGGTGTGCTGGAGGCGCTCAGCCCGATTGTCGGCCGAGGCTTGGGACTGCGGCTGGGAGCGATGCTGGGTGGTTCGACGCCGGGTGACGGCTCCTGCCATCCGGGGAGGGCGGTGAGGTTGGGCTCGGGTGGGGTTCCCGGCGAGCCGCCACAGGCGGTCAGGCACAGAACGGCGACAGCGAGGGGCAGGAGCAACCGCTCCCGCCGAGGCGATGAGGGAATGTCGTCCACAGTGTTCGTCTCCCTGATGTCGTCTCGCAATGGTCAACGGCACGGGTGAATCTGAATGAACGGCCCTGGCGTATGAATCGCTGAATCCCGCGAACCCTACCTGTCGGATCGCATACGGGAAAGTGACTAGGGTGCGTGTTGCATGCTGGGCCGGATGAGAGTGGTGGGCATGGAGAACATTCTTCGCAAGCTACTCGGATATGTCTGGAGACATCTCGCGAACAAAGAAGTCATCGGCCTCTTGGTCGTGTTTGTTCCGGCGATATCGTATTCGCTTCTCTATGTCGCATATTTTCAGTTCTACTCGTTCTTCGGGCTTCGGCCCGCCGACGTCGGGCTCGATCGCACGCGTCTGCTCCAAGAGTCTCTCTTGGGGCCGTTCGTGTTCCCGCTCGGGGTGCTGGTGGTGCACTGGCAACCCGCTCTCCTGCTGTTGGTGGCGTTGGCCGTGATGTCGGCGATCGGAGGTGTCGGCAACGGGTTGGGCAGCGCAGCCCTTCGTGAGGCGCCGGCGGGCGCTGCTCTCGGGCTGATCGTGATCTGGGCTGCCAGTGCTGTGTACGGATATGGATACCTTGTCGTGGAATCGAATCGGCTCGGTCGTGAGGTGTTCGAGCAGGGTCGGGTGTTGCCCTCCCTGGTCTTGAGTGATCCGTCCAGTGGCCTGTACATGCCCCCTCATCGACGTTCAGGCGCTGTCTGCGCGAGTGACTGCGCCCGATGGGCAAGATCTGCACCTGGTGACCTCGCCCTCATCCGCCTCCACACCAACGTCACCGTCAACAGCCACCTCGGCCACTGCCTCACCCACCCCTGCGCCATCTGTGGCGTCGACGACCGCGGCGTCGGCGCCCGCCGATACGACGGTGGCGAAGGAGCGATTCTCTGCGGACTGTTTGATCGATCTCGGGCGCACCGAGACGACGTACGTGCTCTTTTGATGTGCGCTACGAGAAGGTCGTGAGGATTTTCGCCGAGGATGCCGTCGTGACGGTGAATCCTCGCGCCAAGAACTTTGCGGGTGGGCGACTTCCGCACCGATGTATCGACAACTCGGGGAATATCACGCCAAATTGACGGCACGAAACTCGTGCTTCCCTGCGGAGTCACCGGCTGCGGCGTCCACCGACCCACCACCGACCAGCGGGCGATCCCAAGAACCAGGGAGGTCGGCCCCTGGCCCGTCCTGCGGGTTTGCCCAGGGACTGATGAGTCCTGGCACCGCGGCCGCGGCCATCGAGCATCATGCAGGCGTGAGGAGAGGTCAGCTGCGTCGGCGTCCGCGGTGTCTGCCGGGCGCCGCCTGGATGGCGCCGCGCGGATGACCCAGGTCCACGACCTGCGTGACGAATTGGCCCGGCTTCGGGCCGGCGCCGGACCGCAGGCGCCGCGATTGCGCCGCAAGCTGGGGACAGCGTTGCGGGCGGCGGGCCTGCGGCGTCCAGGTGAACGACAACGAGGCCACGACGCGCGCCAAGGTGACTGCGCGGCGCACCGCCGTCCGGCGGGTTACATCGCCGACTTCCGAGCCGAGGCGCTGGTGAGTGCCGAGCTGCTCGTGGTGGACGACTTCATCACGGTGGTGGCCACCGTCGACGAGCTCGATCGGTTGTTCACGTGGTGGGCCGCGGCACCCTCGGAGGACGACACGTCGCAGGTGTCCGTCGAGGTGCTGAGTGGCGGGACGCTGAGCCCCGATGAGCGGCTGACGCGCGCCGGGGTCTGGTCGGGTGAGTTGGTGCTCGCCACCCCGCTGCAGGCCGGGGAGAGCCTCGACCTGCACATCCGTGTCTGTTTCACGGGGCAGCCCGAGAGGAACTTCCACTACTACCCCGATTGCCGGGTCGACCGGTTCGAGGCGGTGCGTGTCGACGAAGCATGTGAACCGCTCCGCGTGGTTGACCGATCGCAACGTGATGGCCTTGGTCGAGTCCGCTGGCCCGGGCACGCAGCTGTCACTCGAGACGGCTCGGTCCTCTGGGCTGCCGCCCACGGTCGTGACCAAGACCGGAGTCGGACACTGGGCGGTCGCCGTCGACGGCCGCACGGTCACCGCGGCCATGGTGGCGCTGCTCGGGCGTCGGCCTGGCTCGTTCATCGCCACGCTCGATCCATCGGCAGATGCCGCCCTCGCAGTCGACACGGAACGTCCCTCCACCGTGACCTTCTCGGTGGCGTCGGACGGGTCCTTCGAGAGGGCAACGCGACAGGATGATCCGGACGGTTCGCGCACCTACGACCTCTACGAGACCAGTCCCTACGCTGGTGTGCCCTACCGGTACACCATCCGGGTCGACCCCGCCGGGCGGCTCGGACACGTACTGGCAGACAACCATTTCGATGACCAGTTCTGGTCGGAATCCATTTCGTACGGGCCGCAGCACCTCGGCGTTCCCCGGGCCGACCAGCTCGTGACTCGGGGCGAACTCGCCAGAGCGAGGAGGCGCTCGCCTTGCCGGCCACCGTGCGCACGGCGGCACGAGGCATCGCGGCGCGTGCGGCGGCGACGGCGCGCAGAGCCAAGCGCTCCCCGACCCTTGCCGACATCCGCCGGGAGGCGCGGTTGCCGGTGGGCGTCCCCGTTCGCGTCACCGTCTCGGCGGTCAGAAAGGGTGCGAGTCCGCGCGATCAACCCCTTCACCGGCGCGAAGTCGACAGTCGACGTGACACTGGTCAAGAAACGCATCGTGCCGTCTAGCGGGCCGGCCGTCGTCCGGGCGATCCGGGGTGGATCGGCGCTCCCCGGGGGTGCGACGGTGTGTCAGCCGGTGCAGGAGCGCAGGTTGAAGAAGCTTGCGTCCTTGACGAGTGCGTCGATGACTCCGTCCCGGTTCATGTCCAGCTGCATCTCGCCCAAGCCGGCCCAGGAGGCGTTCACCACCACCGATGCACGGGCCGGTGGTGGTGACGCTGACACTGGTCCGGTTGTAGAAGTTCGTCGTCACGACCTTGCGGTACCTGGGGTCTGAACCGTCTCGCCGTAGCGGGCGGCCAGGGACGCCAGGCCGGCGACGGTGACGGGTGCGTTGCAGGACAGGCTGTTCGTGGACTGGATGTTGCGGACACCGTTGATGGTCACCGTGACGGGGTTACCGGCGGTCATGGTGCACTGCACCGACCCCATGTACACGGTCTGGCCCTGGGCGTCGAGTGCCAGGTCGCCGATGGTCGTGGCTGCCGAGGCGGGGGACATCCCGACCAGCCCAGGCCCAGAGCGAGGCGCCGGCGGCGATGGTCTTGCGGGTGAGCGACTTCATGGTGTGCCTGCCTTGGGTCGAGTTTCGCGGGTCCAGGCTCCGGCGACACTCGAATCATCGCGTGGGCCAGACGGGGCGGGCCGGGTCTGCTCGGCCTCCTGACACAAGGGGGCCTCGAGGCCGGTTCGCCTTCAACGCGTCACCCGAACCGTCCGGCGGTCCGCTGCGGCTCGTATGGCGCTGGAATGGGCACTCGGGACGAGGTGAGGTCGGCCCGGCTCGGCACCCTGGGCTGCGAGGGGCTGACCGGGAGGGGTTGCCGCCGCATCGTCCGGAGTCACCGCGCCGAGGCGGTCAACCCGATCCACCACCGACCAGCGCGGTGATCCTAAGAACCACGGAGGTCGACCATGGCCCGTCCTGTGGGTTTGTCCGGGGACTGACGAGTCGTGGCACTGGCCGCGGCCATCGGGCATCACGGAGGCGTGAGGTGAGGCCAGCTGCGTCGGCGTCCGCGGTAAGTGCGGGAGCCGCCTGCACGGCGCCTAGCGGATGACACGGGGTCCACACCTGCGTGACGAATTGGCCCGGCTTCGGGCCGGCGCCGGACTGCAGGCGCCGCGATTGCGCCAGTCGGTCCGGAGTTGTGGGCGGCGTGCGGCGTCCAGGCGAGGACAACCAAGCGACCACACACGCCAAGGTGACCACGCGGCTGGAGGCTCTGGTTCGGGGCCCGACTCCCGTGGATGACTCGCGGTGCGGGTCGCGTTGAACCTGGAGTCCCCGTACGCCTCGCGGTTCTTCCAGGAGCGGATGGACAGCCTGGGCCGCGCGATCGATCGCGAGCGGCGCACCGCCGTCCGGCGGGTGGACGACGCCTTGAACCTGCTGGCCGAGATGCTCGACCGGAGCGCGCCGCGCGTGGCCCCGCGTGCCCACCGCAGGGGACCTGGCCAAGTCCGGTTGGTACATCGCCGACTTCGGGAGCCGAGGCGCTGGTGAGTGCACGAGCTGGTCGTGGTGGACGACTTCATCACGGTGGTGGCCACCGTCGACGAGACTGGATCGGTTGTTCACGTGGTGGGCCGTGGCACCCTCGGAGGACGACACGCCTCAGGTGTCCGTCGAGGTGCTGAGTGGCGGGACGCTGAGCCCCGATGAGTACGGCTGACGCGCGCGCCGGGGTCGGTAGGAGAGTTGGTGAAAGCCACACCGCTGCAGGCCGGGGGAGAGCCTCGACCTGCACATCCGTGTCGGCTTCACGGGACCTGTTCGAGAGGTCCTTTCAGTACTACCCCGATCGCCGGGTCGACCGGTTCGAGGTCGGTGCGCGTCGACGACCTCGTGTGTCTGCTGCTGGCCTCGGCCTGTTCGCAGGGTGCCGATGCGCCGCAGGGTGCCGATGCGCCGCGCGTCGCGTCGTCCGGGGCGCAGGACTCGAGCTGGCTGGCGCTGCGTCCGGTGCTCGGTGAGCAACCGATCTCCTCGACACCGGGCTCGCCGGCGGGCGTCCCGTCCGGTGCGACCCCGGCGCCTCACCGACCGACGGCGCGACCTCGCCTGGATCGACGCCGACCTGCTTGCTCAAGAAGGACAGGCGTTGCGGTGCAGTGACCACGCCGTGCCCGCAGAAAAGCCTGCCGGGCGTCCGCTGGCGGCCTGCTCCCCAGCAGGGCGATCGGTTTCACCCCTCGGGCCGGCCGGTGCGCCTGTCCGACATCGCCGACGCCTCGGATGCAGCCGAGGCCTGGCGTGTGCGTCCGGGCAGTGGTCGGTCAAGCTGCCGCACCGACCGCCGCGGGTCAGGAGACGTTTTCGGCCCCGGATGACCCAGCGCCTGGTCGCCCTGCCTGGTGCCCGCAATCGGCTGGCCATCGTGGTCGACTCGGTCGTGACCTCCGCGCCGAGCGTCGCCGCAGCGATCGACGCCGGTTTGCTGCAGATCAGCGGAGCATTCGACGAGACGCAGGCCACGGCCCTGGCCGATCGGTCCCGTCGCAGCGTGGGGTGAGGTGCGCCGAGCCGGACCAACTGTTCGGCCTCGGCGACTCTGACCATGCACCGACCTCTCGTGTATCACCACCGCCGTCGCCGGACTCCTCCGCGACACCGCTCGCGTTGCAGGACGCGAGCTCCAGCGACATGGGGACCACACAGCCGAGTGACCTTCACCGTCGAGACCTACACCGTGGTGACCAGCCAATCCGGCACCGCGTCATCGGGATCGTGGCGAGTGTCTCCCTGACCAGCCCCGACCTGGCCCACGGCATCAGGAACCGGGCCTCGGTGTACTATCTTCTTCGAGACGCCACCGCTCCGGGACGGTGACCAACGTCGACCAGCCCAACCTCAACGGTCGTCCATCTACGCCTACGCGCGGCAAAGAGGACTTCGCCACCTGGTACGACCTGCTGCGCAACGAGAAACCGATGAGCTTCGTGTGCGCCTACGACGGCCCGAACTTCGACCCGGGCCAGCCGACGCGGTCGCCTCTACTGGTTCCAGCTCTTCACCGGTCAGCAGGAACCGCCCGGTGAGGTCCCGAGGGCGCTGCAACGCGCTGCGGCTCGTGGCGCTGAGCGGGCACTCGCGGGACGAGTGGGGGCAAAGACTCCCGCTCGGCACCTCAGCTGCGAGGGCCTGACCGGGAGGGGTACCGCCGCATCGTCCCGGGTGACGGGAGGTCCACCGGGTGTCCCACCGCCCCGTCACCCTGCCCGGCTACCGCAACCGGCTGCCGTTGTTCGGTGCGGCGAGAAGAGCATCGATCATGCGGCAGAACGCGCGCGGCACCAGCGGCAAAGTGCGCGTCGATAGGCGTGGACGCCGACCAGTTGCTTCGCCCTGACAGCGCCTTCGGGGCGCTCCTGGAGGGGTTTGTTCTGATGGAGTTGGCACGCCAACTCAGCTGGAGCAGGCAACGTGCAGAGCTGTTTCACTACCGAACGCGTGATCAGGTCGAGGTCGATGCCGTGATCGAGTCTCGATCGGGCAAGGTGGTCGCAGTCGAGGTCAAGGCGTCCGGGATCGTCTTGTACACCGGCCAGCAGACCTTGCCCTTCGGCCCCCGACTGCGTGCCATGCCCATCAGCGCGCTCTGGCAGACGGGAACCCAGCCACCTCGGTTCGATACCCAGCTGTCGAAGCGCTGACCGCGCCCGAGAGGCTTTCACTGCGGGCTCGGACCGCTGAGATCAGATCAGCGACCCGACGCGCAGTCCTTCCAGTACCGCCTCCTCGACGGTGCGAGGTGCCAGGCAGTCGCCGACGGCGTGCACCTCGAGAGCGCGCCGTCCGGGCCGTCGCCGGCGCCAGGTTCGCCGTCCTGCAGTTCGCGCAGCAGCCCGTCGACCGGTAGGTGACCCTGGGCGAGCACCAGCGCGGCGACGTCCTCGATGAGCACGGGCGCATCGGTCAGCACGTGCTGGAAGTAGGCCGTGTCGGCATCGACCCCGATGATGCGCACCAGGGGGATCACGTCCACGCCGAGCCGGGCGGCTGCGGCGAGCATGTCGTCGCGCACGTATTGCTGCAGACGCTGTCCGGCGTGGTAGCCGGTCACGCCGAGGGTCACCTCGAGGCCGCGCCCGGCCAGTTCGAGAGCCGCGCCGAGGCCGTTCCAGTCGCACCGCCAGTCGGCGACGACCACCCGCCCGGACGGCACCTGCGCCCCGCCGAACAGTTCCCAGGCGGTCAGGACGACCGGCTCGTCCATGACCTCGAGCTCGGGACGACGCGGGACGGCGCCGGTCGCCATCACCACCACGTCGGGGGCGAGCCGGGCGATCAGGGCGCGATCGACCGTGGTGGCCAGCGTGATGTCGACCCCGGCCCGCTCGGCCTCGCGCTGCAGATTGGTGATCGCCCCGCCGAACTCCGCGCGCCCGGGCACCTGCTGGGCCAGCAGCACCTGACCGCCCAGCCGGCGGCCGGCTTGAACAACCTGACCCGATGACCCCGTTCGGCGGCGACGGCGGCGGCCCAGAGTCCGCCCGGTCCGCCGCCCACCACGAGCACGTCGCGCGGCTGCCGGGCCGCCACCCGGACGCCGTAGCGGCGCTCGCGACCGGTCTCGGGGTGTTGGATGCACGAGATCGGATACCCCGCGTGGAAGTGCCCGATGCAGGCCTGATTGCAGCCGATGCAGGCCCGGATGTCCTCCCAGCGACCGGCTTCGGCCTTGGCGGGCAGGTCCGGATCGCAGATCAGGGCGCGGGTCATGACACAGGCGTCGGCCTCGCCCTGCTCGAGCAGGCGTTCGGCGTCCTGCGGTTGGTTGATCCGTCCCGCCACGATCACCGGGCAGGACACCACGGCCTTGACCCGGCGGGCCAGCGGCGCGGTGTAGCCGGGTGTGCGGGTCATCGGCGGCACGATGTGGTCCGAGCCCGCCAGGGTCGCCGAGGTGCCGGCGACCACCGAGATGTAGTCGAACCCGCCGTCGGTGTCGAGGTGGGCCAGCGCGGCGAGCGCTTCGTCGGCGGTCAACCCCCTCGCCGGACTCCTCTCCGACCGAGATCCGCAGGCCGACAGCGAGTCTCGGCCCCACGGCCGCGCGGACGGCGTCCCGGACCTCCCGCAGGAACAGCGCCCGACCGGCCAGGTCACCGCCATAGGCGTCGGTGCGCAGGTTGGTGCGTGGGTTGAGGAACTGTGCCGGCAGGTACCCGTGGGAGGCCACGATCTCGACGCCGTCGAATCCGGCCCGCCGCATCCGGTGGGCGGCGGCGCCGTAGCAGGCCACCATCTCGCGCACCTGCGAGGTCGGCATCGCGCGCGGCATGACGTGGAACCGCTCGTTGGGCACGGCGGACGGCGCCAGCGCCACCGGCAAGGTGCCGTCCGGGACTCCATCAGTTCGCGGCCGTCGTGGAACAGCTGCTGCACGATCAGCGCGCCGTGCTCGTGAACCCGTTCGGCGAGCGCGGTGAACGCGGGATGCACGCGTCGTCGTCCGCCATCAGGACATGGCTGGTGTAGCGGGCGGAGGCGTGAACGCCCGCGACCTGCACCACGATCATCCCCACGCCGCCCCGGGCGCGGGCCTCCTGATAGGCGAGATACTGCTCGCCCGGCAGCCCGTCGACCCCCATCACCGTGTCGTGCCCGGAGGACACGATGCGATTGCGGGCGGTCACCGGGCCGATCACCAGGGGGCTGAACAGGCGGGGCAGGCTCATCGGCCATGCCTATCGCATCCCGGTCGGCTCTGCTGCCACGCATGACAGCACGTCGTCCGAGGTGGCCGGGTCCCTCCAGACCAGTCACTCGGACGACGTGCTGCAGCGGCCCGACCACCTCGTCCCCCCGCGGTGGTGTCTGCGGTGCCGGCTCGGTGACCTCGTGCTGCCCTCCCTCCGGGCAGCATCACTGAGTCCGCACCCGGGTCGACGACGCGAGCAGTTCCCACTTCGCACGTCATCGACCCCACACCACCCCGGCGGTGTCCAGGCCTTCATCGCCGAAAAATCACGTCGGCGAATGCTCGCGATATTAGTTGGGGCGTATATGGACCAGTACTGTCGGCAACCATCTGTCGAGGAATTGTCACGCTTTCCTCGACCGGCCCCCGCGGGTCAGCTGCCCTCGGGCGCGTGAGCGCTTTCCGGGACAGATCCACGACACTCCTGGCGGCTACCCTGAGCAGGGACGACATGAGGGGCGAGCCGCGCAGCGATGAGCGTCGAACGACTTCACGCCGACCTGACTCGGCTCCGCGCAGGGGCAGGTCTGCAGGCCCCGTCGGTACGCGAGCGTGTCGGCACCGAGCTGCGCCGGGCCTGCGGGGTGCTTCCCGCCGATGCGGATGCCGTGATCCGGGCGAAGGTGTCCGAGGTCGTCATCGCTCTCATCGGGCGCCTGACCCCGGAGGACGCCCGCGCCGTCCGAGCGGCCCTGAACCTCGACCCCGAGTTTCGTTCCCGGTTCATCAAGGGCCGCATGGCCGCACTGGCCACGGCGATCGACCGCGATCCACGCACGGCGGTCCGTCGGGTGGACGACGCCTTTCACCTGCTCGCCGAACTGCTCGATGCCACGCCGGTCGCCCAACGCCCGAGCTCGAGGTTCGCTCCGGGGGGCTGGTACTTCGACGCCCTGCGCTCGACGCTGGAGGTCGACGGCGACCGGTTGCGGTTGACCGAGCGCCGCCGCATCACCTCCACGATCGAGGGCCTGGCTCGGATCACGGTCGGCTGGAGTACCGAGCGCACCGCCGAGTACGACTCGGCCTTCGGGGTGGAGTTGCTCGACGGCGGTGACCTGGTGCCCGATCTCGAGCGCATCAAGGACGGCACCTGGGTCGGAATGGTCCACCTGCCCGCGCCGCTGGCCTCCGGGCAGAGCCACGATTTCTGCACCCGCGTCACCCAGACCGGCCGGATGGAGCCGTACTACATCGTGACGCCGTTCCGTCGGACCGAGCGCTTCGAGGTGAGGGTCATCTTCGCTGCCGGGCCGACGCCGACGCGAGCGTGGCGCATCGTCGGCGAACCCGCACGCTTCGCCGATGAGCTGAACCCCGATCGCGAGGTGCTCGAGGTCGATGCCGACGGCCAGTTGACGTCGGTGTTCGGCGCAACTCGACATCGGGCTGAGCTATGGCCTGCGGTGGTCGGTGGGTGGCTCGTGACCGGCGTCCGGCCCACGGATGGTGAGCCGGCGCCCCCTCGCGCGATGAGCTGATCCTGGACCTGAAGGTGTTGCGGCAGAGAGGATTGCTGCGCTGTGCCGCGACCGACCTACCGGCGCTGCGTACCGTCGCCGTGCTGCGCGGATTCGCGACGGCACCCAATCTAGAACGCCGGGGTCGAGCACCTGTTGCGGACGGTGGCCGCCCTGGGGGAGGAGGAGCCCGCCGAGCCGCCCAGTACCTCTTCGGCCTGGTGCAGGGCACGGCGGGGCGTCGTCCGAAGGATCTGCGGGAAGCTGCCGCGAACACCTTCGCGGGCCTGTCGCCCGGAGACCTTCCGCAAGCATCACGAACCGCTGCTGCGGGCGGATCGCGGATGAGATGCAGTTGCCGCTCCAGGGCGTGGCATCGGTGGCGTGGCATCCTCGCCCGCAGCGCTCCCCGGACGGCGCCGCGCCCGTGCATCAGGATCTGGCCGATCTGGAATGGCGGCTGACCCGGGGACTCGAGGTGGCCGCCGCTCACCGCTACGGCCCCTATCGCATCGACCTCGGCCGCGGCCGAAGCCACCTCGTGGTCGATCTGGGGCCGGTGGAGGAATTGACCGACGTCCAGATCGTGGTCTCCTCCGAGAACACGTATCTCCTCCCGGCGCGGCCCTTCAGCGACAGCATGAGTGGGGCACTGCGCAAGGCCTCTGCGCTGCGTGGCCCTGATGGCGGCTTGATCGATGACGTCGTGGCCCGCGAGTTGGCCTCGTGGCTGGCCGCCAACGGTCGCGCCGGCGGCCCGGTGGAACCGGGGGTCGTGGCGCCGACCTCGGCCGGCAATCTGAGCCGCAGTGGAGTGATCTCGTTGTTTCACGCCGCCGTGGCGATTCCCCGGGTCGGGCAGCAGGGCTATCAGGTGACGCGACCGGCCGTCTCGGCTGCGGTGACCCGCTGTTTCGAGTTGGCTCGGCAACTGCGCGAGCGTGAGGGCGCCGGGGTCGAGGCCATGTCGTTCCCGCTGTTCGGTGCCGGTCACGCGGGGACGAGCCCCGCCGCGGTCATTGCCTGGCTGTGGGCGGCGGTGCGCCGGGAGTTGCAGCACGACCCGTCCTGGCGGATCCATGTCACGACCATGGACCCCGCGCAGACGCGCGAGGTCCTGGCCGTGATCGCTGCTGCGACTCCCCGCGATCGGCAGGGTCAGCAGTAGCCGATCGCTCAGAGGTAGGTCTGGATGAGTCCGACCAAGATGACGACGAGACCGAGCATGACCCCTCCTCTCCATCGGTTGTCGGTGAAGCCAGACAACCGATGGAGCTGTCGCCCGATCCGGGCGGAATCCGGTCTGCGCTGGTCGATTCCCGGTCGATCCCCGGAATCAGCGTCGGGGTGAATTCCGGACGGAGTCAGGGTGGGGATGCCTTCCTAACGGTCCTGTTATGTTCCCTGTGAGGTTGATGCGCCAGGTTTGGAGCTGTGGACGCCACCGGAGGTGAGCCGTGAACGAAGGCTCGGCACCCGATGAATTCCTGCGCCTGCTCGTCGAGCATCGTGACGACGTCCTCGCGCATCTCGACGAGGCCTCGCGCGACCGGCTGGTCGGCCTGATGGCACGAGCCGAGGACGAGCCGCTGGACACCCTGGCCGATCTCGAGGACCTGGTGCTCGACGCCGTGCCGGGCGACCACCCTCTGGTGCAGCACCTGGCGAACCGCATGATGCTCCAGGCCACCGCGGAACCCACCGACCTGTCGTGGTTGGCGCGGAACCTGGGGTCGGTGGGTGAGGCGCTGCTGGGGCGGCCGATGGCCGCCTCGATGCCACCCGGGCCGCCGCCCACCCCCGGCGGTGCGCGTGACCTCCTCGCCGAGGTGCGTCGTCGCCTGGTGGCCCTGCCGGCCTATCGCCCCGAGGAGGTTGCGGAGGTGGACGCCCATCGAGATCTGCTGATCCAACTTCGCGCTCCCGGTGGAGCGGTGCGCCTGCCGCGGTTCCAGTTCAGCGCCGACTCGCGGCGCCCACGTGAGGTGGTGTTGACGGTGAATCGCCTGCTGGACGCCGCGGTCGACCCCTGGGGGCGACATCCTGGTGGGTGAGCCCGCACGCCCTGCTCGACGGCGCCCCGGTGGACCTGCTGGGCAGTGCGCGCGAGCAGGTGCTGCCGATCCTGGCGGGACGGGTGGGGGTGGACTGGTGATGGATCGCAGGCAGCCGCCGACCGACGCCGCCAACCTGATCCACCACACGCTGGCGGGCGGTTCGTTGCTGTGGCGGATCACGCGGTCCGCCCAGCTGCAGGAGGGCTCACTGTTCAACTCGAAGCGGGCGCCGATCGACGTGGTGACCGAGGTGGCGCGGCCGGAGGAACCCTATGGCCGATTCGATGCGACCGCCGAGGACGGTTACGACTTCCTGTACGCGGCATTGGACGATCTGACCTCGATCGCCGAGGTGCTGTTGCGCGACGTCGCCTTCCCCGAGAGCATCCGCGCCTTGCCGTACAAGGAAGTGCGCGGCCGATGCCTGGCGGTGTACGAGACGCTCGAGCCACTGCAACTCGTGAGTCTGACCACCTCCGCCGAACTGGCCCGGGCCTGGCAGGATCCCTGGCTGATCCAGGCCGCTCCGGGGGAGTACGCCCTCACCCGACGGTGGGGCCACTGGCTGCGCCGGTGCTCGTCGCAGGCCCAGGGGTTCCTCTGGCCGTCCAAGCGCAACCCCGGCGGGCACTGCCTGATCCTCTTCGGCGACCGCGGGGCGGCGGCGGCCCTGTCCACGAACCCGGTGTTCCAGCGTGACCTGGACGGTTCGACGGGTCTGGCCTGGCTCAATCGCCGGCTCGAGACCCTGAACACCGTCGTCGACGACCCGTACGCCCCACCGGACGCCGCCCCGCACCTGCCGAGCGCGCGTCGCGCCATGGGGTCCTGACCGATGGACCACAGCGCGCAATCCAGTCCGCCCGAGCACATCCTGTCGCTGCGCACGGCGCTCGCCCGAGCCCCGGACGGCGACCGGCGTCGTCCGGCCTGGATGCTGGCGCACGCTCTGGCTGCGTGGGTGCTCTCGCTCGGCGATGACCACCCCGGGCCGGCGGCGCTGGCCGACGAGGGGCTGCTGGCGCTGGAGCAGGTCGGGGATGCGGTTCCCGAGGATGCCCGGGAGGTGGTGGGGTCGATCCTGCGGTGGCGAGCCTGCGTCGGTGATCGGCGTGAGGCCGCCGCGGCGCGTGCCGTGGAGCAGGCGATCGCCGCTCCGGATCTGCCGTTGCAGGTGCGTGCCCTGGTCGAGCGGGCGCGGGAGCTGTTGCCGGCCGCCGTCGTGCCGGTGCCGGCGCCGTGGGTCGGATTCGGGGGCGAGGTCTCGGGTGGTCCGCCGCTGGACATGGTGGCCGTGCGCACCGCCCTGAGGTCGGCGCGACAGCAGGCGGACGGCTTGGACCCCGGCGATCCTCGCCGGGCTCGGCTGATGGCGGTCGGTGCCCTCGACCCGGTGTTGACGGCACTCGGAACCCAGACCTGGTCGAACCGCGAGGACCAGTTGGTGGACGAGGCCTGGCGACTCGTGGTGCAGACCGGCGAGGTCGACGACCCCGGCACGGTTCTGGAGCGGATCGTCGTGCTGACGTTGCGGGCGGCGCGGTGTCTGGCCGCCTCGGTCGGTGCGACGACGCCTCGTCCGGGGGAGGTCGAGGAGCTGTGTGCCGAGCTCGACCGGTTGGCCGAGGCCCATCGCCTCTTCGAGGCGACCGGCCCGGACGGCGGCCCATCGGAGCAGGTCCGCCAGTTGGTCCCGATGCTGGGCGGGATCGCGGGATTCCTGCATTACCAACGGGCTTCGACTCTCGCCGACGGTGCCTCGTCGGAGGACTTCGAGAGGCGGCGCTGCAGCGCGCCGAGCAGTTCGTGCAGTGGGTCCCGGCGGAGGCCGGGGATCGGATGCGGCTGGCCGGGACGATGCTGCGGCAGCTGCGGGCCTCGACCTTCGAGGGCACGGCCGTCACGATTCCCCCCGAGGTCGCGGGCATCCATCCCGACTTCGTCGAGAGCCTCGGGATGGCCTACTCCGAGGTCGTCGCGCTCGGCAATCAGGCCCTGATCTCTGGTGATCTCGCCGCTCTGGCCCACGCCGTGCAGGCGGCGGAGGATCTGCTGGTTCACCTGGCCCCGGGGCACCCGTCCGCAGCCGAACTGCAGGGCCTGGTGTGTCAATTGCTGACCCGGCGGGTGACGGTGACGACCTCGCCCCGGGACCTGCCCCTGGCGCTCGATGCGGGGGGTGCGGGCGGCGAGGCTGTCGCGCGAGCTCGGCGGGGACGCCTCCGGGCCCGTCGGTGTATGCCGTCGGCCCGCTGGTCAACGCCCTGACGATGGCCGCGACGATGGACCTGCGCACCGGACCGTTCGCTCAGGCCCGCGAGCAGTGTGAGGCCATCCTCGCCGGGTTCGAGGTGGATCCGGACCTGCAGGTGGTGCTGCACGTGGGTGCGGGGGCAGCGGGCCTGCTGGAGTGGCGCAGCAGCGGCGACGCCGCGGGGCTGAGCGTGGCACGTGCCCGGCTCGAGACGGCCGAACGGCTCGTGGTGTCACGCCGGGCAGCCACCATGGACTGGCTGCGCAGCGTCTTTCAGCTCTTCCAGCTGCACTTTCGAGCATGGCGACCCTGTGGAACGACCCGGTGGCCGCGGCGGCGCTGCGGCTGCTGTCCCCGATCGAACAGCTGCTCGTCGAGCACCCTGAACTGGCGACCCAGGCGCAGGCGATGCTGGTGCCGGGCAGCCTGAGCACGATGGGGGTGGCCGAGTCCGGTTCCGGCTTCCGGACCGCGCTCGGCGCCTTGCGCAGCAGCCTCGAGCTGCTGGCCGGCCGTGCACCGTCGTCCGCCGCGCCCGAGGCTGCCCGCCCCGGCCGCCCCGGCCGCCGAATCGGCTGCCCCGCACCGTGATCGCGACACGGCCGAGGCGCTGCTGTCGGGCCGGCCGGGTACGGCACCGGACCTGACCGCGTTGTGGGATCGGGCGGCGGCGATGAGTGGGACGGACATCGGTCAGGTGCGCCAGATGGTGGCGATGGTGAAGACCAACCCGGCCATGCGACGCCAACTGGAGGTGATGCTCGGCCCGCAGGCCGAGCTGCTCGACCTGTTCCTTCGGTTGGCCGACCAGATGCCGGACGCCGCGCCGCCCCGCCCGCAACCGTCCGCACCTCCGCAGGCCCGGCCCGCGCCGCACCGGCAGACGGCGACATCCGATGCCGACCGGCTCGACCGGGTCGAGCGGGCCATCGCCCGGGCCCGATCCCTGCTGCCGGCGGACGCCGAGGTGCTCAACGAGCCGCTGTCGGACCGCGCCGCGCTCGAGGCCGCCGTGACCGAGTTGGCCACCGAACTCGACGGCGGCGTCCCGGACGTCGAGCTGCGGGGCCGGGGCCGGGTGGTGCTGGCCCTCGGGCGAGCTCGATTGGCCTGGTTCGCCGAGCCGTTCCGTGACGCCGCCCTGGTGGGGCTGCTGGCCGATCTCAACCATCTGCTGGCCGATCGCGGGCGTGAGCCCAGCCTGCAGCGGGTGCACGTGCTCGACGTCCTGGCGCGCTGCCGCCGCCGGGTGCGCTCCGCGGGCAGTGAGCACGGACCCGCCGCTCTGGCCGCGGCGCGGGCCGCGCTGCGTGAGCTGGGGCGGGTGGTCATGGCCGAGGAGTCGCTCGAGAAGCGCCTCGGCATCGCCGCCGCCGCCGAACCCATCGTGCGACGAGCCGTGGCCTGGGCGATCGCGGACGACTGCCCGGACGAGGCCTTGATGCTCGTCGAGAGGGGACGCACCCTCGCGCTGGCCGCCGTCCTGCTCAGCAGCCAGGTCGCCGACCTCGCGGCGCGGACCTCGGACCCGGCGAACCCGGCGGACCCGGCCAGCCCGGGGGATCAGGAGCGGTCGGTGGCGGAGGCGTTCGCCGACGTCTCGGCCACCGCGGACGGTCAGGTGCTGCTGCTCGGACCCTCCCTGGAACAGCTGGCCATGGCACTACCCACCACCGATCTCGACGCCCTGGTGTACCTCGTGCCGCCGGCCCCGGAATCGGCGTTGGACCAGCACGCGATCGTGCCGGACGGCCTCGCGACCGGCTTCGCCCTGATCCTGCGCCCGGCGCACGACCGGGTCGGCGTCGTCCCGCTGACCCTGGTCACGCGGCGCCACGACGAGGTCATGACCCGGTATCGCCAGGCCCAGCAGGCGTTCTTGCAGGCCGACCCCCCGCCAGGCCGACGTCCACCACCGGGCCGATCAGGCACGGCAGCTCGCCCTGGACGAACTCGGCGCGTGGTTGCACCAGAACGTCATCGAGCCGCTGCTCGAACACACCGCCGGCTGGGGTCTGCGCCGAGAGCCCCGGCTCGGGCTGGTCTCGGTCGCCGAATGGGCCGCGCTGCCCTTCGCCGCCGCCTGGCGGGCCGATGCCACGCTGCCCGGCGGCAAGCGCTACGCCGTCCACGATCTGGTGCTCACCCACGTGCCCTCGGGGCGCGCCTTCCTGCGAGCGGCCGCCGTCGATGCCGTGCCCATCGATGAGGACGTACTGGTCGTGGTCGACCCGGCGCAATCGGGGCTCGCCTTCTCTCGGGCGTTCGGTCGCGAGGTCACCTCGATCTTCCCTCGGGCCACGGTGGTGGCGCGGCATGCAGGCACCAGACAGCGGATTCTCGACGCGTTACCCTCACCGACCCGGCCCGGGGCCTCGCTGGTGCACCTGGCCACGCACGGCCGGACCAGCCCCGAGGTGGCCATCCAGGCCGCCGACGGGTGGCTGCCGCTGTCCCGAATCCTCGACCAGGCGCGTGGCATCCGGCCGGGCCGGCCGGGTGGCGTGGTGATCGTGAACGCCTGCGTCACCGATGTGATGGGCTCGCGCTCTGCGGACGACGAGGCGCCCGCCCTCGACGAGGCGCTCACCGTGGCGACCAGCATGCTCGCCGCCGGAGCCAAGCACGTCATCGGCACCCGGTGGCCGGTGCCCGACGGGTGCGCCGCCGTGCTGGGCCTGCACCTGCACCGCCACCTGTCGCGCGGCCTGTCACCCGCGCTCGCTCTGCGGGAGGCCCAGCTCGACCTGGTGGAGGGCACCAGCGCGACCGCGATCGACGCCGGTCCGCTGAGTCGCGTCGATGCCGCGCTGCTCGCGGCGCCGCACATGTGGTCGGGCTACACCCATCAAGGGGCCTGACGGCCCCCGGGCGCCGGCCCTCGTGCCTCACCCGTCCAGGCGCAGCACCCTGCGGCCGGCAGGCATCGTCGAGCCGGTGGCCTTGGGGCCGCGCCCGGCGGGAAGTGCCCGCTCGCGACCCCATGCCCGGATGTCCTCGATCTGTTCGGGGTTGGTCTGGCTCAACGGAACCGCGTTGCGGAAGGTGTCGATGACGAACGAGGGGCGCAGTCCGTCGATCCCGGTCGGATTGAGGAGCACCTCGGCGCCGACCTCGTGCAGGGCGGACTCGATGTCGCTCCCCCGCGACGCCCTCGGACAGCTCCACCAGCGTGTCGAGCAGGTCCTTCGGGATCTGCGTGCTCACGTACCGCTCGTAGTACAGCTGGATGATCTCGCGGCGGTCCTCGTCGTCCGGCAGGTCGACGAAGAACAGCTCGTCGAACCGGCCCTTGCGCAGCAGTTCCGGGGGCAGTGAGCGCACGTCGTTGGAGGTGGCCACGACGAAGACCCTGGTCGTCGACTCCTGCAGCCAGAACAGGAACTGCCCGATGAGGCGCCGGCTCACGCCGGTGCTGTCGTTCTGCCCGGCCAGCCCCTTCTCGATCTCGTCGATCCACAGGATGCACGGGGCCACTCGGTCGGCGGTGTCGAGGGCCTCGCGGAATCGGGTCTCGGACTGACCGACGTACTGGCCGAGAATGGTGGCCAGGTCGAGCCGGTAGAGCGGCAGCTGCCAGGCCGATGCAACGGCCTTGGCCGACAACGACTTTCCACAGCCGGGGACGCCGGCCAACAGCACGCCCCGAGGGGGCCGGAGCGAGGTGCCACGCAGGTCGGCGGCCATGAGTTGGTGCTTGCGTGCGAGCCACAGTCGCAGGCTGGTCAGCCCCCCGATCGAGTGGTCGGCGGCCTTGATCGAGACCCGTTCCAGGCCGGCGAGGTTGGAGAAGTGCCGGTCCTTGACCGTGGCCAGGTGCTGGACGTCCGCCTTGTCGACGTGCCCCTTGGCGGCGACCGTCGCCATCACGTTGACCGCCGTGCCCTCGGTGACACCGACGAGGAACTCCGAGGCCCGGCGAGCATCCTGTTCGGTCCACTCGATGGGGATCACCCCGTGGTGGTCCGCCAGGAAGCTGAAGATCGTGTCGTACATCTCGGCGCTGTCGGGCAGGTCGAGGGTGATGTTCATCCCCAGACGTTGCAGGCCGGACCACAAGGGGCCGTCGACGATGAGCACCACGCTGCCGGAGTTCGTGTCGGCGAGGCGAGCCAGCTCGGCCATGTGACGGCTCACCGAGGAGTCGTCGTGGACGTCGTCGGGCTCGACGAACACGATCGTCGATTGTGGTCGGTTCGAGAACTGCGTGGCCGCGAACTCCATCGCCCCCGTGAAGGACCGGTCGTCGGTGACCGGGGTGTTGGTTCGCAGGTCACGCAATCCGGTGGCGCGGGTGTAGGTCCAATAGCCCTGATTGGCTCGCTTGGACTGCGCCGCTGCCTCCTTGACGAGTCGAATCGCGCGCGGGGCTCGATCGAGCGCAGCGAGATGATCGGCACCCGGGCGGCCAGGTAGTTCTCCAGGTCCGCCAAGGAGTCGGCGTAGTTCGACACGTGAGGTCCTTCCGGTGCAGCAGCAGCCGTTCGACACGAACGGTCAGTCTCGGTCGAAGGTGAGTCGTCGTCGCGATGTCGCTCCCGGGTCGGTGGCCCAGGGGATGACGGGTGAGGCGTCGGTGGCCGCTGGGGGAGCCGAGGTGGCCGACGGGTCCTGCAGGAGGACGGCGGTGAGGGCATTGGTGCGCAGGGTCGCGAGCCTGGCCTCGGCCCTCCGGGGATCGACGCCGGCCCGGCGCGCATCGTCGACCTGCTGTTCGAGCAGGGTCTGCGCCGCACGAATCTCGCGGTCCACCGAGTCCACCAGCTGGTGGCCCAGCTCGGTCGGCAGCCCTGGGTGTGTCGCCAGGGTCCTGATCGTGCGCAGGCCGATGCGGGCGGAGGTGAGAGCCCGCCCCACCTCGAACTCATCGCGGGCCTCGGAGATACCTCGGTCGAGGCCCTGGCCCCAGAGGCGGAGGCGAGCCCCCACCGCCTCGCCGAGGCGCCGCCCCAGACGCTCCCAGCCATCGGGGGGAAGATCCTCCGCCTTCAGTGCGGGCAGCGACGAGGAATCGACGTCCTCGCCGGCCGCGAACCGTTCGAGGTGGTCCACCCAGGTGCCGTAGATCCCACCGTTGCCCCACACCGGGTCAGCGGCTGGTGCCGGGGCGCCGGACGACCAACTCGCCGGGGGGCAACGGCTCCCAGCTCGGCAACTTGTCCACCATCTGGCGCACCCGGGCCGTGGCTCGTTCGGCCTTCACGGTGGTCTGCCGAGCCCAGGGATCGCCTCGACGGCAGGGCTGGCGGCAGGGCTGGTGGTGGGGCCGACCGGTGGGGCGGCCGGAGCGGCGGCTTCAGGGCCGGCCGGAGGTGTGGAGTTCGTATCGGGGGTCATGGTCATTCGTCGCATCCTTCGTCTGGTTCGCGGCTCAGGCCACGACGCGGCCGTCGAAGTCGGACCGTCCGTGCGCGAACGTCGCGAGCGAGGCGATCAGTTGGCGCGTCTGTGGTTCGCAGGAATCGGCCTGGGTATACCGCGAGGACCAATCGGTGAGTTCGGCGCCGGCCCCCCGCAGCTCGGCGACCGATTGTTGCTTGGCTTGCATGATGGTGTTCGTGGCCTGCCGCTGAGCCTCGAGGGCCTTGGTGTGGCGGCGGTAGATGATGAACCCCCACACCCCTCCCACGATCGCCGCGACGATGAGGGCGGCACCGGGGCTCGCCCCGACCAACAGGACGAACAACAGGCCGGCAACGGCCGCCGGCAGGATCGCCGCCCGTTGCCAGTTGAAGGCGAAGCTGTCGATGTAGGGCTTGGCGTGCAGGTCCCAGTGGGCACCGAGATCCTGTTCGAGCTGGTCCATCTGCGTCGTGAAGGACCCCTTCCACAACGGCAGGTTGAAGACCTTCGACGCGATGGTGTGCTGGTAGTCGAGGTGTGCCTCGACATCGCTGGGCAGCGCGGAGCGGTACCCGAAGGTGAATCTGTTGTGAGCTTCGGTGAACCACTCCTGGCAGGCGCCCACCGCCATGCGCTGGGTGGCCCGCGACACCCCGATGTGCTCGGGCCGCAGTGCCGACGTCGACTGGATGGTGAGGTAGTCGAGGGTCTCCTCCAAGCCTGCGGATTCGGCATCGGCCGTCACCTTGGCCCGGGTCAGGTCACCACCGTGATCGATGACTGCTCGATTGAAGGCGAGCTCGCGGCGCAGCGGCAGCTCGTCGGTGTCGTACTCCTGCACCAGCCGGTCGAGGATGTCGTCGACAGCATCCTCGAGCCGAACGTTGACGGGAATCTCCTCGGAGGCCATGGCGCCGTACTTGTCGAGCAGCGCCCGCTGCGCCTGGGCACCGCTCAGCGCGGTGCGCAGCACCGGCCATTGCGGCGAGATCTTGGCCAGCCGGGGATAGGCCGACGTCTCGACGACGGGGGTGCGCTCCTCGCACTCGGCGATCCAGCGCTTGACCTGGGCGTCGTTGACCTCGGCGTCGTGGGCGAGGGCAGCTCGCCATCCCTCCAGGGTCTCGGCGACCAACTCGCGGCCCGCCGGACCGAATGCGCCCTGCGAGATCGACTCCAGGATGACGGCGAAGTCGCGACCGAGCGAGGTCGGATCGAGGCCCCGGAGGTAGTGGCGCAGCCAGCGCACCGCCGCCTCCTGACGGCCCTGCCGGCGCAGGACGAGCGCAAAGAACAACGACGCCTTGTCCGGCGAGCGCCGAAAGGCCTCCTCGACCGCTCGGTTGCACAGGTCCTGGTTGTCTGCTGCCCACGCCGCGAGCGCGACCAGGACCGGGGCGAGCCAGTAGCGCGGAGTCTGGATCATGAGCTGTTCACCGATGTCGCGCACGGTGTCCTCGCTGACCAGACCGGTGTCGAATTGCTGGAGAACCCCGATGGCACTGCGCCGGACGATCTTGTGGTGGCCGAACTTGTGCTCCACCTCGTCGTGCAGGCCCACGATCTTGGTCTCTGCTCGCTGGATGTTCGCGATGCGTTCGGCCTGCGCCACGAATTGCTCGAAGTCGAGACGAAGTTGTCCCAGCTCAGAGCGTGTCAAGGCCGTCTCTTGGCCCACGTGCATCACGTGGCCACCGACAACGGTGATCTCGCTGCTGAGGTCGGAGATCTGGTTCTGGATTCGCCCGAGTACGCGGTTCAGCGAACTGACGTCGAGTTCAGCCAAGGTGTTCTCCGTGGGTTTGATGGATCCGTGATGGGCACGATCGGGCAATTCCGGTCAGGGAGGTGTCGTGACGACCGGAGTGCCGTCGTCCATGATGGGTACCAGCAGTCCGCTGCCGTAGACCTCGATAAACGCGTATGTCCCTGATCTGACCAGCATTCGAGCACCATCGAACGGCTCGGGCATGGCCTGCGTGGGCGAGAAGTGGTCGAGGATGTTGTGCAGCAGATCCATGCGGTGATCCACATAGGGCGGTCCGAGGTAACACTTCGACACCAGGCCCAGCGGAATGTCTCCGTACTCGACGGTGTACTGGTTTCGGATCCACCGAACGAGTTCGTCGCGCGTCGCCGGATCGAGTCCCGCGTCGAGTCGGTGAATCGCTTCCAGAAGCCCCGCCTGCCGACTCGGACGCAGATTCCGTAGGGATGTCGTCCCGGTCCCACCGAATGTGCGCACCGAGGGCGTCGCAGATGACAAACCGACGTCGACGCGTCGCCGTTGGGAGAAGTCCATGCATCGCCCCCTGTGGTCTGCATCCCCGACCGCCCCACCGAACATTAACCTCGCCACCGTGGGTCGGGCGGGGTCAATGACGAAATCAGGGAAACAGCCGATGTCACCCGGTGCATGATTCGTTGACGCCGAAGGTGATCGGGCTGCTCGGCTCCGGTACGCGCCGCTCACCTTGCAGCCCGAGGGTGATGTCGCAGAGTGGTCCTCGACGAGCGAGAGCCGATCGGGGAGGACTCGTGGGAACACCGGACCGGATGACGGCTGCACCGGTGCAGCGGGCGGCCCGTGCTGCCTACCCCCGGGACGTCGCGGCGACCGCCCTGGTGCTGGCCGGTGCTGCGGCGGCGTGGTTCAGCTGGTCGAGCGCCGATGTGGGCGGGCGATGGCCGCTGGCGGCCGGGGTCGCCGCGGTCGTCTCGGTGGCTGTGGCGCTGGCGGCCGTCGTCCGCGTGCGCCGCACCCGAGCGTCGGGTTCGGTGATGGCGGACGCCGCAACCCGGCGCCGTTACGGCCTGGTGGTCGGCACCGAGGTGGTGCTGATCCTGGTCGGGGCGTTCGTGCTGTCCCGGGTGAACCGGCCGGGGCAGCTCGCCCCGTGGATCCTGCTGGTCGTGGCCGTTCACTTCCTCCCGCTCGCGCGGCTGTTCCGGGTACGACCACTGGCCCTGTGCGGCACCGTCCTGATCGTGGTGGCGCTGGTCGCCATGGTGGGCGAGGCCACCGGCGCGATGGTGGGGACGGCGGTGGCCGGCGGCGCGGGCGGTGCGGTCATGCTCGGAACGGCGCTGGTGTGCCTGGCGCAGGACCGCGTGCGATGACCTTTGAATAGTGTTGAGTAGTGTTGAGTACGGTCGGACGATGCACATCCGGCCGTTCGCCGTGGCGGTACCCGATGAGGTTCTGGACGATCTCCGAGACCGCATCCGACGCACCCGCTGGCCGGACCCGGCACCGGGGCAGCCGTGGAGCCAGGGCGTCGACCTGGACTACCTGCGGGATCTGCTGGCCTACTGGGCCGACGGCTATGACTGGCGGGAGCACGAGCGCCGGCTCAACCGCTTCGAGCACCGGATGGCCGAGGTGGACGGCGTCCGTCTGCACTTCGTGCACCATCGCGGATCCGGCGATGGGCCGCCGCTGGTGCTCACTCACGGCTGGCCGAGCACCTTCGTGGAGCTGCTCGGGCTGATCGACCGCCTCGGTGACCGGTTCGACCTCGTCGTCCCGTCGCTGCCGGGGTATGCCTTCTCGCAGCGCCCGGCGCAGGTCGGTGTCGACCGGGCGTACGTGGCCCGGTTGTGGCACGGACTGATGCAGGGGCTCGGATACGAGCGCTACGGCGCGCACGGCGGGGACTTCGGCGCCGGCGTGGCCACCCACATGGCGTTGGCGCACCCTGATCGGATGGTCGGCATCCATCTGAGTACGTTCGAGATGTGGCCGTACACCGGTCCGGGTTCGCCACCGCTGTCGCCCGAGGAGCAGGCGTATGTCGACCACGTCGCCCGGTGGGATGAGACCGAACGCGGCTACAGCGCCGTCCAGTCCACGCGACCGCAGACCCTGGGGTACGCGCTGAACGATTCGCCCGCCGGGCTGGCCGCCTGGGTGGTGGACAAATGGCGTTCCTGGTCGGACAGCGCCGGCGACCTCGACGCCCGGTTCGGCCGCGATGCCCTGCTGACGATGCTGACCCTCTGGTGGGCTTCGGGTTCGATCACGACCTCGATGCGGGATTACGTCGACAACCGGTGGCACACCGCGCCACTCGGGCCGGCCGATGTCGTGCAGGTGCCGACCGCGATGGCGGTGTTCGCCCACGAATTCGTGCCCGAGGGAAAACCGCCCCGCTCGTGGTACGAACGGCTGTACCGCATCGAGCGGTGGACGGAATTCCCCCGCGGCGGCCATTTCGCGGCTGCCGAGGAGCCGGACCTGCTCGCTGGTGACATCGCCGCCTTCTTCGCCGGCCAGGGGTGAGGGGTCAGACGAATCCCTCGTCGACCAGAACGGTGCCCGCGACGGTGATGACGTGGGCCTGCCCCGATCCGCCGACGACGCGGCTCCAGCTCTCGACGTCCAGGTAGTTCCTCATCAGGGCGATCGAGAAGCCGCCGTACATGCCGGGCACGGGGAACCACGCACGGGTGCCCGACTCGTGTTCGGTCAGCATCCCGGTCGGGAACGGTCGGAGCTCGGTCGTCAGCTGCGGACGGATCCGCTGCTCGACGAGGTCGTTCAGGTGCCGATCGAGGACGGCGAGTACGTCCTCGTCGGCGGGGTTGCGTCGGGCAGGTTCCAGCAGCGGCAGCAGCGCCTCGTGCCCGGCCGCCGCGGCGATGTCGCGTGCGGTGCGTCCGTCGGCGGTGTGCAGTGTGCGGGAGGCACCCAGGGCGATCAGCTCGTCGACGACGCTCGCCGGTGCACCGTGCCAGGCCGCTTGGTGCAGGGGCGTGAACCAGGACCGCCCGGCGACCCGCCAGTGGTCCGGCTGGAGCACGCCGGCAGAATCGCGCAACAGGCCCAGGACCTGATCCCAGCGAGCGGTGCGCGCGGCGTCCGCGAGGGCGTCCCGCGCGCGGACGACGGCGGGCTTGTACTCGTTCGGGCTCAGGACGCCGTCCCAGGTCGGCCCTCGACGGCTCGCCGACTCGGCCGGGTCGTGCACGGCCGGTTCCTTCGCGGACGGCGGCTTCTCGGACACGAGCCTCACGGTAGCCGTCAGTCGCGCAGCCGCCCCAGGATGCGGGTCAGGTGAGCGCGATCGGTGGCCGACAGGACGGCGAAGAAGGTCTCGGCCTGGACGGCGCGCGCCTGGGCGATGGCCTCGGCGACCCGGGTGCCCTCGTCGGTCAGGCGCACCAGGACGGCGCGGCGGTCGTGCGGGTCGGACCGGCGTTCGACGAGCCCGCGATCGACCAGATCGTCGACCAGGTCGGTGACCGATCGGGCAACCACGTGCAGGTGGTCGGCCAGTTCGCCGGAGCGTAGCTCGCCATGGCGGGCCAGCACCGCCAGTGCACGGGCGTGCGAGGGGGTGATGTCCCACGGGGCGACGGCATCGCGGGACAGGTGGCGCAGTCGCCGGGCGACCATCCAGAACGACTCCGCCAGATTCTGCTCCGGCGGGCTCGGAGGCTGCGAGGTGTCGGGCACGCGAACACCCTAACACCGGTCGTGCTACGGCGTGCTACGCTCACTGCATGGAGGTTGTCAGTCAGCGCGAGATGCGCAACAACTCGGGCGAACTGCTGCGGCGGGTCGCCGAAGGGGAATCGGTGCTGGTCACCAACAACGGCGTTCCGGCGGCGGTCCTGGTGCCGGCCGGAGCGGATGTCCAGTCGCGGCTGGCGGCATCGGGCCGGCTGAAGGTCGGAACGGGGCTGGACCTGGGCAAGCTGCCGGCACCCGTGCCCGCTGCCATGTCCAGTGAGGAACTGCTCGCCGAGGACCGCGGGCGGTGACCTACGCCGACACCTCCGCCCTGGTCAAACTGCTGATTGCCGAGGCGGAGACATCGGCGGTGGCCGAGTATCTGGCGTCGGCGCCCGACCGGACGACGTCGAGTGAACTGACGATCGCCGAGTTGACCCGCACCGTGGCTCGCGCCGGAGCAGATGCGGCCGCTGCCGGCCTGTTGCTGCGTCAGCTGGACCTGTTGGCGGTGGACGAGGCGGGGCTCTGGCGTGCGGGGAGGTTGCCGTCGCCGCCGGGCACCTTCCTACGAACCGCCGACGCCATCCATCTCGTGGCGGCCATGGAGTTGGGCGAGAGCGACTTTCTGACCTACGACCGCCGGCAAGCACAGGCGGCGGCCGAGCGTGGGTTCACGGTTGTGGCCCCGGGGCGTCCGGCCGGCTGGTACTCGGCGTGACGAGCTGATCGCTCGGGGCGCAGGAATACGGCGACGGTCGATCCTGTTGCAGCCTCATAGTGAGGCAACCTCAGTATCACCACGCGGCCCTCAGCCACCGTCGAGAGGATCATCCATGGATGACCACCCACAGAACCGTCCCCGAGGTCGGGGGAGCTCCGTCACCGTCACCCCCGCCGAGAAGACGCAGGCCCGCGAGGTCTCGTTGCGCCGCATCGGCCGGCTCTTCACCGCACACCGCTGGCAGCTCGCGGTGGTCACAGCGATCATCGTTGCGGCCTCGGTCGTCGGATTGGCCTCACCCTTCCTGCTGCGCGCGGTGATCGACACCGCGCTGCCCGACCAGAACCTGCCCCTGCTGATCTGGCTCACCGTGGCCATGGTGGGCGTCGCCGCGCTCACCTCCGCCCTGGGCGTCGTCCAGACCTGGATCAGCACCCGCATCGGTCAACAGGTGATGCACGGCCTGCGCACCTCGGTCTTCGCCCACCTGCAGCGTCAATCGCTGACCTTCTTCACCCGCACCCGCACCGGCGAGGTGCAGTCGCGGATCACCAACGACATCGGCGGCATGCAGAACGTGGTGACCTCCACCGCGACGTCCATCGCCGCGAACCTGACCACGGCCGTGGCCACCGTGATCGCCATGGTCGCGCTGTCGTGGCGGCTGGCGCTGATCTCGCTCGTGGTGCTGCCGCCCTCGATCTACCTGACCCGCCGGGTCGCCCGCATGCGCCGGGCCATCACCGCGCAACAGCAGCGTGAACTGGCCGACCTCAACGTCACCATCGACGAGAGCCTGTCGATCAGCGGGGTCCAGCTCAGCAAGGCCATGGGCGCCGGGCCGGCTCTGGTGCAACGGTTCACCGACTCCTCGGCCCGCCTGGTCGACCTCGAGCTGCGCTCGCAGTTGGCCGGTCGCTGGCGGATGGCCTCGATGAGCGTGATGTTCGCCGCGATCCCCGCCGTGATCTACCTCGGCGCCGGGCTGCCGATGACCGCCGGCACCATGACGATCGGCACCCTGATCGCGTTCACCTCGTTGCAGAACGGGCTGTTCCGCCCGCTGATGGGCCTGCTCAACGTCGGCGTCTCGATCATCGCCTCGCTCGCCCTGTTCGCCCGCATCTTCGAGTACCTCGACCTCACCGTCGAGGTCGACGATCCCGCTCATCCGGTCGACCTCGACCCGGCCCGCGTGCGCGGGCAGGTGCGGTTCGAGAACGTCACGTTCACCTACCCCGGCAGTCAGACCCCCGCGCTGGACGGCGTCACGCTCGACGTCCCGGCGGGCGGCACCCTGGCCGTGGTCGGTGCCACCGGCTCGGGCAAGAGCACCCTGGGTGCCCTGACCGCGCGGCTGTACGACCCCACCGCGGGCCGGATCACCCTGGACGGCATCGACCTGCGCGACCTACGGCTGGCCGATCTCGCCGATGTCGTCGGTGTCGTGAGTCAAGAGACCTACCTGCTGCACGCGAGCGTGCGCGACAACCTGCGCTACGCCAAGCCCGACGCCACCGACGCCCAGATCGAGGACGCCGCCCGCGCGGCACAGATCCACGACCTGATCGTCGCGCTGCCCGAGGGCTACGACACCGTGGTCGGCTCACGCGGGCATCGGTTCTCCGGCGGTGAGAAGCAGCGCATCGCGATCGCCCGCACCTTGCTGCGCGACCCGCGGGTGCTGATCCTCGACGAGGCCACCAGCGCCCTGGACACCCGCACCGAGCGCGCCGTCCAGCAGGCCTTCGATGCCCTGGCCCGGGGGCGCACCACCATCTCGATCGCGCACCGCCTCTCGACCGTGCGCGACGCCGATCAGATCATCGTGCTCGACCACGGCCGAGTGGTCGAAACCGGCACCCACGAGAGTCTGCTGTCGGCCGAGGGACGCTACGCCGCCCTGGCCGCCTGAGGCCCTGACCCCTGGGGCTCGTCGCGGCCGGGTCAGGCGCGGCAGGCCCCGGTGCCCAGCACGCGCTGGCTGAGGCCATAGCTCAGCATCAACACCGAGAAGCCGGTCATCAACGGTGTCATCGGCTGCCCGCCCAGGCTCATCAGAGCCAGCACGGGGTAGACGGCGGCCATCGCCCCGCACGGGGTCGCGGCCACGGTGCGGGCGCCGTCCTGGCGGGGCACGAAGGTCGCCCAGATCAGGGCGGCCAGGACGCCGAGCAGGCCGAGTGAGCCCCACTCCCAGGGCTGATCGACCGAACCGGCCGAGGGTGCGTCGAGGAACAGCATCACCGTCACCGGCGTCAGGATCGCCGCGACGACGGCACGCCGACGGTCCAGGGCAGTGCGCCAGGCCGGGGGCATGGCCGGCAGGCCGAGCTGCACCGCAGGGGTGGGCTCGAGGATCTGGATCGGGCCCGCCGACGGTGGTTCGATCGTGCTCGGGGTGTTCGACATCTCGTCAGCATACCCGTGGGGGTATCTATTCGGGAGGTCAGTGAGCCATCATCACCGACTGCCACGACGGGCGCGCCGGGGCCGTGCCGCCGTCCAGCTTCGCCCGCCACGTGGTGTCGGTCAGCCGCTCACCGGCGGCCACGGCGAACTCGTAGTAGGCGTACGTCCCACCGACCGCCACCTGGAACCGGCCCGCGTCGTCCGGCACCAGAACGTAGATCCGGTCGAACCGGCCGGTGCCCACCTCGAGGACGGAGGCGGGGCCGGAGGCGATGTCGGCGATGACCGCGGAATCGGTGTCCGCCTCGGGTTCACCCGAGCTCGAGCCGTCGGAGGTGCGGAACCACAGCGCCTCGAGCCGTTCACCGATGAACCGCAACGCCTGATTGTCGGCGGCCGAGACCTTCTGTCCCGCCAATTCGCCCGCGGCCGTGCGCGCGAACAGGTCGAACACGTCGCCCACGTCGGTCAGCAGCGTGACCTGCGAGGCGGTGAGCAGGTGGCGCGCGGACGCACCGCTGCGCAGCAACGCGACCGCGGCGGCCAGCCGCGCGAAGGCGACCGGCTCGGGTTCGACCCAGTTGCGGGGCGTCGTCGCCGGCTCGTCACCGCCGCCCTCGGCCACGGCCTGCTTGGTGTAGAGGATCGTGTCGTGCTTCAACTGGGCGTAGGAGCCGAGACCGCTCTGCAGATCCTTGGCCGCCCAGGCCGGAGTGCGCATCAGGTCGGGGAAGGCCCGGCCGTGGTCGGCCCACACCGGCTGCAGCGCAGCCAACCAGGCGTCGTACACCGTGCCGCCCCACTCGGCCGCCGGGCGGTTCTGCACCAGGCTCGTCAGCGCCGCGAGCTGCTCGCGGTAGCCCTGGTGGTCCATCGCTCCGGACGTGGTCAGCACCGTGCGGGCGGTGGTCGAACCGAGCGCCGCGGCCACGTCCAGTGCGGACGGCAGCAGGCGCTGTTGACCTGCGGAGTTCGTGCCGACCGAGGGCGCGATGAGCTGGTCCATCACGTACGAGTCGAGGGTGAAGCGGGTGCCCATGAGGCGCAGGGAGGCCTTCTCCGGGTCGATGCGCACGGCCCGGGTCGTGGTCAGCGACGCGATCACCCGACGCACGATCGCGTCGTCCGCCAATGGCCCGGGATTCGACATCCACTGGGGCGCAACGGAGGTCGCGGCGGCGAGCATCTCGGCCGGGGTGTAGTCGTCGGCGAGCCCGACCAGGAAGGCGGTGGTCTCGTAGATCGAACGCCACTGCGCCGTGAGACTGCTCGACCCGAGCATCGCCCGGGTGGCCAGCAGCCCGACCCGCACCGGGCGGACCGGATCGCTCGACGAACAGCCCTGGGTGCCCGGCAGACAGAACGCCGACTGACCCAACACCGACATCGCGACGAAGTAGCGGCTCAGCGTCGCCGAGCGGGTGTAGTGCCCACGGGGGGTCATCAGCGAGTAGTCGATCCGCGTCCCGAGCAGGGGGGACGTCGCCGGGCCGGCGTGCGCGTCGACCAGCGCCTTCTCCTGCCGGGCCAACGGTCCCAGGGTGACCGGCAGCCCGAGTTCGGCAGCGGCCACCTGGTAGAGCTGCTCGGCGCGGGCCGCCGCATCGGCCAGCGCCGTCCCCGACAGCTGCCCGGTCTGGGTGTGCGCCGCGGTGAGGCTCTGGCTCACCAGGGTGCGCAGCCTCGGTGACAGGGCCGAGGTCTCGATGTCGCGCAGGATCTTGTCGAAGGTCAGGTGCCAGACGTGATACGCCGCATCAGTGGTCACGTACACCGGCCAGCCGCCATAGGCGCTCTCGGTGTAGGCGAAGTGCAGTTGCCGCAGGTCGGCGGGCACCACGACGAAGCCCTGCCGGGTCAGGGTGGTGCCGACACCGTTGGCCGCCAACGCCTCTCGCACACTGGGAGCGACCTGGACCCCGGTCAGTGAGGTCGGCCGGGCCGGCCCCTCGTAGGCGGGGGAGTCGGGGTCGCCCATGGGCACCGCGGTGTAGGCGCCGAACTGCACCAACGCGGCGGGGAGCGCCACGATCGTGGTCGACGGCGACGAGGCCGGGGACGGTGCGAGGCTCACGCTGCCGGTGGGCGTGCCGGACGGCGAGGCGGCGGGGGAGTCACCGGTGGCGGAGCACCCGGCCGCCACCACGGTGGCGGCCACCGACCAGGCGATCAGGCGATGACGGATCCGGTGTGTGGTCCAGTTACGGGTGTGGTGACTGGTCGGGTGACTGGTCGGATGAGTGGTCCGGTGAGTGGTCATGACGCACTCCTGTCCACGGCGAGCGGGTCACGGACGCCGTCGCCGTCGATGTCGGCGCAGGCCGGTCGGCCGGCACCGGGTAGATCCTCGGAGCTGACGAAACCGAAGCCGCCCCACCGCCATGCGGCCACCGCGGCCGGTGTGCTCGTGGCCAGGGCCAGCCAGCCGTCGCAGGCCGCCACCGCGGTGACCGGGCGCAGCACCGTGCCCGCGACCCAGCGTGCTGACAGGTCGTCGGCTCGGTAGAGACCGACGTGCAGGCTCCAGCCGCGGGCATCGACCAGCCGCGCGGCGTCCAGGGCAGTGTTGACCTCGGTGACGCGGTAGGGGCGGCGGAACACCGCCGCGACGTCCGGTGCGCCGTCCCGATCGACGTCGCCGAGCGTCGCGGCGATCAGCTCACCCGGGTGCAGTCTGGCCTCCAGCGCGGTCCGGCGGGTGGCGTCGAGCGGCTGAGCCGGGGGCGGCGCGGCGCTCACGAGCTGCCACCAGGTGCCGTCGAGGTAGGCCGCATCGGCCGGCCGGGTCGGGGCTCGCCACCCGGTGAAGGCGGCACGGCCCTGCGCCATCGTCGTGTCGGCGAGCCGCACCGCGCGCACCCCCTCGGGGCCGGCCAGCACCTCGAGCAGGGCGCCGCGCCGGGCGGCGGGGTCGTGTTGGTCGAACAGCAGGTTGCCCAGGCTGGTGGCCACCACGCTCACCCGCCCGTCGCCGTCCGGGTCGATGGTGGTCACCGGCTGCACGACGTGGGGGTGGTGGCCCCAGATCACGTCGACCCCCCAGCTCGCGAGCAGGGTGGCGTGGCGGGACTGCGCGCGATCGGTCGCGGTGAGGTATTCGGTGCCGCCGTGCAGCCCGACCACGACCAGGTCGGCCCGAGCTCGGGCCTGCTGGACGGCGTTGCGCAGCCGGGCCTCGTCCCACCAGGCGATGCCCGGGGTGCTGGTGCCTGCCCGGGGACCGGCACCCGTGGCGTCGACCGAGAGGAAGGCGACGGTGAGGCCGCGGGTGGTGATCAGGCGCGCCGTGAAGGCGTCGGTGGCATCCGTGCCGCCGCCGCTCTGGCCCAGCCCGGCGCGGTCGAGGGCGGCCAGGGTGTCGGTCACGGTGGCGGGCCCGGCGTCACCCGCGTGGTTGTTGGCCACCCCGAGGACGTCGAATCCGGCCTCGGCGAGCAGCCCGGCCGCCGCCGGCGACGCCTCGAGGGCGTAGGGACCGGCGGTGGGCCGGTGCGGCCGGATGGTCAGCGGGGATTCGAGGTTGGCCGCGGCGATGTCCGCGGCGCGCACCTGGTCGCGGACGCCGGCCAGGGCCGAGGACGGCTGCCCGGCAGTGCTCCGGGCGACGCCGCGGCCGAGCATGACGTCGCCGGCCAGCAGTACCCGGATCGTCGGGCCGGTCCGTGGGGTGGGAGTGGTGTCGAGGGTGGTGTCGGGGGTGGGCGTGAGGGTGGGGGTGGGTGTGGCGGCGGGCGATGAGGCGGGCGATCGTGGGGTGGTGCGGGCCGGTGTCGCGGCGCAGGCGGTCAGGGCCAGGGCACCCACCAGTACACCCGCCGAGACTCCCGCCACCGCATGCGCCAGGAGCGACGCGGTGCACCGGTTCCTGTGGCCACCCATGCTCTCGCCCCTCGGACTCTTCGACGCTAGTCCTCAGGACGCCGGCCGGACCGGGACGGTTGGCGGCCCGGCCGGCCGGTCGCTCGTGATGTCGGTGGCGTCGTGATCAGCCCTGGGCCGGTACGGCTCTCGCGTCCAGCCAGGCCCGCCACGCCGGCTCGTCCCGCTCGGCGGCGGCGGCGCCGTCCGGGCCGTAGAGGTAGCTCCAGATCGACACCCCGCTGGCCTGGCCGAAGGTCTCGGCGAGCAGGAAACCCGTCCCGGGGGCGGGTGCGTCGAGCAGCAGCACCAGCTTGCCGGGGGCGGCCTCGACCACCGTGCCGGCCAGCCTCGGTACATCGTCCGTGGCGATGGTGATGTGTTGTCCCACAACGGGTTCGGCCGGCAGGTTCAGCTCGCGGAGCAGCTGTGGCCAGACCGAGAAACGATCGCCCGGCCAGACGGCCATCGGGAGCGCGGCCGTGGCCTGCCGGCCGGCGAAGTGCTCGAGGTGCAGCTGCAGATTGCGCAGGAAGACCCGCCAACCCTCGGTCATCTGGTCGTACTGGTCGTCCCACGGCTGGCCGGTGCCGAAACCGGAGTTGACCAACCGGACGACGCAGCTGCCACCGTCGCGGGCCTCGACCAGCCACTCGAAGGCGAGACCACCGGCCCCGTCGCCCTTGTCGAACATGATCCGGTGCGGCGGATCCCACGCCGCGACGCGTCCGGAGATCTGCATCTCGGGACCGGGGCCGAAGGACGCCGTGGCGGCGCCGCCCTCGCGCTCCTCGACCGTGTGGGGCACATACCAGGAACTGATGCCCGGGCCGGTGGCGATGGCCTGCCACACCTGCTCGGGGGTGCCGACGACCTCGACCTCGAGTTCGATGGACCGGGTCTGGCTGGTCGGGTCGGCCGGGCTGCTCGGCTCGTGCTGCTCGCTCATGGGATCAGTCCTTCTCGGGGGCTCGGCTTCGGTTCGGGTCCGGTTCGGGTTCGGGCACTGGTCGGGGATGGGCGGCGACGATCACGCGATGCCAGCGCCCGTCGTCCGTGGTCTCGTCGTGATATCGGGCGACCAGCGTGGTCACGGCCTGGGCCAGGTCACGCGTGAACGCTGCCTGGTCGGCGGGTGAGGCGAATCTGATCTCGGTGTCGATCGCCAGTGTGGGCAACGACTTTCGGGCCTGCTCGGCCCGCCGGGACAGGTCGGCCACCTCACGGACCAGGCGGGCCGCCAGGGCGATCAGGTAGCGCGCCGAGAGCCGGTCGAGACGCTCGGGGTCCGTGGCGGTCCGGCCGACGGCGGCGGGCGAGACGACATAGCCGGACGCCGAGGCCACCACCACGCGTTCGGTCAGCCCTCGCCGGGGCCGCTCCTCGACCAGGCGCAGCAGGCCGTGGGACTCGAGTTGGCGCAAGTGGTAGTTGACCCGTTGCCGAGGCAGACCGAGCGTGTGCGCCACCGTGGTGGCCGAGCCGGGTTCGCCGAGCAGGGCCAGGATGCGGGCGCGTACCGGGTCGAGCACGGCGATCGCCGCCGCCGGCTCGTCGATGACCTGTAGGTCTCGCATGGCAGGAGCCTGATATCGAAAAGAGATCCTGTCAAATGGAACGGCCGACCAGAGCCCCGGGACACAATGGCGGCATGTACGTCGCCGACCACTTCGCCCTGCCCGCCGATCAGGTGCACGCCCTGCTCACCCGCCTCGGGGCGGCCGACCTGGTCACCGCCCACGACCATGGTGTGGTCGCCACCTTGCTGCCCTTCGTCTTCGATCCGGGCGCCGGCGAGCACGGCGCGCTGCTGACCCATGTCGCCCGCAACAATCCTCAGTGCAGCGAGCCGGTGATCGGTGAGGCCCTGGTGATCGTGCGCGGCGCCGACCACTACATCTCGCCCCGCTGGATGCCGTCCTTCGCCGAGACCGGCCAGGTCGTGCCGACGTGGAACTACCTGACCGCCCACGTCTACGGCACCTTGATCGCCCACGACGACCCCGCGTGGACCGAGGATGTCGTGCGCCGGCTGACGGCCGTCCACGAGTCGCCGGGTGCGGACGGCGGGGCCGGTGGGTACCGGGTGGACGACGTACCCGCCGACCACCTCGCCCGCCAGCTGCGCGCCATCGTCGGGCTCGAGCTGCGGATCACCCGGATCGTGGCCAAGGCGAAGATGAGTCAGAACAAGACCCCCGCGGACGTCGCCGGCATCGTCACGGGCCTGCGCGCCGAGGGCGGGGGAGCCCTCGCCGCGGACACCGCCGCCTGGATGGACGAGTACTCCACGGCCGCCGCTCGTCGACGGGCCGACCTGCTGGCCGATGTCGCCCGGCGGGGTGCGCGGCGCTGAGTTTGCGGGCTGAGGCTCGCGGGGCTTGGGCTCGCGGGGCTGGGGCTCGCGACGTCCGGCTCGTTGCGTCCCCAGTCGAGAGCGGGCGTCACACCGTCCACAACCGGCGGTGGCCAGGTCGCCCCGGTGCCCAGCGTCATCGCAGTCTGGCCGGCATGACGACCGAACTGCACCAGCCGCTGAGCGGTCTACTGGACGGTGGCGCTCACGCCCGCGCGGACCTGGTGCGCGGCGGGGTGTCGACGCATGACCTGCGCGGCAGTGCCTGGCGACGCACCAATCGAGGGCTGTGGGTGCACACCCCCGATGGGGTGATCCCTCGGGGTCCCTGGGACCGGATTCGGCAGGCGGCGCCGCTGACCGGTGAGCACGGCGCCATCGGGGGATGGGCCGCTGCCCACGCGCACGGCGTCCTCGATCTGGACGGTCTGGGACCGGATCGTCGGGAGCTGCCGGTGATGCTCTGCCGGCCCCGGGCCTCGCGCTGCCGGCGGACGCAGGGAATCGAGCTGGTGCGCAGCGACCTGTCGGACGACGACATCGTCGTGATCGACGGCGTGCAGGTCACGTCGCGGCTGCGCACGGCCGTCGACCTGGCACGGCTGACCACGTCCTTCGTCGAGGCCGTGGTGCGGGTCGACGCGATGATGCGCGACGGCGAGGCCGCAGGGGGCTTGGCGGCCGAGATGGGTGAGTGGCTCGGGCGCCATCCGAGGCGCCGGGGCGTGGCGCAAGCCCGGCGGGTCTTGGCGTTCGCGCGGGCCGGGGTGGAATCGCTGCCCGAATCGCGGCTGCGCCTGATCTGGGTGGTGGAGGCCCGATTGCCGCCGCCACTGGTGAATCCCTGGGTCTACTCCCGAGACGGCCGTCTGCTGGGTCGAGCGGATCTGATGGATGAGGGCGCAGCACTGATCGGTGAATACGACGGCGGGCATCACGCCACGGCCGCGCGGCGTTCGAAGGACCATCAGCGACGGGAGGACATGCAGGGCGGCGGGTTGATCGTGCTGCAGTTCACCGGGGTCGACATCGGTCCCCGGCGTCCGACGGCGGTGGCTCGACTGCACGCTGCGCATGCGGCCGGCATGATGCGTGACCGATCGCGCGACCACTGGGTGATCGGGGACCCGCCCTCCTGGGCTCGGTCAGGTGGGTCCTGGTCCGGGTCGCGGTCTCAGTCTTGATCTCACTCCTGATCCCTGTTCCGATCCCTGTTCTGATTCCAGTTCTGATCCCCTTCCTGATCCCCTTCCTGATCCCCTTCCTGATCCCCTTCCCGATCTCCGTCCCGTCGCGGCCCCGGTCCGGAGTGCGGTCACTTCCGGTGGCCTGACAGCGTTGTCGACCACTGGAAGCGACCGCAGATCGGTCGATAGTGACCGCACCTTCTCGGAAGTGACCGCGCTCGGCTGGAAGGGGGGGGGTGACCGCGCTCGGCTGGAAGTGACCGCGCTCGGCTGGAAATGACCGCACCCTCTCGGAAGTGACCGCAAACAGCCGGGGGTATGGGTCATGCTTTGAGTTGCGACGACATCCCACGATCTGATGACCCGATGGGGTGGGGTCATGGTCTAACCTTCCCGGTTAATGGACCTGAAACCAGGCCTTTGCTGCCATAAAACGCTGCAAACGTGGCTTAGCGTCGAAACCCCCTCGAAGGGTGCGTTCACACCGACCCGGTCATGGCCGATGACTTAAGTCCTGTCCGAAACCCGTGGCGTTGGAGCGAGGACGACCTCGGCACGATCAGATGGCGCGTTTGGGGCACCGGCGGCTGCATCGGCCGCCGCCGCGTTGATTGACTCTGGTCAGGAGATCTGAGGCAGGCACGGCCAGTGGCGTCGATGAACTCCGAGCAGGCGCGGTGATCTGATCCCTGGAGGGAGGGTGACGATCACCGTCGGGGCTGCCCGCGTCGGTGCCCGGCCCACGCAATCCGACGTTGGCAGTTCCCCCAACGGGGGGCTGTGCCGGTGGTAGGGGACTGGGGGAGAGGCGTTCCGGAGCACTCCGGACGTCGGATCGCCGGCGCAGACGCGGGGCACGCTTCAGGGCGTGCCCCGCACCCTTTGTCGGGCACCCCGGCGACGCCCCGGGCGCATCCAGGTGCGCGTCATCGGCCGTTCGGCCGATCCCGCACTCGGCTCGAGGGATGGTCCTCGAGCAGCGCCGGACACCCCGGAGGTCCGATCCAGGAGCGAGGTGCTGTGGCCCTAGAGTGAACGGGTGACCTTCTGGCGACGATGGCCGACGCTGCGGCGCAGTCGCCGTGGACGTCGCGTGCAGGCAGCTCTCGCCACGATCGCCGTGAGTGTGACCTCGGGCCTGCTGGCCCCCGCCGCGGCCGCGGTCACCCCTGCGGCATATGCCACCACCGCGGTCAAGCTGACCGACGGCCGCCGGGTCGTGCTGCGGTGGAACCCGTGCCAGATGATCACCTACCGGATCAACGTGTCCGCCGTTCCGAGCCGGCAGCGGGCCGCCATGATCACGCAGATTCGCGCCGCGGTGACCCGGCTCACCGCCGCCAGTGGCCTGACCTACTCCTATGAGGGCACGACCACCGCCGTGCCTCGGACGTCATCGATCGCCCGCCAGTCCGCTGAGCTCATCATCGCCGTGACCACCCCGGCCGCGACCGATTTCGCGATCGGCAAGGGCGTCCTGGGGTACGGCGGCTACCGCTACTGGCAGTGGACCACCACCACGTCCACCGGACGCAAGGTCGGGGGTGCCGCCATCGCCCGCGCCTGGGTGGTCCTGGACGCGGCCGGGTTGCTCGCGATGAAGCCCGGTTTCGGGCGCGGTGCCACGCAGGGCAACGTCGTCCTGCACGAATTGGCCCACACCGTCGGCCTCGATCACGTCAAGGACCATCGGCAACTGCTCTACCCCACGCTCACGGCAACGGCGCCCAACGGATTCGCCGCCGGCGACAAGGCCGGATTGCAGGTCGTCGGTCGCAAGGCCGGCTGCCAGGCGGTGCCTTCCTCGGTGATCCGCGATCTGCGCTGATTCCGCGGAGTCCGCCGTTCGCCTGATTTCACGATGGCTCTTCGTCATGCTTTCGATAAATGTCCGTACGTGACGGACGACGCCAACTGCTCGAGCTGCACTCATGACACAGAGTCACTCAATGTGGGCTGTGTCGCGTTGAATGGTGCAGAAGGGGTGGCGTAGCGTCCACGACGACATCACCTGCCGAGGGGGCGAAATGGGCCTGCACGTGGGAGCTGGAGCGCGCACCACCGTGCGCATGCGCCAACGTCAGGAGAACCGGATCCGCCGCACCATGATCGGCGCTGCGGCAGCCGTGACCGTTCCCGCGGTACTCATCGGGGGCTGGCAGCTCGCGGTGAACACCTGGCTGGACGGCGGTGAGACCACCTCCGCGCAGACCCTGCAACTCGGTGCTGCCGCCGTGGCTCCCGACACGATGTCCGATGGCTACGTCGACCCGGGTATCGCGCCCTCGGTCGCCGCCTCGCCCGGCGACACCGCCCCCGACGACACCACCACGGGTGCGCCACAGTCCGCCTCGACCAGTCCGTCCCTCAGTGAGAACGGGGGCCCGGGCACCGCGCGGCCATCGTCACCGGCAACCAGCGCCGCGGGCGCGTCGACCGCCGGGACCACCACGACGGGCCAGACCGCGCAGGGCGCCGACACCGGCCACTCCTCGCAGCCGACCCAGGCCTCCGAGCCCACACAGACGTCGGCCACCCAGACCTCGCAGCCGACCCAGACGCAGACCTCGGCCACTCAGACGAGCCAGCCGGGGCACACCCATGCGACGCGGTCGCCGACCCCGACCGGGACGGCGACGAGCCCGCCACCCACCACGGCCACCAGCCCGCCGCCGCCCAGCCCGTCGAGCCCTGCGCCGCCCCCGCCCAGTTCGCCGGCACCCAGCCCGTCCCCCGAGGCCAGCCCCGCGGCCGCGGCCCCTGAGCCGTCGACCCCCTGACGACTCCCTGACGATCCCTGACGACGCCGTTCGGCGGCCGATCAGGACGGCGGCAGCGCACCTGCGCGGGCGAGTCGAGGCGCCTCCGGCATGGTGACCGAGACCGGCGTGACCGGACGGCGATCACCCTGCACCAGGTTCCAGCGCTCCCGGCTGGCCATCATCGCCCGGGCCAGCGAGGCCGGGTCGGGGTCGGCGACGAACACACTCGATCGATCGGTCACGGACCCGGCCAGGGCACAGGCAGTGCTCACCACCAGGTGCCGGCCGTGGTCGAGGGCCTCGCTGACCGTCGGCGTCCAGATCTCATCGCTGCTGGGGACCACCACGGTGTGGGCCCCGGCCAGCACGGGGGTGCGCAGCTCGGCGTCCTCGCCCGGCACGAAGACCACGCTGTCACCCAGGCCGAGGTCGTCGCACAGCACCACCAGGGACTGCCACATCGGCCCGTCCCCGGCGATCGTCAGCACATCACCGAGCCGTCGCCCCAGGTGGAAGGCACGTACCAGTCCGGCCGCATTCGTCCGTGGGATCAACGGCCCGACGAAGGCGAACCGGTGGCCCTCGCGCACGTCGACCACGCCGTGGCCGGTGGCCGGATCGCCGTCGGCCGTCGGGATGCTGCGGGCGAACGGGTCGGGGGCCAGAGCGATCCGTTCGCGGGGAACCCCGAGCTCGATCGCCGCCTCGAGCGACCCGCTCCCTGCGGCCAACACGGCGTCGGCCCGTCGCAGCAGCCGCCGCTGGGCGTTGCCGGCCGTGCCCGTCGAGCCACTGACCCGGTACGAGGCGACCACGGGGATCTCCTCCTTGCGCGCCCAGCGGGCTGCCGCGTGGAACGCCGGCGACTCCCAGCCGTCCAGGACCACCGCGTCGGGACGGCGCCGGATCAACGAACGCAGCGCCCGCGTCGGTTCGTAGATGCGCACCCCGTGGGTGGTCAGGCTCGCCCGGGAGCGCAGGTGGACGACGTGGAACGGCTCGGCGGCGCCGTCCAGCACGAGTCGGCGGTTGGCCAGATTGCCGGCCAGGACGGCCACGGTCAGGTCGCTGGCGGCGGCCATCTCGCGCCACATCGCCAACCGGTGTGGCGTGGCCGTGGTGGTGATCCACAGCAACGAATCGGCCAGCGGCGTGGTCGGCGCGGGCTCGCCACGATGAGCCGGACGGCGTTGCGCGGCCAGGTCGATCACCCCGCCCGGGGCCGACTCGTCATCGGGCCCGGCCGAGTCGGCTGCTCCGTCGGCGTCGGGCTGGATCGGGAGGGGCTCGCCGTCCTCGATCGGCAGGTGGCCGCGCAGCACCTCGCGGTAACAGTCCTCGAGATCGTCGACGACATCGGCGATGTCGAACAGGTTGCCCACGGTGGCCCGGCCTCGGCGGCCCAGCTCGCCACGCAACGCGGCGTCGTCCGCGAGCCGCACGATCGCCTGGGCCAGGGCGAACTCGCCGGCCCGGGTGACCAGGGCGGCCTGGTGAGCTCGCAGGGTCAGGGCGTGGCGGGTCTCGTCGGTGCAGATGCACGCCAGCCCGGCACTGAGGGCTTCGAGCAGGGCGACCGAACGGGTGCCGTCCGTGGCCGGCAGGACGAACACGTCCGCCCGGGCCAGCCGATCGAGCAGGTCGGGGTGGCTCAGCGCACCCTCGTAGCGCAGCCGTCCGTCGAGGTGGTCCTCGGTGTCGATGATCTGCTGCAGCGCGGGCAACTCGCCCTCGTCCGGCCCGATCAGGGTGAACGTCGCGTCGATGCCGAGTTCGAGCGCCCCGACGGCGGCGCGGGCCACGTCCAGCATCTGCTTGCCCGGCGCCAGCCGTCCGACGGCGACCACGTCGAGCGGGCGGTGGGTCGCTGTCTCGCCCGGCTCGTTCGGTGGGGTCGGTGGGGTTGGTTGAGTGAGGTCGATCGAGGTCCGGGACTCGGGGCGCCGCGGTGCCTGCAGCCACACCCCGTCCCCGATCAGGGCGATGTCGAGATCGCTGCCCACCACCTGGGCCACCGACGATCGCTCGGCAGGGTCGACCGCCAGCCGGTAGGCGGCTCCGCGCAGCGCGGGCACGATCAGGGCATGGTCGGCAAAGCGCTGCCAGCCGCTCTCGGCCGGGCTGAACCGGCCGTGGGTCTGGATCACATAGGGCACCCCGGCGCGCTCGATCTGCGAGGCGGTCAGGATCGGGACGGCGTCCCGGGTGAGATGCAGGTGGACCAGATCCGTGGTGGGCAGGGCACGGCGCAACCAGGTGGTCAGTCGAGCGGACAGGCGCGGGCCGAGCGGCGTTCCGGGTCGGCCGCCGACCCGGAACAGGTGGGCGGGCACGCCGTCCAACGACTCCGGCGGCTCGCCGCGCCCGCGCCAGCCGGCCACCAGGCGCGCGTCGTGGCCCCGGCGGCGCAACTCGGCGCACTGGTTGAGGGCGATCGTGAGCGGACCGCCGCTACCCATCTGGTCATCGACGAGCGAGACCACGTGGAGTATGCGCACCCGACATCTCCTGCTGACGGGAACACTCCGCCGGAGGGGCGGTGGGGAGCGTCTGCCACGACGGCCGTGCCGGCCAGACCCCCCACCGCCACCCAACCGTCCGGCCAGACGGTAGCGGAGCGTTCATCGAATAAAAGCAATGCGTGACACTTTGGAACGCTGGTGACCCTACTGACGATCACGCTACGAATCAATACGAACGCGGAAAGTTACCGGTTGCGGGCAAGAGCCGCGTTCACCAGATCGTCGACGACGGCCATCGCAGCAGCGTGGCCCAACGTGTTGCGGGTGAACTGCACCGCGCGCCGTCCCATCACCGCGCGCAGGTCCGCGTGGGCGCCGAGGCGGTCGATCGTCGCGGCCAGGTGCTCGGCGTCCCCGGGGGCCACCACCACACCCGCGCCGGAGCTGCGGGCGATCCGTCGGGCCAGCTCGCCGCTGCGGTCGGCCGCAGCGATCACCGCGCGTCCGGCCGAGAGATGGCTGTCGAGCAGCTTCGCCCACCCGGCGAGGGAGGCCCCTGGTGGCTCGCTGATCACCAGCAGATCGGCCGCCGCCAATGCGTCGGCGGCGCTCAGGGGGTCGAGCGGCCCGACGAACCGGACGGCACCGGTGCGCCGGCCCCACAGCGGACGACGACCGGCCGGATGGTGACCGATGACCATCACGTGGATGTCGGGGCGTGGCGTCGGCGAGCAGGAGCCGGTGGAGCTGATGGAGCCGGCGTGGGGAGTGGGGGTGAGCAGCAGGTGCCCGGCGGCGCTCAGCACGGTGTCGAGGTGCTGTTCGCCGTCGAGGTCGCAGCAGACCACGATGAGCCCGTCCTCGGGCCACCCCAGCATGCGGCGAGCCTGCCGCCGGCCCAGCAGCGACTGGTGCGCCCGAGTCCAGGAGGGCAGCAGTCGGATGCGGTCGTCCGGCACGCCGTAGGCCAGCGTCGGGGCACGCAGGCGCTCGTCGGTCAGGGCCACCGCGTCGGCGTTGAGCAGCAGGTGCGCCTCGATCGGGGTGACGAGCGAGGTGTCGCCGGCGGACTGCTCTCGTGGGAGTGACCTGCTGACCGTCGCGAGCAGATCGTGGGCCACCACGATCAACGGCACCCGGCACCGCTGAGCCAGCCGGGCGCCGGCCACCGCGCCGCTCAGGCCCGGGGTCACCGCGAGAACCAGGTCGGGCAGCGGCCCCGGGTGACGGTCGGCGTGCGCGGTCGCGATCGCGATCAGCCGGTTGGCCTCGAGGACGGTGCGGCTGACCGGGCTGGCGCCGGCGACCCCGCTGGAGGCACGCCGCGGGAGCAGGTGATCGACGTGGACCCGGGTCAACGAGCCGGCGGCGATCTCGGCCAGTTCGAGGCGGGGGGAGCGGCCGGGGCGTCGTCCGGATCGTCGGTCCGAGCGGGGGCCGACACCGGTGAACAGGGTGATCGTGGCCGACCGGCCGGCCAGGTGCTCGGCGATACCCAGGGTCTGAGCCGCCAGGCCGCCGGTGGCCAGCTGAGGTCCGATCGCCACGATCAGGATGTGGGCGCCCCGGGTCGACGTGGCCGGGCCGCCCTGGGCCGGCACCGCGGTGAGGCCGGTCCGGAGGAGCTGCGCGGAGGCTCGGGGCATGACACGTCTCCTGCGGCTGGGGTGCCTGGGGTGAGCCCCGGCTGTCGGGTCGTGTGCTGCCCGCAGCCTGGCTCGTGACCTCGAGGGAGCATTGAAAGCCGTTGCGCCCCAAGGTGTTCAGTGTGCGCCCGACGCATCGCGACTCTACGATCACGAACCGCCGCAGATCAATCCCCTGACCGTATGGACTCGAGGGGGTCGGTCGGCCGACACCTCGGCGTGTCAGCCGAGCAGGTGGTGGACGGCGTCCATCGGGATGGGTACCCAGTCGGGACGGTTGCGGGTCTCGTAGACCACCTCGTACAGGGCCTTGTCCAGTTCGAGGACGCCGCGCAGGGCATCGGTCGCCTCGGCGGTGCCGCCGTGGCCCTCGGCGTAGCCCGCCAGGAATGCCGCGCGGGCGGCGTCGGCCCAGGCGCGCAGCCGGGTGTTGGTGACCTCGTCGGCCGGGGGATCGGCGGTGAGCCGGGCGTGTCCGGCGGCGTAGTCGAACGAGCGCAGCATGCCCGCGACGTCGCGCAGGGCCAGGTCGGGCTCGAGGCGCTCGGCCAACGGCCGCAGCGGCTCGCCCTCGAAGTCCAGCAGCACCCAGCCTCGGCCGGGGGCGTACAGCACCTGACCCAGGTGATAGTCGCCGTGCACGCGTTGCAGCTGAAGGTGCTCGGGGGAGATGGCCTCGATCATCCGGTCGATGGCCGCCCGGGCGGGCTCGGCCAGCGCGGCCATCGCCGGCACCTGGGTGCAGGCCCAGGCCGCCCGACCATGCAGGTCCTCGGCCAGCCGGGTGAGCTCGTCGCCGGTGACGGCGCGGGTCGCCAGGGTGGCGGCCATCAGCCGGTGGACCTCGGCGGTGGCACGGCCGAGCTCGCGGGCCGGCTCGTCGAAGGGGGTGCCGGTGGCCAGGGCATCCAGCGCCAGCCGCCAGCCGTCGCGGCCGCCGTCCAGGAACTCGGAGGCGAAGGCGAGGTGGCCCCGATGCGAGGTCGCGCCGCCGTCGAGCCACTCGCCCTCGAGGCGGCCGGCGGGCCGGGGCACCCGGGTGCAGCCCACCCCGGCGAGCGCGGACTGCACGACGACGTCCGGGTTCTCACCCGGGTGGATCACCCGGAACAACTTGATGATCACCGCATACGGGGTGCCGGCTCCCAGGATGATCGAGGTGTTCGACTGCTCACCGCGCAGCACCGCGGCGGGGGCGGTCTCGCTGATCGGGTACCCGCCGTCCTGCCGGACGCCGCGCACCAGCAGGGCCGGCGAGTCGCCGAGGTGCTCATCGTGGGCGATGGCACGGGCCAGCGCCCGGACGAAGAGCGGGTCGTGGGGGCCATCGTGAACCCACCACCCGTCGAGGGTGCCGACCAGGGCGTGGGCCAGCTCGGGCGCCGGTTGTCGGCGATAGGTCAGCGGCACCTGGTAGAGCGCTCCGGCCAACCGGATCAGGTGCAGCCGGATCTGCACGTCGTCCGGACCCTCGCCGCCGGCGGCCGGGGGCACCGGCAGATCGATGGCCGCGAGCGGGTGGACGCCGTCCGAGCTGGCGCCCTTGCCGGCGAACCAGCGTTGGTGAGGCATCCAGGCGCCGAGCACCTCGGCCCACGCGGTGGAGGCCGACCCCGCGTCGTCGCGGGCAGCCGTCTCGGTCATCTCAGCCTCGTCGCCGCAGGGTCAGACCCAGCTTGGGACGCTCCGCCTCCTCCGGCTCTGCCGTGACCGGGGCGGACAACCGCAGCCAGAAGAAGTCCCGCGAGCCGATGGTGACCTCGAGGTCGCCGCTGTCGGGTACCCGGGGAAAGCCGGCTCCGCCGAACAGGTCGGCCAGCTGCTGACCGCCGTGCTGGGGCAACACCACGGTGCCGGCCTGCGGCACCGACGACAGGTTGTTGATGCACAGCACGGTCTCGCCCTCTTCACCCGGGGCCTCCTGCGGGGTCAGGACCCGCAGGAACGCCAGGATGTGCGGGTTGTCGCAGTCCAGCGCGATGAAGCGGCCCAGCCCGAACACCGGGTGACGGCGACGCACGTTGAGCATGGCGCGGGTCCAGTGCAACAGGGACGACGAGGAGGCCATCTGCGCCTCGACGTTGACGGCGGCGTAGTGGTTGGTCAGCGACTGCACCACGGGTAGGTAGAGCTTGCCGGGGTCGGCGGTCGAGAACCCCGCGTTGCGGTCCGGCGTCCATTGCATCGGGGTGCGCACGGCGTCCCGGTCGGTGAGCCAGATGTTGTCGCCCATGCCGATCTCGTCGCCGTAGTAGAGGTACGGGCTGCCCGGCAGTGACAACAGCAGGGCGTTGATCAGCTCGATCTCGGCGCGGTTGTTGTCCAGCAGGGTCGCCAGCCGGCGCCGGATGCCGATGTTGGCGCGCATCCGCGAGTCGGGTGCGTACCAGCCGTACATCGCGGCGCGTTCCTCGGTGGTGACCATCTCGAGGGTCAGCTCGTCGTGGTTGCGCAGGAAGGTGCCCCACTGCGCGCCGCCGGGAATGTCGGGGGTCTCGCGCATGATGTCGGCGATGGGCGCGGCGCGTTCCTCGCGCAGCGCGTAGTAGATCCGCGGCATCACGGGGAAGTGGAACGCCATGTGGCACTCGGGTTCGGACTCGCTGCCGAAGTACTGCACGACCTCCTTGGGCCACTGGTTGGCCTCGGCCAACAGGATGCGCCCCGGGTAGGCCTCGTCGACGATGCGTCGCACCCGCCGGATGAAGTCATGGGTGGCCGGCAGGTTCTCGCAGTTGGTGCCCTCGGCCTCGAACAGGTACGGGATGGCGTCCAGCCGGATGCCGTCGATGCCCATGTCGAGCCAGAAGCGGATGACGTCGATCATCGCCTCCTGAACCTTGGGGTTCTCGAAGTTCAGGTCGGGCTGGTGACTGAAGAACCGGTGCCAGAAGTACTGGCGGCGCACCGGGTCGAAGGTCCAGTTGCTGGTCTCGGTGTCGACGAAGATGATCCGCGCGTCGGCGTACTTCGTGTCGTCGTCGCTCCAGACGTAGAAGTCCCCGTAGGGGCCGTCGGGGTCGGAGCGGCTGGCCTGGAACCAGGGGTGGGCGTCGCTGGTGTGGTTGAACGCCAGGTCGGTGATCACCCGCAGGCCCCGGGCGTGGGCCTGGGTGACGAACTCGGCGAAGTCCGGCAGCGTGCCGTACTCGGGCAGCACGGCGTTGTAGTCGCTGATGTCGTAGCCGCCGTCGCGCAGCGGCGAGGCATAGAACGGTGGCAGCCAGATCACGTCCACGCCGAGCCACTGGATGTAGTCGAGCTTGGACATCAGCCCGTTGAAGTCGCCCGAACCCGAGCCCTTGGAGTCGGCGAAGGCCCGCACCAGGACTTCGTAGAACACCGCCTTGCGGTACCAGTTCGGGTCGTTGCGCAGGCCTGGGCCACCCAGGTCGAGACCCTTCACGACATCCTCCCGGTGGTGGAACCGGTCGTCATGGCACCCTCCGCACGTACAGGATGTGAGCGGGCTGGTGGTGGGGGTCGAGCCTCACATAGTTGTGCTCGCTCCACCGGAATGTGTCATCGGTCAGCAGATCCTGCACCGTGAACTCGTCGTGCCAGGACATTCCCAGCGCCGGCATGTCGAGGTGGACCATCGTCTCGCGGGTGCCGTGCGGGTCGAGGTTGATCAGCACGAGCAGGGTGTCCTCGGTGCCGGTGGGCGACTGCGCGGCGTCCAGACGGCGCGAGTAGCAGATGATCGAGTCGTCCTCGACCCGGTGGAAGGCGATGTTGCGCAACGAGTGCAGCGCCGGGTGGGCCTTGCGGATGTGGTTCAGCCGGGCGATGTACGGCGCGATCGAGCGCTGCTCGTGGATGCCGCCGGGACCGAAGGAGGCCCAGTCGCGAGGGCGGTACTGGTACTTCTCGCTGTCCAGGTACTCCTCGCTGCCGTGCCGGACGGCGACGTGCTCGCACAGCTCGTAGCCGGAGTACATCCCCCAGCACGGTGAGGCCGTGGCGGCCAGGACGGCGCGCAGCTTGAACGCCGCGGGCCCGCCGTACTGCAGGAACTCGTGCAGGATGTCGGGGGTGTTGGGCCAGAAGTTGGGCCGCATGTAGTTGGCGGCCTCACCCGACAGCTCGGTGAGGTAGTCGGTGATCTCGCCCTTGCCGGTGCGCCAGGTGAAGTAGGTGTACGACTGGTGGAAGCCGACCTTGCCCAGGGTGTGCATCATCGCCGGGCGGGTGAACGCCTCGGCCAGGAACAGCACCTCCGGGTGGGCGGCGTTGACCCGCCCGATCAGCCACTCCCAGAACTCGACCGGCTTGGTGTGCGGGTTGTCGACCCGGAACACCGTCACGCCGTGGGCGATCCAGTGCTCGCACACCCGCAGCACCTCGGCGTACAACCCGGCCGGGTCGTTGTCGAAGTTCATCGGGTAGATGTCCTGGTACTTCTTGGGCGGGTTCTCGGCGTAGGCGATGGTGCCGTCGGCGCGGGTGGTGAACCACTGCGGGTGCTCGCGTGCCCAGGGGTGGTCGGGGGCGCACTGCAGCGCCAGGTCGATGGCGACCTCGAGACCCAGTTCGCGGGCGCGGGCCACGAAGTGGTCGAAGTCGTCGATGGTGCCCAGGTCGGGGTGCACGGTGTCGTGCCCGCCCTCCTCGGCGCCGATCGCCCACGGCGAGCCGGGGTCGTCCGGGCCGGGGGTGAGGGTGTTGTTCGGCCCCTTGCGGTTGACCCGGCCCACCGGGTGGATCGGGGGCAGATAGACGATGTCGAAGCCCATCTCGGCGACGGCGGGCAACCGCTCGGCGGCCTGGCGGAAGGTGCCGGACACCCACCGTTGCGACCCGTCGTCCTGGGTGACCTGGTGAGCGCCCTCGGAGCGGGGGAACAGCTCGTACCAGGCGCTGAACAGGGCGCGCTGTCGCTGCACCGTGAGCGGGTAGGTGGCCGACGGGCTGACCATGTCGCGCAGCGGGTAGCGAGCCAGGACGTCGTGCACGGCCGGGGCGGTGCCGGCCGCCAGGCGCGCCTGGGCCGGGCGCGAACCGTCGCGCAGGGCGTGGACGGCGTCGGTGAGCACCTGCAGGTCCTGAGGGTGGGCGCCGGTCACCGCGGCGTGACCCTGGGCTCGCTCGAGCACCCGGGCACCCTCTTCGAGCATGAGGTCGACATCGACGCCGGCCTCGATCTTGATCGTGGCGTCGTGCTCCCAGGTGCCGTAGACATCGCTCCAGCCCTCGATCCGGAAGCTCCAGGCGCCCTCGCGGTCGGGGCTCAGGTCGGTGCCGAACCGGTCGAGGCCGGGGCCGAGGGAGTGCAGTCGGGCGCGGGCGTACTCGGCGCCGTCCGGGTCGATCAGGACGGCGGTCGCGGCCACCGCGTCGTGGCCCTCGCGGAACACCGTCGCGGTGAACGGCACCTGCTCGCCGACCACGGCCTTGGCGGGCCAGCGTCCGCCGTCGACCACCGGGCCGACGCTGAGCACCGGGATGCGTCCGACGCGCGGGGCGTCCGGGCCGAGCCGGGGATCTGCCGGAGGTGTGGGCCGGGGGGCCGGCAGGCCCGAGGTGTGACCGTCCGAGGCCTCGGCCGTTGGGCCGATGGGGGGTACCTCACTGTCTGCAACCGCTGTGTCGCGGGCACTGTTCCGCTCGGACTGTGTCATGACTCCACCTCACCACGAACCGATGGGGACGCATCACCCCAAACAGACCAGAGCGACGTCCATTAGGGGAGGGTCTTTCCCCGGTTGGCCGTCTGGTGCGCCCGGTGGTGCGTGCAGTCACTCGATCGGCCGAAACCTACCGGGAATTGAGCATTCTGTAACCCTTTTCACTGGGGTCGTTCGCCACCCGTGCGCACCCTTCGTCAGAGCTGCAAACGCTTACCGCTACAGGGGTGTGTCGAACGGTCACTTGTCGTACTCTCACCAGTCGTGAGAGCCATCCGCCGCTTCACCGTCCGCACCGTTCTGCCGGAGCCGATCGCCGCTCTGGGCGACCTCGCGAGCAACCTGCGTTGGTCGTGGCACCCGCCGACACAGGACCTGTTCGCCTCGCTCGACCCCGCCCGGTGGGAGTCGACGCGTCACGACCCGGTGGCCATGCTCGGGGCGCTCTCGCCCGAGGAACTCGACGTCCTCGCCGGCGATCCGGTGTTCGTCGAACGGGTGCGCGCGGCGTCCGCCGATCTCGAGGCCTACCTCACCGAACCCCGCTGGTACCAAGGGCTCGAGGCCGCCGTCCGGGACGAGGGCACGGGCAGCGTGCCGCGGGCGATCGCCTACTTCTCACCCGAGTTCGGCATCGCGGCCGTGCTGCCGCAGTACTCCGGTGGGCTCGGAATCCTCGCCGGTGACCACCTGAAGTCGGCCAGCGACCTGGCCGCGCCGATCGTGGGGGTCGGCCTGCTCTACCAGCACGGGTACTTCAAACAGTCGCTCTCGCGGGAGGGTTGGCAGCAGGAGTCCTACCCGGTGCTCGACCCCAACGAGCTGCCGATCGCCCTGCTGCGCGAGTCCGACGGCACGCCGTGTCTGGTCGAGATCGGCCTACCCGGTGGGCGGGTGCTGTCGGCGCACATCTGGAAGGCGCAGGTCGGCCGGGTGCCGCTGCTGCTGCTCGACTCGAACGTCGAGGCCAACGACGACGCCGCCCGGGTGATCACCGACCGGTTGTACGGCGGGGGCGGTGAGCACCGGCTGCAGCAGGAGATGCTGCTCGGCATCGGCGGCGTCCGGGCACTGCGGATCTTCTCGCGGGTGACCGGTTCACCGGCGCCGGAGGTCTACCACACCAACGAGGGCCACGCCGGATTCCTCGGCCTGGAGCGGATCCGCGAACTGGTCGGCGAAGGGCTCAGCTTCGACGCGGCGCTCGAGCAGGTGCGCGCGGGCACGGTGTTCACCACGCACACGCCGGTGCCCGCCGGCATCGACCGGTTCAGCCGCGAGCAGATCGGCATCTTCTTCGGCGGCGACAACGCCGTGCCGGGGGTGCCGGTCGAGCGGATCATGGCCTTGGGCGCCGAGGACTACGCCGGCGGTGACCCGGCGATCTTCAACATGGCGGTCATGGGGTTGCGCCTGGCTCAGCGGGCCAACGGCGTCTCCCAGCTGCACGGCGTGGTCAGCCGAGAGATGTTCGACGGGTTGTGGCCGGGCTTCGACCCCGCGGAGGTGCCGATCACCTCGATCACCAACGGCGTGCACGCCCCGACCTGGGTCGACCGACGCGTCATCGAGTTGGCCGAGAAGTACATCGGGGCCTCGCTGACGGACGACGTCCAGGGCTTCGAGGGCGTCGATCAGATTCCCGACGAGGAGCTCTGGTCGGCGCGCCGCGCGATGCGCGCCGGTCTGGTGGACGACGCCCGCCGACGGGTGCGTGCCTCCTGGCTCAAGCGGGGCGCGAGTCCGGCGGAGCTGGGCTGGGTGGACGGCGTCCTCGACCCGGACGTGCTGACCCTCGGCTTCGCCCGGCGGGTGCCGACCTACAAGCGGCTCACCCTGATGCTGCGCGACCCGGATCGGTTGACCCGGTTGTTGCTGCACCCGACCCGTCCGATGCAGCTGGTCATCGCCGGCAAGTCCCACCCGGCCGACGACCAGGGCAAGCGGCTGATCCAGCAGGTGGTCAAGTTCGCCGACGACCCGGCGGTGCGCCACCGGATCGTGTTCCTGCCGAACTACGACATCGCCATGGCGTCCACCCTGTACCCGGGCTGCGACGTGTGGTTGAACAACCCGTTGCGTCCGTTCGAGGCGTGTGGCACGTCGGGCATGAAGTCGGCGCTCAACGGCGGCTTGAACCTGTCGATCCTGGACGGCTGGTGGGACGAGTGGTTCGACGGCGAGAACGGCTGGGCGATCCCGACCGCCGACGGCATCGAGGACCCCGAGCACCGCGATGACCTCGAGGCGGCAGCCCTGTACGACCTGATCGAGAACTCGGTCGCGCAGCGGTTCTACGACCGTGACGAACGGGGACTGCCGCTGCGCTGGCTCGAGATGGTGCGCCACACCCTGAGCTCGCTCGGGCCGAAGGTGGTCGCCTCGCGGATGGTGGCCGACTACGTCAACCAGCTCTACGTCCCGGCGGCCAAGGCGGCCGCGGCGACGACGCCCCAGGTGGCGGCGGTGCAGGCGCAGGCCAAGGCTCGTCTGCGCGCCGCGTGGAGCGGCGTCCGGGTCGAGCATGTCGAATCCGTGGGGGTCAGCGACTCGCCACAGGTCGGTGACGAGGTCTCGGTGCGGGCGTTCATCACCCTGGGGGAGCTCACCCCGGGCGATGTCGCCGTCGAGCTGGTGTACGGCAAGGTCACTCCCGAGGACTCGCTGATCGACGTCCAGACCGAGTCGTTGCGGCACGTGGAGGTCTACGAGACCGGCCGGCACTGCTTCGAGGGTTCGGTGCGGCTGCGGCGGACCGGTCCGTTCGGGTACACGGTGCGGGTGCTCCCGGCCGGCTCGGGCCTGGCCTCGCCGGCCGAGTTGGGTCTGGTCACCAACGCCTGAGCGCAAGCGTCCCGGCGTGGCGCCACCCCCCGGTGATCATGTAATCCGTGCACGCTGTCGGACAGTCCCGTCACCCGGGCAGCCATCGGGCACGGATGGGTCGGACGGCTCCTGGCTTGTCGGCCACCCCCTCGAGGCGGGGCCGGTTCCGGAGCGGCCGGCTCGAGAGCGGCCCGTTCCTGAGTAGATCCGACCCTGCATCGCCTGATCCCCCGGACGCGTTCGACCGCGGTGGAGCCGTCGCCATCACCTGAGCGCGACGCCTCAGCGGGCGATGCGGCCATCCACAATCCGTCACGTCCGGGCTCGGTGTCGACGTCATCGCGCTCATCCCCGACGAGCGCAATGTCACGTCACGCTCGCTGGACGAGTGCAACGTGACATTGCGCTCGTGGGGAGGGGGCGGGGGGGGGGGGAGGGAGGGGTCAGGTGCGTGGGGGGACGCGGTAGACGCGCATGGAGGGGCCGGGGACGGTGAGGGTGGTGTGGGGCGGGACGCTGTCCAGGCGGGGGCCGTGGGGTTGGCCGGGTGGGGCTTCGAAGGCGCTGTCCCAGGCCAGCTCATAGGTCTGTGCCCAGGGCCGGCCGGGCAGGCGGACCTCGACCTCGCGGGGGTAGCCCTGCACCACGATCAGCAACGATCCGTCGACGTGGTGATCGTGGCGCCCTCGGACGACGGCGTGCAGGTACATCTGCAGCACCCGCAAACCGCTGTCGTGCCACCGGTCGTGGTCCATCTCGGTGCCGTCGGGGCCGAACCAGGCCAGGTCCTTGGTGCCGTCGGCGTGCACCGGGCGGCCGGCGAAGAACCGGTCCTGACGCAGCACCGGGTGTTCGCGTCGTAGCCGCAACAGGTAGCGCGTGGTGGCCAGGAGGTCGTTCTGCCAGGGATCGAGATCCCAGTTGAACCACGACGTCTCGTCGTCCAGGCAATAGGGATTGTTGTTGCCGCCCTGGCTGCGACCGACCTCGTCACCGGCCACCAGCATCGGCACCCCGGTCGCCAACAACAGCGAACCCAGCAGGTTGCGCATCGCCAGCCGTCGCGCCGCCAGGATCGCCGGATCGTCGGTCGGTCCCTCCACGCCGTGGTTCCACGAGGTTGTCGTTGGTGCCGTCGCGGTTGTTCTCGCCGTTGGCCTCGTTGTGCTTGTGGTTGTAGGCGGTCAGGTCGGCCACGGTGAACCCGTCGTGCGCGGTCACGAAGTTCACCGACGCCAAGGGACCGCGGGCGGGGGTGAAGGTGTCGGCCGAACCCGCCAGCCGGGTGGCCAGATCGCGGATCCCACCGGACGGCTCACCGGCCGCCGCGCGCGCCCCGCCGGGCAGCCAGAACTCCCGGACGTCGTCGCGGAAGTGGTCGTTCCACTCCCCGAAGGGCATCGGGAACTGGCCGGTGCGCCAGCCGTGCGGTGCGACGTCCCAGGGCTCGGCGATCAGCTTCACCCCGGCCAGCACCGGGTCGGTGCGCGCCGCCACCAGGAACGGATGGTCGGCGTCGTAGCCGTCGCGCCCGCGCGCCAAGGTGGTTGCCAGGTCGAAGCGGAACCCGTCGACGTGCATCTCGCCGACCCAGTAGCGCAACGAGTCCAGGGTGAGCTGGACGACGCGGGCCTCGGTGAAGTCGAGGCTGTTGCCACACCCGGTGGTGTCGACGTAGGAGCCGTGCGCATCGGTGCGGTAGTAGCTCGCGGCGTCCAGACCCCGCCACGACAGGGTCGGCCCATCGATGCCCGCCTCGCACGTGTGGTTGTAGACCACGTCGAGCACGACCTCGATGCCTGCGGCGTGCAACGCCTTGACCATGGCCTTGAACTCGGTCACCACCCCGATCGGGTCGTGGCTGGCGGCGTACCCGGGGTGGGGGGCGAAGAAGCCCAAGGTGCTGTAGCCCCAGTAGTTGACCCGGCTGCCCCGGGCCAGGTGATCTTCATCGCCCATCGCGTGGATCGGCAACAGTTCGACGGTGGTGACGCCGAGCCGGTTCAGATGGGCGATCGCCGCCGGATGACCCAGGCCGGCGTAGGTGCCCCGCAGGTGTTCCGGCACGCCGGGCATCAGCCGGGTGAAGCCCTTGACGTGCACCTCGTAGACCACGGTGTCGGTCCACGGCACGAACGGCGGGGCGTCGCCCTCCCAGTCGAAGGTGGAGGCCTCGACCACGCCGTGAGGGGCGACCAGCGCCGAGTCGCGCTCGTCCGGCACGGAGACGTCGCCGCGCAGCCCGCCGTCCACGGCGTAGCCGAACAGCTCGGGCACCATGGTCAGCCGTTCGCCCGGGTAGGCCCCCGACGTGGGCAGCGCGATCGCCCGGGCATAGGGGTCGAGCAACAACTTGGCCGGGTTGTGCCACTGGGTTCGGCTCGGGTCCCACGGGCCGTGCACCCGCAGGCCGTATCGCTGCCCCACCGGAACGTCCGGCACGTGGGCGTGCCAGACCCCGTACGTCTGATCGGGCAGCGTGATCCGCCGCTCGGACCAGTCACTGCCGACCGGGTCGAACAGGCACAGGTCGACCTGCTCGGCGTGGGCGGCGAAGATCGCGACATCGACCCCGCCCGCCCGGGGGTGGACGCCGAGGGGATGCGGACGCGATCTGTGGGTGGACACGGCCGCAGTCTGCCTGACGCCACCGACAGTGGCACAGAGGCCAACGGGCGCGGCCTGTCGAGCGGGCGGACGGTTACGCTCACCTGCGTGACGGACCCGACCGCCCTACCGGCCTTCGTACCCACCGCCGGCCAGCCGATGAGCCAGCCCCTGAGCCAGCCAATGAGCCAGCCAGAACCGACCCCGCAGCCGGTGGCTGCCACCGTCGCGTTGCGTGATCTGGTGGTCGAGGCGTTGAGCAGCGAGGGCTTTCGGCCCGAGATCGACGAGGACGGCGATGTGGTCGTCCGGGTCTCGGGGCAGCCGATGTTCCTGCGCTGTTTCGAGACCGCGCCGCCGATGATGCGGGTCTGGTCGCAGTGGATGCTCGACGACGCGGTGCCCGGCGATGAGCTGATGCGGTTGCGGGCCGCCAACGCGATGACCGCGGTGCTCAATCTGATCAAGGTCACCCTGATGACCGACCGGCTCGTGGTCGCCGTCGACCTGACGGTGCACCCCGCGATGGACCTGCGCACGCTGCTGACCGCGACCCTCGAAGCGGTGCGTGACGGCGTGACCAGTTGGCACGGCACGCTGGTGCAACTGCTCGAGGAGCAGGAAGCCGGCATCTGAGTCGGCGCCGGCGGCCTCGCGGGGTGACCTGCGCCTCGCGATGGTGGCTGACGACACGGACGCCGACCGCCTAGGCTCGCGCTCGTCGTCCGGGCTCTCGGGCTCGGAACCGGGTGCGAGCGTGGAGGTCGTGATGGGTCAGTTCGTGCGGCTCGAGGTGGACGGCGGGATCGGCACCATCCGCTTGGACCGGCCGAAGATGAACGCCCTGGATGCCGCGATGCAGGAGGAGATCCGCTCCGCGGCGATCGAGGCGGCCGAGCGCAGCGACGTCTCGGCAGTGATCGTCTACGGCGGCGAGAAGGTGTTCGCCGCCGGGGCCGACGTCAAGGAGATGGCGGCCATGAGCTATACCGAGATGGTCGACCGCTCCGGCGCGCTGCAGTCCTCGTTCTCGGCGGTGGCGGCGATCCCGAAGCCGACCGTCTCGGCGATCACCGGGTACGCCCTGGGTGGCGGCTGCGAGCTGTCGCTGTGCACCGACTTCCGCATCGCCGGTGAGAGCGCCAAGCTCGGCCAGCCCGAGATCCTGCTCGGCATCATCCCCGGCGCCGGTGGCACGCAGCGGCTGCCCCGGCTGATCGGGCCGGCCAAGGCCAAGGACCTGATCTTCTCCGGCCGGTTCGTCGATGCCGCCGAGGCGCTCTCGATCGGCCTGGTCGACGCCGTCGTCCCGGATGCGGAGGTCTACACCGCGGCCGTGGCCATGATGAAGCGCTACGTCGGCGCGGCGTCCTATGCCCTACGGGCGGCCAAGGAGTCGATCGACCGGGGCGGCGAGGTCGACCTGGCCACCGGGCTCGAGATCGAGCGGATGGCCTTCAGCGGCCTGTTCGCCACCGCCGACCGCTCCATCGGCATGAACTCCTTCGTCGAGTCCGGGCCGGGCAAGGCCGCCTTCGAGGGCCGCTGACCCATCTGGTGCCCAGCCCGGTGACCAACCCGGTCACGCCCCGGGGGGCCAACCCGGCCATGCTCCGCTGGTGACGGTTTCGTCGTCCGATATGGGTGGAATGACCGTCCGTGGCGGAGCATGAGCGGTCACCGGCGGAGCATGAGCGGGTTGGGTGGGGTGGGTCACAGGGGCGCCGTCGTGCGGAGTCAAGCTACTCGTGGGTAACATGAGCCGCCCTGGATGTGAGCAAGGCCGCTATGACGCTCGGGCACACTGCGCCGGGGTGTGACACCCTGGCGCCAGCAACCCGCATCGACTGCAGAGAGGTCGCCCAGCATGAAGATCGTCGTGTGCGTGAAGCACGTCCCGGACGCCACCGGCGACCGCCATTTCGCCGCTGACCACACGGTGGATCGCGAGGGAGTCGACGGGCTGCTCTCCGAGCTGGACGAGTACGCAGTCGAAGAGGCCCTGACCATCGAGGGCGCCACGGCCTCGACGGTCACCGTGGTGTGCATGGGTCCCGAGGGGGCTGCGGACGCCATCCGCAAGGCCCTGCAGATGGGTGCCGACGCCGGGGTGCACATCCTGGACGACGCCCTGGCCGGTTCGGACGCCCTGGCCACGTCCAAGGTGCTCGCCGCCGCGATCTCCACCCTGGAATACGACCTGGTGCTCACCGGCATGTCCTCGACCGACGGCCTGATGGGCGTGGTGCCGGCCATGCTGGCGCAGCGCCTCGGACTGCCGCAGGTGACCCTGGCCGGCAAGGTCGAGGTCGACGGACGCACGGTGCGCATCGAGCGCGACGGTGACGTCGCCACCGAGGTGATCGAGGCCTCGATGCCCGCGCTGATCAGCGTCACCGACCAGATCAACGAACCGCGTTACCCCTCGTTCAAGGGGATCATGGCCGCCAAGAAGAAGCCGGTGACCACCGTGTCGCTGGCCGACCTCGGGCTGAGCCCGGCCGACGTGGGCCTGAGCGCCGCCTGGACCGTGGTCGACGCGGTCGCCGCCCGGCCGCCGCGCGCCGCCGGTCAGCGGATCACCGACGACGGGGACGGCGGCACCCGCCTGGTCGAGTACCTCGCCGGCGCCAAGCTCGTCTGACCGACCGACCAGAGTTCACCGCAGGAGGCACCCCCCATGGCACAGATCCTCGTCCTGGTCGACCACGTCGACGGCACCGTCCGCAAGACCACCACCGAGTTGCTCACGCTGGCGGCCCGGCTGGGCACGCCGTCCGCCGTGTTCATCGGTGACACCCCGGACGCCGCGCTCGGCGTCCTGACCGAGTTCGGCGCCGGCACCGTCTACACGGTGGCGGCAGGCGCTCTGGGCGACTACCTGGTCGCCCCCAAGGCCGAGGCGCTGGCGGCCGTGGTCGCCGCCGCCGGCGAGGTCGGTGGGGTGCTGATCTCCTCGACGCCCGAGGGCAAGGAGGTCGCCGCGCGGCTGGCGGTCACCCTCGACTCGGGGCTGATCACCGACGCGGTCGACGTCCAGGTCGGTGAGGGCGGTCCCGTCACCACGCAGTCGGTCTTCGCCGCCGGGTTCTCGGTGACCGCCCGGGTGACCCATGGCATCCCGATCATCACCGTCAAGCCGAACAGCGTCGAGCCGGCCCCGGTCGTGGGCGCCGAACCGCCCACCGTGGTGCCGGTCGAGGTCAGCGTGTCCGATCTGGCCACGTCGGCGCGGATCGTCGAGCGCAAGCCGAAGGCCAAGTCGGGCCGTCCCGACCTGACCGAGGCGGCGATCGTGGTCTCGGGCGGGCGCGGCACGGGCGGCGACTTCGCGCCGGTCGAGGCCTTCGCCGACGCGGTGGGTGCCGCCGTCGGGGCCTCGCGCGCCGCGGTGGACGCCGGGTGGTACCCGCACTCGAACCAGGTCGGCCAGACGGGTAAGCAGGTCAGCCCGCAGTTGTACGTGGCGTGCGGCATCTCCGGGGCGATCCAGCACCGGGCCGGGATGCAGACCTCCAAGACCATCGTGGCCGTCAACAAGGACCCCGAGGCCCCCATCTTCGAGCTGGCCGACTTCGGCGTGGTGGGCGACCTGTTCGCCGTCCTGCCGCAGGCCACGGCCGAGGTGACCAAGCGCAAGGGCTGAGCCGGGCGCGCCGAGTGTCAGGGGCGCCGCTTAGACTCCGCGGGTGAGTGTCTACCTCGACCACGCCGCGACCACGCCCATGCGGCCGCAGGCCGTGGCGGCGATGTGCGAGGTGATGGCACGGGTCGGCAACGCCTCGTCGTTGCACACCTCGGGTCGGCGGATGCGCCGGGTCGTGGAGGAGGCTCGCGAGCAGCTGGCGGCCGTCCTCGGGGCAGGTCCCAGCGAAGTGATCTTCACCGGTGGCGGTACCGAGGCCGACAACCTCGCGGTCAAGGGGTTGTTCTGGTCGCGGCGTGCCGCCGATCCTCGACGCACCCGGGTGATCGCCTCGGCCGTCGAGCATCACGCGGTGCTCGACCCGGTCGAGTGGTTGGCCGAGCGCGAAGGCGCCGACGTGGTCTGGCTCGCGGTGGATGAGTTCGGTCGCGTCGATCCCGAGGCCGTGCGGGCCGCGATCCTGGACGGCGACCACGGCCCGGACGGCGTGGCGCTGGTCAGCGTGATGTGGGCCAACAACGAGGTCGGCACGGTGCAGCCGATCGCCGAGATCGCCGCCGTGGCCCGGGAGTACGGCGTGCCGGTACACACCGACGCGGTGCAGGCCGTCGGCTCGCTGCCGGTGAGCTTCGCGGCGTCCGGGGTGGACGCGATGACCGTGAGCGGGCACAAACTCGGTGGCCCGGTCGGGGTCGGGGCGCTGCTGGCCCGGCGCGGGTTGCAGCTGACGCCGGTGCTGCACGGTGGCGGGCAGGAGCGTCAGATCCGTTCCGGCACACTGGATGCCGCGGCGATCACGGGAATGGCGACCGCGGCCCGACTGTCGGCCGAGAGCCTGGCGGACGGCGAGGCGTTGCGCCTGGCCCGGTTGCGCGACGGGCTGGTCGAGGCGGTGCTGGCCGAGGTGCCGGACGCCGTGTTGCGCGGAGCGCCGATCGAGCCGACGGCCGAGGGCGGGTACGGGCGGTTGCCCGGCAACGCCCACTTCACCTTCGCCGGGTGTGAGGGTGACTCGCTGCTCTACCTGCTCGACGCCCGGGGTGTGGAGTGTTCGACCGGGTCGGCGTGCCAGGCCGGGGTGCCCCAACCCAGCCACGTGCTGCTGGCCATGGGCGTGCCGTCGGTGCAGAGCCGCGGGGCGTTGCGGTTCACCCTGGGCTGGAACTCCACCGAGGACGACGTGGCGGCTCTGGTCGGGGCCATCGGTCCGGCGGTGGCGCGGGCGCGGCGAGCGGGACTGACCGGCGTGGTGGGCAACGGAGCCACCGGAGCCAGCGGTGCCAGCGGAGCCAACGGAGCCACCGCGCTCAACGGAGCCCAGGGTGCGCCGGGGGTCCCGGGCGCGTCGGGCGCGTCGACTGTGCACGAGGCGAGCTAGCCGTGCGGGTGCTGGCGGCGATGAGCGGCGGGGTGGACTCGGCCGTTGCGGCGGCTCGGGTGCTCGAGGCGGGGCACGAGGTCGTCGGGGTGCACCTGGCCCTGTCGCGCAAGCCCGCCACCGAGCGCACCTCCGCGCGCGGTTGCTGCACCATCGAGGACGCCGGTGATGCCCGCCGGGTGGCCGACCGGCTCGACATCCCGTTCTACGTCTGGGACATGGCCGAGCGGTTCGCGCAGGAGGTGATCGAGGACTTCGTCGCCGAGTACGAGGCCGGGCGTACCCCCAATCCGTGCCTGCGGTGCAATGAGAAGATCAAGTTCTCGGCGCTGCTCGACAAGGCGCTGGCGCTCGGCTTCGACGCCGTGGCCACCGGCCACTACGCCCGCCTCGTCGAGGCCGACGGTGGGGTGCAGTTGCATCGTGCCGTCGATTCGGCCAAGGACCAGTCCTACGTGCTGGCGGTGCTCACCCCCGGGCAGCTGGCCCACGCCCTGTTCCCGCTGGGGGACTCGACCAAGCCCGAGATCCGGGCCGAGGCTGCGGCCCGGGGGTTGCGGGTGGCGGACAAGCCCGATTCGCACGACATCTGCTTCATCCCGGACGGCGACACCGCGGGCTTCCTGGCCGATCGGCTCGGGCGGCGTCCGGGTGAGATCGTCGACGCCGACGGGACGACGGTGGGTCACCACGAGGGGTCGTACGCCTTCACCGTCGGGCAGCGTCGGGGCCTGGCGCTGGGGGAGCCGGCGCCGGGTGGCCGGCGCCGCTACGTGGTGGCGATCGAACCGTTGAGCAACACCGTCCGGGTGGGCACTGCCGAGGCGCTGGACGTCGGCGAGATCGCGGGGGAGCGGGCCACCTGGTGTGGCACGGCCCCTTCGGTCGGGGCGCGGGTCGGGGTGCAGGTGCGCGCTCACGGCGAGGAGGTGCCCGCCGAGGTGGTCGACGTTGCGCCGGACGACGATGGGGCGCCGTCCCGGGTTCGGGTTCGGCTGGCGGCCGCAGTGCGGGGGATCGCGCCCGGTCAAGCGCTGGTGCTGTACGAGGGGACGCAGGTGATCGGCTCGGCGACGATCACGTCGGCACGCTCCTGACCGCTGACGAGCGGGTGGTATCGGCAGGAGTGGGCACAGTGGGCAGGAGCAGGCACGGGACGCCTGCGATGTGATCTGGATCTCACGGTCGGAGGATTTCTCTCACCGAACAGAGTGGGTGACGCGTCAGGATTACACGTACTGTGCAAGCACCGGCTGCGTCGCCGGTCCGCGAGAGAAAGTGATCCACCCATGATGGTTCGTCGCTCGTCCTCGGCCTCCGCGGGTCGCCGGTTCCTGGTCACCGCCGGTGCGGTGGTCGCCACCGCTGTCGCGATCGCGCTGCCTGCGCAGACGGCGTCCGCCGCCGTGCCGCTGGCCATCGAGGCCGGTCCCGACACCACGATCAGCGAGGGGTCGGCCTTCACCCGGACGATCGCGATCACCGACGAGGTGGACGATCTCTCGCCGGGATGGACCTACTCGGTCGACTACGGTGACGGGACCCTGGGAGGTGAGCAGACCACCACGGTTCCGAGCATCACCCTGAGCCACGTCTACACCAACGGCACGGCCCAACGCACGGTGTCGGTCGTGGTCATGGACGGCTCCGAGTCGGCGATGGACACCGTGGTGGTGACCGTGGCCAACGTGCCGCCGACCGCGAGCCTGACCGGCCCGGCCGCCGTGAACGAGATGACCCCCTACGTGGGGCAGGTCACCGCCACCGATCCGGGCACCGACCCGCTGACGTACTTCCTGCACTGGAACGACGGACTGCAGGTGCAGTGGTTCATCCCGATCGGTACCGGGCTGGTGCAGCACTACTACCTCGACGACGCGGACGGCCCCGTGAACTCCACGCCGCACACCCTCACGTTGTCCGTGAGCGATGGCGAGGCGATCACCGTCGTGACCAACAGCGTGGCGGTCAACAACGTGGCTCCGGTGATGCCGATCACCGGTGCGGCCACGACCACCGTCGGAACGACCTACTCCGTGACCCTCGGCTCGGCCGTCGACCCGGGCCCCGACACGCGCACCGGCGGGGTTCTGCGCTGGGGCGACGGTTCCACCCAGGCCGCGGCGGTCGGGACCTTCACCCACACGTACACCTCAGCAGGCGCCAAGACCGTGTCTGTCGACGTGACCGACGAGGACGGTACCTTCACCGCGGGATCCCTCACCGTGAACGTCGCCAGTGCTGCGCCGAGCGCCCCCTCGAACCTGACGGCCACGGCGACGTCCAGGTCGGCGATCCGGTTGAACTGGACCAACACCACCACCAACCAGACCTCGGTCCAGATCGAGCGCTGCAAGGGCGTCGGCTGCACCAGCTTCACCCGAGTCGCGACCGTGTCGGGCACGGCGGTGAGCTACAGCAACACCGGGCTGAGCGGCAAGACCACCTACACCTATCGGATCCGGTCGGTGAACGCCGCGGGCACCTCGCCGTACTCCACCGTGGTGGCGGCGCGCACGCTCTGACCTGACCTCCTGCGGTCCGGGGTGCCGAACGCCCAGTCGAGGCGTCCGGCACCCCGGTGCCGTCGGTGGCAGCGGCCCCGGGCACCCAGGCCCTCTACGGTGGGGTCGTGACCAGCCGAGACCTGCTGAACGTGCCCGGTCGAGCCAGCGGCATCGGGAGTTGGCCCGGCGAGGACGTGCCCGATGCCGGACGCATCACGTTCGGCGAACTGGTCGAGCCCCACGTGCCCTACCTGCCCGAGCTGCCCGGGCGCGGCCCCGGAGCGGACCTGATCGGACGCGGCGCGGTGTTCCTGGTGGACCTGCCGGTCGACCTGCAGCCCTCGGGCTGGCGTCTGGTCGATCACCCCGGGCGCGATCTGGCTCGGGCGCAGTCGTTCCTGCGCCGCGACCTCGACGCGCTGGCCGAGCTCGCCGACGGGTATGCCGGCCCGCTCAAGGTGGCCGTCTGTGGCCCCTGGACACTGGCCGCCTCGTTGCTGCTGCCCCGGCTCGAACGCGCTGTGGTCGATGCCGGGGCGTGCCGCGACCTGATCGCCTCGCTGGCCGAGGGGGTGTATCGCCACGTCGCCGAGGTGCGCCGGTTGGTGCCGGGCGCTCAGGTGGTGGTGCAGCTCGACGAACCGTCGCTGCCCGCCGTCGCGGCGGGGCGCCTGCCCACCTCCAGTGGCTTCGGGCGGCTTCGTGCAGTCGCGGGACCCGTTGTCATCGAAGGGGTTTCGGCCGTTCTGGACGCCGCGCAGCGGGCCGGGGCGAGCGAGCGGATCGTGCACTGCTGCGACAGGGCCGTCCCGGTCGCGGCCCTGGCGAAAGCCGGCGCGACGGGGCTGTCGGTGGACGTCGCCGCCATCGGGCGCGCCGGCTGGGAGGCACTCGCCGCGCCGATCGAGAACGGGATGGGTTTGTGGGCCGGGGTGGTGCCCACCACCGGTGCGCTCCCGGCGACCGGTGAGGCGGTGGACGCCGTGTGGCGGCCCTGGCGCGAACTCGGGCTGGATGTCGCCCTGCTGCGGGGCGTCATCCTGACGCCGGCCTGTGGGCTGGCGGGGGCGGCGTCCCCGGTCGATGCCCGCGCCCGGCTCACCCGGGTACGCGAGGCCGCCGGCGCGTTGGCCGAACGGGCCGAATGACCCGACTGGGCGGCTCGGGTGGCGCGGGTGGCGCGAGCGAGGGTCAGCGGCCGTTCTTGCGCATCAGGGTCGACTTGCCGAACAGCGACTCGATCAGGTCGACGGCTACCTTCGCGGTGGCGTTGTGGACGTCGTAGCTCGGGTTGAGCTCGGTGACGTCCAGGCTCGCCAGCAGACCGGTGTCGGCGATCATCTCCATGCACAGCTGGGCCTCGCGGTAGGTCGGCCCGCCGCGCACCGTCGTCCCGACGCCCGGGGCGATCTCGGGGTCGAGGAAGTCGACGTCGAAGCTGACGTGCAGGTGAGTGCCCTCGTCCAGGCCGCGTAGCGCCATGTCCATGGTGCGGCGCATGGTGTGTTCGTCGATGAAACGCATGTCGAACACGTCCAGCCCGGCCTGATGCACCAGCTTGCGCTCGCCGTCGTCCACGCTGCGGATGCCGATCTGGCGCACCCACTCGGCATCGATCGCGGGGGTGCGCCCGCCGATGCCGGTCAGTCGTTCGGGGCCGATGCCGCACAGGCAGGCCACCGGCATGCCGTGGATGTTGCCGCTCGGGGTCAGTTCGTGGGTGTTGAAGTCCGCGTGGGCGTCGAGCCAGACCACGCGCAGCCGCTTGCCCTGCTCACGGCAGTGCCGGGCCACCGCGCTGATCGAGCCGATCGCCAGGCAGTGGTCGCCGCCCAGCATGATCGGCAGGGTGCCGTCGGTCAGGGCGGTGTGGACCGCCTCGTGGACCGCCTCGTTCCAGGCCACCACCTCGTCGAGGTGGCGGTAACCGTTCACCGGGGGCAGCCAGGGGTTGGCCGGCCCGGACAGGTTGCCGCGATCGTCGATCACCAGATCGTGCCGGGCCAGCGCGTCGACGAGGCCGGCGACGCGCATCGCCTCCGGCCCCATCGAGGCGCCGCGGGCGCCGGCGCCGATGTCGGTGGGGACGCCGATGAGCGAGACGGTGGTGGCCGCCGTCGGAGCAGTCATGGCGCTGTTATACCCCGACGGCGGCCCGGGGCAGCCCGACCTGCCCCCGGCGTCCCTCAGATGTCGGCGCGCCAGGCCTGGCGCAGGCTCACCCGGCTGCCGGTCTGCAGCAGCGAACGCCGGTAGATCCGCTCACCGAGTCGGATGGTTCCGGCGGCCACCACCAGCAGCCCTGCGAGGGCGAGCCCCACCTGCCACCACGGCACGTCCTGCTGCACCAGACGGATCGGCATCACCACCGCCGAGAACGGCGGCACGAACGAGGCGATCTCCTGCCAGCGACCCTCGAAGAACAGCGAGCCGAAGGTCACCGCCATGACGGTGATGGTCACCGGGCCGGACGTCGACTGCAGGTCCTCCTGCCGGCTCGCCAATGACCCGGCGACCGCCCACAGACAGGCCAGCATGACGAACCCGGCCAGGAAGAACAGCACGAACCAGGCGGCAGCGCTGGTCAGGGTCGGCACCAGCGAGCTGTACTCGGTGAAGCTCAGTCCGATCATGCCGACTGCCAGGTAGATCACCAGCTGCCCGACCGCGATCGCGGTGTTGCCGACCACCTTGCCGGCCAACAGTTGGCGCAACGGGATCGCGGTGGCGATGATCTCGACGATCCGCGACTGCTTCTCCTCCAGCACGCTCGAGGCCAGCGTGATGCCGAAGATGAGCGAGGCCATGTAGAAGAGGAAGGCGAAGGCGGCGCCCACCACCCTGCCCAGTCCGGCCCGCTGGGCGTCGCCCTCGAGCAGGGTGGTGGTCACGGTCGAGCCGCGTTCCAGCTCGGCCACCGAGACGTCGGCGCTCGCGGCGTTGCGTTGCAGCGCCTGGGTTCGGACCACCTGGCGCACCACGGACTCCAGAGCATCCTCGGTGTCCGACTTGGTGGTCAGTGCCCAGGTGTCCCCGGTACGGGCCAACCAGGCATCCGCCGTCCCGGCCAGGACCGCGGCGCGGGCTGCCTCGTCGTCCGGCACCGCCTCGGGCTGGACGACGACCTTGTCGTCCAGATCGTGGGCGCCGGCGCGCACGGCATCCAGCATGGCTGTCGCCGAGGGGGTGGACACCACCGTGAAGGTCTCGGTGCGCGCGGCCAGCAGACCCTGGGCGACGGTGAGGGCCGTGATCAGGGCCACCGTGCCCAGTGTGCTGAACACGAAGGTCTTGTCGGTGAGTTTGACCATGACCTCGCGGACGGCGACCAAGCGCCAGGTGTGGCGTGGTTCGACGTGTTCGGCGGCCGTGATGGTCATGCCGCCACCTCCTTGTAGAGCTCGGTCAGCGACGGGACCACGGGGGAGAACTCGCGAATCTGCCCCCGGCTCAGGGCCTCGCGCAACAGGTGTCGGCTCGCCTCGGGGTCGTCCAGCTCGATCAGGGCACTGCTGCCGTCGACGTCCAGGGTGCTCACCCCGGGGGCGTCACGCACCCAGCCGGCGTCGACGTCGAGAGCCAGGCGATACCGCGGCGTGGTGGTGCGGCGCAGATCCTCGACGCGACCCTGGGTGATCAGGCGCCCCCGGGACATGATGGCCACCCGGTCGCACAGCCGCTCCACCAGGTCGAGCTGGTGGGACGAGAACAGCACCGGCAGCCCGTTCGCCGCGTGCTCGCGCACGATGTCGGCCATCTGTTCGACGGCCACCGGGTCCAGGCCCGAGAACGGCTCGTCCAGGATCAGCGCGACCGGCGAGGCGATGACCGCAGCGATGATCTGCACCCGCTGCTGGTTGCCCAGCGACAGCTTCTCGACCCGCTCGCGGGTGCGGTCGGCCAGGCCGAAACGCTCCAGCAGGGCGCCGGCGCGGCTGCGGGCCGCGGTGGCACTGAGCCCGGTGAGCCGGCCGAGGTAGATCAGCTGATCGAGCACCGGCTGCTTGGGGTAGAGACCGCGTTCCTCCGGCATGTAGCCGAACCGGCGCCGGTCGGCGGCGGTGATCGGTCTGCCCTGCCAGAGCACCTGGCCGGCATGGCTGCCGAGCACCCCGGTGATCAGGCGCATGGTGGTGGTCTTGCCGGCGCCGTTGGCACCGACGAAGCCGGTGAGCGTGCCATCCGGGACGTCGAGGCTCACCTGATCGACTGCGGTCAGGTCACCGAAACGTCGGGTGAGATCGATGGTCTGCAACATGAGACCCACCGTAGGTAGCGCGGGTGCACCCACGGATCGGCCGCGCGACGGAGACCTGCTCGCCCGCGCTACTCCGCCGCGGGGAGGAGGCCGGCCTCGTGGGCCACCACGACCGCCCGGATCCGATCGCGCACACCGAGTTTGGCCAGCACGTTGGAGACGTGGGTCTTGATCGTGGCCTCGCCGAGGTAGAGCCGGGCGGCGATCTCGGCGTTGGACAGCCCGCCACCCAGCAACAGGAAGACCTCGTGCTCGCGCTCGGTGAGTCGGTCGATCTCGGGGTGCGGGATCACCGCCCGCTGCGCCGGGGCCGAGCTGGTCGGGCCTGAGTTGGTCGGGCCTGAGCTGGTCGAGGGTGACCTGCCGGTGGGGTTCGGCTGGCGGGTCATCTGCTCGATGACCCGCAGCGTCACCTCCGGGGCGAGCAACGCCTGGCCGTGGGCCGCTGCCCGGACGGCGTCGATCACGTCCTCGGGCTCGGCGTTCTTCAGCAGGAAGCCGCTGGCGCCGGCCCGCAACGCGTCGAACAGGTAGTCGTCACGATCGAAGGTGGTCAGGATGACGACCCGGCCCAGGTGTTCGGCGACGATCCGGCGGGTGGCCTCGATGCCGTCCATGACCGGCATCTGCACGTCCATCAGCGTCACGTCGGGCCGCAGGCTGCGGGCCTGCTGCAGGGCGGCCGCCCCGTCGGCGGCCTCGCCCACGACCTCGAGGTCGTCCTCGGTCGAGAGCATCAGGGCGAACCCGGCCCGCATCAGGCGCTGGTCGTCGACCAGGAGCACCCGCACCGGAGGCGGCGACGCCGTCACGATGCCGCCGCGGTCAGGGGCAGGCGTACCCGGACCCGATACCCGCCGGCGACCCGGGGACCGATATCGGCCTCACCGCGGTGCATGGCCACGCGTTCGCGGATGCCGAGCTGGCCCAGTCCGCTCCCCGAGGTGCCGCTGCGGGGGCGGCCGTCGTCGGTGACCTCGAGTTCGGCGTAGCCGCCGGTCGCCACCTGGTCGACCCGCAGCACCACGGTGACCTTGGTGGCCGTGGAGTGGCGGCGCACGTTGGCCAGCGATTCCTGGGCCACGCGGTACAGCGAACGTGAGACCGCTGTGGGCAGGTGTTCGACGGCGGCGGAGGGGGATTCCACCAGGGTGTAGGTCGTGGTCAGGCTCGCCGAGGCCGAGGCGGTCACCAGCTCGGCCAGCTCCTCGACGCCCGGAGAGGAGGTGCGCGAGTCGGTCTCGACGGGCGACAGAGCAGGGTCGCGTGGCTGATCCGAACGGGGAGCCTGCTCCTGTTCCAGTGCCCCGTCCGCTCCGGTGCGCAAGGCGCCCAACAAGCCCCGCATCTGGCCCACCGCCTCACGCGAGGACGTCTCGATCTCGCCCAGTGCCGCGCGCGCGTCGTCCAGCCGGCTGGGGTCCCGCTCGAGCACCCGGCGGGCGGCGCCCGCCTGCACCCCGATCACGGACACGTGGTGCGCGACGACGTCGTGCAGTTCGCGGGCGATCCGCAGCCGCTCGCTCACCACGGCGCGCCGGCGCAGCTCGGCACCCTGGACGGCGAGCAGTTCGGCCTGTTCGGCCAGCCGGGCCTGCTGCCGGGCACCGCGCCACGTGATCTGGCCCGCCAGGACGGCGCCGCCGAAGTAGAGCACGTTGATCAGCGCGGTGATCAGCACGATGGCGGCGATCGGCGAGACCAGGCCGAAGCTGCGGCCGGCGTCCGCGCCCATCTCGCGTCGCGCGTCATCGAGGCTGCTGCCGAGGGCGAACTGCCAGGCCAGCCAGGCGAACATGAACGTGATCAGTGCCCCGATCACCAGCGCCATCTCGCGGCGGCTGCGCGCCCAGGCCACGCCGGAGAAGAGGGCCATGAAGTAGACCACCTGTGAGGTGATCAGGCCCATCACCGGCGGCATGCTCACCCCGACCACGAACAGGTGAGCCGCGGCGAGGCTGGCCACGGTCAACGGCCAGCGCCGCCGTCCGATCAGGATCAGCGCCCCCGCCGTGACCGCGAGCCACTGCAGCCAGACAGCAGCGTCCGTTTCCTCCAGGCCGCCACTGCTGCGGTAGAGCTCGAGGGTGGCACCGCAGAACAGCAGAGTGACCAGGCCGACCACGACATCGCTGCGGCCGAGGACGGCGGGCCGCACCCAGTCGTCGTCCAGCGCGAAGAACCGGGCCAGCCGGCCGGGCTGGGACGCCGTGCTGCTGAGCTGCGACGCAGTGGGGCCGGGCGCACTGCTCGCTCGTGCGGACCTCACCGAGTCGGCCATCCGATCACCCTAGGAGCGCAGCCGCTGCTTGTCCTCCGTCGCGTGGGGGGGATGGGTGGCGGGGGGGGCCGGCGGGCGGGGGGGGGGGGGCGGCCGGGTGATGCAGGCGATGCAGGATGCGCCGGGGTGGGCCACCATCGAGGGGTGCCACCAGAGCAGGTCGAGGAGTTCGCGGTCCATCGCCCGTCCGGGGCGCTGGCCGGCGTGGCTCCCATGATCTGCGGCTATCGCGAGCTCGGGCTCGCACCGGGGGTGCACCGGGGGCTGCCCTCGCCCTACCTCACCCTGATCATCACGTTGGACGAACCGTGCACCGTCGCGATCCACCCCGATCCCGGGCAACCGGGTGACAGCTACCCCGCGCTGGTCGGCGGGCTGCACGTGCGGCCCGCTCTGGTCACACACGACGGCGCACAGTCCGGCGTCCAGGTGGCGCTGAATCCGCTGGCCGCGCGCGCCGTCCTGGGGGTGCCCGCGGGGGAATTGGTGATGCGCGACCTGCACCTCGACCAGCTGATCGGAGCGGCCGCGCACCGGTTGCGCGAGCAGCTGGGGGCGGCGGCTGGCTGGCCCGAGCGGTTCGCGATCGTCGAAGGGTTCCTGCGCGACCGGATCGCCGGTGGTGCAGGGGCGGGCGCCGCGGCCGGTGGGTCGGTCCGGCGGGAGGTGCGCGGGGTCTGGAGCCGCGTGATCGCGCAGCGTGGTGTGGTGCGGATCGACGAGCTGGCGCGAGCGGCCGGGTGGAGCAGCCGCCATCTGGGCGAGCAGTTCCGGCGTGAACTCGGGTTGTCGCCGAAGACCGCGGCGCGGGTGGTGCGCTTCGATGCCGCCCGGCGGCGGCTGCCGCACACGGTGGCGACCGGTGGTGGCGTCGCCGAGCTGGCCTGTGCGTCGGGATATGCCGATCAGGCGCACCTGACCCGGGACTTCCGGGAGTTCGCCGGGTTGGCGCCGCGGGCCTGGTGGGCGGCCGAGTTCCGAAACCTTCAATCCGGGACCGGGTCGGACGGCGCAGCATCGGGGCATGCCCTCGACGTCTGGAGAGAAGATCATGTCGACCTCTGATGCCGGCTCCGCCCCGGTGGCGAGCCTCGTGCCGCCGCCCACGGTGTGGCCGACCTTCCGAGCCCGGGACGCCCGGGCGATGATCGCCTTCCTGGTGCAGGCGTTCGGCTTCCTCGAGGTCGCGAGCTACGGGGAGGGTGATCGAGTCGATCACGCTCAGCTCGCCTGGCCGCCGGGTGGCGGGGTGATGCTGGGGTCGGAACGTGACGACGGCCAGCCGGTCACCGGGCCGGGGCAGTTCAGCTGCTACGTGGTCTGCGACGACCCCGATGCGCTCCACCGGCGCGCCACGGCCGCCGGGGCCGAGGTGGTGGCCGAGCTGACCGACACCGACCACGGCTCGCGGGACGTGGGGTTCGCCGACCCCGAGGGCAACCACTGGTACTTCGGGACCTACCGTGGCGAGCCGCGTCCGGCGCCGCACTGATCGGCTACGCCCAGCCCGGTGTAGGTGGCCGGTGCGTGCGGTCATCGGGGCGTGGGAACCTCGGCGAGCTCGAACAGGTCGCCGATCCGGCAATCGAGCGCCTCGCAGATGGCGGTCAGGGTGCTGAACCGGACCGCCTTGGCACGGTTGTTCTTCAGGATCGACAGGTTGACCACGCTGACCCCCACGGCCTCGGCGAGCGCTGCGAGCGTCATGCCGCGCTCGTCGAGCAGGTGGTCGAGGCGGCAGCGCACCCGGTGGGGCTCCTCGACCGGCATCAGACGAGCCCCTCGACGTCGTCGCGCAACCGGGAGCCGGCCTTGAACGCCTCGGCGAGCAGGGCAAGGCACATGCCGGCCAGCACCGACAGCCAGGGCAGTTCGACCTGTCCTGCCGGGTTCAGCGAGCCCAGATCGGCATTGCTCAGCATCGCCATGGTGGACATGCCCCGGGCCACGAACTCGACCGGGACACCGAGGGCCAGCACGGCGGCCAGCAGGCGCAATCGGGCCACGTTCCGCGGCGCGAACGGTTCGCCGCGACCGATGTCACGCATCAGGCGGAACACCAGCCAGCAGGCGGTGAGGATCAGGACGAGCAGCAGCAGTCCCGGCGCCAGGTCGATCAGCCGCTGGGTCGTGGTGGGGTCGTCGAGGCGCAGGTCGTAGCGCCCCTCGCCATACCGGGTGCCGACGGCGTCCAGGGGCGGCACGGTGATCGAGCTGACGTAGGGCACGGTCAGCTCCTGGCCCCGAGCCCAAGCCGCCAGGGGCTGGACCACGCTGCGGGCGATCGCGGCGAGGGCGACCAGAGCGAGGAGCGCCGCGAGCCCGAGCCGGTCCCAGCGGTCGAAGGTGAGCCGGTCTTTGGGCGTCGAGGTCGACTGGGGAGTCTTCACGAGTTCCTCCGAGATAGCGATTATCGTTACAACGAATAACGTTATGCATATCGATATTCGTTGTCAACCGCAGAGGGCATCGATGGGTAGGGCCGGGTTTGCCTCCGCAGACGCGGGCAAACCCGGCCCGACTCAGCGCACAGCCCATTCCGGCGGGCAGCGAGGGCATCGCGTCATCACCTCGGGCCAGCCCAGGGCCGACAACAGCTGGGCGATCTGACGAGCCACCCCGCACGGGTCGCCGGTCACGTCAGCCCAGCCGAAACGCAGGGTCACCCATCCCTCGAGCAGGTGTGCATTGTCCCGACGTAGGTCCCGAAACGCCCCCTCGGCCACGTGACCCACGCGGCCGTCGAACTCGATCACGACCCGATAGCGAAGGATCACGGCGTCGGCGACCCGGTGCCCGATCCGATGCTGCATCTCGACCTCGGGCAGTCCGTGAGGCCTGAACACGTCGTGCAGTGCGCGGTACTCCAGGTGGCTGGTGGCCCCCGAGGCCACGTCCTGCAGGATGTCCAGCACCAACGGCCTGTGACGCAGTGTGGGCCGAGCCTGCGCGCGCCGGCGCAACCGCTCGGGCGTGGTCAGCCGGCGCTGACAGGCACGGGTCAGCCAGGTGAGCACGCTCTCTTCGTCGCCGGCGGCGCACAGGTCGAGGGTGGTGTCCTCGATCCGCGTCCGAGCCGGCTCGCGGGCGGCGGAGGGCAGGCGCAGCTCAGGACGCTCTCGCGTGAACACGAAACCCTCGTGCGGCCCGATGTGGCGGCCCGGCACGAGGATGTGCACCGGTTGGGATGCTCCCGTACGGCGCCCGGTGAGGTCCTCCTCGGGCCCGGCCAGTCCATCGAGGGCGGCCGCGGTCAAACCGGCGGCCCGCGCGCCGTGGCCACCCAGGAGCAGGCCTGCCCAGACCAGCGCCGGCCAGGGTCGTTGCCCGACATCGGCGCCGACCAGGTAGATACCGCGTGCCAACCGAGCCCAGCCGACCGAGAGCCGCTCGACCGACGCCCTCGGCAGACCCAGGCCCACCAGCTGAGCCCGCGAGAGCACGCCTGCCTGGCAGCGGGCCAGGCTCAGGGCGGCATCAGGAAGATCGCGACGGGCGTGCACACGCCGAGTATCGACACGACGACTCCGCCATGGCAGAGCCAGCCCGGATCTGTGGACAACTCCAGCCCGGCCCGGGGAGTCGGGCCGGGTTTGCCCTGCCAGACGCGGGCAAACCCGGCCCGACTCATCGAGGCGCTGTCGGTGGGGTGCGGCAGGATGTGAGACGTGACCGAGCAGCCGCCTGCCACCGAGATCCCCGTCGACCTGCGTCACCGCTGGACCGACCTGGCCGAGCAGATCCGCGGCCACCGGTTCGCCTACTACGTCAGGGACGCCCCGACGATCTCGGACGCCGAGTTCGACGTGCTGTTGCGTGAGCTCGAGCAGCTCGAGAACGATCATCCCGAACTGCGCACCCCGGACTCACCCACCCAGGTGGTGGGCGGCACCTGGTCGACCGACTTCGCCCCCGTCGACCACCTCGAGCGCATGCTCAGCCTCGACAACGTGTTCGACACCGACGAGCTGACGGCCTGGGCCGAGCGGGTGCAGCGCGACGCGGGCGACGAACCGGTGCAGTTCCTGTGCGAGCTCAAGATCGACGGCTTGGCCATCAACCTGTTGTACGAGAACGGCATCCTGACGCGCGCCGCCACCCGCGGTGACGGCCGCACCGGTGAGGACGTCACGCTCAACGTCCGCACCATCGCCGGGGTGCCGCACCGGCTCACCGCGACCGACGACGTCGCGGTGCCGCAGCGGGTCGAGGTGCGCGGCGAGGTGTTCTTCCCGGTGGCCGGCTTCGCGGAGCTGAACGCTGCCCTGGTCGAGGCCGGCAAGGCACCGTTCGCCAACCCCCGCAACGCGGCCGCCGGATCGCTGCGCCAGAAGGACCCCCGGGTCAGCGCCTCGCGGCCGTTGCGGTTGCTGGTGCACGGCATCGGCGCCCGCACCGGCTTCGACATCGCCAGCCAGTCCCAGGCCTACGCGCTGCTCGCCGCCTGGGGGCTGCCGGTTCCCGACAGCTACCGGGTGGTGGACGACGTCGCGGACGTGCGTACGTTCATCCTGCACACCGGTGAACACCGCCACGACCAGGTGCACGAGATCGACGGCGTCGTGGTCAAGGTGGACGACGTTGGCCAGCAGCGGCGCCTCGGCTCGACCAGCCGGGCACCCCGCTGGGCGGTGGCGTTCAAGTACCCGCCCGAAGAGGTGAACACGAAGCTGCTCGACATCCGGGTGAACGTCGGACGCACCGGCCGGGTGACCCCGTTCGGCGTGATGGAGCCGGTGCTGGTATCGGGCTCGACGGTGGCGATGGCGACGCTGCACAACGCGTTCGAGGTGCGGCGTAAGGGTGTGCTGATCGGCGACACCGTGGTGTTGCGCAAAGCCGGCGACGTGATCCCCGAGATCGTCGGTCCCGTGGTCGAGGCGCGCGATGGCACCGAGGGCGAGTTCGTGATGCCGACGCACTGCCCGGCCTGTGGCACCGAGCTGGCCTACGAGAAAGAGGGCGACGCCGACATCCGCTGCCCGAATGCCCGTACCTGCCCGAGTCAACTGCGCGAGCGCCTGTTCCACGTCGCCGGGCGCGGTGCCTTCGACATCGAGGCGCTCGGCTGGGAGGGCGCCCAGGCGCTGCTCGACGCACCGGCCGAGGTGCTCGTCGACGAGGGTGACCTGTTCGCGCTCACCGCCGACAAGCTGAACCAGGTGCCGCTCTACACCAAGCTCGACGGCCAGCTCTCGGCGAACGGTGAGCGACTGCTCGAGAACCTCGAACGGGTGAGGTCCCAACCGTTGTGGCGCGTCCTGGTCGCGCTGTCCATCCGGCACGTCGGCCCGACCGCGGCGCGCTCGCTGGCCCAGGCGCTCGGGTCGATCGAGGCGATCCGGGCGGCCTCGGTCGAGCAGCTGAGTGCCGTCGACGGGGTCGGTGGGGTGATCGCCGAGTCGGTGCTGGAGTGGTTCGCCGTCGACTGGCACGTCTCGATCGTCGAGCGCTGGGCCGCGGCCGGGGTGCGGATGGCCGACGAGGTCGACGAGTCCACCCCCAAGACCCTCGCGGGGTTGACCATCGTGGTCACCGGCTCACTCGACGGTTTCACCCGCGACGGCGCCAAGGAGGCGATCCTGACCCGGGGCGGCAAGGCCTCGGGCAGTGTCTCGAAGAAGACCAGCTTCGTCGTGGTCGGGGCCAGCCCCGGCAGCAAGGCCGACACCGCGACCAAGCTCGGGGTACCGGTCCTGGACGAGGCCGGGTTCGTCAGGCTGCTGGAACACGGTCCGGACGCAGGCTGACCACGCGTTCGGTGCGCTCCCACACTGCGCTGCGCGAGGACCGCAGCGCCTGCCAGGCCCCGGTCACGAAGCTCGGGTAACTGACCACCCAGAAGTAGATCGGGAAGATCACGAACAGCGGGACCAGTCGCCACCCGCCCGGCGCGTAGGGGCCGTCGAGCATCGTGGCGATCGCGGTCTGCACCCCGAACAGCCCCAGCGTCCACAGCAGCACACCCACCCACTCCTGCCCGGTGGGCAGCAGGGTCGTGGACCCCACGACCGTGCCGGTGAGGCTCTCGATCGCGATGCGCGCCAGCATGCCCGTGGCCAGCAACATCCACACCCCCGCGCCCACCACCTGCGCACCGATCGGGATCAGCGCCCGATTGGCGGAGCGGGCGAACCCGGCGTGCATGACCATCACCTCGACCATGCCGCGCGCCCAGCGCCGGCGCTGACGCCACAACGGCCTCAGCCGGGTCGGAGCCTGCACCTCGAACACCGCCCGAGGTTCGTAGCGCAACTGCCAGCCGGCCCGCTGTAGCCGCCAGCTCGCCTCGATGTCCTCGGTGGCGGTCTCGACCGTCCAGCCGCCGATCGCCCGCAACGCTTCGGTGCGCAGGCAGGCCGCCGCCCCGCTGACGGTGTAGAGCCCACCCCAGAACTGCTCGGCACGCTTGGCCATGCCGACGATGACGGTGTACTCCATCGCCTGGATCGCGGTGAGCGGGTTCTGCACGTTGCCGACCCGGGCGTTGCCGGTCACGGCCCCCACGGCCGGGTCGGCGAACTGCTGCACCATCGAGCGGATCGCGCCCGGGTGGCACCAGGTGTCGGCGTCCACCACCAGGAACAGGTCGGTGTCGACGCGATCGAGGACGTATTGCAGCGCCGCGCTCTTGCCGCCGTTGACCTCGAGATCGTGCACGACCACGCCGCGGTCGCGGTAGTCCGCCGCGATCCGGGCGGTGCCGTCGGTGCTGCCGTCACACACCACGTGCAGCTGCATCGCCGGGTAGTCCTGGGCCAGCAGGGCCTCGATGGTGCCGGCGATCAGCAACTCCTCGTTGTGGGCCGGGACGACGACCGCCACCGTCGGCAACCAGGCGTCGTTCATCGGCAGCCGCCACTCGTGGCGGATCACCTGGGTCAGGCCGAGCACGCTCCAGGCGATCGCCAGGACGGCGGGGAACAACGTGACGTACTCGAGCACCACGGCGTCCAGCGCGTTCAGCCCGTTCAGCCCGTTCAGCCCGGCCAGGCTCAGCCCGGTCATGACCGTGCCCCCTGCCGCGCGGCGCGACGGGTCGCGATCTGGGCCAGGACGACCCAGATGGCCAACCCGGTGGTCAGCGACCACACGGCGGGCCACCCGCGTTCCCGGCCGAGCACCAGCGTGGCCAGGGCACTCCAGACCGCGTAGGCGCCGGTCAGGAAGCCGGTGGTGAACAGGGCGTTGACGGCCAGGGTGCGCACCGGGTCGAGTGCACGGGTGCCGGGTTGGGGGGTCATGACGAGTCCTCTCGGTCGAGATCGTGTGCGTGGTGGGCAGGGAAACCGGCAGCGATCAGGGGGTTTCGTACCGATCGAGGACGGCGCGGGCGTGGCTCGCGGCGTCCCGCAGGGTTTCGACGCGGCACTGGTCGCAGGCCTTGGCGTAGCGGATGAACTCACGGACCGCGGCCAGGTTGTCCGGCGTGCTGGCCGACCACTGGTGGATGTCGAGCACGAACACCGGCTCACCCGAGGCCACCACGGCATCGAGCCGCTGCTGCCAGGCCGCCGACATCTCCTCGGCGCTCAACTCGTTGATCACTCGGGCGTCCCAGTCGTTCGGGATCACGAACGGCACCACGACGATGCGCCCCGGGCCGCCGTCCGATCGGGTGGCGTAGCGGACGGGGATCAGCGAGGTCAGCGGGTCGTAGGCGGCCGAGCCGTCGTACTCCAGCCCGGCTCGGATCAGCTGGTCGCGCGCCAGGTCGGTGATGCTGTTGCGGGGGGCGCCGAAACCGTGCACCGCGAACCCGAGCTGTTCGAGCGAACTCAGACCCCGGTTGACCGAGACCAGTTGCTGCGCCGCGGTCAGCGAGTCGATCTGTTCGTGGTCGTAGGAGTGCGAACCGATCTCGTGTCCGGCGGCCGCAGCCCGGCGGACGGCGTCCGGCTGCAGTTCGGCCAGGCGCCCCACGGTCAGGAAGGTGGCCTTGACACCCTCGGCGGCGAACAGGTCGAGCAGGGTGTCGATCATCTGCGGGTGCACGGTGTCGTAGCTGGGGGTGTCGTCCGGTTCGGTGTCGATCCGGATCACGACGGAGACGTGGTCGGGCCGCGGCATCGGCCCGGCCCGATGACCCTCGAGAGCCGTCCCGATCCGGGTCAGCTCGGCCTCGGTCCAGGCGTCGAACAGGAACCAACTGACGGCGTTCTGCCACGGCCCCAGGGCCTCGAGGGTGAGGCGGGTGGTGCGCACCGACATGTCGCCGTCCAGCACGGCGGTGATCGGCACCCGGCCGGCGACGAGGCGGGCGGCCGAGTCCAGCCGCTCGCGAGCCCACGTGGGGCTGTGATCCCAGTCGTCCCAGTAGTCCATCAGCACGATCTCGGCGAGTCCGGCGCCGGCCAGCCGGTCGAGGTCCTGACCCGCCTGGGTGTTCTCGCGGTAGCCACCGGCCGAGAACGGCAGCAGGAAGGCGCCCACCGGCGTGCCGGGCCGTGCCAGTTGAACCGCGTGACGGATCTCGGTCACCGTCGCGGTGATCTGCTCGGCGCGCAGCGTCTGCCAGGTGTCCCAGAGGCGGCGCAGCGCAGCCGACGCATCCGGTGCGGCGGCCCGGCGCAGGTCCAGCGGGGTGAGGGCCTGGCCGGTCGTGCGGCTCCAGCCACTGCGCCGGTCGAGCTCGGCCAGGGCGATCGGGCAGGCCCCGGCGAAGTCGTCGTCGTAGCGGACGAAGTCGAGGTAGATGCCGCCGAGGTTGCCGAACCGGGTGACGATCTCGGCTGCGATGGCGGCCTGGTGGCGACGGACCTGCGGGTCGAACGGGCACAGCCAGTCCGATTCGGCCTCCAGCGTGCCGTCCTCGGTGATGCGTTGCGAGCGCCACTGCGGATGGGCGGTGGCTGCCTGGGTGTCGTGCAGCACCGGCAGCCAGGCCAGCGGGGTGACCTGGCGCTGCGCGAGGGTGTCGATCAGGGTGCCGAGCCGGTTGTCGGCGTAGCCGGCGGCCACCGGTGCGAGTGTCGAGGGGTAGAACAGCGTGCCCGAGGGGTGCTCCTCGTCCTCGTCCTGCTTGACCTGCACCCAGGCGCGCTGCGCGCCCTGGGCGCGCAACCGGTCGGCGAGCCCGGACGCCGCCGTGGCGGCCGCAGCGGGTGAGGTGGCGGCGTCCAGCTGGGGCGCCGTCCGGACGACGTACCCGGTCGGTGCCTGGGGGACGCCGCCGGTCGCGCTCGTGACGGCGGGGCCGGTGGCGCCGGCGGGCGTGGCGGCCAGCGGTACCGGCGCCACACGGCCGGCGGCCACCAGGAACGCGGCCAGCAGGCCGGTGGCGGTCAGGGCGCCGCCGAGGACTCTTCGTCGGGAGGTCATGCCCTCACGGTCCGCCGACGCTGGTTCTGCTCTCCATCGGACGGAGGTTCTAGTCCCTTCACACGCCGCGTCGCCCCCGTGAGCCCTCCGAAACCAACACCCCTCACCTGCGCTGATCGGCCCGGCGAGCAGCAAGGGGTGACCCACCCGGCGGCCGGCGCCACGTTGTTCTGAGCGGTCCACCAGGTGATCGTCACCGTGAACAGTTCACTCGACCGTTTGGTCGTCCCTTCGGGTCGATCACCCGGAGTCGGTTCCGGTCGGGGGTGCAGGGGATCCACACTGACCGACATGATGGGTCGTGCCGCGGGGCGGGGTGCACGCGTGCTGGTCACCGCCGCGGCCGGGGTCGTCCTGCTCGCCGTCACCGGCTGCACCGGGACGCCGTCCGGGGGTTCGGCCTCCTCCGGGGCAGCCTCGTCCGGGAACGCGTCCTCTGGGGTCGCGCCGTCCGAGGTCGCGCCGTCCGGTGAGGTCACCTCGCCCCGGGTGGTGGGCCAGGTGGACGGCATCGACTGGTCGCTGCCCGAGGGCCTCGAACCGGCGCCGAACTCGGGGTTCTACTCCGAGGACGCCTCGCCCGCCGACCAGATCACGGTGCGCTCGATCGACCTCACCTGGCGCCAGCTGGCCCCGCGCGCCGGGGTGCTCGACACCGCGCACGAGACCGGTGCGGCGCAGGGCATGACCTTCGATCCGCTCGACACTCAACTGCGGGACGACGGCCCGTTCTGGATGCGCATCTTCGCCAGCGGCCGTGACTGGGCCCCGGCCTGGGTGGCCGAGACCTGCCGGGTGCCCGACTACGGCCCGGACGACGACGGCATGCGACATCTGCCGCTGTGGCACGAGTGTGTCTGGTCCCACCTGCTCGACACCTACCGAGAGGTGTTCGTGCGCAAGGGATTACGGGCTGACCCCCGGCTGCGTCTCGTCTACGTGCCCGGCGGTTACACGTGGGCCGAGTACGACTTCGAGACCATGAACGCCGCCGTCCGGGCCGGCGACCTCGACACCCGGCGGTACCTGGCCTGGCACGCCCACGCCTGGAAGGACCTGGTCGAGATCTTCGGGCCGTATGCCACCAAACTGGTGTTCACCGGCGAGGACTACCCGTTCACCGAGCTGGCCCCGGCCCAGCGGGGCGGGCTGGCCCAGCAGGCCACCGCGGCCGGCATGGGCATTCGCAACGGCATCCCGGAGCTGTCGAACTTCCACCTGTCGCAGGCTCCGGCCTACGGCAGTCGGATCGGGGTCGACGGCCACCTGACGATCGACGAGTCGCTGGCGATCCACGACGGTCGCCACGTGATCGGTATGGAGAACGAGTGCTTCACCGACTGCGGGTTCCACACCGACGACCTCGCCTATGCCGTGACCCAGACCAACCTGAAGAGCCTGCAGCTGCGGGCCAACTGGATCTACGTGGTGCCGGCCGACTCCGGGCTCGACGCGCTGCCCGAGCACTGGCGGTGGGTGCGCCTGTCGCTGGGTCGCACCGTGCAGACCACGCCGGATGTCTGGGCGCAGCTGCGCGAGGCGTCCGACGAGTACTGGCGGGGTAACGACGAGGCCCCGTTCACCGCGCCCGCCACCTGGCCCGGCAAGCCGTGGGTGCGCAACCTCGAACGCTGGCTGGTGCAGCGCGACGTCCCCGGTGGCCGGGCTCACCGGGCGAGTGTCGACGTCCACCGGGCGGTACTGGCACCCGAGAACGGCACCGCCTACGAGGGGCTGTCGACCGATGTGGCCGCGGGCGACACGGCGATCCACCTGGATGTCGACGACCGGTTCCCGGGGGTTACCCACGACCCGCTGCAGGTGCAGGTCACCTATTGGGACGCCGGAGGCGCGTTCCGCCTGGTCACGGCCCTGGGCTCGAGTGCGCTCGTGACTCCCGGCGGCACGCCCCGATGGCGGACGGCGATCTTCCGGGTGTCACCCGAGGCCTTGCGCAACGGCCTGACCGGCGGCACCGACCTGGCCGTACAGGCCGCGCAGACCCGCGGCGGGAAGGACGTGACGGTGTGGTTCGTGCGGCTGGTGAAGCTGGGTCCGCGCTGAAGCCGACCACTCTGGTGGGGGTTTCGTATCGAGATGACGCGCAGTTCAGGTCAGTTCGATGGACGTCGGCGCTGGGGCGAGCTCGACGTCCGAGCCGTCGATGGCCTTCCTCGCCAGGAGCCGGTCCGATGCCTCGGCGAAGAGTGCCTCGACCTTGCCCAGGTGTTTCGTCAGGTTGTTGGGGGTGATCGTGCGACAGTCGAAGACCGCCAGTTGGTCCCTGGAGGTCAGTTTGTCGAAGACCTCGGTGAACCGCTCGGCAATGCGCCGCCCCCGGAGGTGCAGGCTGGAGGCGATCACCAATTCCTCCTTGGCGAAGTGAATGAAGACGTCAGTGTCGTCGATCACGACGAGTTCAAAAGTGTTCTCGTGGCTCGTGAGGAACAGCGTGAACGGCCGACCCATGAAGTCGACCAAGTGCTGAATGACGTCCTGCTTCTTCTCGATATTGTTCAACGAGATGATCCGACGGTATTCCTGTACCGGAGGCTGATGAGATGATCCCCTCACCCTCTCTTCTATCGCCTGGAGATATTCGGGGCGACGCATGATGGACGCGGGAAAATAGCGGGATGAGCGAATCGAGAACTTCGCCTGGTGAGTGGCCCTCGTGAGCTCCTCGAATGCGTCGTCCTGTCCGTCGATGTACTCGGCATTGGTTCGCCACTCGGCATCGGGGAGTACCTCCATCGCCTCGAGCCGAGCGTCCAGGCGTTCGAGAAAGGTGTTCACCCTCACGACCAGTTGCGCCATCGGGTCGGTATCGGCAGCGATGTTCTCGAGCGACAGGAAGGCAGCGATGGGGTTTTGGGTGCCTTCAGGGCTACCACCGAGCGCAACGGAGATCTGCTCGCCGAGTTCACGACGCGCCGCTTCGAGGGAGGTCCAATCCGCCAGGTCGTAGATGACAGCGCGCGAGTCTGCGAGGTCGAACGGCAGACGCTGCCCCCTGGGACTCAGGATGATGACCGGCTTCCCCGTGGTGTGACGGAATGCCAGCTCGTAGAAGACGTTGGCGTTCAGGCCGGTGAGATCGGCTATCACCAGCGCAGCCTCATTGAGATGTTTCAATACCTGGGCGGTGATGAGGCCGGGGGAGCGGATGTGGTCGGCGCGCACGCAGCTGAGTTCGTGATTGTCTGCAATTGGCGAAATGAGTTGCGCGAATACCGTGTCAGCGGTGCGGCGTGTATCCGAGCCATCCTCGCCTATGGGTGACACCACAAAGCACTCACTCGTGGGGCCTTCTCGCGCCGAAGACATGGCGGGACGGTAGCACCGGAGGCCCGAAGTGCACGCGGGACCTTGTTCGTCGAGGATCATTCGCTCGGTGGTTGGGAGGAATGTGTGGGGTGGGTCGCGACTGAACGCTGATCGGGTGTCGTGACTGCGGTTCGCCGATCTCTCGCGCGAAAGAGCTCGCCGGGTTCTCTGGTCACCTCCAGCGCCGCGCTGATGGGATCAGATTCCGCGAGCAGCACAAGCGTCGGCCGGTCAGCCGCCGCGAGCGGCGTGATCGGCCAGTTCGGCGAGCAACTCGGCGCGGGTGGGCTGGGCCGCCGTCCCACCGAGTGCGCGCGTGGCGAGTCGGCCGGCGGCGTCCCCCCAGGCCAGGGCGGTCGCGTCGTCCTGACCGGCCAGCAGCGCGGCCAGGAAGGCGGCGTCGAAGGTGTCCCCGGCGCCGGTGGTGTCGACCGGGTGGATCGCCCGCCCGGTCCGGGTCACCACCGACCCGTCGGGGCGAGCCAACAGCGCGCCGTCCGCCCCGTTCTTGACCACCGCCACCGGGCCGTGCGCCGCCAGCCCGAGCGCCGCCTGCGCCGGGTCGTCGGTCAGGGCACCCAGCGCGGCGGCCATCGCCAGCGCTTCACTCGCGTTGGGCAGTACCAGGTCGACCAACGGCAGCAGCTCGGCCAGGCCGGCGAAGCGGCCCGACGGATCGAGGTTGGTGTCCATCGACACCCGCAGCCCCGCGCTGCGGGCCAGGGTGAGCAGCCGTGGTAGCTCAGGTGCCAGGCGTCGCTGCAGGTAGACCGAACTGACGTGCAGCCACTGCGCCGCGGGCACGTCGTCCGGGTGCCGCCAGTCGGGCGGATCGGCGTCGATGGTGCCCAGATAGGTCATCGTGCTGCGGGCAGGTCCGTCGGACAGCACCACCGACAGCCCGGTGCCCCGATCCGGACGGCGCCGCACTCGGCTGACCTCGACCCCCGCGGCCGCGATGCGCGCGAGCATCTCGCGGCCGAAGCCGTCCTCACCGACCTCGGCGATCAGCGCCACGGACACCCCGAGCCGAGCCAAGCCGTGCGCGGCGATGGCGCCCGACCCACCGATCAGCAGGTCGGCGCCGGTGAGCAGTTGCTCGGCCTGACCGAACCGCGGCACCACATCGCCGGTCAGCAGCAGGTCGGGATTGAGGTCACCCAGCACCAGGACGTCGAGGGTCATCTCAGGGCGCCTTTCCCGTGACCTGCACCAGCTGGACGTCGAGCCCGGCCGCCCGCAGAGCCTGCACCTGATCGGGCGGGGCCTCCGAGTCGGTGATCAACAGGTGGACGTCGCGCAGATCGGCGATCTTGGCCAGGTTCACCTGACCGAGTTTGCTGGCATCGGCCACCACCACCACTCGTTGTGCCCGCTCGATCATGCGCTGGTTGGTGCGGGCCTCGATCGCGTCGTGGGTGGTCAGCCCGCCCTGCGCCGAGATGCCGTCGACGCCCATGATGGCCACCCCGATGTTGAGCGATTCCAGGAACCGTTCGCTCCAGGCGCCGACCAGTTCGTAGGACTCCGAACGCATCACGCCGCCGGTGACGAACACCCGCAGCCGGGGCCGCATGGTGAGCTCCATGGCGATGTTGATCGCATTGGTGATGATCGTCAGTTCGGATCGGTCGGCCAGATAGCGGGCGACCTCGGTGGTCGTGCTCCCCCCGCTGAGCGCGATCGCCTGGGGTCGGCGGGCGATCGTCGCGGCGGCCGCGAGCGCGATGCGGCGCTTGGCCTGCCGGTGCCGGGCGTCGCGGAACCGCACCGGCAGCTCGCGCAGGTGTACCGGGAGTTCGGGGGAGGAATCGGCCAGGTGGGCGCCGCCGTGCGTGCGGGCGAGCAGGTTCTGGGCCTCGAGCAGCGCCAGATCACGCCGCAGCGTGGCCTGCGAAACCCCCAGTCGCTCGGCCAGGCCCGCCACGCTCACCTGGCCACCCTCGGACAGCAGGTCGAGGATCGCGCTCAGCCGCACGGTGCGGCGCGAGGAGGTGCGTGGGGCGGCTGAGTCCAGGTGCACCCTCCGATGGTGCCCGCAGCCTGCGCGAGTTGTCGCGTGATCGCGCATCTGAACTGCGTGCTTGGCGGGCAGTTCTTGCCGCGAGCCGATCATCTGCGCAGGATGACGCGCATGCCCAGGATCTGCTTCGTCGGTGCCGGCAGCGTCGTGTTCACCCGCCAACTACTGCGCGACCTGATGCGGATGCCCGATCTGCTGGACGCCGGTGTGCTCGAGATCGCGCTGCACGACATCGATCCGCAGCGGCTGGCGGTGGCCCGGGCCACCGCCGATCAGGTCGTCGCCCGGCTGGCCCCGGCCGCCGCGGCGTCCGGCCGGGTGCGGATCAGCGATTCACCCGATCGGCGTACCGCCGTGGCGGGCTCGGACTTCGTGGTCAACATGGTGCAGGTCGGCGGCCTCGAGGCCACCCGGCGGGACTTCGACATCCCGGCCCGCTACGGGTTGCGCCAGACGATTGCCGACACTCTGGGCGTGGGCGGGGTGTTCCGGGCCTTGCGGACGTTCGGGCTGCTGCGCGATCTGGCCGGCGACATCGCCGAGCTGGCCCCGGACGCCTGGCTGTTGAACTACACCAACCCGATGGCGATGAACGTCTGGTGGCTGGCCGAGGTGGCGCCCGCCGTCCGGTCGGTCGGGTTGTGCCACAGCGTGTTCTGGACCGTGCACGACCTGTGCGAGATCGTCGGGGTGCCGTTGGCTGAGGTCGACTACCGCGCCGCCGGGGTCAACCACCAGGCCTGGCTGTTGCAGTGGCGCCATCGCGGCGAGGATCTGTATCCCTTACTGCGGCAACGGATCGCGGCCGATCCCGACCTGCAGCGGCGGGTGCGGGTGGAGCTGTTCACCCGGTTCGGGTACTACCCGACCGAGACCAGTGAGCACTCGAGTGAGTACGTGCCCTACTTCCTGCACCACGACAGCGAGATCGAGCGGCTGCGGATCCCGGTGGGCGACTACGTCGGGATCAGCGAGCAGAATGTCGCCGAGTACGAGCAGGCGCGTGCCGACCTCGCTGCGGGCACCCTGCTCGACCTGGGCGAGGACGAGGAGGTCGCCGAGTACGCGCCGCAGATCATCCACGCGATGACCACAGGCCGCCCGGTCACGGTGCACGCCAACGTGGCCAACCGTGGCCTGATCACCAACCTGCCGGACGGCGCGGGGGTCGAGGTGCCCGCCACCGTCGATCGACTGGGGCTGCACCCGCAGGCCATGGGGGCCTTGCCACCGCAGTGCGCCGCGCTGAACCGCAGCTTCCTCAACGTGGCCGAGCTGACCGTGCGTGCGGCGCTGACCGAGAACCGCGACCTGGTGCGCCAGGCCGTGATGCTCGACCCGAACGCCGCGGCCACCCTCACGTTGCCGCAGATCGCCGCGATGTGCGACGAGCTGGCCGTCGCGCACGGTGACCTGCTGCCCGCCTGGGTCCACTGACCCCCAGCGCCCCCACCCGCCGTGATCATGCAATCCGTGCACGCTCGTGAAGCAATTCACGAGCGTGCACGAATTGCATGATCACGGGGCAAATGTGCACGGATTACATGATCACCGAGGGGCTAGAGGGTGAGGAGGCGGGTGGCGTTGTCTCGGTAGATGGCACGCAGCAGGTCTGGGGGCAGGCCGGCACCACTGATCGCCCAGCGGCCCTGCGGCGGGATGTCGTCCTCGGGGGAGTAGGCGAAGTGCTCGTCGGTGGTCTCGAGGAACCGGTAGGCGGTGCGGTAGGCCGACTCGGTCGCCGGGAAGGCGTCGGTGCCGAACAGCACCCGGGTCGGGTGCTCGGCCACCAGGTCGGCGAAAGCCCGCGGCTGGCGGCCGATCTCGGCGAAGCGGCCGCCCAGATCGACGTGGAAGTGCGGGTGGCGGTGCAGCATCGCGGACACCGCCGCCAGGTTCTCGGCGTGGCAGCCGACGTGGGCCCCGATCACCGTGGTCCGGGGGATCTGGGCCAGCAGCCGATCGAGCGAGCCCATCAGCGTCTCGAAACGGGGGTAACGCTCCGCGTCGCCGAACCACCACTCCGGCATGCCGGCGAGTTCGTCGAGTCGTTCGTTGGTCTCGTCCAGCGGGTCGAAGAACGCGACCGGGTCGGCGGTGTGGATCAGCACCACCAGCCCGAGTTCGCCCGCGCGGCGCAGCACCGCGGCGACGCGCTCGTCGTCCGGCAGCACCAGTTCGCCCCGCTCGTCGCGCACGTGCAGGCCCAGGTCCTTCCAGACCTTCACGCCGCGGGCGCCGCGTCGGGCGGAGTCCTCGAGCTGGGCGATCAGCGCCGGTACCGACTCGCCGGCGTCCCCCTGGCCGAGGCGGGGCCATTCGACGTGGCAGAAGGTGGTGAACCGCCGCGGGTGGGCCCGGTCGTAGCGGGCCAGGTTGGCCTCGAGCTGCTCACCCCACAGGCCGTCGAGGTTGACCACGTGCTCGACCCCGCAGTCGTCCAGCAGGGTGAGCAGGGCCGGCAGATCCGGCGTCATCCAGTCGGGGCTCAGCCAGCGGCCGAGGTGGTTGTGGGCATCCACCACCGGCACGCAGGCCCGCTGCGGCACGTGCTCGGGCAGGACGACGCGGGGCCGGGGCCGGTAGGAGCGCAGCGGCAGGTCACGCACCCGCTGCCAGGGGTCAGCTGCCATGGCACCGATCGTGGCCGACCCGGCTGGTCGCCGTGCGGCTGTCGGCCATCTGCGCAGCTGGATTGAGCGTTTCGCGCGATTGTCTTGTCAGGCGTGCAGGTTTCGCGCGACCTTCGCTGCATGTCTGTGATCCCCGAGCCTCCCGGCCCGCCCGGAGTTGTCCCCGGTGTCGTGCTCGGCGCGTTGACCGAGGCCGAGATCCGCAGCCAACCGCAGGTGTGGCAGCAGGCCCTCACGGCTCACCGGGACGACGTCCGGCGCCTGGTGGTCGCGCCGGGCGAGCGGGTGTTGTTCCTCGGCTGTGGCACGTCGGCGTTCGTCGCTCGGGCAGTGGCCGTGCTGCGTGAACAAACCGGGGCGGGCGAGAGTCACTGGGCCTACGCCTCGGAGCTGCCGGTGCTGACCGGCGCCGGCGCACGAGACTACGACCGCGTCGTGGCCCTGACCCGATCGGGCACCACCACCGAGGTGCTCGAGGCCCTGGCCGCCGTGCCGTCGGCGACCCGGCGGGTGGCGCTGTGCGCCGTCCACGGCTCTCCCGTCGAACCGCTGGTGGACGACACGCTGGTGATCGACGTGGCCGACGAGACCTCGGTGGTGCAGACCCGGTTCCCGACCACGACGCTGCTGCTGGTTCGGGCGGCACTCGGCGAGGACGCTCAGCCTGTGATCGCGGCGGCCGCCGCAGCGCTGGCCGCTCCGGTTGTGGTGGCCGATCCGAGCCGCTACCAGCAGTTCGCCTTCCTCGGGCGGGGCTGGGCCGTCGGACTGGCCGACGAGGCGGCGCTGAAGATCCGGGAATCAGCGCAGGCGTGGTCGGAGGCCTACCCGGCGCTGGACTACCGTCACGGCCCGATCGCGATCGCCTCGCCGCACAGCCTGGTCTGGATCCTGGGGACACCGCCGCCCGGGCTGATCAACCAGATCGAGGCCACCGGCGCCACCACGATCTCGACCGGAGCCGACCCCCTGGTCGACCTGGTCTCGATCCATCGGTTGGCCCTGGACCTGGCTCGGGCCCGCGGGCTCGACCCGGATCGTCCCCGCAACCTGACCCGCTCCGTGGTGCTGGGCGTCGGCTCAGCGGGGCCGGGGAGTCACTGAACCGATCACTGCACACCAGCTGTACCAGGCCCGCGCGTCTGGCCCCTCGTGAAGGAGTCCCGATGACCACGATCTCGGCCGGCAGCCGCAGGGTGCGCCGTGTTCTCGTTCTGATGGCCGCGTTGCCACTCCTGCTCACCGCGTGCGTCTCGGCCGATCCCGAGCCGGGTTCGTCGGCGGCGTCCGGATCGGGCGCTGCGTCGTCCGGGGCAGCGGCCGCCACGCTCGCGCCGTCCGACGCCGCGGCACCGGTGACGTTGACCTGGTGGACCGGGCAGGAGGCCGAGGCGCAGAAGATCCTCGACGGCCTGGCCGCCGACTTCACCAAGGCTCACCCCAACGTGACCATCAAGACCTCGCCGGGGGCCTCGACCACCGACGCGTTGCTGCCGAAGATGCTGTCCGCGTTCGCGGCCGACACCCAGCCCGACATCTCGTACGCCTTCGGGTCGTGGGCCAGCCAGCTCGGCCGCTCGGGCAAGACCCTCGACATCACCGCGGACGTCGCGCAGCCGGCCGCGAAGTGGGACGAGTTCCCCGAGTCGGCCCGCAAGACCGCTTCGCCCGAGGGCCACACCATCGGGTTCCCGGCGGTGGTCGACAACCTGGGCCTGTTCTACAACAAGACCGTCTTCGACGCCGCCGGGGTCGCCTACCCCACCGCGGACTGGAGCTGGGACGACTTCCGGGCGGCGGCGAAGAAGCTGACCAACCCGGCGAAGAACGTCTACGGCACCGCCATGGCGGTCAACCCGGGGGAGGACATCACCTGGCACATGTGGCCGCAGCTGTGGCAGAACGGCGGCCAGATCCTGTCGGCGGACGAGAAGAAGTCGGCGTTCAACTCCGAGGCCGGCGTGAAGACGGTGAGCTTCTGGCGTGACCTGGCGCAGGTCGACAAGTCGGTCTACCTCGACCAGACCGGTGAGAAGTACGCCCCACTGTTCGCCTCGAACAACATCGGCATGATGATCAGCGGGCCCTGGCATCTCTACGACGTGGTGACCGGTAAGACCAAGTACGGCGTCGTCCGGTTGCCCGGGACCAATGGTGACCACCAGACCGTCTCGGGGCCGGACCTGTGGGTGCTGTTCGATCACCAGGACGCCAACCGCGCCTACTGGTCCTACCAGTTCCTGCTCTGGCTCACCGCTGCCGAGCAGGACGAGCGGTGGAGCATGGCGATCGGCAACCTGCCGCTGCGCTCGGCCGCCAAGACCACCCCGGCCTTCGCCAAGGCCGTCGCCGAGTACCCGGGATACGAGGTGTTCGCCGAGAACCTGGCCAACGCCACCAACAAGCGCCCGACCGTGCCGGGGTACATCGGGTTGTCCGACGCCTTCGGAACGGCGGTCTCGCGGCTGCTGCAGGGGCAGGGCGAGGTGAAGGCCGAACTCGACAAGGCCGCGGCAGCCGCCGACACGGCGCTCGCCGACTCCTGAGCGGGCTGTGATCGGACGGTGAGCGGGCTGCGCAGAGCCGGTACCGGGTGGGCCTTCATCGGGCCGTCGACGCTGGTCATCCTCGGGCTGTCGATCTTCCCGGCGGGCTGGGCCTGGATCCTGTCCCAGCAACGGTGGAACGGGTTCAGCAAGCCCCGCAACATCGGCTGGCGCAACTACCAGGCGATGCTGGACGACGAGTCGCTGCGCGCCGCCGTCCTGCACACCGCCTTCTACACCGCACTGTTCGTGCCCGCCTCGGTGCTGGCCGGGTTGTTCATCGCCATCGCGCTGAACCGGCAGATCCGGTTCATCGGCTTCTACCGCACCTGTGTGTTCGTGCCGTTCGTGGCGTCCTCGACGGCGATCGGCATCCTGGCGAACTACATCTTCGACCCGCAGTTCGGCTTCGCGAACACGGTGATCCGCAGCCTGGGGCTGCCGGTGCAGAAGTTCCTCGAGGATCCCCGCCAGGCGATGTTGGTGATCGCGGCGATGACGCTGTGGTCCGGGCTCGGGTTCACCGTCGTGGTGTATCTGGCTGCGCTGCAGGACATTCAGAAGGACCTGATCGAGGCGGCGGTGGTCGACGGCGCGTCGAAGCTGCAGGTGTTCCGCTTCGTGGTCTGGCCCGAGCTGACGCCGGTGACGGTGTTCACCGGCATCTGGCAACTGATCGGGGCGCTGCAGCTGTTCGACGTCGTCTACACGACCACCCGCGGCGGGCCGCTGGATGCGACCCAGACCATCGTCTACTTCCTGTGGGACCAGGCGTTCATCCAGCTGCGCTTCGGCTACGGCTCGGCCGTGGCCTACGGCCTGTTCGCGCTGACCCTGGTGATCACGCTGATGATGGTGGTCTACTCGCGCTTCGCGAAGGTGCGGGCCTTCTGATGAGCAGCTCCGAGAGCGCATCCGCCGAATCCACCGGATCGACCGGATCGACCGCTGCCGCCTCGTCCGGCGCACCGGTTCTCGGTCAGCCCCGGCGGCGAGGATGGCTGCCGTTCAGCCCGTGGCACCTGTTCCTGATGCCGCTGGCGCTGTTGTTCGCCACGCCCCTGGTGCAGATGGTGCTGACGGCGCTGAAGACGGACGCCGAGATCCGCCGGTTCCCACCGAGTCTGCTGCCGCACCACCCCACGCTGCACGGGTTCATCGCCCTGTTCACCGATTCCGACGTGCTGCGCTGGATCGCCAACTCCGTGATCGTGGCATCCAGCGCGGTGCTGGCCCACATGGTGCTCTGCTCGTTGGCCGGGTACGGGTTCTCGCGGATGCGGTTCGCCGGGCGTAACGCCGCCTTCGTCCTGGTGATCGCCACGATCATGATCCCGACCCAGCTGCTGATGATCCCGACGTACATCATGTTCAGCAAGATCGGCATCGTGAACACGCTGCCCTCGATCATCGTGCCGTGGCTGTCGTCGGCGTTCGGGGTGTTCCTGATGCGCCAGTTCTTCCTGTCGCTACCGGTCGAACTCGAGGAGGCCGCCCGGCTCGACGGCTGCAGCGCCCTGGGGGTGTTCTGGCGGATCATCCTGCCGTTGGCCCGGCCTGCGCTCGCGACACTGGCGATCTTCACGTTGCTCGGGTCGTGGAACGACCTGATCTGGCCGCTGATCTCGATCTCGGACGACCGCTGGTTCACGTTGCAGCTCGGGCTGGCCAATTTCCAGGGCACCCGGCGCACCGAGTGGCAGATGCTGATGGCCGGCAACGTGGTGGCGACGCTGCCGTTGATCACGTTCTTCCTGGTGGCCCAGAAGCACTTCATCGCGACCATGACGTTCAGTGGGCTGAAGGGCTGATCGCCGCCGGGTAACACCCTTGTCACCCGGTCGGCCTAGACTCCGGACAGAGTCGGCGCGCGTGCCCCCGTGACACTCGGGCATCACGTCGTCTCGAACCACCCGTTACCGCCCGTTACGACCCGTTACCAACCATTCAGGAGTCGGTGCATGTCCGCGATCTCCCGCGAGGAGGTCTCCCACCTCGCGATGCTCGCCCGGATCGACCTCACCCCCGACGAGCTCGACCGCATGGCCGGTCAGCTCGACGTCATCCTCGACGCGGTGGCCACCGTGCGCGAGGTGGCCGGCGAGGACGTCCCGGCGACCAGCCACCCGATGCCGCTGACCAACGTGACCCGCCCCGACGAGGTGCGCCCGAGCCTGACGCCCGAGCAGGCGCTCGCCGGCGCGCCGGAGGCGGAACAGCAGCGCTTCCGGGTGCCGCGGATCCTGGAGGAGGACTGACCATGGCCACCGAGCTCACCCACCACACCGCTGCACAGCTCGCCGAGGGTCTGCGCACCAAGCAGTACAGCGCCGTCGAGGTCACCAAGGCCCACCTGAACCGGATCGCCGACGTGGACGGCGACGTCCACGCCTTTCTGCACATCGCCGGCAACACGGCGCTGGCCACCGCTCGTGAGGTGGACGCCGCGCTGGCCGCCGGCGAGCAGCTGCCGGCCCTCGCCGGGGTGCCGATCGCGGTCAAGGACGTGATGGCCACCCAGGGGGTACCCACGACCTGCGGCAGCGCGATCCTGAAGGGCTGGGTACCGCCGTACGACGCGACCGTCGTCCGGCGGATCAAGGACGCCCGGATGCCGATCCTGGGCAAGACCAACATGGACGAATTCGCCATGGGGTCGAGCACCGAGCACTCCGCGTACGGCCCGACGCACAACCCGTGGGATCTCTCCCGCATCCCGGGCGGGTCGGGCGGCGGCTCGGCGGCCTCGCTGGCCGCGTTCACCGCGCCGCTGGCCACCGGCACCGACACCGGTGGGTCGATCCGTCAGCCGGCCGCCGTCACCGGCACCGTCGGGGTGAAGCCCACCTACGGTGCGGTCAGCCGCTACGGCCTGGTGGCGCTGGCCTCCAGCCTCGACCAGGCGGGCCCGTGCGCCCGCACCGTGCTGGACGCCGCGCTGCTGCACGAGGTGATGGCCGGGCACGACCCGATGGACTCCACCAGCCTGACCGGCGAGTACCCGGACGTCGTGGCCGCGGCCCGGCGCGGGGCGCTGGGCGATCTGGGCGGGGTCACCGTCGGCGTCGTCCGCGAACTGGGTGGTGAGGGCTACCAGGCCGGGGTGCGGCAGCGCTTCGACGAGGCGGTCGAGCTGCTGACCGCCGCCGGGGCCAAGGTGGTCGAGGTGAGCTGCCCGAGCTTCACCGCCGCCCTCGGGGCGTACTACCTGATCCTGCCGAGCGAGGCGAGCAGCAACCTGGCCAAGTTCGACGCCATGCGGTACGGCCTGCGGGTCTACCCCCAGGGTGTCGACGACCCGACCGCCGAGCAGGTCATGGCCGCCACCCGTGAGGTCGGGTTCGGCGACGAGGTCAAGCGCCGGATCATCCTGGGCACCTATGCCCTGTCGTCGGGGTACTACGACGCCTACTACGGCAGCGCCCAGAAGGTGCGCACGCTGATCCAGCGCGACTTCGCGGCGGCGTTCGAGGTGGCCGATGTGCTGGTGTCGCCGACCTCGCCGACCACGGCGTTCCCGTTGGGCGACAAGCTCGACGACCCGCTGTCGATGTACCTGCAGGACGTCGCGACGATCCCGGCGAACCTGGCCGGGGTGCCGGGCATGTCGGTGCCGGCCGGGTTGGCCGCCGAGGACGGGCTGCCCGTGGGGTTGCAGATCCTGGCGCCCGCCACCTGCGATGACCGGCTCTACCTGGTCGGTGCCGCCGTGGAGGCCGCCCTGACCGCCCGCTGGGGCGGGTCGCTGCTCGACCGCGCGCCGTCCCTCGACCGAGAGGGTGTGTGAGCCCGGTGAGCGTGACGACCACCAACGCGATGTCCGGCGCCGAGGCCGTGCTGTCCTACGACGAGGCGATGGCGGCCTTCGACCCCGTGATGGGCCTCGAGGTGCACGTCGAGCTGAACACCGCGACCAAGATGTTCTGCGGCTGTCCGACCGGGTTCGGTGCCGAGCCGAACAGTCAGGTGTGCCCGGTCTGTCTCGGGTTACCCGGCGCGTTGCCGGTGCTCAACGCCCAGGGGCTCGAGAGCGCGATCCGGATCGGGCTGGCGCTGAACTGCTCGATCGCGAGCTGGTGCCGGTTCGCGCGCAAGAACTACTTCTACCCGGACATGCCGAAGAACTTCCAGACGTCCCAGTACGACGAGCCGATCGCGTTCAACGGGTATCTGGACGTCGAACTGGACGATGGATCGACGTTCCGGGTCGACATCGAGCGCGCTCACATGGAGGAGGACACCGGCAAGTCCTCGCACGTCGGCGGCGCGACCGGGCGGATCCACGGCGCCGAGTACTCGCTGGTCGACTACAACCGGGCCGGTATCCCGCTGATCGAGATCGTCACCAAGCCCCTGGTGGGGGCGGGGGTTCGGGCGCCCGAGGTGGCGCGGGCCTACGTGGCGGCGCTGCGGGACCTGTTGCGCGCATTGGGCGTCAGCGACGTCAAGATGGAGCAGGGGTCGCTGCGGTGTGACGCCAACCTGTCGCTGCGTCCACGCGTCGGAGACGACCCGAGGAGCGCCGAGCAGAACGCGGTGCCGTTCGGCACCCGCAGCGAGACCAAGAACGTCAACTCGCTGCGCAGCGTCGAGCGGGCGGTGCGCTACGAGATCACGCGGCAGGCGGCGCGGCTGACGGCGGGGGAGCGCGTCGTCCAGGAGACCCGTCACTGGCACGAGGACACCGGGGTGACCACCTCGGGGCGGGAGAAGTCCGACGCCGAGGACTACCGCTACTTCCCCGAGCCCGATCTGGTGCCGATCGCGCCGGATGCCGCGTGGATCGAGCGGCTTCGGGCCACGTTGCCCGAGCCCCCCGTGCAGCGCCGGCGCCGGCTGCAGGCCGACTGGGGCTTCAGCGACCTCGAGATGCGCGATGTGGTCAATGCCGGGGCGACCGAGGCCATCGAGGCCACGGTGGCGGCGGGCGCGAGCGCCGTGGCGGCGCGCAAGTGGTGGATGGGTGAGCTGGCCCGCCAGGCCAACACCCGGGGCGTCGAGCTGAGTGAGTTGGCGATCACGCCGGCCCAGGTCGGCGAGCTGCAGGGGTTGGTGGACGCCGGCACGCTCAACGACGCGCTCGCCCGGCAGGTGCTGGACGGCGTCCTGGCCGGCGAGGGTTCGCCGGCCGAGGTGGTCGCCGCCCGTGGGCTCGAGATGGTCTCGGACGAGGGTGCGCTGATCGCTGCGGTCGAGGCGGCCATCGCGGCCAACGCCGAGGTCGCCGACAAGGTGCGCGGCGGCAAGGTGGCCGCGGTCGGGGCGCTGGTGGGTGCGGTCATGAAGCAGATGCGCGGCCAGGCCGATGCGGCTCGGGTGCGGGAGTTGCTGGTGGAGCGGCTGACGAGCTGACGTCTGTCAGTCTGGTCGGTCAGCCCTGGGCCGCCAGGTCGGGTCGGTAGAGCACGAACTGTCCTCGCCCGAGTCGTTTGGCCTCGTAGAGGGCCAGATCGGCATGGGTGAGCGCCTCTGTCGTGCTCTCGCCGGGCCGGATCCTGGTCACGCCGATGCTCGCCGAAGGCGTGATCGAGGTGCCGGCGAGGCGGATCGGGCGTCGGATCGCGTTCAGCACCCGGGTGGCGACATCGACGATCTGGTCGTGGTCCGACGGCACGGCCAGGACGACGAACTCGTCGCCACCCAGGCGGGCCACCAGGCTCTCGCTGCCTGCGGCCTCCCGCAGTCGGGCGGCGGTGGCCACCAGCAGGTCATCGCCGGCCAGGTGCCCATGAGTGTCGTTCGTCGACTTGAAGTGGTCGAGATCGACGTAGAGCAGGCAGCCGTAGCCGGCCGACGCGTCATGGGCATGCTCGTGGGTGCGGTCGTACCCGTGCAGTGCGGCCACGGCCAGGTTGTGGTCCAAGGCGGTCAGGAAGGCCGCTCGGTTCGCCAGGCCGGTGAGGGCATCGTGGGAGGCCTGATGCCGGGCCTGGGCCAAGGCGGCATGCAGCCTGTTCACGGTGCGTGCGTCCTGCACGGCCAGGCCGGCGTGCTCGGCCAGCGTGACGGCCAGGGCCGTGTCGAGCTCGGCGAAGCGATGCCCCGGGGTACGTGACCCGAGCACCAGGTGGCCGATCGTCAGGGCGCCCTGGCGTACGGGGACGGCGACCACGGCGCACACTCTGGGCTCGCCGAGCTGGGCAGCCTCGGGCCGATCCCCGAAAGCGTTGTCCACCAGCGGTTCACCGGCCTCCTCGGCATGTCGTCCGATGCCCAGGGGGTCGTGTGAAGGGGTCATGCGATCGCGCGAGGCGGGGTCGAGCCCCGAGGCGGACACCAGCGAGGCGGGGGCGTGGGACTGAGAGTCGACGTCCGCCTGCACGCGCAGCAGGGCGACGTCGCACTCCAGCAGTTCGCACGCGGTGGTCGTGATCGCGTCGAGTACCTGGGTGAGGTGGCTGCGGGCGGCGATGGCCCGCTGGATGCGTGAGAACCGCTCGAGGGTGAGCTGCCGTTGCTCCCGTACTCGGATCAACAGGTCGGTCACCTGTCGGGTGGTCAGTTCGCTGCTCTCGCGAGCCGTGCGCTCGGCCTCGAGGGTCGACAGCACGTCGAGCGTCAAGCCCAGCACGTTGGCCATGGCGGCGATCATGCCCCGTTCCCCGGGACCGAACGAGCCGCTGCCGCGGGCCACCAGCAGATGGGCACCGTCGATCCGGCCCATCTCGGCGCAGGCCACGTCGCCCGGGCCGCAACCCGGGATGTCGATCCGCGTGGTGGGGTCGGTGCACGCGGCCAGCAGTTGCGCCATCGGGACTGGTCGGCGGCCGAAGCCGATGCAGCTGCGCACCCGGCCGCCGATCACGACGGCGCCGACCTCCGAGTCGGTGGCCGCGGCCGCGGCCTCGGCGGCGGTCTGCAGGGCTGTGGCCTCGTCGCGGCAGGCCGAGACCGTGCCGAGGAAGGCCACCAGGTGCTGGGTGGTCCAGGACGTCGGGGAGAGGTGTGAACTCCCCTGCCCCGGACGGCGCGCCTGGGGGATGCGGGTCTGGGTGAGCGGGCCGGTCATGCGAACGCCAGGACGACGAGGGTCTGGTTGTGGAACCCGTTGAGCCCGTGGGTTCGGGCGATCTCGCCGTAGGTGTAGAAGCCGATCATCGGAGCTGCATCGGTGTGTCGCACGATCTCGTCGACCTCGTCGGTCACGGCCTCGCCGAGGGCCGCACGACGAGCGATGCAGTCGAAGGCGATCACTCCCTTGGCCGGCTGGCCGTCCAACTGCTCGACGGCAATCCGGCAGGCCTCGCCGGAGGCATCGAGCACCTCGTGGGTACCGCCTTCCATGATCCAGGTCAGCCCACCCTGGGGCACCGGGGCGACCAGGTTGAGGCATCGGGTCTCGAAGTCGGCGCCGGTCACGAACCGCACCAGGTCGTGACCTCGTCCGGGGATGCCGAGCGGATGGTGCAGCGCGAATCGGGTGAAGGCGGCAGGTGACTCGCGGACCTCTGCCGGGGCGTTGATCGCGCGCAGATAGGCGTCCAGGGCTGGTTCGTCGTCCAGGGTGTGCACGGTGGGACCGCTCGAGCCGGTGACCACGAGCGCCTCGCCGGTGCGCGTCCAGCCATGGCGTACCCCGACCCCGAGCGGCGCGTCGCTGCGCAGTCGGACGCCGACCACGCTGTCGGTGAGCACGAGGTCGCCCTGCGGGGTCGAGACCAGCTGAGTGGTCGACTGCATGGCCAGGTCGTCGCCGGCGCAGCCGCCGACGAGCCGGATCGCGGCGCCGGTGACCCGATAGACACCGGTGACCATGGCCTGCTGGTCGCCCGACAGACCGTCGGAGAGCAAGATCACGATCTCGTGTGCGCGCGCGTCTGCGTCCTCGGGCGCCGCCGACTCTGCCGTCTCGGAGGCCTCCGGCGCGAGGGGGAACAGGTGCTCGGCAACGGCCTGGCCGGTGCCGGCGGAGTCCGCGCTCAAGCCCTGGGCATAGGCGAGGTCGATCGCGAATCCGTTGCCACCGAGCATCATGAGAGCCACGGTGGCGTTGTGGCTGCCCTCGGCCGTGATCTCACCAGCCGTGGTGCAGCCGGCCAGCCGGGTGGCGGGCGGTAGCAGCTCACGCAGGACCTCGGCCACCGTGGTCAGGTCGTGCGCGGCCGTGGCGAAGACGATCACCAGGGCTGGGTCGTCGTCCGATGGTGTCCGACCGGACAGTGCCTGGTGAGCCGCCCTGCGCGTGGCCTCGGCGGCGCCGGACAGGCTGGAATGGCCGATCGTGCACCATCGACGCGAGGTGGAGGTCGTCACGAGGTCTGCTTCGGCTTCCCAGCATTCGATCTTGATGACGCCTAAGGTCTTGGCATGAATCAGCCTCCCGATCTGGACCGTTTCGTCGTGGTTCCCGAGGTTTGGCCCGCCACGGCGAGGCCGGTCGTCACCGTGCCGGACGAACGGTGGCTCGACCTGTGGCCGGCGGGTTCGGCGCCGGCGGAGCTGGTGCTCTGGAGCATGAGCGAGCCGTACCCGTCGGGTCTGGAGCCGCCGTCGGTCGTCGTGCTGCCGTACATGGGCAAGGCGTCGGTGATGCATCGGCTCGAGGCGTTGCCCTCGGTGCAGGTGGTGCAGTTGCTGTCCGCGGGGTACGAGGCGGTGCTGCCCTTGGTGCCGCCGGGGGTGACGCTGGCCAACGCCGCGGGCGTGCACGACACCTCCACCGCCGAGCTGGCTGTCGCCCTGACCGTGTCGGTGCTGCGCGGGATCGGCGAGTTCGCGCGAGCACAGACCGAGGGACGGTGGCTCGGTGGCACTCGCCCGGCTCTGGCCGACCGGCGGGTGTTGCTGATCGGTGTCGGCAACGTGGGTGAGGCGATCGCCGATCGGTTGGCTCCGTTCGAGGTGAGCATCACGCGCGTGGGTAGCCGGGCGCGGGACGACGAGCGCGGCCACGTGCACGGGGTGCACGAGCTCGCGGCGTTGCTGCCGGAGCACGAGGTGGTGATCCTGGCCTGTCCACTCACCGAGGCGACGCGCGGTCTGGTGGACGCGGCGTTCTTGGCGAGCATGCCGGACGGTGGGTTGCTGGTGAACGTGGCGCGGGGGCCCGTCGTGGTGACCGATGCCCTGGTCGAGGCCCTGGCGGACGGCCGGCTGTACGCGGCGCTGGATGTCACCGATCCCGAGCCGTTGCCCGCCGATCACCCGTTGTGGCGCAGCCCCAACACGCTGATCAGCCCTCACGTGGGTGGCGACACCACGGCCTTTCCGCCTCGCGCGCGGGCGCTGCTGCGCGACCAGGTGGAACGCTTCGCCGCCGGACGCCCACTGGTCAACATCGTCGCCGGGCCGGTGCGGTAGCCCGCCGTTCGTCTGTTCACTGCTCATCGTCGGTCCCCTTCACGACGCATCAGCCCTTCACGACGCATCAGGGTGGGTCCTGTTCGGTGGGATGAGGTCCGAGACCGCTGGCCTGCGGAGGTTGGTTGTTCGATCGGCCTTGATCGAGGTCGAGTGCGAGTTGGTCGCCGAGGTGCCGGGCGAGGGCGCAGGCGCGGGCCTCGTCGTCGTGGAGGGTGTTGCGGACGGGTCGTTGGTGGGGGTCGATCCAGGGTGGGGGGATGACCCAGGGCACGCCGTTGATCATGGTGATGGTCCAGATCCCGGCGTGGACGGCGGTGTGGTCGCGTGCGCACGTCAACGCCATCGCCTCGACGTCGGTCAACCCGCCCTCGGCCCAGGGCGTGACGTGGTGGACGTCGCACCAGTCCGGTGGCGCGGTGCAGCCGGGGATGATGCAGCCGCGGTCTCGGGCGAACACGGCGCGGCGTTGGGCGGGGGTGGCCAGGCGTTGGGCTCGGCCCTGGGCCAGGACGGCTCCGTCGCCGTCCAGGATGGTGGGGGAGATCAGGCTCTGGCAGAGCATCTGGGCCAGGACGTGGCGGGGTAGGGGTCCGCCGCCGGGTCCGAGGTCGCTGCCGAGTCCGGTGCCGGGGGCGGGTGCGGGGTGGAGGGCGGCGGTGAGTTGGTCGAGGGTGGCGATCAGCGAGATGTGCACGCCGGTGGACGGTGGCGGGGTGGGCGTGCGCCGGGTAGTGAGTGGGGCGGCCTGGCTGGTAGTGGTGGTCCGTCCAGCGGTCGCTGAGCCGTCGTCTTCGCCGCTACCGCTGTCGTTGCCGTTGACGTCGTCGCGGCCGCCGCTTCCGATGTCGTCGCCGCTGCTGGTGTCGTTGGCGGGGCTGGCGGTGGTGGCTGTCGGGGTGTGGTTGTCGCTGGGCGCTGCAGCCTCGGCGGATGGATCTCCCTCGCTGCCACTGCCGCTGCCGCTACCGGTGTCTGCGTCGGGGTCGGTGCCGCGGTGCAGGGCAAGACGGGCCAGCTGGGTCAAGGCGTCAGCCCGGCGTTGCGCCGCGGTGCGGGGATCACGCAGCGGCAGTTCACCTTGCACCTGCCCGTCCTCACCAGCCGCAGCGTCCGCGGTGTCGGTGGTCGTGCTGGCCTTGGTGGGTTTGCTCAACGCGTGGATCACGTTCCGGACGATCAACCCGTCCGCGGGCGAGAGCGCGAACCGGCCGATGAGCATGCCGTTGGCGTCGGTGCCCAGGTGCAGGTACCGCTTCTCGTGGGCTTTCGGGTCGAACCCCTGGCCGGGGTTCAACGCCTCTTCGAGTTGGGTGCACAGCCGCCGGAACACGTGTGGGGCGTGCTTGCGGGCCATCTCGGCCAGGAACTCGTCCACCCGCTGGACCCCGGAGATCCCGTCCGGGTCGATGTGGGTGAGCACGTCCTTGTCGATGCGCCCCAGGCACCCGGTGGCATGATCGACATGACGACGCGAGATGTCCCCGGCCGCCAGCGCCGCACCGACTTCGGGTAACCCCAACGTGGCGGCGCCGTCCGGACCCAATCCGTCGGTTCCGGTGTCGACGCCGACCCCGGCGCCGTCCTGGTCCAGGGCACGGGCGGCGGCGACGTCGCGGGCCGCGGTGCCGGGATCGATGCGCAGCGCATGGACCAGGAACGTGGCGGCGACCTTGCCGGGTGCGCAGGTCGGCATCGCTTCCGGCCGGTCATCCACCGCCCGCACCAGGTGCAGTACCGCGGCCTCGACCTGGTTGGCGACCCGGTGGGCCGCGATGAGCGCGTCGCGCAGCTCGCCGTCCGACAGCGTCAGGGTGGGCGCGGTCTGCAGGGGGCGGACCTGAGCCGAGACCGCATCCAGCACGGCGGCCACCGGGCAGGCACCCAACCCGAGCGCTCCGGCGTCGCCGTCCGAGATACCGGGCAGATCACTGTTCCTGGGCAGATCACTGTTCCTGGGCTGGGCAGACCACTGTCCCCGGGAGCACTGTTCCCGGCGGCGGGCTCGCCGTCCGGGGTGGGGGTCTGCTCCGGGTCCATGACTCGGACACTACGGGCGACCACCGACAATCAAGCCGCGTCAATCGGCGATGAAAGCCCTTGCAGGAGAATGACTCTTGTGGAACGGGTCACTTTGCCAAGATGCCCGGAACGAGATGACCGGCTCGCAACGACAGCGACCTTCCGAGCAGTGCCACCTGAACACTGCTCACGCTCACTGCGTCAACCGGGCGGCGTCATCCGAGCAGCAGCAACCCGTAGGCAACGGCCCAGCGGTGGCCCAATCGACCCGCGACATCGGCCCGGCCCAGCGTGGCACCGGGTAGGGCCGAGGCCAGGACGGCGGGTAGCTCGTCGCTGCCGGCCGGCCCGCCCACCAGCAGCACGTCGCGGTCACCGAACAGAGCGGGTAGCTCACCCTGGGGCGACCTCACCCCGAGGCCGCCGACCGTGGCCACCGCGCGGCGGACGTTGTCGCCGAACACCGCTCGGAGCAGGGCGATCCGGATCGCGCGCCACTGGGACGGCGTCAACGCACCGCCGAACGGCAACTCGCCCGCCGGTCCGGGAACCACCAACCGGCCGACCGTTCCCGTGGCGGCGGCCTGGTCCCGGAAGTGCCGCCCACCCGCCTCGTCCGCGATCACGTGCGCCGACTCGACCCTCACGGCCGCAGCGCGTTTCACCCATTCTGCAGCTCCCGACGAGAGTCCGAGCGCCCGGGCGACGGCCGCTGTGAGCAGCTCGCCCGATCCGGCGTGCGGTGACCGATCCCGTGACCGATCCGGTGACGGACACCGTTCCTGGCCCCAGCACTGCGCCGTCCGCGACCCCGACCAGATCGATGGTGCCGCCGCCCAGGTCGAGCACCAGGGCATCGCGGCGTGCGCCAGGGGTGGTGAGCGCCCCGGCCCTGGCCGCCGCCGGCTCGCTGCCGACCACCTCGACCCGGCGTCCCGGGGCATCGAAGGCCTCGGGCCACGCCCGCACCGCATCGGGGTCGGACAACATCGACAGGCTCACCTGCTGTGCCGCCGCGGCATCCTCACGCAGGCCCGCCAACACCCCGGCGAGGGGTTCGGCGGCCGGATCGACCAGCCACAGATCCCGCGTTGCCGAGGGCTCCCGGCCCGCCCATCGGACGTCGCGCAGCGATCCCACCGGGCGGCTACGCAACGCGGCCACCGCGCCGTCCAGTGGCACGGTGACCCCGTCGGTGAAGGTGAGGGTGTCGACGAGGGCCGACGCGTCGTCCGCCAGGCTCGACATCGCGGACGGTGCGGCGTCCGAGGGGACCGCGACGTTCGGCGGGCCGACACCGACGGCGACGGCACCCTGACCGCGCAACCGTCGAGCCAGAGCGGCGGCGTGGACGTGCTCCGCGTCGTCCAGCTGCAGATCGCGCACCAACCGGATCGCCTCGACCGCCGTGGTCACCACGCCGCCGGGCGGGGCCACCTCGACCACCACCCGCGCGCAGGCCAGCGCGGTCTCGGGATCGACCCCGTCGACGATCGGCAGCGGCTGCGGCAGCCGGGAGGCGACCAGCCGGGCCTCGTCCCCGGCGAGCAGGACGCCGGTCACGCTCACCCCGGCATCCAGCCAGGTGCGAACCCGCTGTGCCGTGCGGCGGAATCCGAGTGGGTCTCGCGCGACCAGAACCACCGCGATGTCGGACCCCGGTCGCCCGGACGCGGCGGCGCGCGCGGCGAACGCCTCGGGATCGTCGTCCAGATCGACCGGCCGACCGTCGACGTAACCCTGCCCGGCGGGAGTCACCGATCCGGCGGCGAGCAGCATCAGACGACCCGTGGGTTCAGCGACCCTGTCGAGCGTGACGGTCAGGGTGTGGGCCGGGGATTGCGGCGTGATCAGCACCCGGTCACACCTGCGTCCGAGGCGTCGTTCCATGCGAGCCAGCAGGCGTGCTGCGGCCGTGGACGCCTCGAGCGATCCCTTGACCCCGCGCGTCGGACGGCGGTCCCACGCGACCGGCTGGGGGAGCTCACCGCCGGCGGCACCCGACACCGCCTCGGCGATGACGATCTCGGTGGTGGCGTTGCCGATGTCGACTCCGGCGATCAGCACCTGATCACCGGCTCACCGCAACAGGCCGCGCGCCTGGTAGACCGTGGCTGCCTCGCGCACCAGGGCGGCATTGCGGGCGGCGCCGAGATCGTCGAGTTCGGCCGCGATCCGTTCCAGGTCCGCCGCACTCGACCGATGCGGGCGCAACGCCTCGTAGATCGCCAACACGCGCTCGTCGGTCAGCGCCGTCAGTTCGGACGCCCGGCGAAAGTTCTCTCCCAGCTGGGGATTGCCCGCTCGGGTCGCGACCTCTGCCTGGGCGATCAGCGTGTCCGGGTGGATCCGGATGTCGTCGAGGCTGACCTCGCCGGCCAGCACGCCGTCCAGGGTGATGTCCTCGACCGGCGTGCCCGACCGTGCGCGCACCTGCTCTGTCCGTTCCATCACGCCTCCCGCTGGAGTGTCATGGTGTCGACCGGCGCCCCGGCGATCACGCACGACCGTTCGATCGCCACCAGCGACACCACCGTGGTGTGGTAGCGCGCCTCGATGGCCTCGTCGCTGTAGGGGTTTCGCTCCGGCTCGGGGGTCGCCCCCTTGGCGTGGCGGCCGGCGTTGATGCCGAGACGACGGTAGGCCGCTCGGGTCAACGTGGGTGCCACGCTGTACAGCTCCAGGTTGGCCAACGGTGCCAGATCGCGTCGGTGGATGAGCGCAGTTCCCTTGGCCTGCAGCCCGATCCCGATGCCCGAGCCGGCCAGCCGGGCCGCGGTGAGTCCGATCCGGCCCAGATCGAGACTGTCGTTGATCCGCACCAGTCGCGCGGTGCAGCCCTCCTCCTCGAGACCGGCCAGCAGCTCGTCGAGTGCCTCGACGACGGTCAGGCCACTCAGCGTGCGCCAGATCGCCCGCCCGGCGGCCGGTGACAGCCCGATCACCACCTCGCGCGGGTCGTGCCCGACCTCGGCGGACGGCGCCGTCACCTGCAACGCCTCACTGCGACAGCGCTCTTGTTCCTGCCGGATGTCGCCCACCGAGCGTTCTTGGCGAATGCCATCGATCTCGGCCTGCCGCGCCGGGGTGGGGGAGTACCCCGTGCCGGGCCCGGCGTAGTCGTTCGGATCGGTGACGGCCGAGAGGACGTGCATCTGCTCGTCGAAGATGGCTGCCGTCTGCAGGTAGTCACCGCGCACCCGCTCGCGCAACATGGCCAGCATCCGTTCGGCCTCGACCTCGAAGCCGGTCTCGGCCAACGCATCGATCACGTCCAGCATGGTGATCGGCAGATCGCGGATCAGTCCCGAGGCCGCCAACGGGGTCATCAGATCGGCACTCGGCACATCCTTGGACCCTGCGGCATCGAGTGCCTGCGCGGCCCAGTCGTCGCCGAAGTCGGCGAGCCCGAGCAATCGGTACACCGAGCGGACGGCGTCGATCGCCCGCTCGCGCAACCGCGCGACGTCCGGCTCGACGGCAGTGCGCAACCCGCCGTCCACGCCCCAGTCGCGCTGCATCGCCAGGTAGTCGTCCAGGTCCTCGGCGTTCCACTGGCTCGGGCCGAACATGTTGTCGTAGCGCTGGATCGAGCCGAACCCGCTACAGATGAAGTCCGACCCGGCGATGAAGATCGGGTGCGTGCGCGAGGTGCGGCGTACGTCGGACTCGCTCATCAGCGCATCGTTGCCGGTGCAGGCCTCGAGTCCGCGCAGCATGACCATCAGGTTCTCGGCCATCAGCGAGCGGACGCCGCCGGGTACCGAACCCGCCACGGCGGCCGAGTCGATGCCGCCGTTCTGCACCCCCTGGGCCCCGATCGCGCGGGCCAGCGCCACACAGCGGGCCTCCAGGTAGAACATCGAACAGCCCTCGGCGCCGCCCATCAGCGCTTCGGCGCCGCCGCCGGAGGTGACCCGCATCTTCACGCCGCGACTGGCGTAGGCCGAGGTGAGGAACGCCTTCGACCACGGGGTGTCGTCGCCGTCCACGAAGATCTGTTCGGTGCCGTAGAGCGAGACGGTCTCGGCGTAGGAGACCAGGCCACGCATGCCGAGTTCGAGTTCGAGCGCCTCCTCGACCGAACACTGCACCAACACCCCGGGTGAACTCACCGCGGCGCCGATGCTCACCGCCACGGCGTTGGACGGAGCATCGCCCAGCACCGGCACCGTGGTCTCGATCTCGCGAAAGCCGAAGGCCGCGGCCGTGGCGGCATCGGCGGCCAGCAGCAGTGGGTCGTCGGAGCGGTTCGTGACGTGGGCCTGGTTGCTCGGCGTGCGCCGAGCACGGCACTTGGTCATCGCCATGACGAGCTCGGCCGGCCGCAGCACCCCCAGTGCCCGAGCGAGTTTGGCCGGGGACATGCCGCCGGCCAGTCGCACCACCTCGGCGCGGGGCACACTCGGGTCGATGAGCAGGCGGGCGTAGGCGGTCTCGTCGATGGCCATCGCCTCGGGCGCCGTGTCGAGGTCGATGCCGTGGGTGGCGATGAAGGCGTCGATGACGTCGAAGTCGGCCCGGGGGCGTCCGTCGAGCTCGACCACGCGGCCGTTCTCGATGACCAAGGACGGCACCGGGTCCGCGGGCGAGTCGAAGGCCACCAGGCCGAGGCCGGCGTCGGGCACGGCGAAGCCGTCGAGGTTGACGTCCTGGGCGTCCATGAACCGGAATCGCCCGATGGGCTGTGAGCTCACGAGGACTCCAGCTGACCGGATCGGGCCGGGTTTGCCCCGGCAGACGCGGGCAAACCCGGCCCGACCCGGGCGAGTTCGGCGACGGCGGCACCGGCCTCGGCGGCGGCGGCATCCTGGGCGGCGGTGCCGCCGCTGACGCCGATGCCACCGATCACCCGGTCACCGTCCCACAGCGGCAGCCCACCGGCGAAGGCGACGTAGCGCCCGCCGTCCGCGGAGTTCATGCCGGCCAGGTCGGCGCCGGGGGCAACCAGCGGGTTCAGTTCAGCAGTGGCGATCCGGTGTGCCACCGAGGTGTAGGCCTTGTCACGAGCCAGCACGGGCCCGGCGATCTCGGCCCCGTCCATGCGCTCGAAACAGATCAGGTGCCCGCCACCGTCGACCACGGCCACGGAAACCAGCGCGTCCACGCTCTGAGCGGCTGACCGAGCGGCGGTCGTCATCCGTTGCGCCAGCGGCAGATCCAGTTCGAACCTGGTGTGGTGAGGCATGAGTCAGCGCCCCGCTGTCGCGCGGGCGGCCTGCGTCCTGAGGCGGTTGTGCAGCCCGTTCATGGCCACGACCCCCGGCAGGTAGGCCTTGGCCACCTTGCACACCACGGTGTAGTTGGTGTCGACCACGTTGGCCACCGGGGTCAGCGCCGTCTGCGAGACGAACTGGTAGGCATCGAGGACGCTCTGCCCGGTCAGCTCGGCGATCCAGGTGACCATCTGCTGATGCGCGATCCGGAAGGCGTCCTCGAGCGGCCGGGCCGAGCCGGTGGTCATCAGGAAGTCGTCGCTCTCGAGGCGCGGCCAGGGCGTGGGGTGGCCGGGCAGCAGGTCGAGCAGGACGCTGGTGTCCATGGCGCACTCCACCGCCACGCCACAGGTCTCGCCCTCACCCTGGCGGGCATGGCCGTCACCCAGGCTGAACATCGCACCCTCCACGTTGACCCCGAGGTAGCAGGTGACGCCGGCGCGCATCTCGGGGGTGTCCATGTTGCCGCCCCAGTCGCCGGGGGCCAGCGACGAGCGCACCTCGCCCAGAGCCGGTGCCACGCCGACGGTTCCGTGCATCGGGTCCAGCGGCAGGGTGGCGCTGAACGGGGTGTCCGCCGCCAGGTAGCGCACCACCTGTTCGTGGGTGTCGATCTCGTAGATCCAGGTCCGTTCGGTCAGGGCCGAGTGCAGCATCGCCGTGGTCGGGGTGGCGGTGAGTGAGCCGAAGAACGGCACCGTGCTGCTCACTCCCCAACCCTCGCGCGGGGTGATCGAGACGAAGTGGACGGCGAGGGTGTCGCCGGGGCGGGCACCGGTCACGTAGAACGGGCCCGACTGGGGGTTGAGCATGCGGGGGTCGCAAACCTGGCTGGCCAGGTCGGTGGTGGCCCGGACCCGACCGCCGAAGCAGTCCATGGTCCAGGTGGAGACCAGCGTGCCCGGGTCGACCTGGGCGACCGGCGCGATGCCGCCGAAGGTGTAGGTGTAGCCGGCCGGATCGGCGTCCGGGTCGGGCTCCCAGCGCAGGGTGGGCCGGCTCGATTCCATGGGCACCTCCGGAGGATCTCAGCCACGGGGCCGTGACGGGCGACCCCTCGAGGGGGAAGGTGATCGCCCGCCACGGCGTCTGGGGTCAGGCGCGTTCGTGCGCCTCTTCCATGGTGGTCTTGCCGATCAGGTCGTAGATCTCGGGCTTGGCCGACTTCACGTACAGCCCGTAGCCGACGCCGAGGATCAACAGGCCGATCACGTAGTACGGCATGAACTGGAACACCTTGCTGTCGGCGGCCAGACCCGCGGCGAACTTGCGGTTCGACCACAGCAGGCTGAGTGCGTACAGCATGCCCGCCGCACCGACCAGGGGCGCGACCAGTGTGGTCAGCACGTTGCCGGTGTGCACCTTCTTGACCCAGAAGTACCAGATCACCGCGACCGAGGTGATCGTCTGCACGATGAGCACCATGGCGGTGCCGATCAGGGCCAGGACGCCGTAGACGTTCACGTACGGAACCAGGTCGGGGGTCGAGACCAGGGTGCCGGCCTCATCCGCCACCTTGACGTCGGTGAAGAGCAGGAACAGCAGGCAGAGCAGCACGGTGATGCCGGACTGGACGAACGAGGCCACCGCGGGCGAACCGTGCTTGACGTTCACCGCGCCGAGGGAGTTGCGCATCCACGACCAGGCGCCTTCGCGGCCCATGGCGTACAGGTAGCGGGCCGCGGCGTTGTGGAAGGCCATGGCGCAGGCGAAGGACCCGATCACCAGCAGCACCTTGTAGATGTCGGTCATGACGCCACCGAGGTTGGTATCGACCAGGTTCAGCCACAGGTCGACTGGGGCGGCACCGGCGGATACCTCGACGGCGGCCGCCCTGCCGTTGCCGACCACGACCAACCAGGACATGAACGTGTAGAAGGTTCCCAGGCCGATCACAGCGATCAGAGTCGCGAGCGGGACATTGCGCTTGGGGTTCTTGGACTCCTCGCCATAGACCGCGGTGGTCTCGTAGCCGACCCAGGACCAGAAGGCGAAGAAGATGCCGATCGCGGCGGTTCCGACCTTGACGCCGGTGCCGAAGGCCCCCTCGGGGAGGTTCTCGAAAGCGTTGTTGGGAAACACGGTGTCGGTGACCAGGTAGCCGTCGGGGCCGCCCTTGATGAGCACCGACAGGCCGAGTGAGAGCAGCAGCACCACTTCGGCGACCAGGGTTACCCCGAGGACGCCGGCGGCCAGGGTGATCGAGTAGTACGTCATCAGGGCGATCACCACGATGCCGATCAGGGCGATCAGCATCCAGTGAACATCCAGACCGGCGGGCTTGAACACGTATTCGGAGGCGAAGTAGGCGAAGCCGCCGATCAGCGAGGCCTCGAAGATCACGTAGGCCACGGTGGCCAGCAGCCCGGTCACCATGGCGGGCAGCTGACCCAGACCATGCGCGGTGAAGCCGTAGAAGGCGCCGGCCGTGGTGATGTAGCGGGCCATGGCGACGAAGCCGATGGTGAAGATGGTCAGCACGATGGTGGCGAACAGGTACCCGCCGGCCACGCCGATGCCGTTGCCGTAGCCGACGGCGATCGGCACGTTGAAGCTCATCGCCGTGATGGGGGCGGCGTTGGCAACCGCCATGAACAGGACGCCGATCAGGCCGACGGCGCCGGCCTTGAGTCGGGCACTGTCCTGACCGATCGGTTGGTGGTCGCCGGGGGACGGGTGGACGCCGTCACCGAGGTGGCTGGTACTCATGGCTCACCTTTCTGGCCGAGAGCTCTGAGGGGACCCAGGGGAGCAGGTCAGGTTGGCGAGGAGTATGACCGGGCCGCGTGCCGCCGACAAGCCTTTGGTTCAACTTGTAACGTCCCCGAAAAAACCAGACCTTGTCTTTGGACTGTGCTTTGGTACAGTCCAGCGTCGTGACGGGAACCCCCTCCAGCGGCGCCGAGTTCGACTACGGCCTGTTCTCGTATGCGTCCAAGGACGAGATGCTGCGCAAGTCCAAGGAGTTCTGGAACCCGGGCAAGACCCAGTTCTGGATCGACTCCGGGGTGCCGCTGGTCATCGACCGTCGTGAGGAGTACTTCCTCTACGACATGACGGGCAAGCGCCTGATCGACGTTCACCTGAATGGCGGAACCTACAACCTCGGTCACCGCAACCCTGAGGTGGTGCACGCCGTCTCGACCGCGATGCAGCACTTCGACATCGGCAACCACCACTTTCCCTCGCTGGCTCGCACGGCTCTGGCCGAGGCCCTGATCGCCTCGGCCCCGCCGGGCTTGACCAAGGTCATCTACGGCTCGGGCGGCGGCGAGGCGATCGACATCGCCCTCAAGACGGCCCGCCACACCACGCAGAAGCGCAAGATCGTCTCGATCGTCAAGGCCTACCACGGCCACACCGGTCTGGCCGTGGGGACCGGTGACGAGCGGTTCTCCCAGCTCTTCCTGGCGGACTCGCCGGAGGACTTCCCCCACGTGCCGTTCAACGACCTGGCCGCCATGGAGCAGGTTCTCTCGGGCCGGGACATCGCCGCGGTCATCATGGAGACCATCCCGGCCACGTACGGCTTCCCGCTACCGGACCCCGGGTACCTGCGCGCGGTCAAGGCGCTGTGCGAACGCTACGGCGCCCTCTACATCGCCGACGAGGTGCAGACCGGGCTGATGCGTACCGGTGAGTTGTGGGGAATCACCAAAGAGGGCATCACGCCCGACATCATGGTGACCGGTAAGGGCATCTCCGGCGGCCTCTACCCGATCGCGTGTGTGCTGGTGAACGAGCGCAGTGCCGGGTGGTTGACCGAGGACGGCTTCGGTCACATCTCGACCTTCGGCGGCGCCGAGCTCGGGTGCATCGCCGCGCTGAAGACCCTCGAGATCACCTCCCGCCCCGAGACCCGGTCCCGGGTGCACTACCTGAGCGACGTGATCGGCGCCGGGTTGCGACGGATACAGGACTCCTGCCCGGACTGGTTCGTCGGAATCCGGCAGAACGGTGTGATCTTCGGTCTGGAGTTCGCCGACCCCCAGGGCGCCAAGTACGTGATGAAACACCTCTACGAGAACGGGGTGTGGGCCATCTTCTCCACGCTCGATCCGCGGGTGCTGCAGTACAAGCCGGGCATTCTCATGTCGCCCGAACTGGCCGAGGAACTGCTCGACCGGACGGCGGTCAGCATCGCGCAGGCGGCCCGCGACGCCGGCCGCGAGGTCGGTCGTGAGGCCGTTCGGGCACCAGGGCGAACCGGAGGACGGCGATGAGCCCTCAGAGCGATTCCCCGATGCCCGCGATGCCGCTGGCGCCCGGCGGAACCCCCCGGGCACTGGCCATGATCGAGCGCGCCGAGTGGGCCTCGCGGGCCTTCGCTCGCTACGACATCGCCACCGTGCGGCGGATCGCGCAGGCCGCGGCCCGGGCCGGCGCCGCCGCAGCGCGTGATCTCGCCGAGGCGGCGGTGCGGGAGACCGGTTTCGGCGTCGTGGAGCACAAGGTCATCAAGAACGAGTCGTGTTCGCTGGGCCTCTGGCAGGCCTACGGTGACCACGACTACGTCAGCCCACAGGTCGACGAGCAGGCCAAGATCGTGCGGTTGCCCCGGCCCGCCGGGGTGATCCTGGCGCTCACACCGTCGACCAACCCGGTGGCCACCACCTTCGCGAAGATCATGTTCGCGCTGTTCACGCGCAATGCCATCGTCATCTCCCCGCACCCGTTCGCGGCGGCCGTCTGTGCCGAGGCGGCGCGCATCATGGGCGAGGCCGCGGTGGCGGCCGGGGCGCCTGACGGGTGCGTCCAAGTGGTCACCGAACCGTCGGTCCCGCTGGTCGATGCCCTGATGTCCAGCCCGCGGGTGTCGGTGATCTTGGCCACCGGCGGAACGGCCATGGTGCGGGCGGCCTACTCCAGCTCCAATCCCGCTCTCGGCGTGGGGCCGGGCAATGTGCCGGTCCTGGTCGATGCCACGGCCGACCCCGCCGCAGCCGCAACGGCGATCATGGACAGCAAGGCGTTCGACAACTCCGTCCTCTGTACCAACGAGAGCGTGTTGGTCGTGGTCGAGTCGATCGCCGACGCGCTCGAGAAGGCGCTGGTGCGCCAGGGTGGCCACGTCACCTCACCCGCCGAGACGGACGCCGTCCGGGCCGTGATCTTCGACGGTGATCGGCCGCGCACCGAGTGGATCGGGCGCGAGGCCACCGCGATCGCCGCGGCCGCGGGGATCCGGGTGCCTGCCCGTACCCGGGTGCTGATCACCCCGATCGACCTGGTCGTCCCCGAGGAGATGCTGGCGCACGAGAAGCTGCTGCCGGTGCTGGCGATGACCCGCGTGCCCAGTGCCGAACGAGGCATCGACGTGGCGCGCGCCGTCCTGCGCATCACCGGGCAGGGCCACAGCGCCGCGATCCACAGCCGGGATGCCGCCACGGTGATGGCCTACGGCGCGGCACTGCCGGTGATGCGGATCAGCGTCAACGTCGGGAACTCCCTGGGCAGCAGCGGTTTCCACACCAACCTGGCGCCCACGATGACCATCGGAACCGGGTTCGTCGGGAGCTCGTCGCTGGCCGCCAACCTGGCCCCCGAACACCTGGTGGCCGACACTCGGCTCGCCTACGCCAGCGACCCGGCCGGGGTCATGCCGAGTTTCGCCGGCATGACCCCGTGGCAGGCACCGGCAGGTCCGGTGCCGGCGTATCCGGTGGCGTCCAACCTGGACGGCGCGGCGTCCGGTACGCACCCGGCTGCCTCGTCGGGCGGTTCGTCCGGCGCATCGAACGGATGGGCACACGGACACGGCGACTCCGGCACCCCCGCCGGCGACGAACTACGGGAACACCTGCGGCGACTGATCGTCGAGGAACTGCGGGCGATGGTGAAGGGCTGACATGTCACCTCAGATCAGGTCGTTCATCTTCCTCGACCGGCTGCAGCCGCAGACCATGTGCTATCTGGGCACCTGGATCAAGGGGTCGTTGCCGCGGGCCGGGTACGCCGCACAGATCATCGAGGTGGCGCCGGGTCTGGACATCGAGCCGCTGACCGACGTGGCGTTGAAGAGCGCCGAGGTCGGGGCCGGGATCCTCATCGTGGAGCGGCATTTCGGCTATCTCGAACTGCACGGGCCACCCGCATCGGTGCGCGCCGCGGCCGGCTCGGTGCTCGATCACCTCGGTGCCTCGGCGACCGAGGCGATGCGCCCGAAGGTGCTGGCCTCGCGGATCGTGTCGCGGATCGACCGGCAACACGCCTTCCTGGTCAACCGCAACAAGGTCGGCTCGATGGCGTTGGCCGGGCAGTCGATGTTCGTGCTCGAGATGGAGCCCGCCTCGTACGCCATCCTGGCCACCAACGAGGCCGAGAAGGCCGCCCGGATCACCGTGGTCGACTACCGCATGATCGGGGCCACCGGGCGGGTGTACCTGACCGGTGAGGAGTCCGAGGTGCGTGCCGCAGCCGAAGCTGCCGAGCAGGCGTTGGCCCGGGCATGAGCCCGACTCCGTTCCCGGGCGCCGGTGGCGAGCCGATGATGCGCGAGTTGGTGCGCGAGCTGCTGCGCGAGGTGATCCGTGAGGAGTTGGCCACGGTGATTCGTGAGGAGCTCGCCGAGGTGCGTGGCAGCGTGGGCCATGAGGTGGTGCCGGGGGCGGCGCCGAGTGCCGGACGCATCGCCGCGTCGTCCGCGCACCACATCGAGCGGGGCGCCGTCACCGAACGGGCCGTGAACGCGGCGGCGGCGGACGGCGCACGCCTGGTGATCGGGCCGCGTGCCGTGCTCACCCCGTTGGCCAAGGACCGGGCCCGGGTGCTGGGCGTGGTCATCGAACGCAGCTCGGCGCCGCACTCCTCGTCCCTGTCGTCACAGTCGTCACAGTCGTACCGGTCGTCCCCATCGTCACAGTCGTCCCCGCAACGCAGGTCGTAGGAGAGGTCATGCTCAGAGCCAAGGTGATCGGCAACGTGTGGGCCACCAAGCGCCTGCCCGAGGTGCCGAACGGGGCATTCCTCGAGGTCGAGCTCGAGGGTGGTTCGGCCCGGATGATCGCGTTCGACGCGCTGGGCAGCGGCCCGGGGGAGTCGGTGCTGGTCGCCACCGGATCCGTTGCGGCGGCGTGGTTCCCGGGGCCGCACCCACCGATCGACGCGTTGATCATCGGCTCGATCGACGAGCCGCGATCGTCGGCCTGATCCACCACGTCGCGGGCGGCTGACTGCCGCTCGCGAGAACCCATTTCGGCTGGTTCCCAGGAGTAGTTCTCAGGTAAAGGAGAAGCACCATGGCATCCAACGCCATCGGAATGATCGAGACCAAGGGCTACGTGGCGGCGCTGGCCGCGGCGGACGCCATGGTCAAGGCCGCCAACGTCGTCATCGTCGGGCGCGAGCAGGTCGGCGACGGTCTGGTCGCCGTGACCATCGTCGGCGACGTCGGCGCGGTCAAGGCCGCCACCGAGGCCGGCGCCGAGACCGCCGGTCAGGTGGGCGAGCTGGTCAGCGTGCACGTCATCCCGCGGCCGCACGCCGAGCTGGCCCGCCACTTCGTGGTCGCCGGCGACTGACGGGTCGAATGACCGTGAGCGCGTCCGCGTCGGCGTCCGCACCTGTCCCCGTGCCGGCACCGCAGCTACGGGTCTACCTCGTGCTCGAGGACCTGCAGCCGCAGTTCGCCGCCTACCTGGGGACACCCACCCGGGCTCGTGGGTACCCGCCGTATGCCGGCCAGCACGCCCTGATCGTCGAGGTGGCACCGGGTCTGGCGATCGAGCGGGTCACCTCGCTCGCGCTGCACGCCATGCCGTCACTCGAGGTCGGGCTGCTGTTCGTCGAGCGACAGTTCGGCATCCTCGAGGTGCACGCCGACTCGGCGGACGACGTCCGGGCTGCGGGCGAGGCGATCCTGGCGGGGATCGGCGCGTCACCGGCCGACCAGCTGCGGCCGCAGCTGCTCTACCACGACGTGATCGAGGACGTGCAGGACCAGCACGCGGTGATCGTCAACCGCACCCGGCAGGCCTCGATGCTGCTGCCCGGGCAGAGCCTGTTGGTGGTCGAGGTGACCCCGGCGCTGTTCGCGGCGATGGCCGTCAACGAGGCCGAGAAGGTGGCCCCGGAGGCCACCTTGGTCGACGTCTCGATGATCGGGGCGGCGGGCCGGGTCTACCTGTCGGGGGATACGGCTACCGTGCAGCGGGCACGGGAGGCGATCGTGGCTGCGCTCGGTGCGGTGGCCGGTCGCGATCACTGACGCGACCTGTCACGACCTGACACGGGGACGACGAGGAGGAAGCGTGACCGATTCAGCGGAGGACTTCGCGGCGTTCGCCCACGCGGCGTTGCCGGCGTACGGCCTGCACCCGCAGGCCACGCTCAGCCTGTTGAACGTGTCCGAGAACGGCACGTTCGCGATCGACGACCCGGACGCCGGGCGCAGTGTGTTGCGGGTGCACCGCAGCGGATATCACTCGATCGAGGCGATTCGCAGCGAGCTGGCCTGGATCGACGCCCTGCGCTCCGATCACGTGGTGTCGACCCCGGCCTACCTGCCGGCGGCCGATGGCTCGTCGGTGGTCACCGCGGCGCTGCCGGACGGACGTACCCGACAGGTGGTGCGCTTCGCCTGGGTGGAGGGCGCCGAACCGGACGCCACGCGGTTGGCGAGTGACTTCGTCCAGCTCGGGGCGATCACCGCGCGGCTGCACACTCACGCTCGAACCTGGTCGCGGCCGACGGGTTTCACCCGGTTCGTCTGGGACTACGACACCTCGATCGGGGATCGGGGCTGGTGGGGCCGCTGGCAGGACGGCCTGGGCATGGGTGCCGAGGAGCTCGCCGTCCTGGGCCGGTTGAGCGAGGTGCTGCAGCATCGACTCGCGGCCCATGGCACCGGTCCCGAGCGATTCGGCCTGGTGCACGCCGACATGCGCTTGGCGAACCTCCTGGTCTGCGGTGATCAGGTCAACGTCATCGACTTCGACGACTGCGGATTCAGTTGGTACCTGTACGACCTCGCCTCCTCGGTGTCGTTCATCGAGCACGAGCCGTACATCCCCGAGCTGATCGACGCCTGGGTGCGCGGGTACCGCACCGTGGCCGAACTCAGCGCCGCCGACGAAGCCGAGCTACCGACGTTCGTCATGCTGCGCCGGCTGTTGCTCGTGGCCTGGATCGGTTCTCACTCCGCGACCGAGACCGCGCAGGAGATGGGGCCGGAATTCACCACGATGAGTTGCCACCTGGCCGAGCAGTACCTGTCCGATCACGCCTGATCTCGACCGTTCCGCGTTCATCCCTCCGACCATTCCGTCGACCACAGCCGAGTAGGAGCGTCATGTTCACCTCTGTCGCAGGACGATCCGTCATCGTCACCGGGGCCACCAAGGGCATCGGTAAGGGCATCGCCGCGGTGTTCGCCCGGGCCGGTGCGAATGTGCTGATCACCGGACGCAACGCCGAGGACGCCGCGCGCGCGGCGTCCGAGCTGGATGCGCTGGGCGCAGGGTCGGTCACGTCCTACCTGGGCGACGTGACGTCCAAGGCCTCGTGCGAGTTGATGGCCGCTGCGGCGATCGAGGCCTTCGGCGGCATCGATGTGCTGTGCGCCAACGCCGGGATCTTCCCCGACAGCAAGCTGGCCGACATGACCGAGGCCGACTTCGACCTGGTCTACGCCACCAACGTCAAGGGCTGCATGCTCAGCGTGCAGGCCTGTTTGCCGGCGCTCACGGCGTCCGGGCACGGCCGGGTGGTCCTGACCTCCTCGATCACCGGACCGGTCACCGGTTATCCCGGCTGGTCGCACTACGGCGCCAGCAAGGCGGCTCAGCTCGGCTTCATGCGTACTGCCGCGATCGAGCTCGCCCCGCGCGGGATCACCGTGAACGCCGTCCTGCCTGGCAATATCGCTACCGAGGGGCTGGCGGATCTCGGCCCGGAGTATCGCCAGGCCATGGAGATGTCCATCCCGCAGCGGCGGTTGGGAGAGGTGAGCGACATCGGCAACGCAGCACTGTTCTTCGCGACCGATGAGGCTGCTTACATCACCGGTCAGGCGCTCGTGATCGACGGTGGGCAGATCCTGCCCGAGTCGCTGGCAGCGCTGGAGGCGATGTAGGTGACCATCGGCCCGTCGGGCCATGCTCCGGACCCCGGTTCGGCTGATCTGGGGCCGACGGCGCGCGAGGTGCGTCGCCGCATCGCCTGGATGATCCAGCAGGGGGTGCTCGACCCGGGGCAGAAACTCGAACCCGAGCGGGATCTCGCCGTGCGGCTGGGGGTCAGCCGGTCGACGTTGCGCCAAGCGTTGATCTCGTTGGAGTCCTCCGGGGCACTGCGCCGGGTGCCCGGGCGCGGGGGTGGCACGTTCGTCGCCTCGGCGAAGGTGGATCGGGATCTGTCGCGCATCGTCGGCGTCCCGCTGCTGTTGCGCGACCAGGGGTACACCGCGGGCTCGCGAGTGGTCTCGGTCTCGGTCTCGCTGGCCGAGGCGGACGCCGCTGTGGCACTCGGTCTGGGGCCGGAGGACTTCGTGGTCGACCTGGTGCGCATCCGGCTCGCCGACGGTGCCCCGATCTCGCTCGAACGCGCGGTGATCCCGGCTCACCTGGTGCCCGGCCTGCCCGAGCGCAGCCTGTCGGGCTCGTTGTACGAGTTGCTCGACCGCGAGTTCGGCATTCGTCCGGCGGAGGCGCTGGAGCAGATCGAGGTGATCGCCGCGGGGGAGTCGGAGGCCTCGATCCTCGACATCGAACCCGGGGCGCCCCTCGTGCAGGTACTCCGGACCACGGTGGACGCCGCGGGCCGTGCCTTCGAGTACTCCCGAGACCTGTTCCGCGCCGACCGGATTCGGATCAGTGTGCGGGTGCAGGGCTCGCCGCCGGCCGAGGCGGCGCGGTTGCGGGGGCGCGTGGTCGAGCCGTTGCCACAGTCCTCGCTGCCGGACGTCGTCGCGGGTGGCGCCTCCACCTGAGTGGCCCTCCACCCGCCCCTCTACCCGAACCTCCACCCGAGTGGCCCCTTCACCTGTCCCTCCTCCTGCCCTCCATGATCACGTTGAAGATCACGTTGAGGGATTCGGGCCTCGAGGAAGATCACGTTGAGGATCTCGTCTGCGCAAATGTGACGGATCTGTGCAACGCGATCTTCAACGTGATCATGGGTCGGCCTCGGTTATCCACAGGTGGCGGGTAGGGCATCGACGCGCCCGGTCGTGAGGCGCCACGATCGCGCCGTGGTGCTCTCGCGAGATCTGTCGACGACCGTCGTGGAATTGCTCCGGACCCAGGACGGCCTGGTCACGCGGCGGCAGCTCTATGAGGCGGGGTGGAGCCCGCACGACGTTCGGTGGTGGCTCCGCCGCGAATGGTCGGTCGTCCTCCCCGGGGTCGTGGCCTCGTTTCGGGGTCGGCTGAGCGCAAGACAACAGTTGGTGGCGGCCTCGTTGTATGCCGGTGAGGGTGCGGTCATCACCTCGAACACGGCCGCGCGATGGCGAGGTTCGGTCAACGCCCCGGACGACGGGCGGGTGCACCTGTTCATCCCGCTCGCTCGGACGCTCACGGCCAACCCGGCGCTCGTGATCCGACGCAGCCGACGTCCCGATCCGAAGCAGCTGCGTCGAGGCTGCCTGGTCTTCGCCTCCGCCGCGAGGTCGTTCGCGGATGCCGCGCGGGACGCGCCGTCGGTGCGCGATGCCCGTGCTGTGGTGATCGAGTCCGTTCAGCGAGAGCTGGTGACGATCGAGGAGTTGCGGGTCGAGCTGGACGACGGCCCGCGGTGCGGAAGTGCACTGCTGCGCGCGGGAATCGACGCAGCGGCGTCCGGTGCGTGGTCGGTTCCCGAGCACGACCTGTTGCAGGTGTTGCGGTCCAGTGGCCGATTCCCTGTGGTGTGGGCGAATCCGGTCCTGCAGGCTCCCGACGGGACGCGATTGCCGACTCCTGACTGCTGGTTGGACGACGTCGGCCTGGCGATCCAGGTGCACTCGCGTCGCCATCACTTCGGCGTCGCCGACTGGGAGCACACGCTGCATCAGGACGGCGTCTTCGCCGAGTACGGCGTGCCGGTGATCGCGATCACCCCGCAGCAACTGCGCGCGAGCCCGTCCGGCGTGCTCGCCCGAATCAGCAGAGCCCACGCTGCGCGCCGCGGCTCGGCTCGCCCGAACGTGATCGCGACGCCGAGAGTCTGACCCCGCCCGCATCGGAGTCGTCCGCTGAAAGGCTCGCATGATCACGTTGAAGATCACGTTGAGGGATTTGGACACCGTGGAAGATCACGTTGAGGAGTTCGTGTGCTCAGAAGTGACGGATTCCCGCAACGTGATCTTCAACGTGATCATGCTTGGTGGCGGCTGGGCGGTGGGTCAGCTGTCGACCCAGTCGAAGGTGCGGGTGACGGCCTTCTTCCACTGGCCGTAGAGGGCTGCTCGGTGGTCGTCGTCCATGGCGGGGGTCCAGCGGGCGCCTTCGATCCAGTTGGTGCGCAACGCCTCCAGGCTCGGCCAGTAGCCGACGGCGAGGCCGGCGGCATAGGCAGCACCCAGGGCCGTGGTCTCGGTGACCCGGGGCCGGACCACCGGCACGCCGAGGATGTCGGCCTGGAACTGCATCAACAACTCGTTGACGACCATGCCGCCATCCACCTTGAGCTCCGAGAGCGCCACGCCCGAGTCGGCGACCATCGCCTCGACCACCTCGCGGGTCTGGAACGCCACCGCCTCCAACGCGGCGCGGGCGATGTGTCCCCGGTTCACGAACCGGGTCAGCCCCACCAGCGCCCCGCGCGCGTCGGACCGCCAGTACGGCGCGAACAGTCCCGAGAACGCGGGCACCAGATAGGCACCACCGTTGTCGGGCACGGACGCCGCCAGCGCCTCGATCTCGGACGCCGACGAGATGAGCCCCAGGTTGTCGCGCAACCACTGCACCAGCGACCCGGTGACGGCGACCGACCCCTCCAGGGCGTACACCGGGGCCTGGTCACCGATGCGATAGCAGACGGTGGTCAGCAAGCCGTGGCTGCTGGCCACCTTCGACGTCCCGGTGTTCAGCAGGAAGAAGCACCCGGTGCCGTAGGTGTTCTTACCCGTCCCCGGCGTGAAACACGCCTGTCCGAACGTGGCGGCCTGCTGGTCACCCAACACCCCCGTGATCGGGACGCCGTCCAGCTCTCCGCCGTGAACCCTCCCGAAATCCCCTGAGGACGAACGGATCTCGGGCAGCATCGAGGAGGGCAGTCGCATCTCGGCCGCGATGTCGTGATCCCAGGCCAGGGTGTCCAGATCCATCAGCAGGGTGCGGCTGGCGTTGGTCACGTCGGTCAGGTGCGCCCCGCCGGATGCCCCGCCGGTGAGGTTCCACAACACCCAGCTGTCCATGGTGCCCATGACCAGATCGCCGCGCTCGGCCCGGGCGCGGGCGCCGGCCACCTCGTCGAGGATCCACCGTGCCTTCGGCCCGGCGAAGTAGGTCGCCAAGGGCAGGCCGACCCGGTCGCGATACCGGCCGGCGCCGCCGCCGAGTGAACCCAACTGCTCGCAGATGGCGTCGGTGCGGGTGTCCTGCCAGACGATCGCGTTGCCCACCGGCTCACCGGTGTGTCGGTCCCAGATCAGCGTGGTCTCGCGTTGATTGGTGATGCCCACCGCCGCAACCCGTCCCGCCGCGACCCCCGCCGAGGCCAGCGCCTCGGTGATCACGCGCTGCGTGTTGGCCCACACCTCGCCCGGATCGTGCTCGACCCAACCGGCCCGCGGAAAGATCTGACGGTGCTCGACCTGGGCCATGGCCACCGTCAGCCCCGCGTCGTCGAACAGCATGCACCGGGTGCTGGTGGTGCCCTGATCGATCGCCGCCACGTAGTCCGTCATCGCACGTCTCCTCTCGGCTGCAGCGAGTATCGCGCCTCGCGGCACGCCTGGTCATAGCGCGCCAGCGTGAGCTCGATCAAGGCCGGGTGCCCCACCAGCGGCGCCGCCACCCGATCGGCCCCGGCACTGGCCAATCGGTCACCGAACGCGCTCGGCGCCAGCAGGTAGGCGGCCAGAGTCACGGTCACCCCCGGACGCCGCGCGCGCAGCTGCGTGACGACCTCGCCCAGCGACGGCGCACCGGCCAGGTAGCCGACCTCGACGGCCGCACCCCACCGCTCGGCCAGCCGCCGCGCCGTCCACGCCACATCGGCCTGCGCCCGTGGTCGCCTCGAGCCGGCTGCGGCCAGCACCACGGCATCGTCACGCCGCGCGCCACACGCGCGCAGCCGGTCGACCAGGACGTCGATCAGCAGCTCGTCCGGCCCCAGCGGGGCGGCGGCGATGGCCAGACCCCGTGCGGCAGGTGCGGCCACGGCGTCCCCGATGTCCTGCTCCACGTGGTAGCCGGTCGAGAGCAGCAGCGGGACGACGACACTCGCCTGCTGCCGCTCGGCCAGGCGCGTGAGCACGCGGGCGATCCCGGGTCGTTGCACCTCGACATCCGCGTGAGCCGCCACCACCTCGAGCCCGGTCCGGGCTGCCGCCACGGCCAGGCGCAAGCGGGCGAGCTCGCGGCGTCCGGCGGCGCTGCCGGTGCCGTGCGCGCAGGCCACCAGCACCGGTGGAACCCATGGACCAGCCGGTGGCACGGCCGGCGACCCGGGGGCGCTCCGAGGGGCGGACACGCAGGCCATTGTCGCCGCCGTGCGCCATCATGGCGGCCATGACGTCCGCACCGGTGAAGTTCGTTCCTGCTCTCGCGCTGGTGGCGACCCGCGCCACCTATGTCGAGCACCACCGCAGTGACGATCTGTCGGTCGGCACCTACGCCATCCCCGCCGGGGGGCAGGACCCCCAGCAGCCGCACACCGAGGACGAGGTGTACGTCGTGATCGCCGGCCGCGCCACCCTGGTCACCGAGCACGGTGACTTCCGTGCTGGCCCCGGCGACATCCTGTTCGTGGCGGCCGGGGTGGCCCATCACTTCGTGGCGGTCGAGCCGGACTTCCGGGTGGCGGTGGTGTTCGGCCCCGCGGAGGGTAGCCGGTCCCGGTGAGCCGGGTGAGCCAGGTGGGTTCGCCCCAGTCGGGTCAGGATCTCCAAACCGGTTCGCAGCGCAGGGGACTCGGCCATGGTGGCGCGCCAGGCGACGCTGACGGTGCGGGTCGGCACCGGATCTCGGACGGAGAGGGCTCGCACCGTGGCCGGCAAGGGCCCGCGCCCGAGTCGTGGCACGAGGGCCGTGGCCACGCCGTGCCCGACGAGTTCGACGTGGCTGGCGAACTCGGCCGACCAATGGCTGATCCGGGGCTCGGTGCCCACCGAGCGCAGCATCGTGGTGAGCCACTGGTGGCAGATCGACCCCTCGGGCACACTCACCCAGTGCTGGTCGGCCAGAGCGGCGGCCGTGACCCAGCGCCGTCCGGCCAGCGGGTGGTCGTGCGGCACCAGCACATCGGCGATGTCGGTGCCCAGTGAGCGGATGCGCAGGTGCACCGGCACGTTGAGCGGGATCGGCTCCCAGTTGTGCACCACGGCCAGGTCCACCTGACCGGCGGCCACGGCGGCCAGGGCATCCCACGGGTCCATCTCGACCAGGCCGACCTGTACCTCGGGTGCCGCGACGCCGAGATCGTGCACCGCCTCGGCCACCAGGCCACGTACCGCGGTCGAGAACGCCGCCACGCGCAGCCGCCCGGTGGGGCGGCCCTGGCCCGCCTGCACCGAGGCGGTGAGCTCCTCGAGCTGGGCCAGGATCGCCTCGGCCCGCTCGACCAGCAACCGGCCGGGTTCGGTCAGGACGACGCCGCGCCCCACGCGCTCCAGCAGCGCCACCCCGGCGTGGGACTCGAGTTTCTTGATCTGCTGCGAGATGGCCGAGGGGGTGTAGCCGAGCCCCGCGGCGGCCGAGACCACCGATCCGTCACGGGCCACCGCCACCAGCGACCTCAGCGCCACCAGATCCATCATGAAGCAAGGCTACTGTGTTCGATGCACATCTATTTGCTGGTGCTACATGGTCTGCGCCCCGCAGACTGACCGGGTGAGCCCGTCCACGACCTCCGCCACCGCGCCGGCCCCGCTGACCGATCGCCCATCCGCCACCGGGATGCCCTTGCGCGACACGGCACTCGCCGTTCTGGTCGCCCTGATCTGGGGGGTGAACTTCGTCGTCATCCACGCCGGGCTGCAGGTGGTGCCCCCGTTGTTGTTCGTGGCATTGCGGTTCGTGCTGGTCTGTCTGCCGGCGGTGTTCTTCGTGCCGCCGCCGCGGGCCGGGTGGCGGGTCGTCGTCCTGATCGGGATGTTCATGAGCCTGGGGCAGTTCGCCCTGATGTACGTGGCCATGCACCTGGGCATGCCCACCGGCTTGACTCCGCTGGTGATCCAGGTTCAGGTGCTGTTCACGGTTCTGTTGGCCGCCGTCGCCCTGCACGAACGACCGCGGCGCAGCCAGATCGCCGGCGTCCTGATCGGTCTGGCCGGGCTCGCGGTGGTGGCCGCCGGTCGGGCGAGCAGCGCGCCCGTGGTGCCGTTGCTCCTGGTGGTGGCCGCGGCCGGTTCCTGGGCGATCGGCAACGTGGTGGCACGCACCGCGCAGGCGTCGTCCGGGTTGTCGCTGGTGGTCTGGTCGGGCCTGGTGGTGCCGGTGCCGATGGCGGTGCTGTCGTACCTGATCGAGGGGCCGGCAGCGATCGGCGCGGCCCTGACCCACCTGACCCCTGTCGTGATCGCCTCGGCGCTGTTCACGGCGTGGCTGTCCTCGCTGCTCGGCTACGGCATCTGGAACACCCTGCTGTCCCGCCACCCGGCCGGCTCGGTGGTGCCTTTCGCCATGCTGGTTCCGGTGGCCGGCATGGCCTCGGCGTTCCTCGTCCTGGGCGAGCGGTCGAAGCCACTCGAGATGCTCGGCGGCGTCGTGCTGCTGGTCGGCGTCGGGATCAGTCTGCTCCCCGGAAACCGGCCGATTCGGACCTAGACTCACCCCGTGAGCCAGAACCCCGATCTGAAGCCTCGCAGCCGAGCCGTCACCGACGGGCTCGAGAAAGCGGCCTCCCGCGGGATGCTGCGCGCGGTGGGCATGGGCGACGACGACTTCGCCAAACCGCAGATCGGAGTGGCCAGTTCATGGAACGAGATCACCCCGTGCAACCTGTCGCTCGACCGGCTGGCCAAGGCGAGCAAGGACGGCGTCCACGCGGCCGGCGGCTACCCACTCGAGTTCGCCACGATCAGTGTCAGCGACGGCATCTCGATGGGTCACGAGGGCATGCACTTCTCGCTGGTCAGCCGCGAGGTGATCGCCGACAGCGTCGAGACCGTGATGCAGGCCGAACGGCTCGACGGCAGCGTGTTGCTCGCCGGCTGCGACAAGTCGTTGCCGGGCATGTTGATGGCCGCGGCTCGGCTGGATCTCGCATCGGTGTTCCTCTACGCCGGCTCGATCCTGCCCGGCATCGCCAAGTTGTCCGACGGCAGCGAACGCCAGGTCACGATCATCGATGCCTTCGAGGCGGTCGGCGCCTGTTCCCGGGGCCTGATGAGCCGCGCGGACGTCGATGCCATCGAGCGCGCCATCTGTCCCGGCGAGGGTGCCTGCGGTGGCATGTACACCGCCAACACCATGGCCAGTGCCGCCGAGGCCCTCGGCATGTCGCTGCCCGGCAGTGCCGCGCCGCCGGCCACCGACCGGCGCCGCGACGGCTTCGCCCGCAAGTCGGGTGAGGCCGTGGTCAACCTGCTGCGCCAGGGCATCACCGCCCGGGACATCCTGACCCTCGAGGCCTTCGAGAACGCCATCGCGGTGGTGATGGCGTTCGGCGGCTCCACCAATGCGGTGCTGCACCTGCTGGCGATCGCGCACGAGGCCGAGGTCGAGCTGAGCCTGGACGACTTCACCCGCATCGGTGCCCGGGTGCCGCATCTGGCCGACGTCAAACCGTTCGGCGCCCACGTGATGACCGACATCGACCGGGTCGGCGGCGTCCCGGTGGTGATGCGGGCACTACTGGACGCCGGCCTGCTGCACGGCGATGCGCTCACCGTCACCGGCGCGACCCTGGCCGAGAACCTGGCCGCCATCGATCCACCGGCGCTGGACGGCACCGTGTTGCGACCCCTCGACCGACCGATCCACCGCAGCGGTGGAATCACCGTGCTACGAGGCAGTTTGGCGCCCGAGGGGGCCGTGGTGAAGAGCGCCGGGTTCGACTCCGACGTCTTCGAGGGCACGGCGCGGGTGTTCGAGCGGGAGCGTGCCGCGCTGGATGCGCTGGAGGACGGCACCATTCAGGCCGGGGACGTCGTGGTGATCCGCTACGAGGGACCCAAGGGCGGCCCCGGGATGCGCGAGATGCTCGCGATCACCGGTGCGATCAAGGGCGCCGGACTGGGCAAGGACGTGCTGCTGGTCACCGACGGCCGGTTCTCCGGCGGGACGACGGGCCTGTGCGTCGGGCACCTCGCCCCCGAGGCGGTCGACGGCGGACCGATCGCCCACGTGCGCACCGGTGACCGGATCCGGCTGGACGTCGCTGCCGGCACCCTCGACCTGCTCGTCGAGGGTGACGAGTTGGCCGCGCGGGCGGTGGGCTGGCAGCCGTTGCCGCCGCGCTACACCCGCGGCGTCTTGGCCAAGTACGCGCGACTGGTCGGGTCGGCGTCCCTCGGCGCGGTCTGCGACTGAGTCGGGACCGGGCGTGGGGTCGGGGGCACCGATGAGTCTGGTGCTCGGGTGGCTGCTCACCCTGAGCGCGGCGGCCGCCTGTGCCACCTGGCTCGACCGGGGCCTGCGCTCGCCACGCGCCGGACGCTCGGCTCTGGCGATCGCCGCCTGGGCGGCCACCGCGGGGATCGCGCAGCTGTTCGTGGTGGCGCGCCCCACGCTGGTCGGCACGGTCGGCTGGCCGTTGTCGCTGGCGGCCGGGGCATGGGCGATGCTGGGGCTGTCCCGGCTGCTGCTGGCTCGCTGGGAGGCCACCGTCCTGGCGACGGCATTGCTGACCCTGGGGTGGGGTCTGGCCACGGTTGTGGGGCTGTCGGACGACGTCCAGGCGGCCGCCGTCCTCCGGCCGCTGGTCATGGCCCTGCTCGGGCTGTCGGTGCTCGCGGTGTGGGGTCAGGCCGCGCTGCAGGAGATGTTCGACGGGCCCGGCACCAGCGGCCTGCCCGACCCGCATGACCTGCAGCCGGCCGCCGCCGTCCTGTCGGCGGCGAGTTTCACCCTCGCCGGACTCGCCGGGGTGATCGGCGACGGCGAGATCGCCACGGCCGGCCAGGTTCTGGGGTTCGTGGCCCTCGCGGCCCTGCCGGTGTTGCGGGGTGAGGTGCCCGAACGACTCGGGACGGCGCAGCTCACCCCGACCCGGCGGATCCACCAGACGGTGGCGCTCGCCGTGGCCGCGGCAGCACTGGCGGTTCAGGTGGCCGGCTCGCTGCTGGAGCGGCGGGTGCCCGGCACGGTGGCCTGGTTGGCCGTGGGCCTGCTCGCGATGCAGATGCTGCTCGCCCGCTGGCGTGAGGCGGGGACCGCCGCCCGGCTGGCCGATGAGCTCGACCGGTCGCGCGCCACGCTGGCCGCCGTCGTCGAGGACAGCGCGGACGTCGTCCTGGGGGTGGATCGTCGGGGCCAGGTGGTCAGTGCCACCGATGGTGACTGCGCGGTGCTGCAACGCCCGGCGCAGACGCTGGTGGGCAACGACCTGGCCGAGCTGGTGCCGTTGGACGACCGGGAGGCGCTGCGTGAGGTGGTGTTGGCGATCACCAGTGGCCGTCGGGCCTCGGCTCGGCTGCAGATCTCGCTGGCACCGCCGGCCTCCGGCGCAGCCTCGTTGCGGCTGCGGGCGGTGCCCGAGGGCGCGATGGTCACGCTGGGCGACGTCACCGAGGCGGCGCAGCTGCGCCGGCAGATCTTCGAGCTGACCCACCACGACCCGGTCACCGGGCTGGTCAACCGCGACCATCTGCTGAGCGCCATCGGCGAGTGGCTCGTGGCCGCCCGCTCGGTGTGCCTGGTGCACCTGGACCTCGACGGTTTCAAGGCCGTCAACGACCGGTTCGGGCACGAGCTCGGGGACGGCGTGCTGCGCGAGGTCGCGGTGCGGTTGCAGAACCTGGTCAGTGCCGACCCGCAGGTGCGCGGCACCGGCCCGCAGCCGGCACCGGTGCTGGCGCGGATCGGGGGCGACGAGTTCGTGATCGCTCTCGCCGGCCTGCCGCTGCCGCGGGTGCTGGAGCTGGCCGAGCAGATGCTCGGCGCGCTCGACTCCCCGTTCCGGGTCCGCGATCGCCCGGTGCGGCTCGGCGCAGGCATCGGTATCGCCGCCACGCGGGATGACCGCACCAGCCCGCTGCAGGCCGCCTGGCCGGCACTACCGCTCGGGACGACGGGGGCGGCCGAGCTGCTGCATCGGGCCGACATCGCCACCGAGGCGGCCAAGCGGAGCGCTCGCACCCGGGTCGTGGTCTGGGACCACCCCCTCGAGGAGCGGGCGCGGCGCAAGGTGGACATCGCCATCGAGTTGCGCCGGGCGCTGGACACCGGCCGGCTGACCCTGGCCTACCAGCCGATCGTGCGTTTGGCCGACGGGGTGATCGTGGGTGTCGAGGCGCTGGTGCGGGTGCCGGCGGGGGAGGCCGAGCTGGCCCTGGCCGAGGTGGTCAGCCCGGCGGAGTTGGTCGAGGTCGCCGAGGGGACCGGCGAGATCGACGAGCTCGGCCGCTGGGTGCTGGCCGAGGCCACGCACCAGGCGGCGCTGTGGCAGCAGATGGGCAAGGACCTGCGGGTGGGGGTGAACATGTCCGTCCGGCAGCTGTCCGATCCGGCAGTGGTCGAGGCCGTGCACAGCGCCCTGGCCGCAGCCCGGCTGGCGCCCGACCGGTTGCTCATCGAGATCACCGAGGGCCAGTTGCTCGGTGAGGGCGATCGCGCCGACCTGACCATCCGGCGGCTGCAGGCGGACGGCGTGGCGCTGGCGATCGACGACTTCGGCTCGGGGTACTCCTCCCTGTCCTACCTGCGGCGGATGCCGGTGACCACCGTCAAGCTCGATCGCACCCTGCTCGGTGGCGTCGGCAGCGACCCCAAGGCGACGACCGTCGTCCGCGCGGTGATCGGCGTGGCCCGAGGGCTGGGACTCCAGGTGGTCTGTGAGGGGTTGGAGGACCTGGCCACCGCGCGCTTGCTGCGCGACCTCGGAGCCTGGGCCGGGCAGGGCTTCGCGCTGCACCGCGCGATGAGCTCGACCGAGCTGCTCGACGTCCTCGACGGGCCACCGGTCGATCTGGCGCGCCGCAGCCCGGTGCGACCGTCCATCTCACTCGATTCACCGGTCGTCCCACCGGCTGTCTCACATCACGAGACATCATCGCGAGGCGATTGACACGGGCGCCGTCGCCGGGGAACCGTGTCATCGTGCTCTCCACCCGCTTTCTCGTACTCGGCCGGCGCGCCGGCTGACGTTTCGTCATCCCTGCTGTTCAGCCAGCGCGCGACCCCTCGCCCCGATCGGGCAGAGGGGTCTTTTCGTCTCCCGAGGCAGTCCAACTGAATGCCCGACCTGAAAGTCCGACCTGAAAGTCCGACCCGAAAGGCATACCCATGACCAGCATGACCGGGGCGCAGAGTCTCGTCCGTTCGCTCGAGTCGCTCGGCGTCGACACGGTCTTCGGCATCCCGGGCGGCGCGATCCTGCCGCTCTACGACCCGCTCATGGACTCGCCCTCGGTGCGGCACATCCTGGTGCGCCACGAGCAGGGTGCCGGGCATGCGGCCGAGGGATATGCCGTGGCGACCGGTCGGGTGGGGGTCTGCATGGCGACCTCCGGGCCGGGGGCGACCAACCTGGTCACGCCGATCGCCGACGCCTACATGGACAGCGTGCCGATGGTCGCCATCACCGGGCAGGTGCCCAGTGCCGCCATCGGCACCGACGCCTTCCAGGAAGCGGACATCTCCGGGATCACCATCCCGATCACCAAGCACAACTACCTGGTCACCGACCCGGCGGACATCCCGCACGTGTTGGCCGAGGCGTTCCACATCGCCGGCACCGGCCGGCCCGGCCCGGTGCTGGTGGACGTCTCCAAGGACGCCCTGCAGGCCCAGACCACGTTCGCCTGGACCGACAAGATCGACCTGCCCGGCTACCGCCCGGTGACCAAGCCGCACAGCAAGCAGATCCAGCAGGCGGCCAAACTGCTGCTCGAGTCCCGTCGTCCGGTGCTGTACGTCGGCGGCGGCGTGATCAAGGCGCGCGCCAGCGCCAGAGCTGCGTCGCCTGACCGACCTGACCGGTGCGCCGGTCGTCACCACCCTGATGGCCCGCGGCGCGCTGCCGGACAGCAGCCCCAGCACCTGGGCATGCCCGGCATGCACGGCACGGTGGCGGCGGTCGCCGCGCTGCAGCAGTGCGACCTGTTGTTCAGCCTCGGGGCGCGCTTCGACGACCGGGTGACCGGCAAGCTGTCCTCCTTCGCGCCGCAGGCGGTGGTGGTGCACGCCGACATCGACCCGGCCGAGATCTCCAAGAACCGGGTGGCCGACGTCCCGATCGTCGGGGACGCCAAGGACGTGCTGACCGAGCTGCTCGTCGCGGTCGAGGCCGAACTGGCCGAGGGGCGCAAGGCCGACCTGGGTGCCTGGTGGCGCCACCTCGACCGGCTGCGCGAGACCTACCCGCTCGGGCACGCGGCCCCGCCCGCCGGTGAGGTCTCGCCGCAGCACGTGATCTCCCGGATCGGGCAGATCAGCGGCCCGGAGTCGATCTACGTCGCCGGCGTGGGGCAGCACCAGATGTGGGCCTCGCAGTTCATCTCCTACGAGCACCCCAACACCTGGATCAACTCCGGCGGCCTGGGCACGATGGGCTACGCCATGCCGGCCGCGATGGGTGCCAAGGTCGGCATGCCGGACCGCACGGTCTGGGCGATCGACGGCGACGGCTGCTTCCAGATGACCAACCAGGAGCTGGCCACCTGCGTCATCAACGACATCCCGATCAAGGTCGGCATCATCAACAACTCCAGCCTGGGCATGGTGCGGCAGTGGCAGACGCTCTTCTACAACGAGCGGTACTCCAACACCGACCTGCACACCTCGGTCGGGTCGCGCATCCCGGACTTCGTCAAGCTCGCCGAGGCGTACGGCTGCGTCGGGCTGCGCTGTGAGCGCCCCGAGGACGTCGACGCCACCATCGAGAAGGCCATGTCGATCAACGACGTCCCGGTGGTCGTCGACTTCGTGGTCTTCCGCGACTCGATGGTCTGGCCGATGGTGCCGGCCGGGGTCAGCAACGACGAGATCCCTCTTCGCCCGCGACCTCACCCCAGCTGGGACCGCGAGGTGAACCCCCGGCCTCGACGGCCGACCTCCGGCGAACCGAAACGTGAACTGAACCGAACCTGAGAACTCAGAGACGAGGCACGAACCACCATGAGCAAGCACACGCTGTCGGTGCTGGTCGAGAACAAGCCCGGCGTGCTGACCCGCGCCGCCGGTCTGTTCGCCCGGCGCGGCTTCAACATCCACTCCCTGGCGGTCGGTCCGACCGAGCACCCTGACGTCTCACGCATGACGGTCGTGGTGGACGTCGAGGGGCTGCCGCTGGAGCAGGTCACCAAGCAGCTCAACAAGCTGGTGAACGTGATCAAGATCGTCGAACTGGAGACCACCGCCTCGGTGCAGCGTGAGCTGCTGCTGGTCAAGATCAAGGCCGACATCACCTCGCGGTCCAACGTGCTGGAGACGGTGCGGCTGTTCCGGGCCAAGGTGGTCGACGTCGCGCCCGACGCGGTCACCGTCGAGGTCACCGGCAACCCGGACAAGCTGGAGGCCTTCTTGAAGGTCATCGAGCCGTTCGGCATCCGTGAGCTGGTGCAGTCCGGCCTGGTGGCCATCGGCCGCGGCAGCCGCTCGATCACCGACCGCTCCCTCCGCTCGGCCTGACCCCACCCCCGGTGATCATGCAATCCGTGCACAAAACGCCCGTGATCATGCAATTCCTGCACGCCCTTCTCGCGTCGTGTGCAGGGTGGACGGCGCGGCTCGGCGGCGTTGCCGACTCGCCGAGGCATCGACGGCGGCCAGGGAGTCACTGCTGTGCACGGATTGCATGATCACGGAAGGTGCACGGATTGCATGATCACCGGGGCAGTGTCCCGGTGATCGAACCCACGCTCTGCGACCGAGCCGGCGGCTCCAGCGACCCGGGCGGGAGCGTCGTGTCGTACCGAGCACCTATCGTTTGCGCCATACCCATCCACTGATGGACCACTTGAAGGAGATGCACCCCGTGGCCGAGATGTTCTACGACGCCGACGCCGACCTGTCCGTCATCCAGGGCCGCAACGTCGCGGTCCTCGGCTACGGCAGCCAGGGTCACGCCCACAGCCTGTCCCTGCGCGACTCGGGCGTCGACGTCCGGGTGGGTCTGCCCGAGGGCAGCCGCAGCCGTGAGAAGGCGCGCAGGCCCAGGGCCTGCGGGTGGTCACGCCCGCCCAGGCCTGTGAAGAGGCCGACGTGGTCATGATCCTGGTGCCCGACCACGTGCAGCGTGACGTCTACACCGAGGCCGTCGAGCCCAACCTGGTGGACGGCGACGCGCTGTTCTTCGGTCACGGCTTCAACATCCGGTTCGGCTACATCAAGCCCCCCGGCCGGCGGTGGACGTCGCGATGGTCGCGCCCAAGGGTCCGGGTCACCTGGTACGCCGCGAGTACGTCGACGGGCGCGGCGTCCCGGTGCTGGTCGCGGTCGAGCAGGACGCCACCGGCAAGGCCTGGCCGCTCGCGCTGTCCTACGCCAAGGGCATCGGCGGCCTGCGGGCGGGCGGCATCAAGACCACCTTCACCGAGGAGTGCGAGACCGACCTGTTCGGTGAGCAGGCCGTGCTCTGTGGTGGTGCCTCGCAGTTGGTGCAGTACGGCTTCGAGACCCTGATCGAGGCCGGCTACCAGCCCGAGGTCGCCTACTTCGAGTGCCTGCACGAGCTGAAGCTCATCGTCGACCTGATGTACGAGGGTGGCATCGCCAAGCAGCGCTGGTCGGTCTCGGACACCGCCGAGTACGGCGACTACGTCTCCGGTCCGCGGGTGATCGACGCCCACGTGAAGGGAGAACATGCAGGCGATCCTGGCCGACATCAAGAGCGGCGCCTTCGCGGCGCGCTTCATCGCCGACCAGGACGCCGGGGCGCCCGAGTTCACGGCGTTGCGTGCCAAGGGCGAGCAGCACCCGATCGAGGGCACCGGCCGTGAGCTGCGCAAGCTGATGAGCTGGGTGAAGTCGACCGACAGCGACTACGTGGAGGGCACCGCCGCGCGCTGAGGCGCGTCGGGTTCCATGGGTCTGTTGCGGTGGTTCCGGCGCGACCGGACGAGGTCGGTGACGGCCGTGGGCATCGGCATGGAGATGGTCCATGCCCTGTTCAACGGGAACAAGCACGTCCAGGTCGCCGAGCGGAAGCAGGAGAAGCGGGTCGGCAAGCCCAACCGGCTCTCGCCCGGCGACCCCGGGGCAGGTCCACTCGACCTGCCCGACGAGTGGAAGAGACCACCGGAGCAGTGAGTCGATCATGAGCAGTGTCAGCAGCGACCCGGGCCGCCGGCCCGTCGTCCTGATCGCCGAGGAGCTCTCCCCGGCCACCGTGCAGGCGTTGGGCGACGGGTTCGACGTCCGGTGGTGTGACGGCACCGACCGCCCGGCGCTGCTGGCGGCGCTGGCCGACGCCGACGCGCTGCTGGTGCGCTCGGCCACCCAGGTGGACGCCGAGGCGCTGGCCGCCGGGCGCGGGCTGCGGGTGGTGGCGCGGGCCGGCGTCGGGCTCGACAACGTCGATGTCCCCGCGGCCACGCAAGCGGGCGTGATGGTGGTCAACGCCCCGACCTCGAACATCGTCTCGGCGGCCGAACTGGCCGTGGCGTTGTTGTTGTCGGTGGCGCGCAACGTGCCGCAGGCGCATGCCTCGCTCAAGGGCGGGGCCTGGAAGCGGTCGGCCTATACCGGGGTCGAGCTGCAGGGCAAGACCGTCGGCGTGCTGGGGCTGGGGCGCATCGGCGTGCTGGTCGCCCAGCGGCTGTCGGCCTTCGGCATGCGGGTGGTGGCCTACGACCCCTACGTCTCCTCGGCGCGGGCCGGGCAGATGGGGGTACGCCTGTTGAGTCTGGACGAGTTGCTCGCCGGAGGCCGACTTCCTCACCGTGCACCTGCCCAAGACCCCGAGACCATCGGGCTGATCGGTGAGGAGCAGCTGCGCAAGGTCAAGCCGTCGGTGCGCATCATCAACGCCGCCCGAGGCGGATCGTCGACGAGAAGGCCTTGCTGGTGGCGCTGGAGGAGGGCCGGGTGGCCGGGGCCGGGCTCGACGTGTTCGTCCGCGAGCCGTGCACCGACTCCCCGCTGTTCGAGCTCGACACCGTGGTGGTCACGCCCCACCTGGGGGCCTCGACCGACGAGGCGCAGGAGAACGCCGGGATCAGCGGTGGCCCGCTCGGTGCGGTTGGCGCTGGCCGGCGAACTGGTGCCGGACGCGGTCAACGTCTCGGGTGGGGTGATCGCTCAGGACGTCCGGCCGGGCATCGGCCTGGTCGAGAAGCTGGGCCGGATGTTCACGGCCCTGGCCGGTGGGTTCCCGGTGCAGCTGGACGTCGAGGTGCACGGCGAGATCGCCGCCCACGATGTCTCGGTGCTCAAACTGGCGGCACTCAAGGGGCTGTTCACCGATGTGGTCGAGGACCCGGTGTCCTACGTCAACGCACCGGTGCTGGCCGCCGACCGGGGCATCGAGGCCCGCTTGATCGCCGACGGCAACAGCCCCGCGTTCCGCAACGTGATCACCCTGCGGGGCTGCATGGCCGACTCGACTCCGCTGGCCGTCTCGGGCACGCTGACCGGCCCGAAGCAGGTCGAGAAGTTGGTCGGGATCGACGACCTGGACTTCGAGTTGCCGCTGGCCGACCACCTGCTGGTGTTGCGCTACCAGGACCGGCCCGGCGTCATCGGGGCCATCGGCGGCCTGCTCGGCGACGCAGCGGTCAACATCGGGTCGATGCAGGTGGCACGACCCGACCACGGCGACCAGGCGTTGAGTGTGCTGACCCTCGACCAGGCGGTTCCCGCCGCTGTGCTGGAGGACATCGTGGCCCGGATCGGGGCGATGTCCGGTCGGCGGGTGGATCTGACGTGAGCGACCACCCGAGGTGAGGCGCGGGTTCGAGCAGGTGACCCCGCGCACGACAACGGGTCCGACCTCACAGATCGCCGTCGCCGCCCCGAACCGCTACGCCGCCGATGCCGCGGCCCGGATGGGGGTCGAGGGCGGCAACGCCGTGGACGCCGCGCTCGCCGCAGCGCTCATGGTGTGCGTCACCGAACCGGGCATCGTCTCGCTGGCCGGGGGAGCGTTCGTCACGGTGGACCCCGGCGACGGGCGTGACCCGATCACGATCGACGGTTACGTCGAGATGCCCGGGCGAGGTCTGCCGCCCGAGGCGTTCGGCCGGGGCACCCGTGAGCTGTACACCGAGTACGGCGGCGGCACGCACATGACCGTCGGGCACGGATCGGCGGCCACCCCCGGGGTGCTCCCCGCCCTGGAGGAGACCCATCGCCGGTTCGGCTCACTGCCCTGGTCGGTGGTGGTGCAACCGGCGATCGAGGTGGCCCGCGACGGTTTCGCCCTGGGAGCGGCGGCCGACTACTACCTCGGCTACACCCGCGACTCACTCTTCGGTCACGACCCGGCGACCCGGCCGCGCTGCACCACCCCGACGGCACCCCGGTCCGCCGGGGCGAGTGCCTGCGCATCCCGGATCTGGCCGACTTCCTGGCCCGGGTGGCGCGAGAGGGATCGGCCGCGATGACCCGGGGCGAGGTGGCTCGGGCGTTGGCCGACGACATGGCCGCCCACGGTGGGCTGATCACGGTGGAGGATCTGATCCGCTGCGCCCCGGTGGTCCGGCCGGCGACGCAGGTCGAGCTGAGCACCCGGGACGGCGCCCGCTGGCAGGTCGCGACCAACCCGCCACCGGCGATCGGTGGCCCCGTGCTGGCGGCGATGCTGATGCTGCTCGACGGGCCGGGCGGGGCCGAGCTCGCGAGTCTGGTGACGGTCTTTCGTGCCGTGCTGGCCTACCGCGCGCTCGACCTCGACGTGGCCCCGGACCGGGCGGCTGCCGGTCAGGCCCTGCTGGACGGCGTGCGTTCCGGCGGGCAGGCCTGGCTCGGCGTCGCGCCGTCCACGGCACACGTCTCGACCGTGGACACCGCCGGGGCGGCCTGTGCCGTGACCGCCTCGTGTGGTTACGGCTCGGGCATCACCATCCAGGCACGGGGGTGTGGCTGAACAACTGCCTGGGTGAGCACGAACTGAACCGCACCGGACTTCACGCCCTGGCTCCCGGCGTCCGGCTGGCCTCGAACATGGGACCGACGGGCGGCCGACGTTCGGACGGCCCCACGATCGCCATCGGCAGTCCCGGCGCCGACCGGATCACCACGGCGCTGGCCCAGGTGCTGACGGCGGTCGCCGGTAGCGGACTGGACTGGCCCGAGGCGATCGCCCGGCCGCGGCTGCACCTGAGCCGCACCGCCGAGGGCGCCGAACAGCTCGAGTACGAATCCGACCTGGCCGCGGATCTCGAGGTGCTCGAGGCGGCGGGTCGATTGCCCTCGGCGGCCGAGCTGCCCCGTCGGGCACACCACCCGTCGTCGATGTACTTCGGGGGCGTCTCGGTCGCCGTTCGCGATCCGGACGGCGCGCTCACCGCGGCCGCCGACCCGCGCCGCGATGGAGCCACCGCCGTCACCCCGCCCTGAACCCGGCCCGAACTCAGCGAGAACCGAGCGCGAACCGGGCGAGATCGCCAGCTGAGCCTCTCGTCGCTGGAAACGACCGAAGGTCGACGCGATGGCCGATGTGTGGCAGGTCCGGCCGTGCCTCGTGCGATGCTGCGCCGCGTGACCATCCAGTCGCCGGGTCGGTCGGGCCGGCGTCGAGAGCTGCTGCGCCACCCTGCCCAGGTGATGGTCTTCGCCTTCGGGGCAACCATCTGGCTGGGCACAGCGGTGCTGATGCTGCCCGTCTCGCGCCAGGGTCCCTCCGGGGCGCCCTTGCTGACCGCGCTGTTCACCGCGACCAGCGCCACCTGCGTGACCGGGCTGGCCGTGGTCGACACGGCCACGTACTGGACGCCGTTCGGCCAGGTGGTGATCGCTGCCCTGATTCAGGTCGGCGGGTTCGGGATCATGACCATGGCCAGCCTGCTGGCCCTGTTCGTCACCAAGCGCATGGGCTTGAAGACCCGGCTCACCGCGGCCGCGGAGACCAAGAGTCTCGGGCCGGGCGATCTGCGGCGTGTGCTGGTGGGCGTCTTCAAGATCACCGCGCTGGTCGAACTGACGATCGCGACCCTGCTCACGTTGCGCTGGTGGCTGGGGTACGGCGAGAGCTTCGGTCGCTCGCTCTACCTGGGGGTCTTTCATGCCGTGTCGAGCTTCAACAATGCCGGGTTCGCCCTCTTCTCGGACAACCTGATCGGGTTCGCCTCCGACCCGTTCATCCTGCTGCCCATCGGCTTCGCGATCATCCTCGGCGGCCTGGGCTTCCCGGTGATCCTCGAGCTGCTGGGACGGGCCGCGCCGCGCAGGTGGAGCATCCACACCCAGCTCACCGTCGCCATGACGCTCGCCCTGTTGATCGGTGGCTGGATCTTCCTGGCGATCAACGAGTGGACCAACCCGGGCACCCTCGGCGAGGTCGACGTGGGCACCAAGCTGTTGTCCAGCTTCTTCCACAGCGTTCAGCCGCGCACGGCGGGGTTCAACGCCTGGGACTACGCCCAGATCAAGGACGCGAGTCTGCTGGGCACGATCGTCCTGATGTTCATCGGTGGGGGATCGGCCAGCACCGCGGGCGGCCTGAAGGTGACCACGTTCGTCCTGCTGTTCTTCGTGATCCTCGCCGAGGCCCGGGGCGAGGAGCACGTGAACGTCTTCCGGCGCCGGATCGATCCCCGCACCAGCCGTCAGGCGTTGACGGTCGCCCTCTTGGGGGTGGCCGCCGTGGTGGGCTCGACGATGGTCCTCAGCGAGATCAGTGGCTTCCCGCTGCGGGACGTGATGTTCGAGGCGACCTCGGCGTTCGGCACGGTGGGCCTGTCCACCGGGATCACCCCCAAGCTGCCGGGGTTGGGACAGTTGGTGTTGATCGTGTTGATGTTCCTCGGCCGGTTGGGTCCGGTCACCCTGGTCTCGGCGCTCGTTCTGCGCGAGCACCAACGTCGTTACACCTTCCCGGAAGGCAGGCCCCTGATTGGCTAGACAGAGCGTGGACACCGGTGGCGTCGTGGTGATCGGCCTCGGCCGGTTCGGTACCGCCTTGGCGCTCGAACTTCGAGCGGGACGGCGCCGAGGTGCTGGGCATCGACTCCGACGCGCGCCGGGTGAACAACATGGCCGGTCGGGTCACCCACGTGGTGCAGGCGGACTCCACCGACATCGAGGCGATGCGGCAACTGTCCGTCCAAGATTTCGAACGGGCGGTCATCGCCATCGGAAACAGCCTCGAGGCCAGCGTGCTGACGGCGTTCGTGCTGCGCAATCTCGGGGTCGAGAACATCTGGGCGAAGGCCGCCAGCGAGGCGCAGCGCCAGATCCTGGAGCAGGTCGGCGTGGGTCACGTCGTCCGGCCCGAACAGGACATGGGACGGCGGGTCGCCCACCTGGTGCGGGGCAAGATGCTCGACTACATCGAGTTCGACGACGGGTATGCCATCGTCAAGACCGTTCCACCCAAGTCGATCATGGGGATGCCGCTGGGTAAGTCCGAGGTCCGCAGCAAGCACGGGGTCACGATCGTCGGGATCAAGACGCCCGGTAGCGACTTCACCCACGCCACCCCCTACACCGTGGTGCAGGAAGGTGACCTGGTGATCGTGTCGGGCGCTCGCCGCAAGGTGGAGCTGTTCTCCAACCAGGCCTGAGCTGTCGGGCCTGAACCCGCCCTCGTCCGCGTCGTGGACACGGCACCGCCCGACGCCGGTTCGCCGAGTACCCTGCCCCGCATGGACGCCATTCGCCTCGCAGTGATCGCCGGTGACGGAATCGGCCCCGAAGTTGTCGCCGAGGGCCTGAAGGCCCTGCGCACGGCACTGGACGGCGAGGTGAGTGTCGAGACCACCGATTACGACCTCGGTGCCCGCCGCTGGCACGCCACCGGCGAGACCCTGCCCGAGGGTGCGCTGGCCGAGATCCGTGGGCACGACGCGATCCTGCTCGGTGCCATCGGTGACCCGGGCGTGCCCAGCGGAGTGCTGGAGCGAGGGCTGTTGCTGCGGTTGCGGTTCGAGCTGGACCACTACGTCAACCTGCGTCCCGCCAAGCTGTACCCGGGTGTGGTCTCGCCGCTGGCCAACCCCGGCGACATCGACTTCGTCGTGGTCCGCGAGGGCACCGAGGGTCCGTACACCGGCAACGGGGGCGCGCTGCGGGTCGGTACGCCGCACGAGGTCGCCACCGAAGTCAGCGTCAACACCGCCTTCGGAGCCGAGCGGGTCATCCGGGATGCCTTCGCGCGCGCGGCGAACCGACCCCGGCGTCACCTCACCCTGGTGCACAAGCACAACGTGCTGAGCTTCGCCGGGCACCTGTGGCGGCGCACCGTCGAGCGGGTCGGGCTGGACTTCCCCGAGGTCACCACCGCCTACCAGCACGTCGACGCGGCGACCATCTTCATGGTCAACGACCCGACGCGGTTCGACGTGATCGTCACCGACAACCTGTTCGGCGACATCATCACCGACCTGGCGGCGGCCATCGCCGGCGGGATCGGCCTCGCGGCGTCCGGGAACATCAACCCCGACCGCTCGGTGCCGTCGATGTTCGAGCCGGTGCACGGTTCGGCCCCCGACATCGCCGGGCAGGGCAAGGCCGACCCGACCGCCACCGTGATGTCGGTGGCGATGCTGCTCGAGCACCTGGGCCACGACAAGGCGGCCGCGCGGGTGGAGCAGGCGGTAGCCACCGACCTCGCCGAGCGCGGGTCGGCCGTCCGGACGACCGCGCAGATCGGCGACGCCATCGCCGCCCGCATCTGACGTGACCCCCGAGGAGTTCCCGATGTCTGCCCTGACCTTCGCCGGCAAGCCGTTCCAGATCACCCCGAACCAGAACCCGGCGAGCGCCGAGCGCCGCGCCGAGATCCTGGCGGATCCCGGCTTCGGCAAGCACTTCAGCGACCACATGATCCGCTCGACCTGGACGACGGAGGGTGGCTGGGGCACTGCCGAGCTGCAGCCCTACGGGCCGCTCACACTCGACCCGGCGGCCGCCGTCCTGCACTACGCGCAAGAGATCTTCGAGGGGCTCAAGGCCTACCGGCGCGTCGACGGCAGCATCTGGTCGTTCCGCCCCGAGGCCAACGCGGCACGGATGCAGCGCTCGGCGCGGCGGCTGGCGTTGCCGGAGCTGGCCACGGAGGACTTCCTCGCCGCGCTCGACCTGCTGGTGGCCACGGACGCCGCGTGGGTGCCCGAGAGTGCACCCGGTCAGGAGCGCTCGTACTACCTGCGCCCGTTCATGTATGCCTCCGAGCCGTTCCTGGGGGTGCGTCCGGCGGCGACCATCGAGTTCCTGCTGATCGGCTGCCCGGTCGGGTCGTACTTCTCCGGTGGGGTCAGGCCGGTCTCGATCTGGTTGTCGTCGGCCTACACCCGGGCGGCCCGGGGCGGCACCGGCGAGGCCAAGTGCGGCGGCAACTACGCGGCGTCCCTGGCACCGATGCTCGAGGCCGGCCGGCACGGGTGCGACCAGGTGTGCTTCCTGGACGCTGCCGAGAACCGCTGGGTCGAGGAACTCGGCGGCATGAACCTGTACTTCGTCACCCGGGACGGCCGGCTCATCACCCCCGAGCTGGGCACGATCCTCGAAGGGGTCACCCGCAGCTCGATCCTGACCCTGGCCAAGGGGCTCGGCCTGGACGTCGAGGAGCGCAAGGTCGATATCGCCGAGTGGCGTGACGGCGTGGCGAGCGGTGAGATCACCGAGGTCTTCGCCTGTGGCACCGCGGCGGTGATCACCCCGGTCGGCAAGCTGGTCTGGGACGGCGGCGAGGTCGCCTCGCCCAATCCCGGGGCCGAGGACTCGGTGACGATGCGGCTGCGCCGAACCCTGGTCGACCTGCAGTACGGGCGCACCGAGGATGTCCACGGCTGGATGCGCCGCCTGGTCTGATCACGGCGAGGTGTCGAGCCGACGGGCTCGAGTGAGGCCTCCGACGTGCCGATGGTGCGGGGTATCGATGCCCGAGCGCACCAGATCAGGAGGCCGGCATGGCCGTGGCCACCCGTACCGAAGCCGGTCACGCCATCACCCGGCGCGGCCAGGTGATCGAGTTCGGATTCTGGGGGGTGTGGGGGCCGGCCGAACGTGAGGCGTGGGAGCGTGACCTGACCCGTCACCTGGACCAGGTCGCCCCCGGCTTCCAGCTCCTGGTCGACCTGTCGTCCTACCCGGCGCAGGACGAGGCCACCCAGGCACTGCACAACGGGTGCATGGGCCTCTGTCTGCAGCGAGGCCTCGGCCAGGCGGTGCACGTGGTGCCGAGCCAGGTGATGCGCAGCCAGATGAAACGCACCTCTGACGCCACCCCGGACGCCGCGCGCTTCCGCTACGTCGCCGACCTGGCCGCGGCGCGCCGGGCCGTCGAGGAGTACTCCCGGTCCACGTCGTCCGGTGTGGCGTCGTCGGGACGCGGTTCGGCGCTGGGTGCGCTGTTGCCCGGACCGGCCTCCTCCGGGGAGCCGGGGGGCCGCCGTGCCGGCGCGGCGGCGTCGTCCGGCCTGCGTGCGGGCGTGGTGCTGGGCTGGACCAGCGCTGTGCTGGCCGGCACGGCCGCCGGCTCGTGCGTGGTGCAGGGGCAGTTCGTGACCGCCGGCTGCGCGGCGCTCGCCGGGGTGAGCGCGGTGCTGTCGGCCGGCCGACGCTCGGCGACGACGCCGCCCGACGTCGCCTCGTCCGCCGCCGAGGGGGCGGTGCCGGCCGAGCACCGGACGACCTTGCGCCAGGCAGCCGAGGTCGTCCGGGCGCAGTCCCACCGGGTGCGTGAGGACGGCGCCGTTCTGGCAGGGGTGGCCCACGAGGTGAACGAAGGTGGCCGCCGCGGTGCAGGAGGAGGCCGCGGCGATCGCCGAGCGGCTCGGCGAGGTCTCGGGCGACACCGGCCGGATGGCGGGCTCGATCGCCGAGATCAGTCGGCAGACCTCGCTGGCCCACGAACTCACCGGCGGCGCGGCGCAGCAGACCAGCGCCTCACGGGCCGGGGTGAACGCGCTCGACGAGAGCTCACGCGAGATCGGCAACGTGGTGCTGCTGATCCGCCAGATCGCTGATCAGACGAACATGCTGGCCCTCAACGCGACCATCGAGGCCGCCCGGGCGGGGGAGTCGGGCAAGGGGTTCGCCGTCGTGGCGTCCGAGGTGAAGGAACTGGCCAGCGCGACCAATGCGGCCACCGGGCAGATCGAGGAACGCGTCGGCTCGATCCAGCACGAGGTGCTCGGCACGGTGCAGGCGATCGACTCGATCAGTTCGGTGGTCGAGGAGGTGCAGTCGGCGCAGGATGCCGTCACCCAGGCGCTGTCATCCCAGCAATCGGTGACGGTGGCGATCGAACAGGCCGTGGGAGCGACCACCACCGGGGCGGAGGCATTGGTCGAGCAGATCCGGCGCCTGGTGTTGGCGACCTCCGAGGTCGGTGCGGCGGTGCGTGGAGTCGACGGCGCGGCGTCCGACCTCGACGTCGTGGCCGAGACGCTGGGCCGGCTCGCCGGCGACTGAGGGCGACCTTGGGTGGATGCGCTCGCGCTGTCGACGGGGCAAGCTCGAGGTGCTCGAGCTCTTCAGCGCAGTCGAGGGGGTTCCCGGCGATGACGCACACGCCCTTCCTGGTGATGGGTGACGACGGGTCGGACCAGGCCGACCGTGCGTGGCGGTGGGTCGACGCCCAGGACTGGGACGGCTGGCGGGTCGAGGTGATCACCGCCGACGACGATCCGGCGAAGATCCCCACCACCCCCGAGCTGGCGGCCGCGCGCCCCTGGCTACCACCGACGCCACGTACGCCGGCCGATCCCACCCGGCTCGGCGGGGGAGTACAGCACCTGGTGGCGATCGGCGATCCGCGGTTGGTGCTGCTCGGCTTCCCGGACGCCGAACTGCTGGTGATCGGGGCGCGTGGAGCCGGGCGAATGCCGGTGACCCTGGGCAGCACGGCGGACTCGTTGCTCCACGGGCCGCCCTGCCCGCTGGTGATCGCGCGGGATGACCGGCCGGTGCGCCGGGTGCTGGTGGGTGCCGACGGCTCGGCCGATGCCGAGGCGGCGGCGGCGAGATTTGCCCGCTTGCCCTGGGCCGCCCGGACGAGGGTGCAGGTGCTGAGCGTGGCCGACGGCCGCACCGACCCGGTGGCCTCGTCGTCGGCGATGGTGGCACTCCTGAGCGAGGCGGGTCTCGTGACCGAGGTCGTCCCGACCTCGCGAGGCCGAGAGGACCCCCGCTCCGCCCTCGTCGAGGCAGCACGGTCCGTCGACCTGGTGGTCATGGGCACGCGAGGCGTGGGTGTCGGGCTGGTGCGGCGGTTCCTGGGTGGTTCCGTCGCGACCCATCTCGCCCACCACGCGCCCTGCTCGGTGTTGATCGCCGAGTCGGATCGCCGTCGGGCCTGACACGTCGGCACCGGCAGAGAGCAGGGCTGAGGATGACGAAGCGGCGGCACCTGGCCCAGACCGCTGCGTTGGTGGGCGGCGTGCTGCTGGCGGTCTCGGTCTGGGTGGTGGTCGAGTACTTCGTGATCATCGAGTGCTTCGATGGTGACGGCGGGGCCCCGTACACCGCTCACGACTCACCCCGGGGGGCGCTGTGCCGCGCCGCCGACGGCGCCGTGGTGCGTGCGTTACCGATCCTCTGCCTGGCGCTGGGGATCCTGCTCGGCGCAGCGATCGTCCGGCGGTGGCGCGACCGCCGGCTACCGGCGGCGGCCCTCGCGGTCGTGGTGTTGGCCCCCGCGTTGATCACCGTCGGGATCCCGGCGTTCGTGGCCGCAACCGTCAGCAGTCACTGCTCCGATGACCAGCAGGCGGCCATCGACCGGTGGCGACAGGAGGGCGCCATCGGTTCGGCGCCCTATGACTGCGAGCACTACTAGCCGAAGGATTCGGTTCCGGCAGCGCTGATGTGGTTGACTGCTCCCATCATGACCGCCTTCAGCATCATTATCGGCAGGCGCGTCGGTACCGCCTGAGGAACGTTCCAGGCACCACCGACGCGCAGACCCTTCGCGATTCGCGAGGGGTCTTTTTCGTGCCGATTGCACCGACGGAAGAGAGAACACGATGAGCCCGACCAGCCCCTTGCAGGTCTACGACACGACCCTGCGCGACGGTGCCCAGCAGGAGGGTCTGAGCCTGTCGGTGGCCGACAAGCTCACCATCGCCACCCACCTGGACGATCTGGGCGTCGGCTTCATCGAGGGCGGGTGGCCGGGCGCGATCCCCAAGGACACCGAGTTCTTCCGCCGCGCGGCCGACGAGCTGCGGCTGAAGAACGCTCGGCTCACCGCGTTCGGTGCCACTCGCAAGGCCGGTGTCGTCGCGGCCGACGACCCGCAGGTGCGGGCGTTGCTCGATTCGCTGGCACCGGTGGTGACCCTGGTGGCCAAGAGCGACATCCGCCACGTCGAGCGGGCACTGCGCACCACGGGCGCCGAGAACCTGGCCATGGTGCGCGACACCGTCGCGTTCCTCGTCGGCGAGGGCCGGCGGGTGTTCCTGGACGCCGAGCATTTCTTCGACGGGTACCGGGCCGATGCCGCCTACGCGGTCGAGGTGCTGCGGACGGCGGTCGAGGCCGGCGCCGAGGTGGTCGCGCTGTGCGACACCAACGGCGGCATGCTGCCGGTCGAGATCGCGGACGTCGTGGCTGCGGTGGCCGCCGCCAGCGGTGCGCCGCTGGGGATCCACTGCCACAACGACACCGGCTGCGCCGTGGCGAACTCGCTCGCCGCGGTGGACGCGGGCGTCGTCCAGGTGCAGGGCACCCTGAACGGGTACGGCGAGCGGACCGGCAACGCCGACCTGCTCGCGGTGATCGCCAACCTGGAACTCAAGCTCGGCCGGCAGGTGCTGCCGGCCGGAAAGCTCGCTGAGGCAACGCGTATCGCGCATGCCGTCAGCGAGGTCACGAATGTCCCGCCGTACTCCAGGCAGCCGTATGTCGGTGCGAGCGCCTTTGCCCACAAGGCAGGCCTGCACGCTTCAGCGATCAAGGTTGATCCCGATCTCTATCAGCACGCCGACCCCACGACGGTCGGCAACGACATGCGCATGCTGGTCTCCGACATGGCAGGGCGCGCCTCGATCGAGCTGAAGGGGCGCGAGTTGGGGTACGACCTGGCAGGTCAGGGCGACCTGGTCACTCGGATCACCGAGAGGGTCAAGTCCCTGGAGGCGGCGGGCTACACGTTCGAGGCGGCGGACGCCTCGTTCGAGTTGTTGTTGCGTGAAGAGGCGGACGGCGCGCGCCTGGCCTTCTTCGACGTGGAGAGCTGGCGTGTGATCACCGAGTCGCGTCCGGGCGTCGATGCCCTGAGTGAGGCCACCGTCAAGTTGCTCGCCGGCGGTGCGCGGCAGGTCGCGGTGGGAGAGGGCAACGGCCCGGTGAATGCCCTCGACCAGGCCTTGCGCGGGGCGTTGCTGCCGGTCTACCCGGAGCTGGCCAAGCTGCAGCTGATCGACTTCAAGGTGCGCATCCTGGATGCCTCCTCCGGCACCGACGCGATCACCCGGGTACTGATCGAGACCGCGGACAGCAAGGGCACCTGGACGACGGTCGGCGTCGGCGCGAACATCGTCGAGGCGTCCTGGCAGTCGTTGGTCGACGGCCTCACGTACGGCCTGATGCGCGCCGGAGTCTCCCCCCGCTGACCCCCCAACCTGCCGACCACAAACCTGCTCATGCTCCGCAGGTGACCAACCATGCTCCGCAGGGACCGCCTTGAATAGGTGTATATCGGGCATGCCTGGGAGCATGGCTGGTCACCTGCGGAGCATGAGCCGGTTACTGCTGTGTACTCGGGACGCCGGTCGGTGTGGGTGCGCACCTCGTCGGTGCACGGCCTGTTCCGATGAGGCGAGGGGTCGGCGAGATCAGCGGAAGGGCCGGCATGGTGCCCCCAGACCAGCCGCATCGGAGTGAGTGGCGGCGCGGCAGGCCCTGTCGGCGGATGGAATGTCGCATGATCACGGAATCCTGGTGTCCTCCACCCAAGATCACCGTTAGATCGCAGTTCGCTCCGGCTTGTCCGGTGCAGACTGCGATCTAACGGCGATCATTGACATGGCATGTCGCTCTTACTTGACATGATGTCAGGTAAGATTGACACTCGAATCGTGGTCAAGACGACGGCGGACGGGCGCGTGAACGCGGTGCGTGGGCACCGTCAGCTCGCCGGCCTCACACAGGCTCAACTCGCCACCGCGTGCGAGGTCAGCCGGCAGACCGTCGTGGCAATCGAGGCGGGCGACTACGCCCCCTCGGTCTATCTCGCCTTGCGCCTGGCCACTGTGCTGGGAACGACGGTCGAGACCCTGTTCGCGCCATCAGATGCGGGGGTAGGTCCATGAGCACCTCGACCAAGCGGTCGGCCTTCATGCGGTTGGCCGCGGCAGTGGCCGACTTCGGTGATCCCTTCTATGCCGAGGAGCGCCAGCGGGACGTCTGGAACGAGGCCTCCGCCTTCGGGTTTCAGCTGATCCTGTGGGGTGGTCTCACGCTCGGCGCGGCCATGCTCTGGATCGGCGGCCACGACGCGTTGCCCTACGCCCAGGCGCTCGTGGGGGTCATCGGTCTGGCCGCCGCGATGACCATCGGCTATGCCCGGCGTCTGGGCGTCGAAGCGTCGGGCAACTGGTCGAGGAGCCGAGGGCGCTATCTGCTGCTCGCGCTGGTGATGGGGGCGTTGCTGTCGGGCCTGCTGCGGGCGACCGGCTCCGGCGACGGTCTCGATGGGGATCTGAGCACGATCGCCGGTGCGTTCGTCGGAGCCGCCACGGTGCTGGTCCTGGTGTGGTTGATCGGACGCCGCGTGCTCGGCCGGCGCTCGCCGGATGGAGACGATGAGCTGTGACCACCTCGTCCGGGCGGGGGCCGGTCCGGCGGTTCGCGGCCGCAGCGGCCGATTTCGGCAGGCTGGGCGCGGTGGTGGACCTGTCCCTGGGTGCCCGTCGCGACCGCCTTTCGCCGCGAGCAGGCGCCGGCATGCGGTGAGGATCCACCCGCCGTCCACCCGGGGTTCTGAGCCGGTTCCGACGCTCACACACTCTCGGTGATCATGCAATCCGTGCACGTTTGCCGACACCACGTCGAGATCAGGTAACGAAAATGTGCACGGATTACATGATCACCGAGAGGGTTTGGCCTGGTGGGTGATGTTGGCGGGGTTTGGTGTTGCCAGGGCGCACGGAATCCCGCCGTTGAGGGCGTGCTCGTTCAGACGGTGATGGATTCAGTGGTGGATTCAGTGAGGGCTTCAGTGCCGAGCAGCGCCTCGCAGACCTCGATCAGCCTGGCGCGCAACGGTTCCGCGCGGGCGATCAGCTCACGCTGGCGGACGACGTAGGCCGCCTTGCCCTCGGCGGTCTCGATCGGGATCGGTTCGTATCCCAGGGATCTCACATCGTAGGGCGAGGCCTGCATGTCGAGGGCGCGGGCATCGCGGGCCAGTTCGAAGCAGTCGGCGATCAGCTCGGACGACGTCGCGGGGGCGAGCTTGTAGGCCCACTTGTACAGGTCCATGGTGGCGTGCAGGCACCCCGGCTGCTCGAGCTCGATCTGGCGCTCACGCGTGGGTTGCAGCTCGTTGCGGCCCATCGCATCCGGGGTGAAGAACCGGAACGCATCGAAGTGCGAGCACCGAATCCGATGCGCCTCCACGACCGCGTCGCTGCCGGCCGCGCCCAACCGCAGCGGCGCCGGGTGTCGGCGCTCGTCGTCCGCGCCGTGCTTGTAGACCATTGCCCACTCGTGCAGGCCGAAGCAGCCCAGGTGCGCCGGGCGGGACGCCGTGGCGCGCAACAGGTCCGCGAAGTGTCCCACCGCCTCGCCGCGGCGCGCCAGGAAGGCCGCGACGTCCAGCGACTCGCGCCGGCCGTCGTCCAGGATCAGGGTCACACCCGCGCCCGGATGCCAGCGGCGCAACCGCGCCGGACGCAGCGAGTAGTACGTGAACAGGAAGTCCTCGACGGCGTGCTTCTCGCCCCGGGCACGCCGCGCGAGGTGCGGGCCGACCAGCCGGTCGACGCGGCGCTCGTGGGCGGCCTGTCGCGCCCGCCACAGCGGCGGTGGCAGCTCGTTCACCGCACCAGGCTACGTCGACCGGCTAACCTCACCGCCGTGCGTATCGCGAGATTCACCACGGGTGAGGACTACCGCTTCGCCGTCGTCCAGGAGGCTGGGGACGCCGGTGACGGCATCGAGCAGCTCGCTGTGATCAGCGCTGACCCGCTCATCGCCCCGATCACCTACACCGGCGAGGTGGTGCCGCTGGACGACGCCGTGCGGCTGCTGGCGCCGGTGATCCCGCGCAGCAAGGTGATCGGCATCGGCAAGAACTACGTCGACCACGCTGCCGAGATGGGCAGCGACGTCCCCGAGGAACCGCTGGCCTTCCTGAAGCCGAACACCTCGGTGATCGGCCCGGGCGACCCGGTGGTGCTGCCGCCGCAGAGCGCCGAGGTGCACTACGAGGGTGAACTGGCCGTCGTGATCGGACGCCTGTGCAGGGACGTGCCGCGCGAGCGGGTGGCCGAGGTGATCCTCGGCTACACCTGTGCCAACGACGTCACCGCCCGCGACCTACAGCGCAAGGACGGCCAGTGGTGGCGCGCCAAGGGGTTCGACACGTTCTGCCCGCTCGGCCCCTACCTGGTGACCGGTCTCGATCTGGACACCGCCGGCGATCTGGCGTTGACCACCCGCCGCGACGGTGAGGTGGTGCAGCAGGCGCGCACCTCGCAGATGGTCTTCGACATCGCCACCCTGGTCGTGCACGTCAGCTCGGTCATGACGCTGCTGCCCGGCGACGTGATCCTGACCGGCACCCCGGCGGGGGTCGGTCCGGTCACGGCCGGGCAGCGGGTCGAGGTCGAGATCGAGGGACTGGGCGTGTTGTCGAATCCGATGGTGCGCCGCTGACCCGGTGAGAGCCTCGGCCCTCGCTGGGCCGGCGCTCACACCCCGGCGGTCACACCGCCGGCGGCTCGTGCGCGGTGTCGGCGGCCGTACTCGGCGCGGGTGCCGAGGCGGACGACGGCCGCGTGGACTCGGCGTCCGGCACGTGGCCGTTGGGGGCGTAGGGGTTCGGGACCTGGACCGGTGCGCCGCGGTTCTCCATCTTGGCCTGGACCTTGCCGGCGACCCGGGCGGCGATCATGTCGCCCCGGCCGTCGGGCATGATCAGCCAGGCGGCGAGATAGAGCGGTACGCCGGCGCCACCGAAGATCACCAGGACCGCGGTCACGATGCGAACCAGGGTGACATCGATGCCGAAGTAGTCGGCGAGGCCCGAGCAGACACCGCCCACCACCCGGTTGTCGCTGCGGCTGAGAGTGCGCTGTGCGGAGTTCGTCATGAGTCCAGACTGCGCCCACGAGGCGCGGCTGTCTGTCCGGGACGTCCCTGAGGGACCCCTGAGCCACCCCCGAGAGCCGTCGGGGGGCTCGGCGGTGCTCGGTGGTGTTCGCTGGTGCTCGGTGATGCTGGACCAGGTGAGGGCGTGAGCTGGCCGATACCCTGAGGCCACCATGACCGAGAACCCTGTGAACACCGCGAACTCCGCGAACACCGTGAACACCGACGTCAGCCGCCCCACTGCTGACCCGGCTGCCGCCGCTGCGCCGACCGCTCCGTCCCCGGTCCGCGTCCGGTTCTGCCCCTCACCGACCGGGACGCCGCACGTCGGCCTGATCCGCACCGCGCTGTTCAACTGGGCCTATGCCCGTCACACCGGCGGCACCTTCGTGTTCCGCATCGAGGACACCGACGCCGCTCGGGACAGCGAGGAGTCCTATGCCCAACTGCTCGACGCGCTGCGGTGGCTGGGGCTGGACTGGGACGAGGGCGTCGAGGTGGGTGGCCCCCACGAGCCGTACCGGCAGAGCCTGCGGGGCGAGCTCTACGCCGACGTGCTGGCCCGCCTGGTGGCCGGGGGACACGTCTACGAGTCGTTCTCGAGCCCGGAGGAGATCGAGGCGCGTCACCGCGCCGCAGGGCGTGACCCGAAGATGGGCTACGACAACCACGATCGCGACCTGACCGCCGCCCAGCGCGACGCGTTCCGGGCGCAGGGCCGTGAGCCCGTGCTGCGGCTGCGGATGCCCGCGCAGGACATCACCTTCGACGATCTGGTGCGCGGGCAGGTCACCTTCAAGGCCGGCACGGTGCCCGACTTCGTGGTCGCCCGCGCCGGGGGCCAGCCGCTCTACACCCTGGTCAACCCGGTGGACGACGCCCTGATGGGCATCACCCACGTGCTGCGTGGCGAGGACCTGCTCTCGTCCACGCCACGCCAGATCGCTTTGTACCAGGCGCTGATCGCCATCGGTGTCACCAGCTTCGTGCCCCGCTTCGCCCACCTGCCGATGGTGCTGGGGGAGGGCACGCGCAAGCTGTCCAAGCGCGACCCGCAGTCGAACCTGTTCCATCACCGCGATCGCGGTTTCGTGCCCGAGGGCCTGCTGAACTACCTGGCCCTGCTGGGCTGGGCGATCGCCGAGGACCGCGACATCTTCAGCATGGACGAGATGGCCAAGGCCTTCGACATCGCCGACGTCAACGGCAACCCGGCCCGATTCGACCAGGCCAAGGCCGACGCCATCAACGCCGAGCACCTGCGACGGCTGGAGGCGGCCGACTTCGCCGCGCGACTGGTGCCCTACCTGCACACCGCCGCGCTGCTGAGCACTGCGGACGCTGCCGCGCTCACCGCCCGCGAGCGCGAGATCCTCACCGCCGCAGCCCCGCTGATCCAGACCCGGATCCAGGTGTTGAGCGAGGCGTCCGGCATGCTCGGCTTCCTGTTCACCGCCGACGGTGACCTCGAGATCGCCGACGATGCGCTCGCCCAGGTGACCAAGGACGCCGCCACCTCGGTGGCCGTCCTGGACGCCGCGGCGTCCGCGCTCGGCTCGCTCGCCGCCGCGGACTGGCAGGTCGAGGCCATCGAGGCGGCACTGCGCGGGGCGATCATCGACGGGTTGGGCTTCAAGCCCAAGGTGGCGTTCACCCCGCTGCGCGTCGCGGTCAGTGGGCGCCGGATCTCGCCGCCGCTGTTCGAGTCGATGCAGATCCTGGGCAGCTCCGCGACGCTGGCCCGGTTGGCTGCATTGCGCACCAGGCTGGCCTGAATGAGCCTGCGCGCGCCGGATCCGATCGGCCCACCGTCGGCCGTCGGTTCACCGGCCCCGTGGGTGGCGTTGCCCGCCGGCCCGCCGCAGGCCTGGCTCGCCCGGCCCTACTCGCAGCTGTTGCGGGGGCCGAACCACCGCTGGTGGCGCCCCCTGGTGAGCCTGGCCATCGCCGCCGGGGCCACCTTCGCCGTCCTGGTGCTCTCGTGGGTGGTGACGGCCGCCCTGCTGATGGGGCAGTCGGCCGGGTCCGACGGGTCCGGCGCGGCGCCCTCGGACGCCGAGTACGACCGGTGGGCCATCTCGCCCACCGGCGTGCTGGTGACCAATCTGGTGCTGGCGGCCCTGATCGTGGTGGCCCAGGCTGCCGTCTGGGGCGGTCATGGGTGGCGGCCGAGGTGGCTCGCCTCGGTCACCGGCGGCGTCCGGTGGGCCTGGTTGGTGACCAGCTACCTGGTCAGTCTGCTCGTCCTGGTGATCGCCGATGCACTGTTGCTGGCCCTCGACGGTGACCTGACCTGGCAGCCGGAGAGCCAGGCGGGCCTCTACGCGGTGATCGTGATCACGACCACGCCCCTTCAGGCTGCCGGTGAGGAGTACCTCTTCCGCGGCTGGTTGACGCAGGCCATCGGCGCCTGGATCCCGCGGGCCGAGGTGGGCGCGATCGTGGCGGCCCTCGTCTCGGGCACCCTGTTCGCCCTGGCCCACGGCCAGCAGGACCCCTGGCTGTTCGCCGACCGGTTCGTGTTCGGATTGGCGGCCTCGTGGCTGGTCTGGCGCACCGGGGGGCTGGAGGCCTCGATCGCGATGCACGGCGCGAACAACGTGATCGCCTTCGCCTACTCGGTGGGCAGCGGTCACCTGGAGGAGATGCTCGACGCCACGACGTCGACCCCGGAATCGTTCGTCGCCGACCTGGTGCTGATGGTGCTGACCGCCGTGGTGCTCGACCGACTCGCCCGTCGCCGGGCGGTGCCGCGGCTGTTCCACCCCCCGATGCGGGCCTGGTGATCGCGTGACCACTCCCGTGACCACCCGGTGACCACCCGGTGACCGGCAGCCGGCCGCCGTCACCCGACCGGGCGGGGGTGCTGCTGGATCTCGACGACACCCTGGTCGACACCCGGTATGCCTTCGGACGGGCGATCAGCGCGATCGTGGCCACCTGGTTGCCTCATCTGGACGCCGAGGGTGAGGCGGCCGCGTTGCAGCACTGGGTGCGCGACGCCGGAGGGCACTTCCGGGCGTACACCCGCGGTGAGTCGAGCTTCGCCGAGCAACGGCATCGCCGCGCGGTGGCCTTACATGCGGCCTTCGACGGCCCCACGCTCTCGGTCGCCGACCAACATCGCTGGAGCGAGGCCTACGACGTGGCCTTCCGTGAGGCCTGGCGGCTCTTCCCCGACGCCGTGCCGCTGCTGGAGCGCCTGGAGCTCCTGGGCCTGCCCTACGGGCTGGTGACCAATGCCGGCGCCGCCTATCAACGCGACAAGCTGCAACGGGTCGGTCTGGCGGATCGGTTCGAGGTGATGGTCGCCGTCGACGACCTGGGCGTCGGGAAGCCCGATCCCCGGGTGTTCCACCTGGCGTGTGAGCGTCTCGGGGTCAGCCCGGGCCGCAGCCTGTATCTGGGGGACGAACCGGACGCCGACGCGCGCGGTGCCCGGGCGGCCGGCCTGGTCGGGGTGTGGCTCGACCGCAGCTGGGGAGGCCGGGGTGACCGGGACGGCCAGCCCACCCCGGACGACGTGCCGGTGGTCGGTTCACTGCTCGAGCTCGCCGATCTGCTGGACGCCGGCGCGTTCCCCACCCTGGTGAGGATCTGATTTGGGCGAGGGACGGCGGCCCGGTACAGTCGTGCGGCGGGTCTCGAGCGGTGCCGTGGTGCCGGACGAGATACCCCCATGGGGTATGGTGTAATTGGCAGCACGACTGATTCTGGTTCAGTTAGTCTAGGTTCGAGTCCTGGTACCCCAGCGGCCCCGTTGTGTAGTGGCCTAGCACGCCGCCCTCTCAAGGCGGTAGCGCGGGTTCGAATCCCGTCGGGGCTACATGAGACAGGCCCCCGGTCATCGACCGGGGGCCTGTCGCTTTTGTCACTCACCCCCTGCCCAAGGCCGTGGTGAGAGCGGTAGGTTGCCCGGCGGGTCGCCCGGGCGTCCCGACGGGTGGCGGGCCAGGACGCAGGAGGCACACATGACGCGGGGACGACGCATGCTCGGCGTGATCGCGGCGACGGTGGTGGCCCTGTTCGTGCCATCGTCCGCGCTGGCCGCACCGGCACAGTTCGACGAGTACTACGTCTACTTCGACACCGGGCCGAAGTGGCAGCCCTACGCGCACACCAGCTGGGTGCCCCAGGGCCTGACCAAGCTCGACGAGAACACGTTGATCATCTCGTACTACGACCACTACGAGTCGGCGAGGTCGATCGTGGCGCTGATGGACCGGGCCACCGGCACCTGGCTGCGCACCTATCCGCTGGACATCACGGGCCATGTCGGAGGGATCGCCATGACCTCTGGCCATCTCTGGGTCGCCGACGGCACCAGAATGCGGCGCTATCCCCGTTCGCAGCTGAGCCGCACCGGTGGCACCCCGCTGTCGGCGACGGCGTCCTTTCCGGTCGCGGCCAGCTCGTACGCGTTTGCCGATGGCGAGACGCTGTGGGTCGGACACTTCAATCCGGACGCGCGCGACTACATGTACAGCTACCCGGTGGTGGGCGGGAGCCTGCCCACAAAATGGGTCGACCGGGTGTACACGCCCTCGCGGGTTCAGGGGGTCATCCTGTTCGGCAACCGCATCGTGTGGAGCCAGTCCTACGGGCGCGACAACGACAGCCAGCTGATCTACTGGCCGCGCACGAAGGTCTACAACGGCAGCTCGGCGATCGGGCGCTGGCTGGTCGCGCCCAACATGTCCCAGGGCCTGGTGATGGCCGGTGGCCGGGTGCAGGTCATCTTCGAGTCCTGTTCATCGGCCTACGACGGCACCGTGGACGGCAATGCCGCGGACTACATCGTCTGCAGCGTCCACCACGGACCGTTCCTGTCGCTGCCCTGACGTCGTGCTGGCTGGCGCCGAGACTGTCGGGATCATCCGATCCGTGCAGGGCCGAGGTCCCGCACGGGGTACCGAGGCCGGTGCCAGCGTGAGGCCCATGCGCAGATTCGGGCTGTTCCTGGTGTTGACGGGTCTGCTGTTCGGCCCTGCCCCGACCGCCTCTGCGGTGACCTCGGCGATGACCACGTCGATGACCATGGCGTCGGCGTCGGCGTCGGTGCGGGTCGCGGTGCTGCCCCGTCGGGTGGTGGCCGATCCGGGATTCCGCCGGACGACGTCCGGGGATGTCCTGCGCCCGGCTCGCTTCACGAGCGTGGTGACCCTGGACGTCCCGGCCGCGACCACCTCACGGGGCAGTGTCGTCCTGGCGACGCAGCTCCGCGTCGAGGTGCCGATCAGGATCGCGCTCTCGGTGCGCGCCTGGTGCGCGGCGCCGTCCGCGGTCGGCACCGCCCCCGGACGGCGCGCGCTGCCCGATGTCCTGGTGATCGGGCAGAACCCCGTGCCGGGCAACGGGTCCACCCAGGTCGCCTCGCGGGTGCTGACAGGGCGTGCGGTGGTCTCGGTGACCCCGGGGCGCGCGGTGCGCTGCCTGCTGCAGGTCTCGCCGCGCACGGAGTCGACGTCGTCGTCGTGGCTGCGGATCACCTCGGGCACCCTCGGTGCCACGGCCGCCCGGGTGGTGGCGCGCGCCGCGCAACGCCCTGCGGTGCTGGTGGGCGGTCCCGGGGCGCCGGGGGTCCCCGTGGGCCAGCAGGCCGCTGCGGTGGCCCTGGTGGCCGCGCTGCGGCCGGTCACGACCGCTGCACGGTTGCGGCTCGAGGGCGAGGCCGAGCTGACGACCTGTGCCCTCGGCTACCACCTGTGCGGGCGGGGAGGCGCTGCGACATCCGTGGTCGAGGTGGCGCTGGTGGCGCAGGACATCGAGGCCTCCGGCCGGGTCTGTGCGACGTGGCGGGGCAGCGCGCGATCGGTGACCATCACCCCGGCCGTGCACCACGTGAAGGTGATCGCGCCGGCGCTCGGTCTGCCCAGCCGGTGCGGCGCCGCCGTCCGGGGCTGGTTGCAGGTGCGGCATCGTGGGGGGAACGCGGTCGAGGTCGAGCCGGTGCTGTTGCCCGCGGGACAGCCGCGCGGGGTGCAGACCCACACCTGGATGCAGCCGGTGGCCGGCTGACCGACCGGCCTCGAACCGGCCTCGAACCGGCGGCGGTCGGCTGCTGGTCGGGTGGTGGTTCGGGTGGTGGCTCAGGTCGCCGAGCGCAGCACCGCGGTCAACTGGGCGGCAGCCGAGACCACGGCGGCGGCGTGCTGTCGGCCGGGCTGGCGGGTGAACCGCTCGATCGGGCCCGAGATCGACACGGCCGCGACCACCCGACCCGAGGGGCCGCGCACCGGGGCGGACACCGAGGCGACACCTGCCTCGCGCTCGCTGAGGGACTGTGCCCAGCCACGACGACGCACCCCGGACAGCGTGGTCGCCGTGAACCGCGCGCCGTGCAGGCCACGGTGCAACCGGTCGGGTTCCTCCCAGGCGAGCAGGACCTGGGCCGCCGAGCCCGCCAGCATCGACAGCGACGAACCCACCGGGATCGAGTCCCGCAGGCCCATCGGACGCTCGGCCGCGGCGACGCACACCCGGGCATCGCCCTGGCGGCGGTAGAGCTGAGCCGATTCCCCGGTGTGGTCGCGTAGGGCGGTCAGCACCGGCCCGGCGGCGGCGAGCAGCCGGTCCTCACCCGCGGCGGAGGCCAGCTCGGCCAACCGGGGCCCGAGGATGAACCGCCCCTGCAGATCACGGGAGACCAGTCGGTGGTGTTCCAACGCCACGGCCAGCCGGTGGGCGGTCGGGCGGGCCAGCCCGGTGGCCGAGACCAGTTGTGCCAGAGAGCACGGGCCCGCCTCGAGCGCCCCCAGGACGACGGCCGCCTTGTCGAGGACGCCGACTCCGCTGCCGGACCGGTCGAGGCCGTCGGCTGGCAGGGGAGCAGTGGCGGAGTCCATAAGGTGATACTCGCGTCTCGATGCGTGAGACGCAAGCGCACGACACCCGATCGGAGGAGCACGCTGTGTCGAGCAGCACACCCGACGATCGATCGCAGGAGGGTCCAGGCGTGGGACGCACATTGGCACAGAAGGTCTGGGACGCGCACGTCGTCCGCACCGGCGGCGGGGCAGAGCCGGATCTGCTCTACATCGACCTTCACCTGATTCACGAGGTGACCAGCCCGCAGGCCTTCGACGGGCTGCGGTTGGCCGGTCGTCCGGTGCGCCGTCCCGACCTGACGCTGGCCACGGAGGACCACAACGTCCCGACCACGAACATCGACCAACCGATCGCAGACCCGGTGAGCCGCACGCAGATCGAGACGCTGCGGGCCAACTGTGCAGAGTTCGGTGTTCGGCTGCACGCGCTGGGTGATGTCGAACAGGGCATCGTGCACGTGGTCGGTCCTCAACTGGGACTGACCCAACCGGGCATGACGGTCGTGTGCGGCGACTCGCACACCTCGACCCACGGTGCCTTCGGGGCGCTGGCCTTCGGCATCGGTACCAGCGAGGTCGAGCACGTGATGGCCACGCAGACGTTGCCGCTCAAGCCGTTCAAGACCATGGCCGTCACCGTCGACGGCACGCTGCCGGAGGGCGCCACCGCCAAGGACATCATCCTCGCGGTGATCGCGCGGATCGGAACCGGTGGCGGGCAGGGCTATGTGATCGAGTACCGCGGCGAGGCGATTCGTGCCCTGTCGATGGAGGCTCGGATGACGGTGTGCAACATGTCGATCGAGGCCGGCGCCCGCGCCGGGATGATCGCCCCCGACCAGACCACCTTCGACTACCTGCAGGGCCGCCCGCATGCCCCCTCCGGCGCCGACTGGCAGGCCGCCGTGGCGGATTGGTCGCAGCTGCACACCGACCCCGACGCCACCTTCGACGCCGAGGTGGTGCTGGACGCCGCCGAGCTCGAGCCCTTCGTCACCTGGGGAACCAATCCGGGGCAGGGGCTTCCGTTGTCGGCTCGGGTTCCCGACCCGGCAGCGATGGACGACGAGAGTGCGCGCACGGCGGCCGAGCGGGCCTTGGCGTACATGGGCCTGACCCCGGGAACCCCCTTGCGGGACGTGGCCGTGGACACCGTGTTCATCGGCTCGTGCACCAACGGCCGGATCGAGGACCTGCGTGCCGCGGCGGCCGTGGTCCAGGGCCGGGTCAAGGCCGACAGCCTTCGCGTGCTGGTGGTGCCCGGTTCGGAACGCGTACGTCAGCAGGCCGAGGCGGAAGGTCTGGACAAGGTGTTCCGTGACTTCGGGGCCGAGTGGCGCAACGCCGGGTGCTCGATGTGCCTGGGCATGAACCCCGATCAGTTGGCGCCGCAGGAGCGGTCGGCGTCGACCTCCAACCGCAACTTCGAGGGACGACAGGGCAAGGGCGGTCGCACCCACCTGGTCTCGCCACTGGTGGCAGCGGCCACCGCCGTGCGGGGCACGTTGTCGAGCCCGGCCGATCTCGCCCCCGTCTCGCACCCCTGAGCGCGTCCCAACCCCCGCTGACGAGAGTATTTGGAGACCTGTGATGGAGAAGTTCGTCTCGCACACCGGGATCGGCGTGCCGTTGCGGCGCTCGAACGTCGACACCGACCAGATCATCCCCGCGGTGTACCTCAAGCGCGTCACCCGCACCGGATTCGAGGACGGCCTGTTCGCCGCATGGCGCAACGACCCCGGATTCGTGCTGAACCAGGAGGCATTCCGGGCAGGTTCGGTGCTGGTCGCCGGGCCGGACTTCGGCACCGGATCCTCCCGGGAGCACGCCGTCTGGGCGCTTCGCGACTACGGCTTCCAGGTCGTGCTCTCGTCGCGCTTCGCCGACATCTTCCGTGGCAATTCGGGCAAGCAGGGGCTACTCACGGCCGTCGTCGATCAGGCGGACATCGAGCGCATCTGGGCCGTGCTGGAGGGGGTTCCGGGCACCTCGATCACCGTCGACCTGGCGGCGCGAACTGCCACCGTCCAGGCGGTCGACGGCCCCTTCACCGTGCCGTTCGAGGTCGACGACTACACCCGCTGGCGCCTGATGGAGGGTCTGGACGACATCGGGCTGACCCTGCAACACGTCGACGCGATAGGAAGTTTCGAAGCTGCTCGGCCGCAGTGGCTGCCGGCCACCCTGCCGGTTCGCTGAGGTACATTTCGGGCGACCCGCCCCAGGGTGGTGGCTCCCCCCGGGGCGGCGTCCGACGGTGAAATCGGCTGTGCCGCAAGGCAAGAGCATCCGAGCGACTGAGGTTTTCGGGCCAGGCCGGGCCGCTCGGCCCGGGGCGGCCGAGGCGCCTTCGAGGCCCCCGGGGGCCTCGAAAAGAGCGGGTAATCGTTACGACACAAGGGCTCAGGGTCTTGACGATGTTGGACGATTCATGCTTTGGCGGAATACCGTCATCTCTCGAGGTCGAGCACCGCGCTCGACACCGTGTACCGGAGGACATCTGTGAACAAGGCAGAACTCGTCGCGGCGCTCGAAGGGCGTCTCGGCAGCAGGAAAGCCGCGGCAGACGCGATCGAAGCGATCGTCGACACCGTGACGCGTGCCGTTGCACGCGGCGAGAAGGTTGCCATCTCGGGCTTCGGGTCGTTCGAGAAGACCGTGCGTGGCCCCCGAGTCGGACGCAACCCGCGTACCGGCGCCACTGTCAAGATCAAGAAGACGTCGGTGCCCCGGTTCAAGCCGGGCACCGCGTTCAAGATGTATGTCGCCGACCCGAAGTCGCTGCCGAAGGTGGCCGCCGTCTCGGCGACCACGGCTGCTCGCAGCGCCGCTCGGGCGGCAACCGTTGCGGCCACCAGCCGCGTGGCCAAGGTGGCTTCGGCCGCCAAGGCTCCGGCGAAGACCGCGGCCAAGGCGGCTCCGGTCCGCGCTGCTGCCAAGGCTCCGGCCAAGGCCGCGGCGACCCGTACCGCGGCCAAGGCTCCGGCGAAGACCGCGGCCAAGGCGGCTCCGGTTCGCGCTGCTGCCAAGGCCCCGGCCAAGGCTGCTGCCAAGGCTCCGGCGAAGGTGGCCGCCACCCGCACCGCGGCCAAGGCCCCGGCGAAGGTGGCCGCGACCCGCACTGCCGCCAAGGCTCCGGCCAAGGCTGCGGCCACCCGGGCCGTCAAGGCGGCTCCGGCCAAGGCGGCCGTCAAGGCCACCCCGGCTCGGGCGGCTGCCAAGGCTCCGGCGAAGGCTGCTGCCAAGGCCCCGGCGAAGGCTGCGGCCAAGGCCCCGGCGAAGGCTGCGGCCAAGGCTCCGGCGAAGGCGCCTGCCAAGCGCACGGTGACGGCGGCCAAGACCCCGGCACGGCGCACGGCGGCCAAGAAGGCCTGAACCACAGGCCGCATCGCACGACGCACCCCTGAACGGCGGGTCGCCTCTTTGGAGGCGGCCCGCCGTCTGCGTCACCATGGGCACATGAGTGATCAGGTGCATCGCGACGACGACGTGCTCACCGTCCACGGCGGAACGCCGTTGCGCGGCATCATCACGGTGCGCGGAGCGAAGAACTTCGTCTCGAAGGCGATGGTGGCCTCGCTGCTCGGCGAGGAACCGAGCCGGTTGGGCAACGTCCCCGAGATCCGCGACGTCACCGTGGTCACCGGTTTGCTGGAACTGCACGGTGTTCAGGTCTCACACGCCGGGTCGCCGGCCGAGCTGGAGCTCGATCCGAGCAACGTCGAGCTGGCCCATGTCGCCGACATCGACGCCCACGCCGGGTCCAGCCGCATCCCGATCCTGTTCTGCGGCCCGCTGCTGCACCGGCTGGGCGAGGCGTTCATCCCGGATCTGGGTGGGTGCCGCATCGGTGACCGCCCGATCGACTACCACCTCGAGGTGCTGCGCCAGTTCGGCGCCGTGGTCGAGAAGCAGCCGCACGGCATCGCGTTGTCGGCGCCGCAGCGCCTGCGCGGCACCAAACTCCAGCTGCCCTACCCGAGTGTGGGCACCACCGAGCAGGTGCTGCTCACCGCGGTCCGGGCCGAGGGCGTGACCGAGCTGCGCAACGCGGCCATCGAGCCCGAGATCATGGACCTGATCGCCGTCCTGCAGAAGATGGGCGCGATCATCAGCGTCGACACCGACCGGGTCATCAAGGTCGAAGGGGTCGACCGGCTCGGCGGTTTCACCCACCGAGCACTGCCCGACCGGATCGAGGCCGCCAGCTGGGCCTGTGCCGCACTCGCCACGGGGGGTGACATCACGGTCAAGGGCGCCCGGCAACTCGAGATGATGACCTTCCTGAACGTGTTCCGCAAAGTCGGTGGCGCGCTGGACATCGCCGATGACGGCATCCGGTTCTCCCACCCCGGTGGCAGCCTGAACTCACTGGTGATCGAGACCGCGGTGCACCCCGGGTTCATGACCGACTGGCAACAACCGCTGGTGGTCGCCCTGACCCAGGCCGAGGGGCTGTCCATCGTCCACGAGACGGTCTACGAGAACCGGTTCGGCTTCACCCGGGCACTACGCGACATGGGGGCGCAGATTCAGCTCTACCGAGAGTGCCTGGGCGGCCTGCCGTGTCGGTTCGGGCAGCGCAACTTCCGACACTCTGCGGTGGTCAGTGGGCCGACCCCGTTGCACGGCGCCGACATCGAGGTGCCCGATCTGCGGGGTGGGTTCAGTCACCTGCTGGCGGCACTGGCCGCCGAGGGGACCTCGCGAGTGAGCGGTATCGGTCTGATCGACCGTGGCTACGAGCACTTTCAGAGCAAGCTCGATGCCCTGGGCGCCAAGTACGACCGCTGAGACGAGTGCGCGATGACACCGCGAACCTGTAGCCGATCCCTCATGTCGTGAACGCTGCGGCCGAACTCGGCGATCCAGAGGGCATCGCCACGTACCGGGAGTGGCGAGGCGTCGCCGCGGACGACGTCCGGTGCCTGTGGGCGGCGCCGGCCTCGGCCGGTCCGCAGCCGGTGGTGCCGGACGGCTGCCTGGACCTCATCTGGCGACACGGGCAGCTGTTCGTCGCCGGTCCGGACACCCAGCTCGTCGTGGTGCCGCAGGGCGGACCGACCGTGGGGGTGAGGTTCCGGCCTGGACGAGCGGGTGCCGCCCTCGGCCTCTCGCCCAGGGATCTGCTCGATGAGCGCGCCCCGCTCGCCGACCTCTGGGGACTGGATGCCGAACGCCTGCACGAGCAGTTGATCCAGTCCGCAGATGCGGTCTCGGCTGCGCAGCACATCGCGAACGCGGTGGCCTTCCGTCTCTCGTGCACACGCGGGTCCAGCCCCTGCCCGGACCCCATTGCCGCCGAGGCGGTGCGTCGGATCGAGGGCGCGCAGGGTCGGGTACGGGTGAGCCTGCTGGCGGCCGAGCTGCAGATCGGCGAACGTCAACTGCGCGAACGGGTCACCACACAGGTCGGGTACGGCCCGAAGATGTTCGCCCGCGTGGTCCGGTTGCAGGCCGCGTTGCGCGCCCTGCACCGTGAACCCGCCGACCTTGCCGACCTTGCCGACCTTGCCGACCTTGCCCAGGCCACGGGCTTCGCCGACCAGGCTCACCTCACGCGCGAGGTGCACGCAATGACCGGGCTCACTCCAGGTGAGCACCGGGCCGAAATCTTCAAGACACCGTCTCTAGGGTCGACGACATGAAGGTTCTCTTCGTCTCCGGCATTGCGCCGATCGTCGCCGATCCACCGACCGGCCAACGCCTGTTCAGCACCGACCTCGGGCTGCACCTCACGGCTGATCCGGACTACCCCTCAACGGACGAACTGTCCGGAGTGAAGCACTTCGGTGTCTGGTCCCTGACCGGCGCCGCGCAGGCGTGCTTCGGTACCGACGCATGGCCGACCGACCGGCCCCGCCCGCAGGCCACCGTCGAATTCGAGGTGGACGACGTGGACGCGGCGGCCGCCGAACTGCTCGCCGCCGGGCACGATCTGATCAGCCCGGTGAAGACCGAGCCGTGGGGTCAGCGTCTGGCTCGCCTTCAGACCGCCGACGGCCTGCTGATCGCGGTGACCCACACCCCGTGGATGCGTGGCTCGCCCTGAGGGCCGCTGTGCGGATTGAGCTCTGGAGCTGGACCACGATCCGGCTGAGTTTGGGCAGCTGCGTCACGATCACTGTCACGGATCACCGTCCTGGGGTCGGGGTCACTGACTTGCTGCTACACCACCAGGACAGTGCCATGCAGCACGTGACAGTGACATCGCCGCCCGAACAGCGACCTGCGCCCCTCGGTGATCATGTAATCCGTGCACAAAACGTGCACGGATTACATGATCACCGAGGGTGGGTGTCTCAGGGGCGGGCGGGGTGCTCGGGCACCTGACCGACGGTTCCCAGACGCAGCCCGGTCACCAGGGCCTGTGCCCCCAGGCCGCTCACCGTCACGGTGAGCCGCTGGCCGATGCGCAACAGCCGCAACCCGCTGCCCGCGAAGGCCTCCGCGGTGAACGGCAGCACCGTGCCGTCGTCGGTCAGCACGCTGCCCGCGCCGCTGGTCGGGTCGAACCGATGCACCGTGGCCTGCACCCGGCCAGCGTAGCCGGGGCCGGCCGCCAGCACGGCGCGAGTCCGCGCCCCGCATCCCAGGGTCAGGGCGGCCATCAGTTCGCCGGGGGTGTCGACGTCCCGGCGCAACCGCGGCAGGTCGAGGTCGAGCACCCGGGCGCCACGGAGGGCATGCGCCGCCAGGGAGTCCGGACCGAACGCCGGGTCGAGATCGCCGGCTCGGTCGGCGGCCAGCAGCACGCTGCCTCGGCCCTCGGCGTCCGGGATGACGGCCATCACGGCGCCGTCGGCGAGGGCGGTGCGGGCGGCGTCCAGGCCCGCGGCCAGATCGGCCGGCCTCAGCGCCGGTAGGTCGCCCAGGAGCACCGCCACGCCGCCGGGGTGGCTGCTCACGATCTCGGCCGCCAGCGCGTCGTCCAGGGCCGCCGAGAGGCCTGCGCCGGGGCGCTGCTCGGCCACCACGGTGGCCCCGGCCCGACCAGCGGCCTCGGCCGCGGCGGTCTCGCAGGTGACCACCACGACGCGGTGCACTCGCGCACAGCCGAGCACCGCCTCCAGCGTGTCGGCGGCGATGGCGGCGGCGAGTGCCGCGCCGCCGAGGGCCGACCCGACCATCAACCGCGACTTCGCCGCAGCGCCACCCTTGACAGGTACCACGAGACACCACGAGCGCTCGAGCCGTAGGGCGCCGGATGGGTGCACCGGGGCAGTTTCGCAGCCGATCGCTCGACAGGTGTCGCCGGGCCGGGGAAGGATGGGCAGCCGTGAGCCGCGAACCCGCCCCGCCTCGGCACCTGAGCTGGGCGTACCGGATGGTCGAGACCCTCATGCGGCCGCCGCTGAGCTTCCTGACCCGACGCGACTGGCGCGGTGGGGAGCACCTACCTCGCTCCGGGGGCTTCGTGGCCGTCGGCAACCACGTCTCCCACGTGGACCCGCTGACCTTCGGCCAGTTCCTGCTCGATCACGGCAGCCCGCCGCGATTCCTGGGCAAGGAGTCGGTGTTCCGGGTGCCCGTCGTGGGGCCGATCGTGACCCGGGCCGGCCAGATCCCGGTACTGCGCGAGAGCGTCGACGCCGGCAAGGCGCTCGGGGCCGCGATGGACGCCGTCCGAGCGGGGGAGTGTGTCGCGATCTACCCCGAGGCGACCCTCACCCGAGACCCGGACCAGTGGCCCATGGTGGGCAAGACCGGGGCCGCCCGGATTGCCCTGACCACCGGCTGCCCGGTGATCCCGATCGCGCAGTGGGGACCGCAGCAGTTGCTGCCGCCCTACTCGCTGCGGTTGCGCTTCTGGCGCCGCACCACGGTGCACGTGTGGGCCGGCCCCCCGGTCGACCTGTCGGCCTATCGTGACCGGCCGGCCGGCCAACCCCTGGACGGCGCGACCTTGCGCGCTGCGACCGCCGACATCATGGTCGCGATCACCACACTGTTGGAACAGATCCGCGGTGAGCGGGCCCCGGCCGAGCGCTGGAACCCCCGCAGCCACGGTCAAGCGGTGACGGGTAACCCCGCCAAGCGTCGGCGCAGGTCCTGAGCCGGCCGGTTCAGCAGTGGTCCAGGGTGGTGGACAGGTCGACCCAGAGGTCCTCGACGTCCTCGATGCCCACCGACAGCCGCACCAGATTCTCCGGGACGGCAACGGGTTCGGCCGCGTGGCGTCGGCGCCGCTCCAGGGTGGACTCGACCCCACCGAGGCTGGTGGCGTCGACCCACAGCTGGGTCGAGCCGCACAGCCGATCGGCGGCGTGTGGCCCATCGGCCAGCTCGATCGAGATGACGGCACCGAAGGTCTGCATCTGGGCGCGGGCGCGCGCGTGATACGGGTCGGTCGGCAGTGACGGATGGCGCACCCGGCTGATCGCGGGGTGGGCGTGCAGGCGCCGGGCGAGTTCGGCGGCGTTGGCGCAGGCCCGCTCGACCCGCAGGTGCAGCGTGCGCAGGCCACGCAGGGCCAGCCAGGCCTCCATCGGGCCGGGGACGGCGCCGCGCAACGTGCGGTGAGCGTGCAGGCGGACGCGCAACTCCTCGTCCCGGCTGACGGTGGCTCCCATCAGGACGTCGGAGTGGCCGGACAGGTACTTGGTGGCCGAGTGCACCACCACGTCCGCGCCCTTCGACAGCGGCAACTGTCCCAGCGGGGTGGCGAAGGTGTTGTCCACCACCACCAGGGCACCGGCCGCGTGCCCCGCGGCGATCAACGCGGGCAGGTCGGCCACCTGGAGCAGGGGGTTGGAGGGTGACTCGAGCCAGAGCATGGCCGCGCCGTCCAGCGCCGGCAGGACGTCGTCCAGCTCGATGCCGGCCGGACGTCGCAGCTGGATGCGCCCCGTGGCCGCCAGGTCGGGGGCCAGCGCCTCGGTGCCGTTGTAGACGCTGCCGGGGATCACCACGGCCCCGCCGGGGGGCACCAGGGCGAAGGCGGCGTCGACCGCGGCCATGCCCGAGGCGAAGGCCAGGGCCTCACCGCGTTCCAGGGCACCCAGCCCCTCTTCGAACGCCGTCCAGGTGGGATTGCCCCAGCGGCCGTACCCCACGTCGTTGGGCTCGGCGCTGAGGGCGCGAGCGGCGTAGGTCGAGGCGAAGGTGACCGGGGTGTTCAGCGGCGCGTTGGGCAGCGGGTGAGGCCGGCCGGCGGTGACCGCCACCGTGGCGGGGGACAGATGGGCGGGTTCCATACCGGGCAGCCTAGGTTGCCGGCCCGGGGTTGGTGGTGGCGCGTCGAGGTGGTGCCCACCACCCGCCTCCGGCGCCCCACCGGCACCCCCTGCCTCCATGGTCACGATGGGCACCCCGGCGACGGCACCACGATGTCTGCCGCACGCAGGCGAGCGAGTATGGTCGGCGCGATGAGCGAGACAGTCGGCCCCGAGGGCCTCGCGCAGAGTGCACGGCGACCGCGGGTCGCGGTGGTCTTCGGCGGTCGCTCCAGCGAACACGGCATCAGCTGCGTGACCGCTGCAGGCGTCATGCAGGCCATCGATCCCACCCGATGGGACGTGGTTCCCATCGGCATCACCCCGACGGGCCGGTGGGTGCTGGCGGGGGAGGACCCCAAGCGCTGGCAGATCGAGGCCGGGGTGCTGCCCGAGGTGGGCGCCGACGAGGGTCCCGCCGTCCTGGTGCCGTTGGAATCCGGGGTGGGCACGTTGACCGTGCTCGAGCCCGACCAGGTGCCCCGCACCCTGAGCCAGGTCGACGTGGTGTTCCCGTTGCTGCACGGGCCGTTCGGCGAGGACGGCACGCTGCAGGGGCTGCTCGAGCTGGCCGACATCCGCTATGTCGGCTCGGGGGTGTTGGCCAGTGCGGCCAGCATGGACAAGCACTACATGAAAGTGCTGTTGGACGGCGCCGGACTGCCGGTCGGCCCCTACACCGTGGTGCGTCCCCGGGATTGGGAGCGTCACCCCGACCGGGTGCGCGAGGACGTCGAGGAACTCGGTTACCCGGTCTTCGTCAAGCCCGCGCGCGCCGGCTCGAGCATCGGCATCAGCAAGGTGTCGAGCGCCGAGGATCTGGACGCCGCGATCGAGACCGCGCGGGAGCACGACCCCAAGGTGATCATCGAGGCCATGATCGTCGGGCGTGAGATCGAGTGTGCGGTGCTCGAGAGTGCGGACGGCGGCGCGCCGGCGACCAGTCTGCCCGGGGAGATCCGGGTGGTCGGCGGCCACGACTTCTACGACTTCGAGGCCAAGTACCTCGACGAGGCGAGCGTGCAGCTCAGCTGCCCTGCCGACCTGCCCGATCACGTGGTGCGTCAGGTTCGCGACCTGGCGGGCCGTGCGTTCGAGGCGATGGGCTGCGAGGGCCTGGCCCGGGTCGACTTCTTCGTCACCCCCGACGACTCGGTCGTGGTCAACGAGATCAACACGATGCCGGGCTTCACGCCGTTCTCGATGTACCCGCGGATGTGGGAGCAGACCGGGTTGTCCTACCCCGATCTGATCGATCGGCTGCTGACCCTGGCGATGCGTCGACGGATCGGCCTGCGCTGACCCGCGGCGATCAGGTCGGGCCGGTGCAGGTCCGCGAGGTGGTGGGCAGCGCGGTGGCCACCGGGGCGAGATCGACCAGGGCGGCGGGCAGCCGGACGGCTCCCACCGCGCGTGGCATACGCACCTCGACGGCGGGGGCGCGGCCGTAACTGGTCGCGGTGACCGGGTCGGAGGCGTCGTCGATCACCCAGTCGATGCCGTTGACGCCGATGCACGACTTGGTGCTCGGGCCGAGCGGCTCCAGCCCACACCGCACCACGATCGCCGGGTCACCCCAGGCCAGCGCTCCCGCCGTCGAGATCGTCGTCCTGGCCTGGTCGAGCACGAGCGCGGGTGCGGCCGCCAGGGCGGCGGTGCAGGCCGGGGACCCCGCCTGCGGCGCGGCCTCCACGGTCGGCGACGACGAACAGCCCGAGACCACCGCAACCGTCACCGTCACCGTCACCGTGACGATCCCGACGAGCACCCTGCGGTCGTGAGGCGTGCGGCGCGGCACGATCAGAGGTGAACGATGGTGCAGGTGGTGGTGCGCGTGATGCCGGGCACGGACTGGATGCGGGCGATCACCAGCTTGCCGAGCTCATCGCCGCTGGCGGCCTCGACCCGGGCGATCACCTCGTAGGGACCCATGACGTACTCACACATGGTGACGCCGGTCATGGTCGACACCTCCCGGGCCACGTCCGAGGCCTTGCCGGCCTCGGTCTGGATCAGGATGTAGGCCTCGACCATCGGGTGCTCCTCGGGTACGTGCGGGTGCGTGGACGGGGTGCTGGCGGGCGCCTCACGTTACCGTGTCGCCCCGACACGAGTCTGTAGTGAGTTTCCGTGGGAGGCAGGTCCGATGGACGGCGCCGCGCAGGACGCGGGTCCAGGCGTGCCGCTGCTCGCCGATCTCGGTGAGGACCGGCTGGTCTCGGCCGTGCTCGCCGCGTACCCGCCGTCCCCGCCGTGGGTGCTCACGGGTCCGGGGGACGACGCCGCCGTGGTCGAGCTCACCGGCCGGGTGGTGATCTCGACCGACACCCTGGTCGAGGGGCGGGACTTCCGCTGGGACTGGTCCAGTGCCCACGACGTGGGGGTCAAGGTCGCGGCGCAGACGCTGGCGGACATCGCCGCGATGGGTGCCCGGCCGATGGCTCTGCTGGTCTCCCTCGCCGCTCCCGGCTCGGCGTCCGCCGCCATGCCGGTCGAGCTGGCCCGAGGGCTGGCGGCCGAGTGCGCCCGCGCGGGGGCGGCGATGATCGGCGGGGACGTCTCCTCGGCCGCCGAGGTGGTGCTGACCGGCACCGCGTTCGGCGTCCTGGACGGCCCGCGGCCCGCGGTGTTGCGATCCGGCGCCCGGCCCGGGGACGTGGTGGCGATCTCCGGCCCGGTGGGGGCCTCCGCTGCCGGGCTGGAGCTGTTGCTGGCCGGCGCAGGTCCGGCCGGGCGGGACCCGGAGGGGTCGAACACCCTGGACGCCGCCGTGCGCCGGGTGCTCTCCGCCCACCGCGCGCCGCGGCCCGACTACCCGGCGGGGGTGGTGGCTCGTGACGGTGGGGCCGGCGCCCTGATCGACACCAGCGACGGCCTGGTGCGCGATGCCAGCCGGCTCGCGGCGGCCTCGGGGGTGGTCATCGAGCTCGACTCGGCGGCGATCCCGGGGGAGGCGGCCCTGCCGGTCGTGGCCGAACGGCTCGGCGGGGGTGAGTCGATGGTGCGCTCGTGGCAGCTCACCGGCGGTGAGGACCATGCCCTGCTGGCCTGTTTCCCGCCCGGGTTGCCGCTGCCGTCGCCGTTCGTGGCGATCGGCCGGGTTCGCGCCGGCGAGCACGGCGATCGTGGCGTCGTCCTGGTGGACGGCGTTGCGTGGCAGGGCCGGCCGGGCTGGACCCACTGGTGAGCGGAGTCGACGAGCGCACACGACGAAGGCCGGCTCCCGTGGGGGGAACCGGCCTCGACTGGTGCGGGGAAGGTGCGCCTCAGCGCGTGACCTTGCCCGCCTTGATGCAGGACGTGCAGACGTTGAGCCGCTTCGGTGCGCCACCGACCAGCGCCCGCACCCGCTGGATGTTCGGGTTCCAGCGGCGCTTGGTGCGCCGGTGCGAGTGCGAGATGTTGTGACCGAAGCCCGGCCCCTTGCCGCAGACGTCGCAGTTGGCAGCCACGGGTAGATCTCCTGAAGTCTCGAAGCAGAACTGAACGGGCGGGCGGTCCGCTAGAGGGTATCGGACCAGCTCGCCGGAACGGTAATCGTGTCACCTCCAGCGCCCCGAGCTGTTGGTGATCATGTAATCCGTGCCCACTCCGTGCACGGATTACATGATCACCGAGGGTGGGGGGTGGGGGGAGCCAGTAGCCTGCCGAGCATGCTGCAGGCGATCGATGCCCGCTCGGCCCGCCACTGGGCCTTGACGGCACTCGCTGCGCTCGCCGAGGCCCGTGAGGAGCTGGATGCCCTCAACGTCTACCCGGTGCCGGACGGCGACACCGGCACCAATCTCTACCTGACCATCGAGGCGGCCGTCGACGCGGTGGCCACCCTGCCGCCGGAGGCAGATGTCCGGGCGGTGATCGCCGCCTTCGCCCACGGTGCGCTGATGGGCGCGCGGGGCAACTCGGGCATCATCGCCGCCCAGCTGCTGCGGGGGTGGTCGGAGGTACTGGCCGAGCACGAGGTGCTGGACGGCGCGGCCGCCAAACAGGCGGTCCGGCGGGCCGACGAACAGGCCTGGCGAGCGGTCGCCGACCCGGTCGAGGGCACCATCCTGTCGGTCAGTCGCGCCGCCGCGGCCGCCGCTGAGGCGGCTCCCGACGATCTGCCCCATGTGGTGAGCGCGATCGTCACCGCCGCGCGTGAGGCGCTGGCGCGAACCCCCGAGCAGCTCGAGGTGCTGCGCCGGGCCGGGGTGGTCGATGCCGGGGGAAAGGGCTACCTCGTGGTCCTCGAGGCGTTGGAGGACCTGGTGCACCGCCGCGGCGGCAGGACCCGCGGGCGGCGTCAGGGTGGCTCCCACCGCAGCGCAGCGCCGCGTCCGGTGCCCGCGTCGCTGCCGGTGACCGACGAGCTGCGCCCCGGCGGACCCGCCTACGAGGTGATGTTCCTGCTCGACGCCGATGATGCCGCGATCGACGACGTCCGGGCTCGCCTCGCCCGGCTGGGCGACAGCCTGGTCGTGGTCGGTGGGGACCGGCTCTGGCACATCCACGTGCACACCGACGATCCGGGTGCGGCGGTCGAGGTCGGCATCGCGGCAGGCCGCCCGCACCGGGTGCGGATCGCCCATTTCGCCGACCAGACCGCCCGGGCCACCGATCGTCGTGGTGGCGGGGTGGGGTTGGTCGCCTGCGCCGCGGGACCCGGGCTGGCCCGGTTGTTCGCCGAGGTCGGCGCGGTGGTGGTCGAGTGCGGGACGCGGCGTCGTCCCTCGACGGCCCAGATCCTCGAGGCGATCCGGGCCGCGCAGGCGGTCGCGGACGCCGTGGTGGTGCTGCCCAACGACGGCGACACCCTGGCGGTGGCCCAGGCGGCCGCCAGCAGCGCCCGCTCCGGCGGGGCACGGGTGAGCGTGTTGCCGACCCGGGCCCAGGTGCAGGGCCTGGCTGCGGCGGCGGTCCACGATCGGCTGCGTTCGGTGGACGACGACGTGGTGAGCATGTCCGCCGCGGCGGGGGCCACCCGAGACGGCGCGCTGACCCTGGCGGTGCGCGAGGCGCTGACCACGGGCGGGGTGTGTCGCCCCGGTGACGTGCTGGGCATCGTGGCCGGTGACATCGTGGTGGTCGGCGCCGAGCTGGTCGAGGTGGGGGGCGCCGTCCTGGAACGGCTGCTGACCGGAGGTGGGGAACTGGTGAGCCTGGTGGTGGGCGAGGACGCGCCGCCACACGTGGCGCCCGCGCTGGCGGCGCTGGTGCGTCGCGGCCACCCGGGGGTGGAGGTCGTGGTGCTCGACGGTGGCCAGCCGAGGTACCCGATCCTCATCGGAGTGGAGTGAGATCCCTTGTCGCTGAAGCTGTCCGACCCGCTCGGCCCGGTGCTGGGACTGCGCAGTGCCAAGCTGCTGGAGGCCCAGCTCGAGCTGCGCACCGTCGGTGACCTGTTGCGCCATTTCCCGCGGCGCTACGAGCGGTACGGCCAGCTGACCACGATCGCCGACCTGCCCGACGGGGTGGAGGTCTCGTTGGTCGCCGAGGTGGTCAGCGCCGAGCTGGTCGAGATGCGTCAGCGCAAGGGATATCTGCTCAAGGTGGTGGTCACCGACGGCGAGGACCGGCTGCCCATGACGTTCTTCCAGGGGTGGCGGCTGAAGTCCGCGTTCTCCGTGGGGCGGCGGATGCTGTTCTCGGGCACCGTGTCGATGTTCCGCAATCAGCGTCAGCTGACCCACCCGAAGTGGACCCCGCTCGAGACCGACGGCTTCACCGAGGCCGACGCGCAACGCCCGATCCCGGTGTACCCGGCCACCGCCAAGGTCGCTCAGCACCAGATCCGCACCAGTGTCGGCATGGTGCTGGACATCCTCGCCCCGGTGGACGACCCGCTGCCCGAGTCGGTGCGACAGCGGATGCGGTTGATGGAGTTGGGCGACGCGCTGCGGGTGGTGCACCGCCCCTCGACCGATGCCGCGGGCTACTCGGCGCTGCGCCGGTTCATCTACGAGGAGGCGTTCGTGCTGCAGGTGGCGCTGGCCCGGCGCCGGCACGAGGCCGCCCAGTTCCCGGCGACGCCGCGCCCGGCGGTTCAGGGCGGCATCCTGGACGCCTTCGACATCTCGTTGCCCTTCACCCTCACCGAGGGCCAGATGCAGGTGGGCCGCCAGATCAGTGACGACCTGGCCCGCTCCCACCCGATGCACCGGCTGTTGCAGGGCGAGGTGGGCTCGGGTAAGACCCTCGTGGCGTTGCGGGCGATGCTCACGGTGGTCGACACCGGCGGCCAGGCGGCGTTGCTGGCGCCGACGGAAGTGCTTGCGGCACAGCACTTCCGATCGATCTCGGCGATGCTGGGGGACATCGGTCAGGGGGGACTGTTCGGTGGTGACACCTCGACCCGGGTGGTGCTGCTGACCGGGTCGATGCCGACCGCGGCCCGCCGGGCGGCGTTGCTGCAGATCGCCTCCGGCGAGGCGGGGATCGTGATCGGCACCCATGCCCTGCTGCAGCGCCAGGTCAGTTTCGCCGATCTGGCGCTGGCCGTGGTCGACGAACAGCACCGGTTCGGCGTCGAACAGCGGGACATGTTGCGCGACAAGGGACGCCAGACGCCGCACCTGTTGGTGATGACCGCGACCCCGATCCCGCGGACCGTGGCCATGACCGTGTTCGGTGACCTCGAGACCTCGGTGTTGCTGGAGGTGCCAGCGGGTCGTTCCGAGGTGGTCACCCACGTGGTCGATCTGGCCACCAATCCGGATTGGTACCAACGGATCTGGTTCCGGTTGCGCGAAGAGGTCGAGAACGGCCACCAGGCCTACGTGGTGTGCCCGCGCATCGAGGTCGGCGAGGACGACGGGCCGTTGCGTCCCGAGGACGCCCCGGCCGGGGACGGGTTGTTCCCCGAGGAGGAGGAGGCCCCGCAGCGCCCGCTGCGCGCCGTCCTCGAGGTGGTCGAGGAGCTGCGCGCCACGGCCGCCTTGTCGGGCCTGCGGATCGAGGCCCTGCACGGCCGCATGCCGGCGGAGGAGCGCGAGCTGGTGATGCGCGACTTCGCGGCGGGCGCGGTGCACGTGCTGGTGGCCACCACGGTGATCGAGGTGGGGGTCGACGTGGCCAACGCCACGGCCATGGTGGTGCTGGAGGCCGACCGGTTCGGCATGTCCCAGTTGCACCAGCTGCGCGGCCGCGTGGGCCGTGGGGTCGCCAAGGGCGTGTGCCTGTTGGTCACCGACAGCCGTCAGGGCACCCCGGCCCGCACCCGGGTGGAGGTGGTCTCGCTCACCCCGGACGGCTTCGCGTTGGCCCGGGCCGACCTGGATCTGCGCCGCGAGGGCGATGTGCTGGGTGCCGCCCAGTCGGGCAGCAAGTCCTCACTGCGCAAGCTGCGGGTGCTGCGCGACGAGGACACGATCATCGATGCTCGTCGCGAGGCCACGGCCCTGGTGGCCGCCGACCCCGGTCTGGTGCACCACCCGGCGCTGGCCCAGGCGCTCGAAGAACTGCTGGACGACGAGCGCGAGGCCTACCTCGATCGCACCTGATCGACCAGGTCGGACAGTCCGGAGCCGATGTCTCGGGTCGCGGCGGTCACCACGGCCGTCTGTTCGGCGACCTCGTTCAGCACCTGGGACTGCTGCTCGACCGAGTCGGCGATCACGTTCTGGGCCCGGTGGATCTCGCCCACCAGGGCGCTGGTGGTGGCGAAGCTGCGGGCCACCCGCTCGGTCTCCTCGACGACGCCCTCGATCACCGAGCGCACCTTGTCGGCCGAGGCGGCCGTCTCCTGGGCGAGGCCCTTGACCTCCTGGGCCACGACGGCGAAGCCCTTGCCGAGCTCACCGGCCCGGGCCGCCTCGATGGTGGCGTTGAGGCTGAGCAGGTTCGTCTGCCCGGCCAGCTGGGCGATCATCTGGTTGACCTCCGAGATCTCACCCATCGCCCGTTCCAGCCGTCGCACCTCCTCGGCCGCGGTGGACGCCGTCCGCTCACCGTTCCCGGCGGTCTCGGCGGCCTCCTGGCAGCGCTGGGCCACCTCGGCGATGCTGCGGCGCAGCAGGTCGGCCTGCTGTTCGAGCTGGTCGACGGCCAGCGTGGCGTCGGCGACCCGTCCCCGGAGCTGTTCGGCGCGGTCACTGACCCCGGCGCGAGCTGTGTCCATCTCGGCCAGCCGGCGGCGTTCGGCCTCGGCCTCGACCTCGATGGCCTCGGTGCGTGCGGTCTCGGCGGCGTGACGCTCCTGGTCGCGCTGACCGCGGCTGCGTTCGGCATCGAGCTCGGCGGCCTCGGCGAAGTGCCACAGCAGCAGGATGCCGGCCACCTCGATCACCACCGCGACGGCGTGGACCACGACCATGACCAGCACCTGCCCGAACGACAGGCCGTGCTCACCCATGGTCATGCCACCGGCGAAGACGCGCTCGGGGGCCATCAGGCCGAGCGTGAGGTGGTGCACCACGACGGCGCCGACGGTGAGCAGCAGCGGCCCCCACTGCTGGTAGAGCGCGACCAGGGCGATCGCGGACAGGATGAACAGGTGGGCGTGCACCTGGCCGCCGGACAGCTCGATGCCCATGAACGACCCCGCGACCAGGCCCAGAGCGGTCAGCTGCCCCTGAGCGACCTGACCGGGAGCGAACCGCGCGAGCAGGCCCATGGATCGCGACCATCATGGGCAGCATCACGGCCTCGACCAGGCTCATCGGCCCGAGCAGGCCGACCAGGAACAGCACCGGGACCTCGGCCCACAGACAGCCGGTGAGGATGCGGTGGCGGGCCTGCCACGACTCGGCCGTCATCTGGGAACCACGGGGCAGCCAATCCAGGGTCATGGGGGGGCCATCGGCACGATGTGTGATCGAGTTGACCCGCTCAGGGCATCAGTCGGTGCTCTGGACGAGTCGGCGGCCCGGCTCGCCCGACAGGAGGGCCGCCGACCCGGGACACTGGACCCGTGACACGCATCATCGCCGGGAGCGCTGGCGGACGACGGATCAAGGCCCCCAAGGGCGAGGCCACCCGACCCACCAGTGGCCGGGTCCGGGAGGCGCTGTTCTCGGGACTGGAGTCGCGAGGCGCCCTGCGGGGGGCCAAGGTGCTCGACCTGTTCGCGGGCTCGGGCGCCCTGGGACTCGAGGCCGCCAGCCGCGGGGCCTCGGACGTCGTCCTGGTCGACTCCTCCCGCGAGGCGGCCGAGGTGGCCCGGCGCAACGCCACGACACTCGGCCTGCCCCAGGTCAGGGTCGTGCTGTCGTCGGTGCAGCGCTACCTGAGCGGCAACCCGCCGTTCCTGGCCGGATCGCCGGCCGATCTGGTGTTGCTCGACCCGCCCTACGTGCTGACCGAGGGGGAGCTCGGCGAGGTCCTGGGCATCCTGACGGACGGCTGGCTGGCCGACGGCGGCGTGGTCGTGGTCGAGCGCAGTGGGCGAAGCCCCGAACCACGTTGGCCGCAGGGCCTGCAGCGCACCGATGTCCGGCGCTACGGCGAGACCACGCTCTGGTACGCCGCGCCGCCCGCCGAGTAGGTTGCGCCCCATGACGGCTCCGACCGCCTCCCTGCGCCGGTGTGTCTGCCCCGGCAGCTACGACCCGGTGACCCACGGCCACTTGGACGTGGTGCACCGGGCCACCGAGCTGTTCGACGAGGTCGTGGTGGCCGTGCTCACCAATCCCGCCAAACCCGGGCTGTTCACCCCTGCCGAGCGCATCGACCTGCTCGAGGCCAGCCTGGACGGCGCCCCTCGGGTCCGCATCGCCGAGGTCAGCGGAGCGCTGCTGGTCGACTTCTGCCGTGCGGTCGAGGCCGTGGCGGTGGTCAAGGGTCTGCGCTCGGGCACCGACTTCGCCTACGAGTTGCCGATGGCTCTGATGAATCGCCACCTGACCGGTCTCGAGACGGTGTTCCTGCCGGGGGATCCCCGGCTCGAACACGTGTCGTCCTCGCTGGTCAAGGAGGTGGCCGGGCTGGGCGGCGACGTCACCGGGCTGGTGCCGGACGTCGTCCGGGATCGCCTGCTCGACCGGTTGGCCGAGCGTCGCGGGGAGCGCGGCGCGTAGACGATTGGATCGCAGCGAGCTCGGCGAGGTAGCCTTGCCCGTCGGCCTCGCCGCCTCGTGGCGTGCGCCGAGATCGTTGTCGAAACCTCGTCGAGGAAGGTGCACCATCCGCCCGGATCCGCGGTCCCCGCTCGTGCTCGATACCCGTGAGCTGGGTCACCGCCCTGGAACCATGCGGAAGGTCTCCCGCGTCGTCGCGGCTCCGGCCGATCTGGGAACCGACGTGATCGGGATTCCCGAGGGCAGTGACCTGCAGTTGGACCTTCGGCTGGAGGCGGTGCTCGAGGGGGTCCTCGTCTCCGGATCCGTCCACGGGACGGCGCGGGGCGAATGTGTGCGGTGCCTGGACGACGTCCATCGTGAGGTGGACGCCGACCTACAGGAGCTGTACGCCTACGCCGAGCGTCGCCGCGAGGAGGGTGACGAGGACGACGACGAGGTGCGTGAGCTCCAGGACGAGTTGATCGACCTGGAACCTGCCCTGCGCGACACCATGGTTCCCGCACTGCCGTACCAACCGTTGTGCCGGGACGACTGCCCGGGTCTGTGCTCCGAGTGTGGGGCCCGCCTGGCGGACGACCCGGACCACCGACACGAGACCATCGACTCGCGCTGGCAGGCGCTGGCCGAACTCGACACCGACTGACGCTCTACCCGCTCGACCCCCGCAGCAGCACCCGACAAAGGAGAAGTCCCGTGGCCGTCCCCAAGCGGAAGATGTCCCGCAGCAACACGCGGTCCCGCCGCTCGCAGTGGAAGGCGACCGCGACCACCCTGACCACGACCGTCGAGGGCGGCCAGGTCAGCTACTCGCGTCCGCACCAGGCACACGTGGTCACCGACTCCGCGGGAACGCCGCTCTACCTCGAGTACAAGGGCCGCAAGGTCAAGGACCTCTGAGCCGCCAGGGGGGCAGGTGAGCGCGAACGCGAGCGCCGGCACGCCGTCCGACCGGGAGGCGTTGCGCGCCCGGCTCGGCCTCTGCCTGCCCGAGGAGCTGCTCACGCTCGCCCTGACCCACCGCTCGTACGCCTATGAGAACGGTGGTCTGCCCACCAACGAACGGCTCGAGTTCCTCGGCGACGCCGTGCTGGGGCTGGTGGTCACCGAGACGCTCTATCGCGCCCACCCCGACCTGCCCGAGGGACAGCTGGCCAAGCTGCGAGCCGCCGTGGTCAACATGCGGGCGCTCGCGGAGGTCGCGCGCGGACTGGAGCTGGGCCCGCACCTGATGCTCGGCCGGGGGGAACAGACCAGTGGGGGGCAGGACAAGTCCTCGATCCTGGCCGACACCCTCGAGGCCCTGATCGGGGCGGTCTACCTGGACGCCGGCATCGAGGCCGCCGCGACGCTGGTGCACCACCTGCTGGACGAGTTGCTGCGCACGTCGGCCCTGCGGGGGGCCGGCCTGGACTGGAAAACCAGCCTGCAGGAGCTGACGGCCAACCACTCCCTCGGCGTGCCGGAGTATCTCGTCGCCGAGGAGGGTCCCGACCACGCCAAGGTGTTCCATGCCACGGTCCGGGTCGGTGGCCTGGCCCGGGGGACCGGCAGCGGGCGCAGCAAGAAGGAGGCCGAGCAGATCGCGGCCTCCGCGGCGTTCACCGCGATCGAGGCCGAGGTCGGATCCGAGGTCGGGTCCGAGATGGTCGAGCCGGCCGAGCCGGCTGCTTCCTAGGACGTCGGCGAGGTGCCCGAACTCCCCGAGGTCGAGGTGGTGCGCCGTGGCCTGGCCCGCTGGGTCGTCGGCACCACCATCGAGGCGGTCGAGGTGCGTCATCCGCGACCGGTGCGAGCCCATCTGGCCGGACCACGGGATTTCGCCGACCGCCTGACCGGCGAGACGGTGCACGACGTCGTCCGGCGGGGCAAGTTCAGTTGGCTGGTGCTCGACACGGGAGCGCTGCTGGTGCACCTGGGCATGAGCGGGCAGCTGGTGCTGCAGCCCCCGGAGGCGCCGGCCGAACCCCACCTGCGGGTGCGCTTCTCGCTCGGCGGCGGCTCGCCTGCGCGCGCCGGGCGCGAGCTGCGCTTCGTCGACCAGCGGATGTTCGGTGGGCTGACCCCGACGACGCTGGTGCCGACGTCCGACGGTCTGCCGGCCGGGGTCGGCGAGGCAGCGACGGGGGAGTGGGTGGCGATGCTGCCGCCGCAGGTCTCCCACATCGCCCGGGACGCCCTCGACCCGCATCTGGACGTCGAGGCCCTGGTGCGTCGGCTGCGGACCCGGCGCACCGCGGTGAAGCGGGCGATCCTGGATCAGGGCCTGGTCTCGGGGATCGGCAACATCTATGCCGACGAGGCGCTGTGGCGAGCCAGGCTGCACTACGACCGGCCGCTGCAGGACATCTCGCTCGCCAAGCTGCGTGAGCTGATCGGTCACGCCCGCGACGTGATGACCGAGGCCCTGGCGGTCGGCGGGACCAGCTTCGACGCCCTGTACGTCAACGTGAACGGCGAGTCGGGCTACTTCGAGCGCGGCCTGGCCGCCTACGGCCGGGAGGGCCTGCCGTGCGCGCGGTGTGGCACGCCGTTGCGCCGTGAGCGCTTCACCAACCGGTCATCGTTCCGGTGTCCGCGATGCCAGCGGCGCTAGGGACTTGCGTCCCTGGGTAGCCTGATCCCGTGAGCGCTGACAACCGTGTTCGGGTCCTGGTGATCGACGACCACGAGATCGTCCGTCGAGGGGTGGTCGACGTCGTGGACGCCGACCCCCAGCTGACCGTGGTCGCCGAGGCGGGAACGGTGCTGGATGCCATCCGGCGCGCCGCGGCCGTGCGCCCGGATGTCGCGATCGTCGACCTCAAACTCCCGGATGGCACGGGCATCGACGTGGTGCGGGCCCTGCGCAAGGACCATCCCGAGATCCGGTGCGTGGTGCTGACGTCGTTCGATGACGACCAGGCGGTCGAGGCGGCGCTGGACGCCGGCGCGTCCGCGTTCGTGTTGAAGTCGGTCCGTGGCACCGAGATCGCCGATGTGGTGCGCAAGGTGGCCGCCGGCAAGGTGCTGCTGGACGAGCGCTCGGTGGCGCGACGTCGGGCCGGGCACCACGACCCGACCGAGGCGCTCACCCCCACCGAGAAGAAGGTGCTGGAGCTGATCGGCGACGGGTTGTCCAACCGCGAGATCGGCACCAGCCTGGGGTTGGCCGAGAAGACCGTGAAGAACCACGTGACGGGGCTGTTGGCCAAGATGGGCTTCCGCCGCCGCACCCAGGCGGCTGCCTGGGTGGCCGGCAACCGGCAGACCAGCGGCTGGGGCGCCTAGCTCCAGCGCACCTGCATCTGCTCGCGCCAGGTGGCGATCCAGGTGGCCTCGCCGCAGACCTCGAGGTCGTCGCCCGAGGCGCTGCCGCGATTCCACAGGTTCAGGTAGAGCGCGGCCGCCGTGCCGCGCACGGTCACCTCGGCATCGCGGGCGTCGTCCGGGTGGGGGTCGGTGGGGGCGAGACGGGTGGTGATCACCGGGTCGGGGCCGATGTCGAGCAGCCAGGCCCGCTCGACGTCCGTCGGCTGGACGGCGACGCGCAGCGGCCGCTCGGAGCGCACCCTCGAGGTCCTGCGGGGCAGGAACCCGGTCAGCAGCTCGTCGAGCCCGTCGGCCGCCAGGCGGGGGCGGATCCAGGTCTCGGCCGGCGTGGGCGGCCGGCCCAGCCGAGCGGCCATGGCATCGACGGCGTGCACGGTGGTCTCGTGACACTGGCGTCGCGCCCAGGCCTGGCGCGAGGGCGGAGCGTCCTTCAGGAAGAAGAACACCTGCAGGTCCTCCGGCGCGCGGGCGAGGACGTTGAGCAGGTCGACCAGGCCGTCGTCCAGCCAGTCGAGCAGGTCGACCGAGGCGCGCGCCGAGGCCTCGACCGCCGCTTCGTCGAAGCCGGCCCCGGTGAGCACCGAGATCGCCCACCGGTGGACGACGCCCTGGTGGGTGACCAGGTCGCGCACCGTCCACCCCGGGCAGGTGGGAACCGGGGCGTCCAGGCCCGCCGAGACGGCGTTGGCGCGCAGGACCGCGGTGGCGTCCCCGAGGCCCTCGGCATGGTCGGCGACGGTCAGGATCGATGGCGTGGGCGGCATGCACGAAGCCTAGATCGGCACCTGCCAGCGCAGCAGGCTGCCCGGGCCGTCGGGGTTGGCCACGGACTCGCAGTTGCCGCCATGCCGCCGGGCGCGCTCGCCGAGGTTGTCCAGGCCGCTGCGGCGCGAGAGGGCGGCGGGCAGCCCGACGCCGTCGTCGCAGACCTCGACGCGAACCTGGTCCGGGGTGACGACGAGCCGCACGCACACACCGCTGGCATGGGCGTGCCGCGCCGCGTTCGAGAGCCCCTCGCGCACCACGGCGATCACATCGTCGGTGATCTCACCGTCGATCAGGTCATCGGCGTCCACGCCCTCGCTGATCTCGACCACCACCTCGGGCCGGAACCCGAGGAACGAGTGCGCCCGAGCGGCCTCGGCGTGGATCCGGTCGGCCAGGCTCGCCTTCTCGTCCGGATCGCGTAGCGCCCTGATGGTGGACCGAATCTGACGCACCACCCGGTCGAGGGACTCCAGCGTGGTGTCGACATCGGCCAACTCGTCCGGCTCCAGGCGCTCACGCAAGCGCGAGAGCCGCATGCCCATGGCGAACAACTCCTGCACCACCAGGTCGTGCAGGTCTCGCGCGATCCGGGCCCGGTCCTCGAGCAGCTCGTTCTCCTCGGCGCGGCGCCGGCCGTCGGCCAGCTGCAGCGCCAGCGCGGCCTGCCCGGCGAAGATCTGAGCCGTGGCCAGGTCGGTGTGGGTGAACGGCTCACCCCCGTGGCAGCGGGCCAGCATCAGGACGCCGAGCCGTTCGTCGCGCGCCTGCAGCGGTGCGTAGAGCGCCGGGCCGTAGCGGCGCAACCGCTCGACCTTCATGTGCGGATCCGTGGCCAGATCGTTGACCAGCAGGCCCTTGCCCAACCGGATCACCGTGGCGGTGCGGCCGTCCTCCGGCATGACCGTGCCCACCAGGTCCTCGGCGCCCTGGCCGACGGCGAGCTCCAGCACCCAGTTGCCGCCCCACCCGGCCAGTACCAGCGCCACCATGTCGGCCTCGGCCACCTCGGCGGCGCGGGTGGCGATCAGCTGCAGCGCCTCGTCGTCCTCGGCGCCGGACAGCATCATGGTGGCGACTTCCTGCGCGGCCACCAGCCAGCGTTCCCGACGCTGCACCACCCCGAACAGCTCGGCGTTCTCGACCGCCACGGCCGCGGCGGCGGCCAGGGCCACGACGACGTCCTCGTCCTCGGCGGTGAATCCGCCCTCCTTGTCGGCCAGGTAGAGGTTGCCCACCACCCGGTCGCCGATACCGACCGGCACCCCGAGGAAACTGCGCATCACCGGATGGTGCGGCGGGAAGCCCGCCGAGGTCGGGTGCGTGGCCAGATCGCTCACCCGAACCGCCCGGCCGACCCGCGAGATGTGGCCCAGGATGCCCAAACCGTGGGGTGGAGCACCGATGGCGTGGGCGCGTTCCGGGTCCAGCCCGGTATGGACGAAGGCCTTGTGCTGGCCGTCCTCGCCCAACACCCCGAGCGCCGCGTACGGGGCATTGGTCAGGTCCGAGGCGGCCCGCACGATCCGACGCAGCGTGGGCTCGAGGTCGAGACCGTCGGCGACCGCGACGACGGCGTCGAGCAGGCGCCGGTCGAAGGAGGCCGAGGTCACCGGTCGGGCCGGCGACGGGCGAGTCTCGGGCATCGGGTCCTCTCGGCCGGCGAGGTGCGTCGAGGTAACGGTAGATCAGCCGGCGGTGCTCTCCGCCATCAGCGCCCTCGCATAGGGCGCGTGGTGGGTGACCAGCCAGTCGTGGTGACCCCGAGCGACCAACCGGCCGCGGTCCAGCACCAGGACCTCGTCGGCGGCGGCCAACGGGGTCAGCCGGTGGGTCACCATGACCACACTGGTCTCGGGACTGGTCTCGGGACTGGTCTCCACACTCGTCTCGGGACTGGTCTCGGGGCGAGGCGACAGCTCGCCGCTGAGCAGCTCGGTGACCAACGCATCGGCGCCGACCGGGTCGAGGTGTTCGGCCGGTTCGTCGACCAGCCACACCGGAGCCCGGCTCAGCAGAGCCCTGGCCAGCAGCAGACGCCGCCGTTCCCCGCCGGAGACGTCCCTGCCCCCGGACCCGATCACGGTGTCCAGCTCCCGAGGCAGGCCGGCCAGCCAGTCACCGAGCCCGACCCGGTCCAGCACGGTGCGCAGCGCCTCATCGCCGGCATCGGGGTCGGCCAGGCGCAGGTTCTCGCGCAGCGTGGTGGTGAACAGGTGAGCGTCCTCGGCGGTGAAGTTGATCGTGCGTCGCACCGTCGCCTCCGGCAGCGTGGCGAGGCGCACGAGGTCGGTCTGACCCGCCGACAGTCCCGCCGACAACCCGACCTGCCCGGCTCGCGGTGGCAGCAGCCCGGCCAGGGTGAGCAGCAGGGTGGTCTTGCCCGAGCCGCTGGCCCCGACGATGGCCACCCGTCGCCCCGGGACGAGATCGAGGTCGAGAGCACCACCGGGACCGAGGTCGGGTGCCTCGGCGTCTGCTGTCCGCGCCGGATGCCCGCACACCAGCCCGCGGGCGCGCAGCGTGGGATCGAGCTCCACTGTCCCGCTGCCGGGTGGCTGGGCACTCTCCTCGGCCTGCGGGGCGCTTCGCCCCGCGGCGTCCACCACCTCGAGTACCCGCTCGGCCGCCGCGCGAGCACGCACCAGGTGAGTCGCCGCCGCCGGCAGCGCCGCCACCGCCTCGGCCGCCGCCAGCGGGGTCAGGGCCAGCACTGCCACCAACACCGGGTCGAGCCGCCCATCGGCCGCAGCGGTCAGGGCCACCAGCAGCGACCCGACCATCGCCGCACCCGTGAGCAGGGTCGAGACCCCGATCGCCCAGCCGGAACTGCGCGCGGCGGCGTCCTGCGCACCTGCCTGTTCGGCGTCCAGGTCGTGCACGTGGGCCAGCCGCTTCGGCAGGGCGCCGGCCACGTGGAGTTCGGCCGCGCCGTCCAGCACCGTCACGACCTCGGCCGAGAGTTCGGTGCGCGCCCGCGATCCGTCGAGCTCGGCACGCCGGGCCGCCCGCGCAGCCAACCAGGGCACCAACACGGCCGCCAGCAGCATGGCGGCCGCCACGGCGATCCCCGCCTGCGGCAACAGCCAGGCGATCAGGACGACGCTGCCGATGACCGTGGTCGTCGTGACGGCGATCGGCAGCACCGATCGCACCACCAGGTCGGCCAGGGTGTCGACATCGGCGCCGAGTCGGGCCAGCAGGTCCCCCCGGCGCAGCCCGGTCACCAGCGCGGGGTCGGCCTGCGCGAGTGAGGCATAGAGCCGGGTGCGCAGGGTCGTCATGCCGCGTAGCGCCACGTCGTGACCCACCAGGCGTTCGGCGTACCGCAGCACACCGCGCCCCAGGCCGAAGGCCCGGGTCGCCACGATCGCGACCTGGAGGTGCAGCACCGGGGGCTGTTGTGCAGCGCGGGAGATGAGCCAGGCCGAGGTGGCCATCAGACCGATCGTGCTGGCCAGGGCAGCCGTTCCGAGCCCGACGGCGAGCAGAGTGCGCCAGGGGTCGGGGTCCAGTGCCCGCATCGCGCGCACCAGCGGATGGCGCATCAGGCGATCGCGGCCCACGGGGTGGCGGTCCATCACGCGGTCACCGCCACGGATTCCCGGTTCGGGTCGGTGGCTGCCGGGGTGGCTGCCGGGGTGGATGCCGGGCCGGCTGTCGGGGTGGGCATCGCGGCGGTCACCTCCACCGTCCGGTCGGCCAACGCGGCCAGGGCGGGGCGGTGGGCGACCAGCAGCACGGTGACCCCGCGCGCTCGCCAGGACTCGATCAGCCGGTGCACCACCTGTTCGGCCGCCGCATCGAGGTGTGCCGTCGGTTCGTCGAGGATGACGAGCGCCGCATCGCGATGCAGCACCGCCCGGGTGAGCCCCAGCAGTTGACGCTGCCCCGCGGACAGGCCGTGCCCGCCGTGCCCGATCCGGGTCTGCCAGCCGTCCGGTAGCGCCGCCACCACGTCGTCCAGCCCGGTGAGGGCCGCGGCGGCCTCGCGCGGTGAGGCGCCGCGGCTGGTCGGGGCATCGAGCCAGAGGTTCTGCTCGATCGTGGCCGGCACCACCACGGGGCGTTGGGGCACCCAGGCGATCTGGCGATGCCACGAGGCGAGGTCGAGCTCGGCGAGGGTGATCTCGTCGTGATCGGTGCCCTCGACGCCCTCGGTGCGCACCAGGACCTGTCCGGTGTCCGGCGCCCGCAGGCCGAGCACCACCTCGACGGCGGTGGACTTGCCCGATCCGTTGGCGCCGGTGAGGGCGACCACCTCGCCGGGGTGCAGCGTGAGGTCGAGGTCATGGGGGGCACGGCGTTCGCGGCGGTCGACCGAGATGCCCTGCAGCACCACCGTGGCCGTGTGCAGGTCCGGTGCCGGTCGTGACCCCACGGACGGACCGGGGCGTTCCAGGATGTCCAGCACCTGACCGGCGGCCGCCACCCCATCGGCCGCCGCGTGATAGTGCAGCCCGACCAGCCGCAGGGGCAGGTACACCTCGGGGGCCAGGATCAGCACGGCCAGCCCCGTGGTCAGATCGAGTTGGCCGAACACCAGCCGCAGCCCGATCCCCACGGCCACCAGCGCCACCGAGAGCGTGGCCAGCCCTTCCAGCACCAGGGCCGAGGTGAAGGCCAATCGCAAGGTAGCCAGTGTGGCCCGCCGGTAGGACTCCCCGGTGTCCCGCACCTGGGCGGCCTGCGCGCGAGCCCGGCCGAGCGCCCGCAGCGTCGGCAGCCCGGCCACCAGGTCGAGCACCTGGGCGCCCAGCCGCTGCATGGTGTGCAGCCGCCGGGCCGACAGGGCTGCCGTCGTCCACCCGATCAGGGCCATGAACACCGGGATCAACGGCAGGGTGACGACGACCGCCAGGCCCGACCACGGGTCGAGCCAGGCGATGACCGCCAGCACGCTGGGTGTGACGGTCGCGGCCAGCAGCAGCTGTGGCAGGTATCGGGTGAGGTACCCGTCGAGTCCGTCCAGGCCGCGGGTCAGCAGCGTGGCCGCCGCAGCCGGGTCGTGATCCGTCCCGTCACGGCTGAACCGCACCAGGGCCGCCGCACGCAACTCGGCGATCACCCGCACGCTCGCCCGGTGCGCGAACCGCTCCTGGGTGCCGCCCAGCAGGGCTCGGACGAGCACGATGCCGGCCAGCGCGCAGAGCGGTGCCACCAGGTCGCCGGGCCTGGCGGCCCGGGCGAACCCGGCGCCGATCACGTGGGCCAGCACCAGTGCCTGCCCCACCACGGCCACCGCGGTGGCGAACCCCAGGACGGCGGTCAGCGCCACGTACCGTCGGCTCGCCCGGGCATGGCGCAGCAGCCGCGGATCGAGCGGGCGCATCAGTCGACGAAGGAGCGCACCCGCATCGGCAGCCCCGCGTGCGGCGGGATGTCGGCGGTCGAGATGCGGCGGCGGAAGACCCAGTAGGTCCAGGCCTGGTAGGCGACGACCAACGGGGTGAGGGCGAGCGCCACCCAGCTCATCACGGTGAGCGTGTTGGCCGTCGAGGAGGCGTTGTGGATCGTCAGCGACTCACCGCCACGAATCGGCAGGACGTCGGGGAACAGCGACCCGAAGATCAGCACCACCGCCGCCACCGTGACCAGGCTGGTCAGCGAGAACGCCATGCCCTCGCGGGCGTCGCGGACGGCGCCCAGCACCCCCACCAGCGCCAGCGCGGCGACCACGACGGCGGCCCAGGTCCAGGTCGCGCCGTAGGCGAGCTGGGTCCACACCGCCCAGGCGCCGGCGACCGCGAGCGTCACCGGGGCGAGCCGGCCCGAGAGCTGGACGACGCGCTGGTGCAGCTCGCCGGTCGTCTTCAACCGCAGGTAGAGCGTGCCGTGCAGCAGGAACAGGGTCAGCGTGGTCGCGCCGGCGAGCAGGGCGTAGGGATTCAGGGCCGAGAGCAGGACGGCGAACGGACCGGACCGCACCGCCTCGGCCTCCACACCCCGCACGATGTTGCCGAAGGCGACCCCCCACAACAGCGACGGCAGCACCGAGCCCACGATGATCGCGAGGTCCCAGCGGGCACGCCAGGCATCGGAGTCGAGCTTGCCGCGGTACTCGAAGGCCACCCCGCGCAGGATCAAGGCCACCAGGATCAGCAGCAGCGGCAGGTAGAAGGCCGAGAACAGCGTGGAGTACCAGAGCGGGAAGGCCGCGAAGGTCGCCCCACCGGCGGTCAGCAACCAGACCTCGTTGCCGTCCCAGACCGGCCCGATGGTGTTGATCAGGACGCGCCGTTCGGTGTCGGTTCGGCCCAGCACCGGCAGCAGCATGCCGACACCGAAGTCGAAGCCCTCCAACACCAGGTAGCCGGTCCAGAGCACGCCGATCAGGGCGAACCAGATGATCCGTAGGGTGTCGATGTCCACGACGAGGCTCCTCGAACGCGATGCAGCGGGCTGGTGGGTGGGGGTCAGTAGGCGAAGGTGAGTGGGGCGTCGTCCGCGGACCCGGCGGGTCCGTCCGGGCCGTCCGCGTTGGTTGGGTCGCCGTGGTGCACGACCGGGGCGCCGGCGGCGGCGTAGCGACGCATCAGGCTGAACCAGACCACGGCCAGGCCGCCGTAGAGCAGCGTGAACACGGTCAGCGAGACCAGCACCGAGGCGTTGTCCACGATGGGCGAGACGCCGTCGGCGGTGACCATCCTGATCTGCGGGTCACCGGTCGGGTTGGGTGCGACGATCCACGGCTGACGGCCCATCTCGGTGAACACCCAGCCGGTCAGGTTGGCCAGGAACGGCATCGGCAGCACGGCCAGCGCGAGCGTGCCGAACCGCGAGGACGCCGGGATCGCGCCGCGGCGGGTCAGCCACAGTCCCACCAGGGCCAGCACGGCGCTGAAGGCCCCGAAGCCCATCATCAGCCGGAACGACCAGTAGGTGACGGCCAGCGTGGGGGTGTAGTCGCCGGGGCCGTAGATCTCCTGGTAGCGCTGCTGCAGGTCGTTGACGCCGGTGAGCGTGGCGTTCGCGTCGCCGGTCGCGAGGTAGGAGGCCAGGCCGGGCACGGTCAGGGTGCGCACGTCGCAGCGGTTGGCGACGTCCCCGACGGCGAAGATGCTGAAGCCGGCGCCCTGTTCGGTCTCGCACAGGGCCTCGGCGGCGGCCATCTTCATCGGCTGCTGCTCGAACATCATCTTGGCCTGCACGTCACCGGTGAGCGCGACGAGCGCACCGGAGATCACCAGCGTGATCAGCCCCAGGCGCAGGGCCGGGCGATACACCGCAGCCTCCTCGCGGCGTCCGGCGCGCACCTGGCGCACCGTCCACCAGCCGGCGATGCCGGCGACGAACGTGGCCGCGGTGACGAAGGAACCCGTGACGGTGTGGGGGAAGGCGGCCAGCGTGGTCGGGTTGGTGAGCACGGTCCAGATGCTGTCGAGTTCTGCCCGGTTGGTCTGCGGGTTGAAGACCACACCCACCGGGTGCTGCATGAACGAGTTCGCGGCGATGATGAAGTAGGCCGAGAGGTTCACGCCGATCGCGGCGAGCCAGATCGTGGCCAGGTGGGCTCGGCGCGAGAGCTTGTCCCACCCGAAGATCCAGGCGCCCAGGAAGGTCGATTCCAGGAAGAACGCCAGGAGCGCCTCCATGGCCAGCGGAGCGCCGAACACATCCCCGACGAACTCGGAGTAGCGACTCCAGTTCATGCCGAACTGGAACTCCTGGACGATCCCGGTGACCACACCCATGGAGAAGTTGATCAGGAACAACTTCCCGAAGAACTTCGTCAGCCGTAACCAGTGATCATTGCCGGTGCGGTACCAGGCGGTCTGCATGATGGCGACCAGTGGTGCCAGGCCGATCGTCAGCGGGACGAAGATGAAGTGGTAGACGGTGGTGATTCCGAACTGCCACCGGGCCAGATCGAGCGGATCCACCAGGGCTCCTCGTGTCGTGCTGTCGCCGCGCTGAGTGCGGGCGAAGGTTTATACCCCTGGGGGTATCTTACATCGACTCATCGGATGACCGGGCACATTCGGCATGTGTCGTTGGTCATCTAAGCTCGTCGGGTGACCAGTGCTCTACCTGTTGCCCCCGACAGCGTGGTAAAAGTCACGGCGGTCGTTCGAGGGCGTGTCCAGGGGGTGGGGTTTCGCTGGTGGACGCGGTGCCGGGCGCTCGAGCTCGGCCTGGTCGGCAGCGCCACGAACTGCGACGACGGATCGGTGCGGGTGATCGCCATCGGTCGGCGCGCCGACTGCGAGCAGTTGCTCGCGCTGCTCTCGGCGCAGCCGGCCCCTCCGGTGCCGCCGGATGCCCCGCGGTCGTACTACCGCCGTCCGGGTCATGTGCGCACCGTGGGGGTCAGCTGGGCCTGGCCCGGGGAGTTGCCGACCGGTTTCGTCGAAGGCTGATCCGGCCGGCAGGTACGCTGGCGGGGCCTTCCCCGCGTCAGCCGCACCCACTGGGCAGGAGCCTGTGCACCTCAAGAGCATGACCCTGCGGGGCTTCAAGTCCTTCGCCTCGGCGACCACGTTGCGCTTCGAGCCGGGGATCACCTGCGTCGTCGGCCCGAACGGTTCGGGCAAGTCCAACGTCGTCGACGCCCTGGCCTGGGTCATGGGCGAGCAGGGCGCCAAGAGCCTGCGCGGCGGCAAGATGGAGGACGTCATCTTCGCCGGCACCTCCGGCCGCCCGCCGCTGGGCCGGGCCGAGGTGAGCCTGACCATCGACAACACCGATGGCGCGCTGCCGATCGACTACACCGAGGTCACCATCTCGCGCACCATGTTCCGCTCCGGGGGCAGCGAGTACGCCATCAACGGCAGCACCTGCCGATTGCTCGACGTCCAGGAACTGCTGTCCGACTCCGGCATCGGCCGCGAGATGCACGTCATCGTCGGGCAGGGTCAGCTCGATGCGGTGCTGCACGCCACCCCCGAAGAGCGGCGCGGCTTCATCGAGGAGGCCGCCGGCGTCCTGAAGCACCGCAAGCGCAAGGAGAAGGCGCTGCGCAAGCTCGATGCGATGGGTGCCAACCTGACCCGCCTGGGCGACCTCACCTCCGAGATCCGCCGTCAGCTCAAACCGTTGGGGCGTCAGGCCGAGGTGGCCCGCCGGGCCGCGGTGGTGCAGGCCGACCTGCGCGATGCCCGGGCCCGGTTGCTGGCCGACGACCTGGTGCAGCTGACCGGTGCTCTCGAGCAAGAGGTGGCCGACGAGAACGCGCTGCGGGTCCGCCGCGAGGAGGTCGAGGTCGAGCTGGCCGAGGGCCGGCGTCGCGTGGCCGACCTCGAGCAGGACGCCGCCGAGGCCGCCCCGCGGCTGTCGCGCGCTCAAGAGACCTGGTACCGGCTGTCGAGCCTGCGTGAGCGGGTCCGCGGCACCGCCTCGCTGGCCGCGGACCGGCAACGCCTGCTCGGCGAGGAGGCTCCGGAACGCACCCCCGGTCGCGACCCCGAGGAACTCGAGGCGCAGGCCCGGGCGATCGGCGAGCAGGAGGCCGCCCTGGCCGTCGAGGTGGACTACGCCCGCGAGCGGCTGGCCGAGACCGTCGAGACCCGGCACGAGGCCGAACAGGCCGAGAACGAGGAGGAGCGCCGGCTGAACGCGCTGCTCCGCGCGGCCGCCGACCGTCGTGAGGGCCTGGCGCGCCTGGCCGGTCAGGTCGCCGCTCGACGCAGCCGGCTCGAGGCCGCCCAGGAGCAGGCCGAACGCCTCGGCGACCAGATCCGCGAGGCCGAGGCGCGGGCGGACGCCGCCGCCGAGGAGTTCTCGGCGGTCGAGACCCAGGTCGCCGGGGCCGAGGCCGGCGAGCACGGTCTGGACGCCGAGCACGAATCCGCCGCGGCCGAGCTGCACCAGGCTCACGAGGTGCTGGAGGCCGCCAAGCAAGCCGAGCGGGACGCCGAACGGGAGCGCGCCACCTGGTCCGCCCGGCGCGAGGCCCTGGAGCTGGGTCTGCAGCGCAAGGACGGGTCCGGCACCCTGCTGGCGGCCGGAGACCGGCTCTCGGGCCTGCTCGGCTCGGTCGCCGCGCTGGTGCAGGTGCAGCCCGGCTACGAGAACGCCGTGGCGGCTGCGCTCGGGGCAGCGGCCGACGCGGTCGTCACCGACTCCCTCGACGGGGCGGTCTCGGCGGTTCGTCTGCTGCAGGCCGAGGACGGCGGCCAGGCCGGTGTCCTGGTCGGCCACGCGCCGTCCGGGCCGGTTCGGTACGCCCCGGACCAGCCGCCCCCGGCCGCCGGGTGCCGTTGGGCGCGGGCCATGGTCTCGGCCCCCGAGCCGCTGGCTGCAGCGCTGGATCGGTTGCTGGACGCCGTGCTGGTCGCTCCGGACCTGGACGTGGCTCGCGAGGTGATCGCTCGACGTCCGGAGCTGACCGTCGTCACGCTGCACGGCGACCTGGTCTCGGCCGCGTTCGTGCGCGGCGGGTCGCGGGCGGCGGCGTCCTCGTTGCTGGAGGTTCAGGCCGCGGTCGACGAGGCGGCCGACCGCATCGCCTCGGCGGCGCGGGCGGGGGAGCAGGCGCGGTTCGCGGTGCAGGCCGCCCAGGCCCGCCATGCCGCCGCGCAGGAGCAGGTCGAGATCGCGCTCGACGCGCTGCACGACTCAGATGCCCGGCTGGCGGCGGTGGCCGAGCGGTTGGGCCAGCTCGGCTCGACCGCCCGGGCCGCGCGTGCCGAGGCCGACCGGCTCCGCGCCGCGTTGGCGGCGGGCCAGGTCACCCTGGGCGCCGACCGGGAAGCCCTGGCCGAACTCGACGAGCGGCTGCGGGTGGCCCAGGAACACGCCGAGGGCGATGCCGAGGAGCCCTCGACCGAGCAGCGCGATGCCCTGGCTGCCGCGGCCACTGCCGCCCGGGCCACCGAGATGGAGGCGCGACTGCAGTTGCGCACCGCCGAGGAACGGGTTCGGGCGCTCGCCGGCCGGGCCGATCAGCTGCTGGCCGCCGCGCGGGCCGAACGTGAGGCGCGCGCCCGCGCCGTGGCGCGTGAGGAGCGCCGCCGTCGTCAGCTCGCCACGGCCGCCGCCGTGCTCATCAGCGCCGAGTTCACGCTGAGCGTGCTGGAGTCCTCGGTGCGCCGAGCCGAGCAGGCGCGGGCGGCTGCGGACGCCGAGCGGCAGCGGTTCGATGCCGAACTGGGGGTGGTGCGGGCACAGGTCGGTGGCCTGGTCGAGGAATTGGCGCGGCTGACCGATGTGGTGCACCGCGACGAGGTGGCCCGCGCCGAGCACCGGATGCGGATCGATGCGCTGCGCGAACGCTGCGTCGACGAACTCGGGCTGGACCCGGAGATCTTGATCGAGGAGTACGGGCCGCACCTGCCGGTGCCGCCGCCGATGCTGGCCCCCGGCGAGAGCGAGCCCGAGGAGGGCCGGGAGGCGACGCCGTTCGTGCGGACCGTGCAGGAGAAGCGGCTGCGCGCCGCCGAGCGCGCGTTGTCGCTGCTCGGCACGGTCAACCCGTTGGCCTTGGAGGAGTTCGCCGCGCTGGAGGAACGCCACCGGTTCCTCACCACGCAGCTGGAGGACCTGAAGTCCTCGCGCAAGGACCTGCTCGACATCGTCAAGGAGGTCGACGAGCGGGTCGAGCAGGTCTTCACCGAGGCCTATCACGACACCGCGCGCGAGTTCGAGGGGGTGTTCTCGCGGCTGTTCCCCGGGGGTGAGGGTCGCCTGATCCTCACCGATCCCTCCGACATGCTGGCCACCGGCCTGGACGTCGAGGCGCGCCCACCGGGCAAGAAGGTCAAGCGGCTGTCGTTGCTCTCGGGTGGTGAGCGGTCGCTGACCGCCGTGGCGCTGCTGGTCGCGATCTTCAAGGCCCGTCCGTCGCCGTTCTATGTCATGGACGAGGTCGAGGCGGCGCTGGACGACACCAACCTGGGCCGGTTGATCACCCTGATGGAAGAGCTGCGCACCGCCAGTCAGCTCATCGTGGTGACCCACCAGAAACGCACCATGGAGATCGCCGACGCGCTGTACGGGGTGACCATGCGTGGGGACGGCGTGACCACGGTGGTGAGTCAGCGATTGCGTGAAGATCAACCCGCCTGACGCACCGTGACGCCGCCTGGGCCGCAGGTGTGGCGAAAGCGGAGATTGCGGCGTCAGGTCGATAACAATCCGCTGTTTCGGCTGGGGCGGGTGTGACTGATGGGGGACCCTGGGTAGGTGCTCGCGATCGTGATCGGAATGCTGTTCGTCCTGGGGGTGGCGTGCTCGGTGATCTTCACCGTGGCGTGGCCGAACATCAGGGCCGGTGCGTGGCTGCTCACCCCTGAGGGTGAGCGCCTGACACGTGACGCCCGTCGTCGCGCCCGCAAGGCTGCCAAGAAGGCCCGCTCGGCGGCGTCCTCGGTGGCCACCTCGGTACGAGATCGGCGTCCGGAGCCCGTACCGGCACCGACGGTCGATCCCGATGTCGACGTCGTCATCGAGTTGCCCGACGCGGATCCGGTGGCCGGCAAGATCGCCGCGGGCATCGCCGCGCGCAGCCGGACGGTGCCACCGGCCCAGCTCGGCTCGCCCCTGGCGACCCCCGCCACGGGGGTGTCGGAGACCGCCTCGCGCTGAGCCCGCCTTCGTGGTGATCACAGCCCGACCCGATGGCGCCGGGCGAATGGTCTGACAGTGTGCACGGATTACATGATCACCGAGGTTTGGTGGACGTCACACCGCGTCTCAGGGTGCCCTCGGCTATCCGGCGGAACGCCCCGTCCGGAAGAATCGCCGGGTGACCTCCGATCTGCTGCCGTACATCGGCATCGCCGTCCTGCTCCTGCTCGTCGTCGTCGGTTCGATCCTGTTCGTCGGCGCGCGCCGACGCGGCGGGCCGCCGTCCGGGGGTGGTCTTGCCGGAGGGGGCACGGCCGGTGGGAGCGGTGACGGAGACACCGATGTGCTCGACCGCCCTGCGCCGCCGCGTCAGGGTGCCCCGGTGGACGTCGTCCCCGACGTCGCCCCACCGTCGACGCTGGTGCCGACGATCGAGCGGCCGGAGTCGGCCCGAGGCCGGATGGTGCGGCTACGGGCGCGCCTGGCTCGCTCCAACAGTGCGATCGGCCAGGGCCTGCTCGGGTTGCTCACCCGCGACCGGATCGATGCCGCCACCTGGGAGGAGGTCGAGGACACGCTGCTGCTGGCCGACATCGGCGCCGGTCCGGCCGGCGAGATCGTCGAGGCGTTGCAGCGTGACGTGGCCGTGCTGGGCACCCGGGACGTCGAGTCGGTGCGGGCCATGCTGCGCGCCGAGCTGCTCGCGGCCGTCGACCCGGGTATGGACCGCTCGCTGGCGGTCGACCGGCACGTCGATGGCCCGGACGGTGAGGGCCGCCCCGCGGTCGTGCTCGTGGTGGGAGTGAACGGCACCGGGAAGACCACCACCGTCGGCAAGCTCGCCCGGGTGCTGGTGGCCGATGACAAGGATGTGCTGCTCGGGGCGGCCGACACCTTCCGCGCCGCCGCCGCCGATCAGCTCACCACGTGGGGTGAGCGGGTCGGCGTCCCGACGATTCGCAGCGATCGTGAAGGGGCCGACCCGGCCGCAGTGGCCTTCGACGCGGTCAAGGCGGGGATCGATCTCGAGGCGGACGTGGTGCTCATCGACACCGCCGGTCGGTTGCAGAACAAGGTCGGTCTGATGGACGAGCTCGGCAAGATCAAGCGTGTGGTCGAGCGTCACGGCCCGGTCGACGAGGTGTTGCTGGTGCTGGACGCCACCACCGGCCAGAACGGGATGCAGCAGGCCAAGGTGTTCGCCGAGGTCGTCCAGATCACCGGCATCGTGCTCAGCAAGCTCGACGGCACCGCCAAGGGCGGCATCGTGGTCGCGGTGCAGCGGGCGCTGGGCGTGCCGGTGAAGCTGGTCGGCCTGGGGGAGGGGCCGGACGACCTGGCCCCCTTCGACCCCGAGGCGTTCGTCGACGCCCTGCTCAGCTGAGGGGCCGCCATGCGTCGACGCGTCCGCACCGTGCGCACCGTGCTCGCGGTCTGGGCCGTCCTCGCCGGGGTGCTGCTCGCCGGGTTGGGCGTGGTGGGGTTCACCACGCCCGTCGTGGGCAACGTGTGGCTGAGCGCCACGGACAGCGACTACCGGATTCCGCCGCAGTCGAGCGTCTTCACCTTCCGGGCGACCCGGATGAACCCCGGTTCGGGCGGCTGGTGGCTCTACGGCGAGGACGACGAGCGCTACTACGCCTCGGACGGCGACCCCGGCCGTGTGGTCGCGATCGACAAGGCAGACGCCGCGCGCTGCGTCGGCTTCGACCCGCTGGACGCATCCGGCTGGTGCGACACGTGAGCCACCCGACACCGTTGTCCCGCAGGTCCGGCATGTCGGACATTCGCTCCGGCCGGTAACGCAGGTTTCACACGGCCCCCGTCTCGGTCACATTCTCGTAACCTGACCCGCTCGCCCGCGAAACACCCACCGGGAACCGTTGTCGCCAGGTCGCCCCGTCGTTGTGGCGCCGCACTTCTGCCCACATTCCACGACCTCGAGGGGTACGGATGGATTCCGGAGATACCGCCTGGGTGCTGGCGAGCGCAGCGCTCGTCCTGCTGATGACCCCGGGCCTGGCGCTCTTCTACGGCGGCATGGTCCGTGCCAAGAGCGTGCTCAACATGATGATGATGTCGTTCGTCACGATCGGCATCGTCAGCGTCCTATGGGTGCTGTTCGGCTACTCCATCGCCTTCGGCGGTGGCACGAGCTCACTGTTCGGCGACCTGTCCATGGTCGGTCTGGGCGAGGCGCTCAACGACGCCACCACGTTCAACGGCGCCGAGTACAAGATCCCCACGCTGGTCTTCGCCATGTTCCAGCTGATGTTCGCCGTCATCACCCCGGCGCTGATCTCGGGTGCCATCGCCGACCGCGCCAAGTTCCTGGGCTGGTCGGTCTTCGTCACCATCTGGGTGAGCCTGGTCTACTTCCCGGTCGCGCACTGGGTCTTCGACTTCGGTGACGCCGACGGCAACGGCAAGGGCCTGCTGGCCGGGTGGGGCGTGCTCGACTTCGCCGGTGGCACCGCGGTGCACATCAACGCCGGTGCTGCGGGTCTGGCCCTGGCGATCGTGCTCGGCAAGCGCAACGGCTGGCCGAAGGCACAGTTCAAGCCGCACAACCTGCCGCTGGTGCTGACCGGTGCCGGCCTGCTGTGGTTCGGCTGGTTCGGCTTCAACGCCGGCTCGGCGCTGAGCGCCGGAACGCTGGCGGGTCTGGCCTTCACCAACACCCAGGTCGCCACCGCCGCCGCCGTGATCGGCTGGCTCGCGGTGGAGAAGCTGCGTGACGGTCACGCCACCAGCCTGGGCGCGGCCTCGGGTGCCGTCGCCGGTCTGGTCGCCATCACCCCGGCCTGTGCCTTCATCGTGCCGTGGTCGGCAGCGCTGCTCGGCGTGATCGCCGGTGCCCTGTGCGCCCTGGCCGTCGGCCTGAAGTACCGCTTCGGTTTCGACGACTCCCTCGACGTGGTCGGCGTCCACCTGGTGGGTGGCCTGGTCGGCTGCCTCTACCTGGGCTTCATGGCCACCGAACGGGCCAACGGCGCCGGGTCGGCCTCGGCCAACGGCCTGTTCTACGGCGGCGGGGCCGGGCTGCTCTGGATTCAGACCAAGGGCGCCCTGCTGGTGCTGGTCTACTCGTTCGTGATGGCGGCCATCATCGGTCTGGCCATCGACAAGACGATCGGGTTCCGGCTCAACGCCGATGACCAGGAGGCCGGCGCCGACCTGGTCGAGCACGCCGAGACCGGGTACGAACTGGGTGCCACCACCGCCGGCGGTTACCGCAGCGGCAGTGTCCTGTCCGGTGCCACCAAGGTCACCGCCCCGTCCGCTACCTCGGAGGTGCCGGCATGAAGCTCGTCACGGGAATCGTCAAGCCGCACAAGCTCGAAGAGGTCAAGGCAGCGCTGGAAGCCTTCGGTGTCCAGGGCATGACGGTCAGTGAGGCCAGCGGCTATGGTCGCCAGCGTGGTCACACCGAGGTCTACCGCGGCGCGGAGTACACCGTCGACCTGGTGCCGAAGGTGCGCATCGAGGTGCTGGTCGATGACGCCGACTCGGCGGATGTGGTCGAGGTGATCGTCAAGAGTGCCCAGACCGGTCGCATCGGTGACGGCAAGGTGTGGACCGTGCCCGTCGACGACGTGGTTCGCGTTCGCACCGGTGAGCACGGAGTCGATGCGGTCTGACGCCCCCGCGGCCTCGGACGCCGCTCCCGCCCCGCAGGACCTGCGCCGTGAACGACTGGCGCTGGCCCTGCGGGGCGGTCCGCCGGGGCCGACACGCCGCCTGGCGATGACCTCGCTGGTCGAGCGCGCGCTCGGCCAGGCCTGGTTCGACGCCGCGCCCGACATGTCCGACGGGGTGGCGCTCGCCGTGGTCGGCAGCGTGGCCCGCGGCGACTGCGGGCCGGCCAGCGATATCGATCTGGTGCTGCTGCACGACGGACGACGCAGCACCGACCAGATCGGCGAATTGGCCGAACGGCTCTGGTATCCGTTGTGGGACAGCGGTTCTCGCATCGATCACTCGGTGCGAACCCCGGCCCAGTGCCGTGAGATCGCGGCGTCGGACGCCTCCGCCGGGATCGGCCTGCTCGATCTGCGGGGAGTGGCCGGCGACCTCGATCTGGCGGTGCGCACCCGGGCTCAGCTGCTCAGCGACTGGCGGGCCGGCATCCAACGCCGATTGCCCGAACTGCTCGAGCTGCTCACCGATCGCGCCGGTCGCTTCGGCGAGATCGCCACCATGATCGAGCCTGATCTCAAGGAATCCCGCGGCGGGTTGCGCGACGTCACCGTGCTGCGCGCGCTGGCCGCGAGCTGGGCCACCGATCGCCCCCACGGCGAGGTGGACGCTTCCCACCAACACCTGCTCGACGTGCGCGACGCCGTCCACCTGGTGACCGGCAAGGGGCTCGATCGGTTGCTGATGGCCGATCAGGACGCCGTCGCCGCCGCCGTGGGGGTCAGCGACGCCGACGAGCTGCTCGCCGGCCTGGCGCAGTCCGGACGGACCGTGGCCCATGCCGTCGACATCACCGTGCGGCGCGCTCGGCAGGCCCTGCCGACCCGGCGCAGCCGCCGCTTTCTCGGGCAGCGATCGGCGCGCCCGCCCCAGCTGCGTCCGCTCGGCCACGGTCTGGTCGAACACGACGGTGAGGTGGTGCTCGGTGCCGGCGTGCGCCCCGAGGGTGATCCGGTGCTCGCCTTGCGCGCGCTGGCCGTGGCCGCCCGCTCCAGACTGCCGCTGAGTCCGGTGACCGTGAACCACCTGGTCACGGCCGGTCCCGACCTGCCCGAGCCCTGGCCGCCCGCGGCCCGTGAGGCGCTGGTGGATGCCCTCGGTGCCGGGCCCGGCCTGGTCGGGGTGTGGGAGTCCCTCGACCTGGGCGGCATGATCACGCGGTGGATCCCGGAATGGTCCGGGGTGCGAAACCGCCCGCAGCGCAACGCGATTCACCGCCACACCGTCGACCGCCACCTGGTGCAGTCGGTGATCGAGGCCGGTGCCTTCCTGCGGTACGCCGCTCGGCCCGACCTGCTGTTGCTGGCCGCCCTGCTGCACGACATCGGCAAGTTGCCCGGTGCCATGGACCACTCGCAGGTGGGGGCGCCGCTGGCGCGCAGGATCGCCGTCCGGATGGGGTTGCCCCCCGCGGACGTCGAGGTGATCGAGAAACTGGTGGCCGAGCACCTGACCCTGGTCGAGTTGGCCACCCGCCGTGACCCCGACGATCCGGGCACGGTCGCGGCCCTGGTCGAGGCGGTCAACGGTCGCGCCGACGTGCTGGATCTGTTGCGGTCGTTGACCGAGGCCGATGCCCGAGCCGCCGGACCGGCCGCCTGGACGCCGTGGCGCGCTCGATTGGTCGACGATCTGGTGCGTCGCGCGCGGTCGGCAATGAAGGGTCTGCCCCCACCGGGTCCGGCACCGATCGGTGAGGCCGAGGCCTCGTTGGTGACCGCGGTCGAACAGGACGGCCGACCGCACGTCGCCATCCAGCCGATGAGTTTCGCGGGGGAGCGGGTCGACCACTACGTGGTGAGTGTGGTGGCACCGGACCGGCCGGGACTGTTGGCCGACATCGCCGGCACCCTCGCCTCGTTCCGCCTCACGGTGCGCTCGGCCCTGGTGCGGACCGTGCCCGGACCGGCCGGAGGTGGCGGGATCGCGGTCGACACCTGGTACGTCGACCCGGGCGCTGCCACCATGCCCGAGGCCGCCACGCTCGAGACCTCGTTGCGCCGGCTGGCGGACGGTGACCGCAGCGTGCTCGATCGGCTGGCTCGACGCGACGCCGGGTACCGGCCCGCCACGGCCGCGGCCGCGCAACCCCGCGTCGTCCTGCTGCCGCAGGCCTCGGGGGATTCGACCGTGATGGAGGTCCGGGCGGCCGATCGACCCGGTCTGCTGCACGGTCTGGGCAGTGCGCTCGCCGCCTTGGGGGTCGACGTCCGATCGGCCCACGTGGCCACGCACGCCGGGCAGGCCGTCGACGTGCTCTACCTGGCCGAACCGAACGGATCACAGCTCAGCCCGGGGCGGGTGGCCGCGTCCATCGCCGCGCTGGTGGACGCCGCGAGCCTGCCCGGTGAGGTGTAGCCGGGAGTAGCGGCCACCCGTCCGATCACCCTGCTGCTCGAGTCACCCTGCTGCTCGAGGTCACCGTCCGACGGATCGGGGGGCCGGTTGCCCGGCCCCCCGACGTCTGCCGTGTCGGCGGATCAGGTCCTCAGCGGGTGACCGTGATGGTGTCCGTCCGGACGATGGTGCCCGTGCCCAACGGCTTGGGCCCCGTCGCGGTGACGGTGACGGTGCCTCGGGCCGAGGACGGGATGGCGATGCTCACCGGTCCGATCACGCCGTTGGCGTTGGCCGTGCGCCGGGCGACGACCGCGCCGTTGCGGGTGACCACGACGGTGCCGGCGACCTTGAATCCCGCTGCGCTGAAGGAGGCCGTGCCGCCGGCGCGGATGCGGCCGGGGTTGAGGGCCACGCCCGGGCGGGGGGTGACGTTCGCCTTGGCCGAGGTGGTGAGGGCGTTGCCGTTGCCGTCGTAGGCGGTGACCCGGACGGTGTAGACGCGGCCGTTCACCAGGTTCTTGATGACGCAGGTCGTGCCGGTGGTGGTGCACGAGGCGCCACCGGGCTGGGCCACGGCCGTGTAGCGGGTGACGCTGACACCGATCGGGCGGGCCGCCGTCCAGATGATGCCGGCGCTCTTGTCGCCCGCGATCGCCTGGGTGATCTTGGCGGCGGTGCCGCGCTGCCACGAGGAGACCGAGACGGTGCTGGACGCGGAGGCGACACCCGTCATCGGCGTGTTGCCGCCGTACTCGATCACATAGCCGGCGACCTGTGGGGTGTTGTTGGCCAGGTCGTTCCACCGGCCGACACTGCCGCTCCAGTTGGTGACGGCCTTGCTCTCACCGTTCAGGTAGTTGTTGGGCTCGCCGGTTGCCCAGGACTGGTACTTGTCGGAGTCGCCGGTGTGGGTGCAGGCGCCGTTGGCGTTGGAGCACTGGGTGAACATCTCGCCGTCCAGCGGACCACCGGACCAGGTCCAGGTGCGTACGCCGCCCACGTCAGCGGCCTGAGCGCCGATCCAGACGTTGATGGCGTTCTGGATCTTGCTCGAGATGAACTGGTTGACCGTGGCAGAGGGAATCTGGGCCAGGTAGCCGTTGACCCCGCCGAAGGTCGCGTTCTCGGCATCGGCCTTGGCGTTGGTCCAGGTGATGCCCGATCCCGCGACGAACTCGTAGTAGTGCCCGTTGGCCGCCAGGAAGGCCTTGCCCGCGGCGTACGGGGCGGTGGCCAGGGAGATGTGCGCGGTGTCGGTCGAGTCGTCGGCGGTGAACTGGGCGGTGGCCAGCGCGGTGTTGATGTCGGCCTCTTCCCCGGTGAAGGCGAGCTCCGGACCCTCCCAGGTGTAGCCGTAGGCCAGGGTCAGGTTGGCGTGGCTGGTCAGGGTCAGGCTTCCCTGATCGGCGGCCAGCGACACCTGCTGGGTTCCGCTGGTGTTGTGGATGCCCAATCCGGCCAGCGGGGTGGCGGTGCCGGAGGCGGCGCTGTTCGTCGTCGTGGAGGTGACGCTCACACCGACGGCGGCCGCGGGAAGCGCGGTGCCGAGGACCCCGCCGACGGCGAGGGCGCCGGCCGCCAGAGCTGCCAGTGGTCGCGTTCTCGGGCGGGTTACCCGTCCGATGAAACCGGGCGTGGGCCTCATGAATTGCTCCCTTGTGTCGACGTCCGCCTGAGGCTCGCGATCGACTTCGAAGAGTAATCGCGCGCCTACTAATTGTGATCATCGCGAGCCTAGGGCACCTGCCGCCGGCCCGGTGACGTGCGGCGGGGCGGTCTGTCCCGGCTCCGATCGCTTGGGCCGAAAAGTCCCCGGCGGCGATGAGGTATTCGGTGGAGCCGGTGACACGGGTGGTCAGCGGCCCGCCGGATCGTCCGCCGGTTAGGCTGGAGCCGTGTTTGCGAACCTGTCTGAGCGGCTGACCGCGACCTTCAAGTCCCTGCGCGGCAAGGGGCGGCTGTCCGAGGCCGACGTCGACGCCACCATTCGCGAGATTCGTCGCGCGTTGCTGGACGCCGACGTCGCGCTGCCCGTCGTCCGGGGGTTCTGCGGCCAGATCCGCGAACGGGCACTGTCCTCCGAGGTCTCGCAGGCGCTCAACCCGGCCCAGCAGGTCGTGCAGATCGTGCACGACGAGCTGGTCACGGTGCTCGGTGGCGAGACCCGTCGACTGCAACTGGCGAAGCTGCCGCCCACGGTGATCCTGCTCGCGGGTCTGCAGGGTGCGGGTAAGACGACCCTGGCCGGCAAGCTCGGCCGGTGGCTCAAGGAGCAGGGCCACACCCCCCTGCTGGTGGCCTGTGACCTGCAGCGCCCCAACGCCGTTGACCAGTTGACCGTGGTCGGCGAACGCGCCGGCGTGAAGGTGTTCGCTCCACACCCGGGCACCTCGGCATCCGGCGCGCTGGCCAATCCGTCGGCCGGGGTCGGCAATCCGGTGGCGGTCGCCGCCCAAGGTGTCGAGTACGCGATCGAGAAGCAGTACGACGTCGTCGTCGTCGACACCGCAGGCCGCCTCGGTGTGGACGCCGAGATGATGGCCCAGGCGGCCGCCATTCGCGACGCCGTCAACCCTGACGAGATCCTGTTCGTGGTCGACGCCATGATCGGTCAGGACGCCGTCGCGACCGCCAATGCCTTCGCGGACGGCGTGGGCTTCACCGGCGTGGTGCTCTCGAAGCTGGACGGCGACGCCCGTGGTGGTGCGGCGCTGTCGGTGGTCGGGGTCACCGGAAAGCCGATCCTGTTCGCCTCCACGGGGGAGAAGCTCGACGAGTTCGAGCTGTTCCACCCCGACCGCATGGCCTCGCGGATCCTCGACATGGGTGACGTGCTCACCCTGATCGAGCAGGCGCAGAAGGCGTTCGACGCCGAGCAGGCCGAGGCGATGGCGGCCAAGTTCGCCGCCGACGAGGACTTCACCCTCGATGACTTCCTGCAGCAGATGGCTGCGCTGAAGAACATGGGCTCGATCAAGAAGATGCTCGGCATGTTGCCCGGCATGGGTGAGTTGCGTGAGCAGCTCGAGAACTTCGACGAGCGCGAGATGGACCGGGTCGAGGCGATCATCAAGTCGATGACGCCGCAGGAGCGCCGCCAGCCGAAGATCCTCAACGGCTCGCGCCGGTTGCGCATCGCCAAGGGGTCGGGCGTTCAGGTCAGCGAGGTGAACACGCTGATGGAGCGGTTCACCGAGGCACAGAAGATGATGCGCCAGATGCGCCGCGGCATGGGCGGCATGCCCGGCATGGGCATGCCCGGCATGCCGGGTGTCGGCGGCGGCAAGAAGTCCCGTGGCCGCACCGCTCCGCCGGCCCGCAAGGGCAAGGCCAAGTCCGGCAACCCGGCCAAGCGTGCTCAGCAGGAACGGGCGGCGCGTGAGGGCACCTCCTCCGGCGCGGCCGGGACCGGCGGCATCCTGGGCGGCCTCGGCGGGCAGGACGGCCCCGGCGCGATCGACCCGTCGAACCTCGAGTTGCCCCCGGGCTTCGAGAAGTTCCTCGGTCGCTGACGGCCTCATCCCGCGAGGGTTCGTGGAGTTGACCCCCGACATCGGTGGTCAACTCGACGAAGCCTCGGCGATCCCCCCGTGCGTGGTCACCGACACCGGGGGCAGCGGGTGATCTCGCCGGTCCAGCCGAGCAGGTGCAGTGCCTGCGCGATCATCGCCGCGACGCCACAGGGGTCGGCGAGCACGTCGGCCCAGCCGAAGCGCAGGGTGATCCAGCCGTCGAGGGTGTGTGCGTTGTCCCGTAGACGATCGCGAAAGCTGCCTTCTTCGACGTGCCCGAGTCGGCCGTCGAACTCGATCAGTAACCGGTAGGCCGGGATCGCCGCATCGGCGACCCGGTTCCCCGTGCCGGTGCGATGTTGCAGGGTCGGCATCGGAAGGCCGTGGGGACGGAACACCTCGCGCAGGGCATGAAGCTCGAGGTTGCTGGTCACCCCGTGCGCCGCGTCGGTGAGCACGTCGCCGATCCAGGCCCTCGAGGTGGCGTTGGGGCGTTCCTGCAGGCGTGCTCGCAGTCTGCCGGGGGTGGTCAGCCGGCGTTGACTGGCGCGAGTGAGCCACATGACGGCCGACTCCTCGTTGCCGATCGCGCACAGGTCCAGCACCGAGTCCTCGATGCGCGTCCGCTGCGGTTCCGGTGCCGCGGATGGCAAGCGCACGCCCGGGCTCTCCCGCAGGAAGAGGTAACCCGGTCGTGGTCTGCGTGGCCCGCCCGGAACCAGGATCTCGATCTCCTCGTCGGTCACCCGCCACTGACCGTGGCGGTCGCGGAAGCGTTCACCGGGGGCGGCCAGACCGTCGAGCAGCCCAGCGGTGATACGGGCGGCACGTGCCCCCGGCCCGCCGAGAAGGACTCCCGTCCACACCCGTGCGATCAGTGGCGGCTCGTCGGTGACCATGCCGACCAGGTGGATGCCCCGGGCCATGCGATGCCATTGCCGGGCAAGGCGTTCCACCGCGCGGGGCGACAGCCCGCCGTCCAGCAGCTGCCGGTGGCTGACCACACCTTGCTGGATCTGGATCAGCCGCCGCAGGGCGGGGGAGAGGTCTTGCCGAGCATGCACGAAGCGAGTCTGGATGCGCCGGCAGCGCACGAGGTGGGCTCACCGCGATCTGTGGACAACGCCCCGAGGGTTCGTGGGTTTGACCACCGACATCGGTGGTCAACTCGACGAAGCCTCGGCCGTGGAGCGCGAGAAGAGATCATCTCCACGTGGGTCGAGGTCGATCTCGGCTGGCGCTGCGGTTAGGTTGTCGCCATGGGTGAGCCGGTCCTGCATCTGAGCGGTCACGTCCTGGTGAGCCCGGACGACGAGGTGGCCGAGGCCTGGGTGATCGGTGGGCGGCTCACCTTCGAGCGTCCGTCACACGCCACCGACGTGGTCGAGCTGGCCGATGGCTGGGTGATCCCCGGGCTGGTGGATGCCCACTGCCACATCGGGCTCGATCCGCACGAGGTGACGGCGTCGGCCGAACTCACCGAGGACCAAGCCCGAGCCGATCTGGCCGGTGGGACGATGTTGATCCGTGACGCCGGTTCGCCGGTCGACACCCGCTGGATCGACGAGCGCGAGGACCTGCCCCGGATCATCCGAGCCGGCCGCCACATCGCCCGCACCGGGCGCTACATCCGCGGCGTGGCGCACGAGAGCGAGCCGGACGAACTGGCCGACCACATCCGCGCCGAGGCCGCGCGGGGCGACGGCTGGGTGAAGATCGTCGGTGACTGGATCGATCGCGAGGTCGGCGACCTGACTCCCTGCTGGCCCGCCGACGCCCTGAAGGTGGCGATGGACGCCGCCCACGAGGCCGGCGCCCGGGTCACCGCTCACTGCTTCGGTGAGGACTGCCTCGAGGACCTGATCCAGGCCGGCATCGACTGCATCGAGCACGGCAGCGGGCTGACCAGCGAGACCATCGCGTTGGCTGCGGCCCGCGGCGTCGCGATCGTGCCCACGCTGATCAACATCGACAACTTCACGGTCTTCGCCGATGCCGCCGGGGCCAAGTTCCCCACCTATGGCACGCACATGCGCCGGCTGCACGAGCAGCGCTACGCCACCATCGGCGCGGCGTTCGACGCCGGGCTGCCGATCTTCGTCGGCACCGACGCCGGCGGCAACATCGCCCACGGCCGGGTCGCCGAGGAGGTCGCCGAGTTGGTCCTCGCCGGTCTGCCCGCCACGAGTGCCCTGGACGGCGCGTGCTGGGGCGCCCGGTCGTGGCTCGGGCGCCCCGGGCTCGACGAGGGCGCCGGCGCCGACCTTTTGGTGCTGGACGCCGACCCCCGAGCCGACGTGGCCGCGCTGGCCCACCCGAGACTGAGCGTGCTGCGCGGGCGCGTCCTCGGCGCCTGATGTCGCGTCGGGTCGAGGCTCTCTGGGCGCTGCTGCTCGCGGTCGGGGCGACCCTGGCCAGCGACTGGAAGCTGCTGACCGGGCTGACCACCACCGTCGCGGGTGATTTCGGCGATCCCCTGTACTTCGCCTGGCAGCTGGCCTGGGTGGGTCACGCGATCGGTGAGGATCCCGCCTCGATCACCTCCGGGATGTGGACCACCAACACCTTCTCGCAGGCGCCCGACAACCTCGCCTACACCGACGTCGTCCTGGGCTACCTGCCGCTGAGCTGGGTGACGCCGTCCGGCCAGGCGGGTGCCCTGGCCCAGCTCAACCTGGCCCTGCTGGTGGCCACGGCGATGGCTGCGCTGGGGGCCTACCTGCTGGCCAGAGTGCTCGGCGCCGCCGTCCCGGCAGCCTCGCTGGCGGCGATCGGTTTCGCCTTCGCGCCCTGGCGCGACACCCAGGTGATCCACATCAACATTCTGTCCACCGGGGGGATCGCGCTGTCGGCGGCGCTGCTGGCCCACGGCCACGCCTGGTCGCTGCGGCACGGCTGGCGTCCGGAGCGGTTGCGGGCCCGCTGGGTGCTGGCCGGGTGGCTGGTCGCGGCGTGGCAGCTGACGTACGGCTTCGCCACCGGGATCTGGTTCGGCTACTTCCTGGCCCTGCTCATGCTCGGCTGGACCGTCGGCTGGCTGGCCGTCGGACGACGTCGAGCGGGCCTGAGCCGGCTGCGCGGCATCCTGGTGGCCGATCTGGTCGGGGGAGTGGTCTTCCTCGCCGCGGCCTACCTCCTGGCGATCCCGCACCAGCGCGTGCTGGCCGCGCACCCCGACGCGCAGCGTGTCGAGGGCATGTTGGGTCTGTTCTCGCCGCCCTGGTACGGACTGTTGACGGCCAACTCGGTCAACCGGGTGTGGGCCGGGTCGATGACGCCGTGGCGGGCCGAGATCGACGGTCACCTGTGGCCGCCGGAGATGTACATGTCCCCGGGCATCCTGCTGCTCGGGCTCGGCGTGGCCGGACTGTTCATCTCGGCGTGGCCGCTGCGTCGGCGGCTGGTGCTGGGACTGATCACCGGGATCGTGGCGGTGGCCGCCATCGGCACCCGGGGTCCGGCGGGCGGCCGGTACACCTACCTGCCGTTGTACGACCACCTGCCCGGGTGGGAACACCTGCGCACCCCCGGGCGGCTGATGATCTGGGTGACCCTCGGGCTGTGCCTGCTCGCCGCCGGGGCGATCACGCGGATCACCGAGGCCCTGGTGAGCGAGTGGAACACCCGAGAGGAGCTCGCCTGGCGCAGGTCGCAGTCCAGCCCCGGGTACCTGCGGGGGCGGGACTGGCTGACCCGCATCGTGATCGTCGGGTTGTTGGCGGTGCCGTCGATGGGGGTGTACGTCGAGGGTCTCGACCGCACTCCGCACTGGACCGTGCCGCTGGCCCCGATCGACCTGGCGGCGCTGCCCCAGCCGATCATGCTGCTGCCCTCGGGCCAGGTGGCCGACTACCACCTGATGTTCTGGACCACCGAGGGGTGGCCGGTGGTGGCCAACGGTGACAGCGGCTTCAACGCCGCCGAACAGCAGCGGTTGCGCGATCAGGCATCGACCTTCCCGGACGCCGCGAGCGTGGCGGCGTTGCAGGCCCACGGCGTGCGCACGGTGGTCGTGGTGCGTTCGCGAACCGGCCCGGGTTCCTGGCTGGGCGCCGGGGACGCGCCCGTGTCGGGCCTGGGGATCACCCGCACGGATCGCGGTGACGCCGTGGTGTTCGACCTGAGTGGCTGAAGCCTGCTCCGAGGGGTGGTCCGAGGCCTGCTCCGAGGGGTGGTCGGAGGCGTCGTCGGGGTCTGGCAGAATGGTTCGCCGTACCCGTCAGGCGCGGCCCCTCTCTCCGTTCCCGATGTGTCCGTCTCGAGCAATCCCGGTCCGCCCGGTCCCCACCCGGCGCCCGGCACCGCTCACCCGAAGCAGAATCTGGAGCACTCCGACTCGTGGCCGTCAAGATCCGCCTCAAGCGCATGGGCAAGATCCGCGCCCCCTATTACCGCATCGTCGTCGCCGACTCGCGCACCAAGCGCGATGGTCGGGCGATCGAGGAGATCGGCAAGTACCACCCCACCAACGAGCCCTCGACCATCGAGGTCGACTCGGCCCGCGCGCAGTACTGGCTGGGTGTCGGCGCGCAGCCGACCGAGCAGGTGCTCGCCATCCTGAAGATCACCGGTGACTGGCAGAAGTTCAAGGGTCTGCCCGGCGCCGAGGGCACCCTGAGGGTCGCCGAGGCCAAGGTGGACAAGAAGGCCGTGTTCGAGGCCGCCGCCAAGGAGGCCATGAACGAGCCCAAGGCGGCCGCCACCACGCCCAAGGCCAAGAAGAAGGCGGCCGCCGAGAAGGCCGAGGCCGCACCGGTCGAGGCACCCGCCGAGGTGCCCGCCGCCGAGGCACCTGCCGAGGCAGCGCCCGCCGAGCCCGCGGCTGCCGAGGCCTGAGCATGCTGGTCGACGCGCTCGAGCACCTGGTCCGCGGAATCGTGGCGCATCCGGACGACGTCCAGGTGCGCACCAAGCCGCAGCGGCGCGGGAGCCTGCTCGAGGTGCGGGTCCACCCGGAGGACCTCGGCCGTGTCATCGGCCGTTCCGGGCGCACCGCCACCGCGTTGCGCACGGTGATCAAGGCATTGGCCGACGGCAAGCCGGTGCGGGTCGACGTCGTCGACGTCGACCGTGGCCGCTGACGTCGACGGCACCTTGCGTCTGCTCGTAGCCCGGGTCGGGCGCGCGCACGGGATTCGTGGTGAGGTCACCGTTCAGGTGCACACCGATGATCCCGAGTCGCGCTTCGCCCCGGGCTCCGTGCTGTTCCTGGCACCGTCGCGTCCCGGTCTGCCCGAGACCCTGACCGTGACCGCCACGCGCGACCACAACGGCGTCCGGCTGCTGGGGTTCGCCGAGATCGCCGACCGCAACGCCGCCGAGGCGCTGCGCGGCGTCCGGCTCGAGCTCGACGTGGCGGAGGCCGAGGCGGACACCGAGGACGACGCCTGGTACGACCACGACCTGATCGGGCTGGTGGCGCTCGACCCGGCGGGGGAGAGCCTGGGGCGGGTCGTCGGTGTCGAGCACCTGCCGGCCCAGGACCTGCTCGAGGTCGAGGTACCCGGTGGCGAACGTCGGTTGGTGCCGCTGGTCACCGCGATGGTGCCCGAGGTCGACATCGCCGGGGGGCGCGTGGTGATCGACGCCCCACCCGGCCTGCTGTCCGACCTCGACGACGACTGAGGGATCAGCCGAGGCCGCCGTGCGCATCGACGTCGTCACGATCTTCCCCGAGTACCTGGCGCCACTCGAGCTGTCCCTGATCGGCAAGGCGCGCCGGTCCGGACTGGTCGAGCTCGCCGTGCACGACCTGCGCGATTTCACTCACGACCGGCATCGCACCGTGGACGACGCGCCCGCCGGTGGTGGGGCCGGCATGGTGATGCGGCCCGAGCCCTGGGGCGAGGCCCTCGATCACCTGCTCGGCACTGCCCCGAGTGATCGTCCGAGCGATGGGACGAGCGCGGTCCCGACGCTGCTGGTACCCAGCCCCTCGGGGCAGCGATTCGATCAGGCGATGGCCCACGACCTGGCCGGCCTGGACTGGCTGGCGTTCGCCTGCGGGCGGTACGAGGGCATCGACGAGCGGGTCCTGGACGACGCTGCCGGGCGCATGCCGGTGCGAGCGGTCAGCCTGGGCGACTACGTCCTGAACGGCGGTGAGGTGGCAGCGCTGGCGGTGATCGAGGCCGTGGTGCGATTGCTGCCCGGGGTGGTCGGCAACGCCGAGTCCCTGGTGGAGGAGAGCCACGAGGGACACCTGCTCGAGTATCCCGTCTACACCCGCCCCGCTTCCTGGCGTGGGCGGGACGTGCCCGAGGTGCTCGCCTCCGGTCACCACGCCAGAGTGGCCGACTGGCGCCACGAGCAACGGCTGCGGCGCACCGCGCGACGGCGTCCGGACCTGATCGCGGCCTGGTTGGCCGAGCGTGAGCCCACCCCGCGCGAGCGTGAGGTGCTCGCCGAGGAGGGATGGGTCGGCTGATGCCGATTTCGAGCCTCACCGGCCGGTGTGGCACACTGACCAACCGTTGCCTGTCGTCCGAGCGTGCCCTGCCACAGGGGGGCTGCTACCCGGAACGACGGCACCCGACGAACCCCTTCGAGCACCGCGGATGACCTGTGGCACCTGCGAGAGAGCGACTCATCATGCACACCCTGGACAGCATCGACTCCGTCTCGCTGCGGCAGGACATCCCGGCCTTCCGCGCCGGTGACACCCTCAAGGTTCACGTCAAGGTCGTCGAGGGCACCCGCTCCCGCATCCAGGTCTTCCAGGGCGTGGTGATCCGCCGCAGTGGTGGCGGTGTGCGCGAGACCTTCACGGTCCGCAAGGTCAGCTTCGGGGTCGGCGTCGAGCGCACCTTCCCGGTGCACTCCCCGATCATCGAGAAGCTCGAGGTGGTCACCCGCGGCGACGTGCGTCGGGCGAAGCTGTACTACCTGCGCTCCCTGCGCGGCAAGGCCGCCAAGATCAAGGAGAAGCGCGAGAGCGTCGCGGCGCACTGACGCCGACCAGGCGCCGTCCTGGCTCGCCGCCGGTTCGCCCGGTGACACCACAGACCGCCGAGGTGGCGGCTCGGCCGTCGGCTGCGCGGGTGCTGGTGATCCTGCTGGTCGCCGCGGTGGCGGTGATCGCGGTCCGGGCCTTCCTGGTGCAGTCCTTCGTGATCCCCAGCGGGTCGATGAGCCCCACCCTGCGGCCGGGCGAGCGGGTGCTCGCCTCGCGGCTCGGTGCCCACGATCTCCGGCGTGGCGACGTCATCGTCTTCGACGGAGCCGGGGTGTTCGCGCCATCGCCTCCGCCGGCGCGTAATGCGCTCGTCGCGGCAGGGCGGGCCATCGCCGCCGCGGTGGGCGTCCCGGTCGGACGCGACGATTTCGTCAAGCGGATCGTCGGGCTGCCGGGCGAGCGGGTGACCTGCTGCGATGCCCAGGGCCGCATCACGGTCGACGGGGTGGCGCTCACCGAGCCCTACCTCGCCCCCGGCGAGGCGCCCAGCACGATCCGGTTCGACGTCCGGGTGCCTGCCGAGCGGCTGTGGGTCATGGGCGATGACCGCAGCGACTCGGCCGACTCACGGGCCCATCTCGGGGATCCCGGTGGTGGCATGGTTCCGGTGGACCATGTGGTGGGACGGGTGGTCTCGGTGTGGTGGCCGCTGGGGCGGATGTCGTCCGTGAGCCGGGGGCAGGGCCAGGAGGGGACGCAGTGAGCGAACCAGCGGGGTACGGCCCGCCGCCCGACCCGAGGAACGGCCCAGGTCCAGATCGGGGCCATGATCCGGGTGATCCGGGCCATGAGCTGCCGTGGCCCGGCGGTCCGATCGGCCCTCGGCACGACTCCGGTGAGCGGCGCACCTCCGAGCGTCGTGGGCCGGTGCCGCTGCCGGTGGCGGCCGAGAGCGGCTCGAGCGGCGAGCGCAGCCGTCGCCGCGGCGAGGAGCGCCGGGGTGGTGACCATGGCACTGGTCGCAACACTGCTCGGAACACTCGGAACACTCGGAACACTGCTCGTGACACGGGTCGGGGTGAGCGGCGCCGGGGCCGGGGCAACCCGGGGCGTCCGGCTGCCCCCCGTACGCCGTTGCAGACCCTCGTGGCGGGGGTCACCGAGCTGGTGGTCGTCCTGGCGATGGCGCTGACGCTCTCGCTGATCATCAAGACGTTCCTGGTGCAGGCGTTCTACATTCCCTCGCCGTCCATGGAGAACAGCCTGCTCGTGGGCGATCGGGTGGTGGTCAGCAAGCTCACCCCCGGCCCCTTGGACCTGCACCACGGCGACGTGGTGGTGTTCAAGGACCCGGGCACCTGGTTGCCCGCGGTGGAGGACCCCGGGGACGGTGGGCTGCGCCGGGCGCTGCGCACCACGTTGACCTTCGTCGGGTTGCTGCCGCAGGACTCCGGCGAGCACCTGATCAAGCGGGTCATCGGGCTGCCGGGCGACACGGTGGTGTGTTGCGACGCGCAGAAACGGCTCACCGTCAATGGTGTGGCCCTGGACGAGACGTACCTCTACCCGAACGACGAACCCAGTCTGCAGACGTTCACGGTGACCGTGCCGAAGGACAGCCTGTGGGTGATGGGCGACCATCGCAGCGTCTCGAAGGACTCGCGGCTCAACCCTCAGGCCCCCTTCGTGCCGGTCTCCAACGTGGTGGGTAAGGCCTTCGTCGTGGTCTGGCCGTTGGGGCATGCCGGTGGCGTGGCCGGTCCGGGTGAGACCTTCGCCCGGGTGCCCGAGAAGGACTGAGCCGTGGCGACGTCCCGGGCCTCGCGGGCATCCCGTGCGCAGACCACGCGCGGGCCGCGGGCCGGCGTCCCGACCTTGCGTCACGAACGAGCGCTGCTGCGCGAGGGCGCCGAGGTGGTCGCCGGGATGGACGAGGTGGGCCGAGGCGCGCTCGCCGGTCCGGTGAGCGTGGGCGTCGTCCTGATCACCGCCTCGACCCGGACGGCGCCCGCGGGGGTGCGCGACTCCAAACTGCTGACGCCCGCCGCCCGCGAGGCGTTGGTGCCCAAGCTGCAACGGTGGGCCACGGCCTTCGCCGTGGGGCATGCGCAATCGTGGGAGATCGACGCCTACGGCATCGTCCCGGCACTGCGACTGGCCGGACGACGCGCGCTCGCGGCGCTGCCCCGGGTGCCGGACGTCGTCCTGCTGGACGGATCGCACAACTGGTTGCGTCCTGCGGTGATCGACCTGGCACGGGTCGAGCACGGGGTGGGCGCGCCGAGCGACGACGAGGTGTTGTTCGACCTGCCGCAGCTCGCGCCGGCCACGGGGGCGCGCCAGGACGTGGTGCGTGAGCCGGCACCCGAGGTCGACCTGGTGGCCGAGCCCCGGGTGACCACCATGATCAAGGCTGATCTGCGCTGCGCGGCGGTGGCCGCGGCCAGTGTGCTGGCCAAGGTGGAACGCGACGCGTTGATGGTCGAGCTGTCGAGCAAGCGCCCGGAGTTCGGGTGGCACGAGAACAAGGGGTATGCCGCTCCCGAGCACGTAGCGGCGCTGCGCGAGCTGGGTCCGTGTGAGTGGCACCGGCGGTCCTGGAACATCAAGGCCTGTGCGCCGACGGCCTGAACGGCGTCGTGACGGCGGCCCCCGACTCGGGGTGGTCGCCGCGGTGGCGGTCGGGGGAGCCGCGGGGGCGCTGGCGCGCTTCGTGCTGAGTTCGCTGGGCGGCTGGCCGCTGACCACGCTGGCCGTCAACGCCGTGGGTTGCGCGGCCATCGGGGTGCTCGCGGTGCTGGTGACGCACCGGTGGCCGGAGCACTGGTGGGTCAGGCCGTTGTTCGGGCCGGGATTCCTGGGTGGGTTCACCACGTTCTCCGCGTACGCGGTGGACGTCGGCCGGCTCGCGCGCGACGGGCGGTGGCTGGTGGCCGCGTCCTACCTGGTGGCAACCCCGGTGATCGCGGTGCTCGCGGTCTGGGCCGGCGCGGTGCTGACGCGCCGGGCGTTGGGGGTGGGCCGCGGGTGACCTCGATGACCTCGGCGATGCTGGTGGTGGCGGGGGGCGCCGTGGGGGCACCCACCCGCTACCTGGTCGACCGTTCGGTGACGGCCGTCGTCGACCGGCTGGCGTCCGCGCGTGAGATCGTGCGCCCGGTGGGCCTGTTCCCCTGGGGGACCCTCGTGGTCAACCTCGTGGGCTCGTTCCTGCTGGGGGTGATCTCGGTGCAGGAGCCACCGCAGCTGGCGGCGCTGCTGGGAGCGGGGTTCTGTGGCGCACTGACCACGTATTCGACCTTCGGTGCTCAGACGCTGTACCTGATCGAGGAAGGCGAGGGCCGGGTGGCGGCCTGGAACGTGGGCGTCAGTGTGGTGGTGGGGGTGGCGGCCGCGGCGCTGGGCGTGACGGTGGCGGGGTGAGCGCCGCACCGGCGGTTGCGGGCGTGGGCGGGGGATTGGTGGCTCCGGCTGAGCGTCGATGTGGGTGGGCGGCGGGGTGACGAGGCAAGATGGATCGACCGGGGGAGCCGGTTGCGATCGGGACGACCACCACGATGTCCGGGCGAGACTCCGGGCAAGAATCAGACGAGACCAACCGAGATCAGGCGAGACCAACATGGAGCGGGACCAGGCATGAGCGCGGAGGACCTCGAGAACTACGAGACCGAGATGGAGCTGCAGCTCTATCGCGAGTACCGCGACGTGGTCGGTTTGTTCACCTACGTGGTCGAGACCGAGCGCCGGTTCTACCTGGCCAACTCGGTCGACCTGCAGGTTCGCTCGGCCGCCGGCGAGGTGTACTTCGAGGTCACCATGAACGACGCCTGGGTGTGGGACGTCTACCGTCCGGCCCGGTTCGTCAAGACGGTGCGTGTGGTGACCTTCAAGGACGTCAACGTGGAGGAGTTGGCCAAGAGCGAGTTCGACCCGACCAAGTCGGCGGACTTCCCGCACTGATCGCCCCGACGGATCGTCTCGACGGATCGACGGACTGGACGTCTCGCGACGTCCGCCTCGTTGCGGGCACAGAATCGCTGAGTCGTCCCACCGTCCACAGGCTGCGGATCACCGCAGGCGCGACCAGGCCCCGGCGGGCTTGGCTGGCCCGCGGAGGTGGTCACCGTGGCGTCCACGCAGTCGGCGGGGCAGGTATCAGGGACCCAGGCACTGGGTGAGTACGGCGAGAGGATCGCGGCTCGGCATCTGACCGAGGCCGGCATGCGCATCCTGGCGCAACGCTGGCGGTGCCGCTGGGGCGAGGTCGACATCATCGCCGAGGAGGGCGACGAGAACGGCCCGACGCACACCCTGGTGATCTGCGAGGTCAAGACCCGTCGATCGCTGCGGGCGGGTGGTCCGTTGGACGCCGTCACACCGCTGAAGCTGGCCCGGTTGCACCGACTGGCCGCGACCTGGCTGGCGGGGCAGGACCGGTGGTTCGGGCAGGTGCGCTTCGACGTCGTGGCCGTGACCGTGCCCCGCCGCGGCGGGCCCCGGATCGAGCACCTCAAGGCAGTGATCTGAGTGGCCCTCGGACGTAGTCACTGCGTGGCCCTGGTCGGGCTGACCGGACACCTGATCGCCGTCGAGGCCGACATCGCGGAGGGGCTGCCGGCCTTCGTGTTGGTCGGGCTGCCGGACACCTCACTGACCGAGTCGCGTGACCGGGTTCGGGCCGCGCTGTCCAACGCCCGGGCGCCGTTGCCCTCACGGCGCATCACGGTGAACCTGTCGCCGGCCGACCTTCCCAAGCGGGGCTCGGCGTTCGACCTGGCCGTGGCGGCGGCGCTGCTCGTGGCGTGCGACCGGGCCGATCCCGACTCGGTCGCCCGCCGGGTGCACCTGGGTGAGCTGGGCCTGGACGGGCGGGTGCACCCGGTACGGGGAGTGTTGCCCGCGGTGGCTGCGGCGGTTCGGGCCGGTCATCGGCGGGTGGTGGTGCCGCGCGGCAACGCCGTCGAGGCCCGGTTGGTGCCCGGCGCCGAGGTGGTCTCGGTGGCCACCCTCGGCGAGCTCATCGCGCTGCACACCGGTGAGCCGGTGTTCGAACCGGAGCCCGACCCGGACGGTGGGCTACCGCTCGAGCCCCGGCCCGAGCCCGACCTGGCGGACGTCGTCGGTCAGAGCACGGCTCGTCACGCCCTGGAGGTTGCGGCGGCCGGGGGTCACCACATGCTCATGATCGGCCCACCGGGCGCCGGCAAGACGATGCTCGCCGCCCGGTTGCCCGGCCTGTTGCCCGATCTGGACGACGCCGCCGCGATGGAGGTGACCGCGGTGCACTCGGTCTCGGGCACCCTGGACGCCGCCGCCGGACTGATCCGACGCCCGCCGTTCGAGGATCCCCACCACACCTGTACCCCGGTGGCCCTGGTCGGTGGGGGCAGCGGATTGCCTCGGCCGGGCGCCGCCTCGCGCGCTCACCGAGGCGTGCTGTTCCTGGACGAGGCCGCGGAATTCGAACAGCGTGCCCTCGACGCCCTGCGTCAGCCGCTCGAACAAGGCGTGCTCACGCTGCACCGGGTGCAGGGGACGGCGCGGTACCCGGCACGGTTCCAGCTGGTGCTGGCCGCGAACCCGTGCCCGTGCGGGCGTTCGTGGGGCAAGGGCATGGACTGTACGTGCACCCCGGCGGCGCGCCGACGATATCTGGGCCGACTGTCCGGTCCGCTGCTCGACCGGATCGACCTGCAGATCGAGGTCGGTGGGCTCTCGCGGGCCGACCTGTTGGTGTCGAGCCGGGGCGAGTCCAGCCGGCAGGTCCGGGTGCGGATCGAGGCGGCCCGGGCGGCACAGGCCGAGCGACTGGTCGCGACGCCGTGGCGGCTCAACGGCACGGTCGACGGCAGCCACCTGCGGACGGCGCTCAAGCTGCCGGCGGCGGTCACCCGACCGTTGGACGTCCGGTTCGACACCGGCGAGGTGACCATGCGCGGGTACGACCGGATGCTGCGCCTGGCATGGACCCTCGCGGATCTGGCGGGCCGCGACAGACCGGGCGTCCAGGATGTCGATCAGGCCGTGATGATGCGGCGTCAAGGCCGGGTGGCGGCATGACGGCGATCGCGGGATCGCGGTTCCCGCAGTGGTACGACCCGGATGACGATCGCGGCTGCCGGGTGGCATGGAGTCGGTTGATCGAACCCGGTGACGTGGCCGCCTGGGCGTTCGTGGCGGAGTATGGCGCGGGTGAGGGACTGCGGCTGCTGATCGACCGTGGCGCAGCGGCACCGGGGGTGCACGAACGATGGTTGGTCCGGTTGAGCCAGGTGGATCCGGTGCGCGACCTGACGGTGGCGGCCCGATTCGGCGGGGGCGTGCTCGTCCCGGGTGATCCGGACTGGCCGGTGGGACTGGACGACCTGGGCATCAGCCGACCGGTGTGCCTGTGGGTGCGTGGGCCGATGCCGGTGGCGCCGTCCTGTGCGCGCTCGGTGGCGGTGGTCGGTGCTCGGACCGCCACCTACTACGGCACGGACCTGACCTCGTCGATCGTGCTCGGGTGTGTGGAGGCGGGGTTCACCGTGATCTCCGGTGGCGCCTACGGCATCGACGCTGCGGCGCATCGGGTGGCCCTGGCCGCCCAGGGCCGCACGCTCGCGGTGCTGGCGAACGGCATCGACCGGTTCTACCCCAGCGGCAACGACCGTTTGCTGCGGCAGGTTGCCGAGCAGGGCTGCGTGCTCAGCGAGGTGCCGCCCGGCTCTTCCCCGACCCGATTCCGGTTCCTGCAACGCAACCGGCTGATCGCCGCCATGGCGACCACCACCGTGGTGGTCGAGGCGGCATGGCGTTCGGGTGCACAGAACACCGCCAACCACGCCCTCGGGCTGGGCCGTCCGGTGGGCGCCTGCCCCGGGCCGGTGACGTCGGCGCTGTCGGCCGGGTGCCACCGGTTGCTGCGCAACGGCGCGGTCTGTGTCTGCGACGCCGGCGAGGTGGTCGAGTTGGCCTCCGCGATCGGGGACGCGGTTGCGCCGGAGCCGGTGGTGGTGCCCGAGCCCCACGACGGGCTGACTGCCGAACAGCTGCGGGTCTACGAGTTCGTGCCGGTGCGCAAGCCGGTCAGTCTGGACGCGATCAGCCGCAGTGCCGGTCTGGAGCCGGCCACGGTGCGTCCGGTGTTGGCGTGGTTGGTCGGCCACGGCCTGGTGATCGGGGTTCACGGGCACTGGGTTCGCTCGCCCCGCCCGTCCCGGGACTCCTCCCGCGGCTCGCGGGCGCTCGGGTGAGCGCGCCGTCTTGTGGGCAGCGGGTCGGCAGGCCACCGTGGGCAGATGGAGACCGCCGTCGAGCCGCTGCTGGCCGCCTACGGTGATCACCTCCGGCTCGAGAGCGGTCGATCGGAGCACACGCGCCGGGCCTACCTGACCGACATCCGGCACCTGCTGGCCTTCGCGGCGAGCCGATCGCCTGGTGCCACGCCCGACGAGGCGATCGAGGTGCCCCGGGACGACCCCGCGCTGATCGACTCGGCCCTGATCGACTCGGCGCTGATCGATCTGGCGCTGATCGATCTGGCGCTGCTGCGGTCCTGGCTCGCAGGGATGAGCGCCGAGGGGCTGGCTCGCGCGACCCTGGCCCGGCGGGCGGCGTCCGCGCGCACGTTCACGCGCTGGTTGGCGCGCACGGGGCGGATCCCGACCGACCCCGGCGTGCGGCTGCGCTCGCCGAAGGCGGGCAGGGTGCTGCCCGGGGTGCTGCGTCAGGGTCAGGCCACCGAACTGCTCGATGTGGCCGAGGCGGATGTCCGGGCAGCGCAGTCCGGCCGAGAGCGAGGTGAGGCCGGGTCGGTCGACGTCGCGGTCGCCGTCCGCGATCGCGCCCTGCTCGAGCTGCTCTACGCCACCGGGGTGCGGGTCAGTGAGCTGGTCGGTCTGGATCTGGCCGACATCGACCATGGCCGGCGGATCCTGCGGGTGCTCGGCAAGGGAGGCAAGGAGCGGGTGGTGCCCTACGGCGTCCCCGCGGCCCGTGCGCTGCAGGCCTGGCTGGACGACGGCCGGCCGGTCATGCCCCGCCGCGCCGACTCACGCGACGCGGTGTTCCTGGGCCGCCGCGGCGGGCGGGTGGATCCGCGTCAGGTGCGCGAGGTGGTTCACCGCGCGGCAGGGTCGGTGACCGGCGCCCCGGACATCGGTCCTCACGCGTTACGCCATTCGGCGGCGACGCACTTGTTGGACGGCGGCGCGGACCTGCGTAGCGTACAGGAGTTGCTCGGTCACGCTACGCTGTCAACAACGCAGATCTACACGCACGTCTCGGTCGAGCGGTTGCGTGCCGGGCATCGTCAGGCGCACCCCCGCGCGTGACGCGCGCGGACCTCTGCGGCGAACGCACGCCCACGGGGCAGAGGGGAGAAACGGCCGAGTGGTCGCCAACGAGGTCAGGGTCCAGGTGGACCCTGTGGCCGCCAACGAGGCAGCCCTGCGGGCGCTGTGGGTGGAGTTCAAGGCGACGGCTGACCCCGTCACCCGCGAGCAGCTGATCCTGCACTATTCGCCGCTGGTCAAGTATGTGGCCGGCCGGGTGGGCGTCGGGTTGCCGCCGAACATCGAGCAGGCCGACCTGGTGTCCTACGGGATCTTCGGGCTGATCGACGCCATCGAGAAGTTCGACATCGAACGCGCGATCAAGTTCGAGACCTATGCCATCTCGCGGATCCGCGGCGCCATCATCGACGAGCTGCGAGCCATCGACTGGATCCCGCGCTCGATCCGCTACAAGGCCCGTGAGGTCGAACGCGCCTACTCCACCCTCGAGGCCGAGCTGCACCGCAGCCCGACCGAGGTCGAGGTCGCCGCCCGGCTGGGCATCAGCCTGCCGGAGCTGCACTCGATCTTCTCCCAGGTCTCGTACGTGAACGTGGTGGCGCTCGACGAGCTGCTGACCGTCGGCGGGGAGAAGGGCGACAAGCTCTCGCTCGTCGACACCCTCGAGGACACCAAGGCCGAGGACCCGGTCACTGCCTTCGAGGCAGAAGAGACCAAGTTCATCCTGTCGCGGGCGATCAACCAGCTGCCCGAACGCGAGAAGATCGTGATCACCCTCTACTACTACGAGGGGCTGACGTTGGCCGAGATCGGGCGGGTGCTCGGGGTCACCGAATCGCGGATCTGTCAGATGCACACCAAGGCCGTGATGCAGCTGCGCGCCAAACTCGCCGAGGCCGGCTGACCCGGCGACGCCGGAGCGGCCACGGCGGTCCTGACCCCCACCGGCACCAGCGGGAGCAGTGGGAGCAGCACCGGTGGTGGCCGCAGGCCGAGCAGCGACAGCGGGTCGAGATAGGTCTGCCCACGCAGCGCGCCCCAGTGCAGGCACGTCGCCTGAGCGCAATGTGATCCGGTGGCCAGCACGCGGCCCACGATCTGGCCCGAGCGCACCGGGTGACCCACTCCGACCAGCGCGGCCACGGGCTCATAGGTGGTGCGGACCCCGTTCGGATGGCTGATCACCAGCACCCCACGACCCGCGACGGCGCCCGCGAAGGACACCACGCCGTCGGAGGGGGCGAGCAGAGCCGCCCCGGCGGTGGCCCCCAGATCGACGCCACGGTGACCGGGCGACCATCGCTGTGGGCCGGGGGCGAAGCGGGCCAGTACCGGGTGGGGTGGCGTCAGCGGCCACGACCACGCGCGCCCGGGTATCACCGGCTCGGCGGCGTCCGGACGCGGGGAAGGCGCCGCCGCGGTGGGACCACGGTCGACCACCACGGCGGGCCCCCCGGATGGCGCGTCCGGAACCAACGCCGCGGCACCATCCGGGAAGGCCCACCCGAGGACGGCGGTACACACACCAACGGCGATCAGGAAGCGTCGAACGGCCATGTCCCGACGATGCGCCCGCCGCCGCCCGCTGGGCCACCGCCCCCTCGCGTCCTGTGGACAGTGGGACGACCTGGCCGATCTGGGGACGCAACGTCCTCGCCGTCGCGAGGTCCGTCGCGAGGTCGGTGCAGGTCGGTGCAGGTCCGTGCAGATCGGCACAGCCTCTAGCCTGGGCAGATGACGGGTGAGGGCGTCGCCGGCGGCGAGTCCCGGCTCGAGGATGCCGCCGCGCAGGTCTATGCAGCGGCGCCTGGCGACTTCGTGGCCACCCGCTCACGTCTGGCGAAGCAGGCCAAGGCCGACGGCGAGCCCGAGATCGCGAAACAGATTGCCGCGCTGCGCAAACCGAGCGTGGCGGCATGGGCGGTCAACCACCTGGTGCGCCGTCGTCCCGATCTGGTGGAGCAGTTGACCGACCTGGGGGAACGGCTGCGCTCGGCGCAGACCCGACTGGATGCCGCAGCCTTGCGCACACTGCGCGGTGAGCGGGACGTCGTCCTGCGCACCATGACCCAGGCCGCTGCCGAGCAGGCGAGCGAGGGCGGCCAGCGGCTCGCGCCGTCCGTGCTCGATCAGGTACGCGACACCGTGGTGGCGGCGCTGGCCAGCGCCGAGGCCACCCAGGCGGTCGGGTCGGGCACGCTGACCCGGGCGCTGGCCTATTCCGGCTTCGGCGACGTCGACATCGCCGATGCGGTCGCCCGCACCGCCACGGGCGTCCCGCTGGCTGTGATCCGCGGCGGTCGGTCCGCCGAGGCCACCCCCGCCGACACCACCCCCGCCGGTGACGACGCGACGTCCGACGGCGAGCTCGCCCGCACTCAGGCCCGCCGTCAGCGCGCCGAGCGGGAACGTCTCGAGGGGGCTCGCCGCGAGGCCGAATTCGCCCTGGCCCGGGCCGAGCGCGACCTCGAGACGGCCACCGTCACGGTGCAGCGTGCCCGGGAGGCCTCCGAGGCTGCTCGAACCCGCCTGGCCCAGCTGCGGGCCGACCTCGCCCAGGCCGAGGCGGACGATGACGCGCGCCTGATCGAGGTGAGCGACGCCGTCCGGCACCGGACCGAGGCACAGAGCGTCCGGGACGCCGCTGCCGCCACTCTCCGTGACCTGCCCGACCTCGACTGAGGGCTTCACGCTCATCCCCGGCGAGCGCAATGTCACGTTGCACTCGCTGGATGAGCGCAACGTGACATTGCGCTCATGGGGGTGGGGGTCCTGGGGGTGGGGATCCCGGGGGGTGGGGTTGGGGGGTCAGGTTAGGGCGGTGGTGAGGCGGGTTACGGCTTCGGTGATCACTTCGGGGCGTTTGCAGAAGGCGAAGCGGACCAGGGAGCGGGCGCCGGCGGCGTCCGGGGTGTCGTGGAAGACCTGCACCGGGACGGCGACCACGCCGGCGAGGTCGGGCAGCCGTTGGCAGAAGTCCAGCGAGTCGGGGAAGCCCAGGGGAGCGGCGTCGGCGACGACGAAGTAGGTGCCGGAGGTCGGGGCCACGGTGAACCCGGCCTCGGCCAGGCCCGCGACCAACTGGTCGCGGCCGGCCTGCAGCCGGGACGTCAGGCCGGCGTAGACCTCGTCGGGCAGCGCCAGCGCCTCGGCCACCGCCGGCTGCAGCGGTGCGCCCGACACGTAACTGAGGAACTGCTTGATCGTGGTCACGGCGTCGATCAGGTCTGCCGGGCCGGTGATCCAGCCGATCTTCCACCCCGTCACCGAGAAGGTCTTGCCGGCCGAGGAGATGGTCAGCGTCCGCTCGGCCATTCCGGGCAGGCTCGCCAGCGGCAGGTGCTCGAGGCCGTCGAAGACCAGGTGCTCGTAGACCTCGTCGGTCACCACGATCACGTCGTGCCGGATCGCCAGCTCGGCCACCGCGGTCAGCTCGTCCCGGGTCAGCACCCGCCCGGTCGGGTTGTGGGGCGAGTTGAGCAGCAGCAGTCGGGTGCGGTCGGTGAACGCGGCCGCCAGCGCCGCGACGTCCAGGGTGTAGTCGGGAAAGCGCAGCGGCACGGTGCGGCGCACCGCCCCGGCCAGCTCGACGGTGGCCGCGTAGGAGTCGTAATACGGCTCCAGCATCACCACCTCGTCGCCCGGCGAGCACAACGCCAGTACGGCGGACGCGATCGCCTCGGTCGCCCCCACGGTCACCAGCACCTCGCGGTCGGGGTCGACGTCCAGGCCGTAGAACCGCTGCTGATGCGCGGCGATGGCAGCCCGCAATGCGGGGATGCCGCGTCCGGGCGGGTACTGGTTCGCCCCACCTCGGACGGCGCGCACCGCTGCCTCCAGCACGACGTCCGGCCCGTCGGTGTCGGGAAAGCCCTGGCCCAGGTTGACCGCGCCGGTACGCACCGCCAGGGCGGACATCTCGGCGAAGATGGTCGCGGCCAGCGTGCCGTCCTCGCGCAGCAACCGGGAGGACCGGGCGACCCGCTGCCAGGCGCCGCCGACCCTGCCGTGGTCGGGCGCGCTGCGTGCTGCCATGGCGCGCACTCTACGCAGCCGTGGTCGTTTTGGTGACCGTGCCACCACGCCCGTAGGATGCCCCCGCGGTTCGGTGTGTGTTGCAGCGTGAGTTGCAGGGCGTACTGGTCCGACATCACCGCGCCACGGGCCGTCTGTGGACCTGGATCGAGATCTCGATCCGCCGACGGGGCGCACCGATCGGTCCTCATCCGGGCACTGCCCGATGCGGTTCTGGTGCGTCGTGGCGCCTGGCGCGCCGTCCGACCGGACGACGCGGACAACCGATCAGGAGACACGAGAGATCATGGCTGTCGTCACGATGCGCCAGCTCCTCGAGAGCGGCGTCCACTTCGGACACCAGACCCGGCGCTGGAACCCGAAGATGAAGCGGTTCATCTTCACCGAGCGCAACGGCATCTACATCATCGATCTGCAGCAGTCGCTGCTGTTCATCGACAACGCCTACGACTTCATCAAGGAGACCGTCGCCCACGGCGGCACGATCCTGTTCGTCGGCACCAAGAAGCAGGCGCAGGAGCCGATCGCCGAGCAGGCCGCGCGGGTCGGGATGCCGTATGTCAACCAGCGCTGGCTGGGTGGCATGCTCACCAACTTCCAGACCGTGCACAAGCGGCTGCAGCGCCTCAAGGAGCTCGAGCTGCTCGACTTCGACGACGTCGCCGGCTCCGGCATGACCAAGAAGGAACTGCTGGTCCTGCGCCGCGAGAAGGACAAGCTGACCAAGACCCTCGGTGGCATCCGGGACATGGCCCGGGTTCCGAGCGCGGTGTGGATCGTCGACACCAAGAAAGAGCACCTCGCGGTCGACGAGGCCCGCAAGCTCAACATCCCGATCGTGGCGATCCTCGACACCAACTGCGACCCGGACGAGGTCGACTACAAGATCCCGGGCAACGACGACGCGATCCGGTCGGTCACCCTGCTCACCCGCGTGGTCGCCGACGCCGTGGCCGAGGGCCTGATGGCTCGCTCGCGGGGCAACGAGGCCGCCACCGCCGGTGCGGTCACCGCCGACGAGCCGCTGGCCGAGTGGGAGCGCGAGCTGCTCGCCGGGTCGGCCGAGGCTCCCGCCGAGGCTGCTGCGCCAGCTGAGGCCGCGCCCGTCGAGGCCGAGGCACCGGCAGCTGTCGAGGCAGTGGTCGAGGCTTCCGCCGAGACGCCTGCCGAGGCTCCGGCCGAGGCACCCGCCGAGGCGCCTGCTGAGGCACCCGTCGAGGCCGAGCCGACGCCCGCCGAGACCAACTGACCACGGACGACGCAGAATCGAAGGAGTACCGAACCCCCATGGCGAACATCAGCGCAGCCGACGTCAAGAAGCTGCGTGACCTCACCGGCGCCGGAATGATGGACTGCAAGCGGGCACTCGAGGAGAACGACGGCGACCTCGAGAAGGCGATCGAGTTCCTGCGGATCAAGGGCCAGGCCACTGCCGAGAAGCGGGCCGACCGGACGGCGTCCAACGGCCTGGTGGCCGCGCACGTCGCCGACGGCGTGGGCACCCTGGTCGAGGTCAACTGCGAGACCGACTTCGTCTCCAAGGGCGACACGTTCCAGGCCCTGGCCCAGCGGGTGCTCGACCAGGCCGTCGCCATCAAGGCGACGACCGTCGAGGAGCTGCTGGCCAGCGAGGTGGCCCCCGGCCAGACCGTGGCCCAGCTGATCACCGACGCCACCGGCACCATCGGCGAGAAGATCGAGGTGCGCGGCGTGGCCCGGGTGGAGGCCCCGCACGTGGCCAGCTACCTGCACCGCACCAGCCCCGATCTGCCCCCGCAGATCGGCGTCCTGGTCGGCGTCGAGGGTGACGCCGCGAACGTGGCGGTCGCCCGGGACGTCGCGATGCACGCCGCGGCGATGAAGCCGGCCTACCTCACCCGGGAGGCCGTGCCGGCCGACGTGGTGGCTGCCGAGCGCCACATCGCCGAGGAGAAGTCGCGCGAGGAGGGCAAGCCCGAGCAGGCCCTGCCGCGCATCGTCGAGGGCCGGGTGGACGCGTTCTTCAAGGACGTCGTCCTGCTGGAGCAGAAGTTCGCCAAGGACCAGACCAAGACGGTCAAGCAGGTGCTGACCGAGGCCGGTGTGGCCGCCCAGGCCTACGCTCGGTTCCAGGTCGGCGCCTGAGCGCCACCGCTCGCCGAACGTCACGCAGACGGTCGTCACCCCCTCGGGGGTGGCGGCCGTTCGGCGTGCATCCAGGCCCTCACGGACCTGGCAGACTGAGCCCATGCCCGACCAGATGCAGGACACGACGGACGATCTGAGGTACCACCGAGTCCTGCTGAAGCTCTCGGGCGAGGCCTTCGGCGGGGGCAAGGTCGGCGTCGATCCGGACGTGGTCAAGGCGATCGCCAAGGAGGTTGCCCAGGCGGTGCAATCGGGCGTCCAGGTCGCGGTGGTGATCGGTGGCGGCAACTTCTTCCGCGGCGCCGAATTGCAGCAGCGGGGCATGGACCGCGCCCGCGCCGACTACATGGGCATGCTCGGCATCGTGATGAACTGCCTGGCGCTGCAGGACTTCCTGGAGAAGGAAGGCATCGACACCCGGGTGCAGACCGCGATCACCATGGGCCAGGTCGCCGAGGCCTACATCCCGCGCCGCGCGATCCGCCACCTCGAGAAGGGGCGGGTGGTCATCTTCGGCGCCGGCGCCGGGATGCCGTTCTTCTCCACCGACACCGTCGCGGCCCAGCGCGCGCTGGAGACCCACTGCGAGGTGATCCTGATGGGCAAGTACGGGGTGGACGGCGTCTACACCGCGGACCCGCGGCTCGACCCCACCGCGACGCGGCTCGAACACATCACGTTCAGTGAGGCTTTGTCACGCAATCTGAAGGTGGCGGATGCCACGGCGTTCGCCCTCTGCATGGAGAACGACATGCCGATGATCGTGTTCGGTATGGAGGGCGAAGGCAATGTCGTGCGTGCCGTCCGAGGTGAGAGGATCGGCACGCTGGTTTCGGCCACCTGACCGGTCCACCTCACCGGCTCGTGCAATCACCCCGTTGGCACACCAGGGAGCAGCTGTGATCGACGAGACTCTCTTCGAGGCCGAAGAGAAGATGGAGAAGGCGATCGAGGTCGCCAAGGAGGACTTCGCGGGGATCCGCACCGGGCGGGCCAACCCGGCGATGTTCAACAAGATCCTGGTCGACTACTACGGTGCCCCGACGCCGTTGCAGCAGCTCGCCTCGTTCCAGACCCCCGAGGCGCGCACCGTGCTGGTCTCGCCCTACGACAAGGGCTCCATGGGTGCGATCGAGCGGGCGCTGCGCGACTCCGACCTCGGCGTGAACCCGTCCAACGACGGCGTGGTGATCCGGCTGGTGCTGCCCCAGCTGACCGAGGAGCGCCGCCGGGACTACATCAAGATCGCCCGCCACAAGGCCGAGGAGGCCCGGGTCTCGGTGCGCAACATCCGGCGCCGGGCCAAGGAGGAGCTCGACCGCATCAACAAGGACGGCGAGGCCGGCGAGGACGAGGTCAACCGCGCCGAGAAGGAACTCGAGCAGGTGACCAAGCGTCACGTCGAGGCCATCGACGACCTGCTCAAGCACAAAGAGAGTGAGCTGCTCGAGGTATGAGCGCCCACGACCCCCTGATCGGTGGCGAACCGCTGCCCAGCCGCCGCACCCTGCGCGGTCAGCGGGCCGAACGGGCGACCCGCGCCGCCTCGGGCCCGAGGTTGAGCGCCGAGCGCACCGCCCCCTTCGAGGCCCCGCGCGTCATCTCCCTGCCCGATGTCTCGGCCACCGAGACCGGCCCACGCAGCATCTCGCTGGTCGATGACGACGGTTCCGGCTTCCTACCGCCCCGGTTGCTCCCCACCGGGCCGATGCCCACCCTGACGCGGCCGGCGACGCCCGACCCGGCTCCCTGGGCGACCCCGGCCGCTGCGCCGCAGACCCGCACCCCCGACGCCGGCACCCCAGACCCCCGGGCCTCCGACCCCCGGACCGGTGCGCTGCGACTGGCCGAACGCACCCGGACCGGGCCGACCGCCGGTCAGCGGCGCATCCTGTCGACCCCGCCGGTCTCGTTCGACCCGACGCCGAGCGCTTCGTTGCGCATCGTCGGTGCGCCCGACGTCGCTCCGCAGGTCGTGTCCACCGCCGATCCCTCGCCGGAACCCCTCGACCTCGACCGGGCGGCCGCAGACGCCGTCCGCGACGAGGAGACCCAGCTGCTGCCGCGGGCCGGTGCTGCCGCCCGTACCCAGGACTCGCCCCGCCGACGTGCCCGAGGTGGCGGCGCGCCGTCCGGTGGCGCTGCCGGCCGGTCGGGCTCGGCGTCCAGTCGTGCGGGTCGTAACCTGCCGATGGCCATCGCCGTCGGCGCGGCGCTGGGCGGCGCCGTCCTGGCCTCGCTGTTGTTCCGCAAGGAGGCCTTCGTCGGCCTGGTGTCGGCCGCGGTGGTCATCGCGCTGTGGGAGATGGCCGGGGCGCTGGCCGCCAAGCGGATCCAGATCCCGGTGGTGCCGCTGGTCGTCGGCGCGCTCGGCATGCTCGTCTCGGCCTACGTGGCCCGGGAGGAGGGCCTGCTGGTCGCCTTCGCGCTGACCGCCTTCGGGGTGCTGTTGTGGCGCATCATCGACGGTCTGGACGGCGCTGCGCGCGACATCTCGGCGGGGGTGTTCACGGCGGCCTACGTGCCGTTCATGGCCGCCTTCTCGATCGTCATGCTGGCAGCGCCGGACGGCGCGATGCGCGTCATCGTCTTCATCGCGGTGACCGTGGCCAGTGACATCGGCGGTCTGGCCGCGGGGGTCCGGTTCGGTCGGCACCCGCTCGCGCCCAGCGTGAGCCCGCGCAAGTCCTGGGAGGGGCTGGCCGGCTCGGTGCTCGCCTGCATGATCGTGGCGACGGCCGGGGTCATCGTGCTGCTGCACGGCCCGTGGTGGGCCGGCTCGGTGGTCGGTGCCGCGGTGGCCGTCACGGCGACCATCGGTGACCTGGCCGAGTCGCTGCTCAAGCGCGACCTGGGGGTCAAGGACATGGGCAGTGTGTTGCCGGGGCACGGCGGCATGATGGACCGGCTCGACTCGCTGCTGCTCACCGCCCCGGCCAGTTTCCTGCTGCTGGCCTACCTGGTCCCCGTCACGTGAAGGTGCCGGTCGGGCTCGAGGTGGCTGCGCCGTCCGGTGGCCGGGCGACTCGTCCCCCTCGGCACCTGGCCGATCTGACCGAGGCCGAACGCGCCGAGGCCGTCATCGCCCTGGGTGACAAGGGTTTTCGGGCACGCCAGCTCTCGGTGCACTACTTCGAGCACCTGGTCGGCGTCGGGCCGGACGGCGCCGGGGCCGAGGCGATGACCGACCTTCCCGCGGCGGCCCGGCAGCGGCTGGCGGCGGCCATGCTGCCCTGGTTGCTCACTCCGGTGCGGGAGTTGACCTGCGACAACGACCAGACGGTCAAGACCGTGTGGCAGTTGTTCGACGGCTCGCTGGTCGAGAGCGTCCTGATGCGCTACCCCGAGCGGGTCACCGTGTGCGCCTCCAGCCAGGCCGGTTGCGGCATGGGCTGCCCGTTCTGTGCCACCGGCCAGGGGGGCCTGGAACGCAACCTGAGCGCCGCCGAGATCGTCGAACAGGTGGTGTCGGCGGCCCGCGTCCAGGCGCGGGTGGGGGGCCCGCGGGTGAGCAACGTGGTGTTCATGGGCATGGGGGAGCCGCTGGCCAACTACCGCGCCCTGATGACCGCGGTCCGGGCGCTGACCGCGCCGGTTCCCGCGGGGCTGGGGTTGTCGGCGCGGGGCGTGACGGTCTCGACCGTGGGATTGGTGCCGGCCATCGACCGGTTGGCGGCCGAAGGCCTGCCGCTGACGCTGGCGTTGTCGCTGCACGCGCCGGACGACACGCTGCGCGACGAACTGGTTCCGGTCAACACGCGGTGGCCGGTGACCGAGGTTCTGGACGCCGCGCGCCGCTATGCCGGGGCCACCGGACGCCGGGTGAGCATCGAGTACGCGCTGATCCGGGACGTGAACGACCAGGCCTGGCGGGCCAAGAAACTGGCCGGAGAACTCAATCGACGGGGGCGGGGCTGGGTGCACATCAACCCGATCCCCCTCAATCCCACCCCTGGATCGCGGTGGACCGCGAGCGAGCCGTCGGTCGCCGATCGGTTCGTCCAGACCCTGCGCGAGGCCGGTGTCACGACAACGATTCGTGACACTCGAGGCCGCGAGATCGACGGCGCGTGCGGTCAGCTCGCCGCAGGTGGTTCGACCAGGGCCCAGCGTTTGGCACAATCAACGCCGTGACCGACACGTTTCCCCGGGCGAGCCGGCTGGCGAAGGGTTACGACGCCGAGCAGGTCGAGGCGTTCCTGGCCCGGGCGCGGGCGGCCTATGAGGACGGTGGGCGCGGCGGGACGATGACCTCCTGGCACGTGCGCACCGTCGGCTTCGACCTGGTGCGTGGGGGGTACGACGTCGAGGCCGTGGACGCCGCGCTCGACCGCATCGAGGATGCCTTTGCCCGCCGCGAGAAGCACCGTGGCGAGGAGCGCGCCGGCAGCAGCGGCTGGCAGACCCAGTTGCGCAGCCAGGAGCAGTCGCTGCGGGCTCAGCTCGCGCGCAGCGACGGCCAGCGCTTCCCGCGGGGTACCGGGCTCGAGCTCACCTACGACATCGAGCAGGTCGACGATCTCTGCCGACGGATCGAGGACGCCTTCGCCAGCGGCCGCCCGCTGCAGCCGGACGCCGTCCGGCTGGCGGTGTTCAAGAGCCGTCGGGGCGCTCGCGGGTACCGCGAGGCCTCGGTGGATGCCTTCCTCGACCGGGTGGTCGAACTGCTGGTGGTCGCGGCGGTCTGAGTGGTTCTGGGACCAATGTCCGGGGAATTGAACGGCGTTGTGTGAGTCGCGGCCACTCGTCGCGTGAGTGAGTTACCTCACCGCTCTGGCCTATCCCGCCGCGGCCCGCGCCCGCGACGATGGCGCACGAGACGGGCGTTGACGATCGAGTCGAACCGTTGGGGTGCACACGATGCGAGGAAGCATCCCTGGGGTGGTGCGTCGATCAAGCCAGGGATGACGAGCGCACAGGAGCGCGAATGACTTCCACGCAGGTTGGTACTGGGGCATACGAAGCGGCCTTCCGCCGCAGCATCGAGGACCCGAGCGGGTTCTGGGGTGAGGCGGCCAAGGGGATCGACTGGGTGCAGGCGCCGACCCAGGTGCTCGACGACTCGAACCCCCCGTTCTACAAGTGGTTCCCCGATGGGGTCCTGAACACCTGCTACAACGCACTGGACCGCCACGTGATCAATGGCCGGGCCGACCAGCTCGCGCTGATCTACGACTCGCCGGTCACCGGCACCAAGCGCACCTACACCTACTCCGAGTTGCTCGAGCAGGTGGCCAAGTTCGCCGGCGTGCTGCGCAGCCAGGGTGTCGAGAAGGGCGACCGGGTGGTCGTCTACATGCCGATGGTGCCCGAGGCCGTCATCGCCATGCTCGCCTGTGCCCGCCTCGGCGCGATCCACTCCGTGGTCTTCGGCGGCTTCGCGCCGAACGAGCTGGCGATCCGGATCGACGACGCCACCCCCAAGGTGATCGTGTCGGCCTCCTGCGGCATCGAGACCTCGCGGGTGATCCCGTACAAGCCGATGCTGGACGCCGCCATCGAGCTGGCGCAGTCCAAGCCCGAGAAGACGATCATCTTGCAGCGGCCGCAGTCGGTCGCCGAGATGGGTCCGAACGACGTCGACTGGGCGGCTGCGATGGCCTCGGACGCGATCGCTCCCGCCGAGGCGGTGGCGGTCGGGGCCACCGACCCGCTGTACATCCTCTACACCTCGGGCACGACCGGTAAGCCCAAGGGCATCGTGCGCGACAACGGCGGGCACGCCGTCGCGTTGCACTGGTCGATGAAGAACATCTACGACATCAACCCGGGCGAGGTGTTCTGGGCCGCCAGCGACGTCGGCTGGGTGGTGGGTCACTCCTACATCGTCTACGGGCCGCTGCTGGCCGGGTGCACGACGATGGTCTACGAGGGCAAGCCGATCGGCACCCCGGACGCCGGGGCCTTCTGGCGGGTCATCTCCGAGTACGGCATCAGTGCGCTGTTCACCGCGCCGACCGCGTTCCGGGCCATCAAGAAGGAGGACCCGGACGCCTCACACCTGAAGCGGTACGACATGTCGTGCATGCGCACCCTGTTCCTGGCGGGGGAGCGACTCGACCCCGACACCTACGAGTGGGCCACCGAGGTGCTCGGCATGCCCGTGGTCGATCACTGGTGGCAGACCGAGACCGGCTGGGCGATCTGCGCGAACCTGCGTGGGCTCGACCCGCTGCCGATCAAGGCAGGCTCGCCGTCCGTGCCGGTGCCGGGCTACGACGTCCAGGTGCTGGACGAGACCGGCCAGGTGCTGGGCGCCGACGAAGAGGGCTCGATCTGCATCAAGATGCCGCTGCCCCCGGGCTGTCTGCCGACGTTGTGGCAGGACGACGAGCGGTACGACACCAGCTACATGACCACGTTCCCGGGGTGGTACCTGACCGGTGACGGTGGCTTCAAGGACGCCGACGGCTACGTCTACGTCATGGGCCGCACCGACGACGTCATCAACGTCGCCGGCCACCGGCTCTCGACGGGCTCGATGGAGGCCGTGCTCGCGCACCACCCCGCGGTCGCCGAGTGCGCCGTGGTCGGTGTGGCCGATCAGCTCAAGGGTCAGATCCCGCGCGGGTTCGTCGTCCTGAAGGCCGGTCTCGAGATCGACCCCGAGACGCTGCGTCAGGAGCTCGTCGCGCTGGTGCGCCAGCAGATCGGTGCGGTCGCGGCGTTGCGCGAGATCGACGTGGTCAAGGCGCTGCCCAAGACCCGCTCGGGCAAGATCCTGCGCAAGACCATGCGCGAGATCGCGGACGGCAAGACTCCTGCGGTCCCCAGCACCATCGAGGACCCCGGCGTCCTGGAGGCCCTGACCCCCATCCTCCTCCGCCACAACTGACCCACCCCAACCACCCCACCCCAACCCAACCAACCCAACCCGCTCATGCTCCGCGGGTGACTGCTCATGCTCCGCAGGGACCGCGTTGTCGGGCCGATTTCGGCTCGGGACGCATCACCTGCGGAGCATGAGCCGGTTTGGGGCCGGTACTGGTGACGCCGGTACTGATGACAGGGCGCAGGCGTGACGCAAGCTATTCACTGAATGAATACATCGTGTGTATAGTCGGCCCATGGCACTGGGCGAGGTGATGCTGGCGCTGCTGGACGGCGGGCCGCGCCATGGGTATGACCTGAAGCGCCATCACGACGAGTGGTTCCTCGATGCCCGCCCCCTGGCCTATGCACAGGTCTACGCCACCCTGGGTCGGCTCGAGCGCGACGGGCTCGTGGCAGTGGCGCACGTCGAGACCGGGGGTGGTCCCGAGCGCACGATCTACGAGCTGACCGGGGCCGGCCGTGATCGGATGACCGATTGGCTCGCCGAGCCGGTGGACGCCCCGCCGCCCGCCGCGGAAGAGATGATCCGCAAGCTGATCGCGGCCATCAGAACCGATCGCGACCCGGCCGGGCTGGTCGCTCGCCAGCGCGAGGTGTTGCTGCGACGGCTGCGCACCCTGACCGAACAAGCCGTCGCCACCTCGGCGTCGGCGTCGGCCGCGCACCCGGCCACCACCCTGATCCGCGAACACGCGATCACCCACCTGGACGCCGACCTGCGCTGGCTCGAGGCAGCCGGCCACCTGCTGGCGCACGCCCCCCACCGGGAGAGGACCGACGATCTGTCATGACGACCACTCCGGCGCTGTCGCTCGAGCGGGTTCAACACGCCTACCGCTCCACGGTCGCCCTGCGCGGGGTCGACCTCGAGGTCCAGGCCGGCGAGGTGGTCGCGATCACCGGGCCCAGTGGTTCGGGCAAGTCGACCCTGTTGCACCTCGCCGCCGGCCTCATGGTCGCCCAGACCGGACGGGTGCAGTTGCTCGGCCACGATCTGGCACGGATCAGCGACGCCGAGCGTGCTCGCCTGCGCCGGCGACAGGTGGGCATCGTGCTGCAGTTCGGCCAACTGGTGGGTGAGCTCGACGCGCTCGACAACGTGGCTTTGCCGCTGTTGCTCGAAGGTGAACCCCCGGACGCCGCGCGCGAGCTGGCGCGCGACTGGCTCGATCGGTGTGGGGCCGCCGAGGTGGCCGGCATGTTGCCGGCGGAGCTGTCCGGCGGGCAGGCCCAACGGGTGGCCGTCGCGCGCGCTCTGGTCACCGGGCCGCACGTGGTCTTCGCCGACGAGCCGACCGGAAGCCTCGATACCGCGGGCGGCCGGGAATTGTTGGGGCTGTTGCTGACTCGGGTCCGCGACAGCGCCGCCGCCCTGGTGATGATCACTCATGACAACACCGTGGCCGCGGTGGCCGACCGCGAGCTGCGGTTGGTGGATGGCGCCATCGCCTCGATGGCGATGTTGCGATGACTGCCGCCGATGCCGTGGTGCGCGCCGCGCTGCCCGGTGGCCCGAACCCGTCGCTGGGTCAGCGGTGGCGGGCGGCCTGGCAGCTCGGTCGATCGGTGCGTGCCGCCGGTACTCAGCGCACCCGCGACCGTTGGCTGGCGGCGGCCGTAGCCGGTGCCGGAACGCTGGGTATCGCGTCGGTGGGCATCGCGCTGATGTTCACCCAGTCCGAGGTCGAGTCCGTCGCGGACCCATCCGTCGGGACGGCGGTGGCGGAGGGGATCGCCGTCGTCCCGAGCTGGCAGTTGGCGCCCTATCTGGTCGAGCCTGGCCTGCGCGCTGGCGTCATGGCAGCGGCGCTCCTGCTCGCCGTCCCCGTCGTGGTCCTGGTCCTGCAGCTCGTGCGGTTCGGCGCGGCCGCGCGCGAACGACGGCTGGCGGCGCTGATCTTGAGCGGGGCGACGCGGGCCGACTGCCGCCGGATCGCCGTGAGCGAGGTGCTGCCGGCGGCGATGGTGGGAGCCCTGTTGGCCGGCCCGGCGTATGCGGTGTTGCTGGTACTGCTCGGGGTGATGCCACCCCCGGGCTGGAAGCTGCTGCCGCCGGCTCGTCCGGCGCTCGGGGCCGGATGGGCGGCGGCAGCTCTGGTGATGATCGTCGTGGTGGCGGCGTCGTCCGCTCGTGCCGGACGGGCGGTCGACCCGTCGGTCGTCAGCCCGCTGGGGGTGGTGCGGCGTGGACCGCGCCCGTTCCGGCGGCGGGCACTCCTGGTGCCGATCGGTTACCTGCTGGCGGCCGTTGCCGGGTTCATGCTGGCCCGGGTCGACGGTCTGCGCGATCTGGCGACCCTGACGTTCCCCCTCGGACTGGCCGGGGCGGCGATCACGACCGGCCCGGCGATCATGGTTCTGCTCGGACGCCGCCGCCTGAGATCCCCGGACGTGGCCGAACGCATCGTCGGACGACGCCTGGTCGCCGACCCCTGGACCCCCGGGCGGGTGGCCGGGGTGCTGCTCGCCTGCGGTGTCACCCTCGCGGTGTGCCTCGTCGGGTCGGCCTCGCTGGTGCAGGACAACCTGCACGGCGGCGAGTACGACCTGGGGTTCTACCTGGGCGGGTTCGCTCTCGCCGGGGCGGCCACGGTGGTGGTCGCCGTGGTCGCGGCCGCCTCCATGATGAGCGGCACGGTGGAGCAGGTGCTCGACTCCCGCCGGCCCACGGCATCCCTGGTGGCGCTCGGTGCCTCGCAACACCTGGTCGAGAGCCTGGTTGCGCGCCAGCTGCGTGCTGCGGCCGTGCCACCGTGTGTTGCCGGCGCCGTCCTCGGATGGGTGGCGACCGGACTCATCTTCCGACTCGGGGTCGAACCGATCGGGTGGCCGGTGTGGCTGACGCTGCCTGCGGCCGTGATCGTGGCTGGTGGGTTGGCATGGCTGGCCGCGACGGTGGTGAGTCGGGTGCTGCGCGGCGAGGTCAGCGCAGCGGCGTCCATCGAGAACCTCCGCACCCCCTGAACCACCCGGAACCCGCTCATGCTCCGCGGGTGACGTTCCGAGGGCCGGGAACGGCCCCGACATGCGTCGGCTGCGGAGCATGGGCGGTCACCCGCGGAGCATGAGCGGGTTTGGGGGTCAGGGTTGGGGGTCAGGGTTGGGGGTCAGGGGTGAGCTGGAGCAGGCGGTGTGTGGAGTAGGCCTTGACGGCTACTTGGGCCAGGGCGATCACGACGGCCAGAACCGGCTGGTCGGCGGCGGCGGCGAGGATCACGCCGGCGGTGTTCAGCGCCTTGGCCGGCTTGGACCAGTTCCAGCGGAAGATGATCCGGTCGATCAGGTAGAAGTCGTTGGGGCCCTTCACCGGCCAGCGCAGGAACGACAGCGACAGCGCGCCGTCCAGCACCATGAACTGCAGCAGGAAGATCGCCAACGCCGGCCACAGCTCGGGCCGGATCACCCCCAGCGCCAGCGCACAGCACGCTCCGCAGGCTCGGTCGGCGACGATGTCGAGCACCGCGCCGATGCGGGTCTCCTGGTCCAGAGCCCGGGCGATCGCGCCGTCCGCGATGTCGCCGATCCAGTAGGTCAGGTACCCCGCGATCAGCAGCTCGGGTGAGGCCTGTACCGCGGCCGCCATGGCCAGCGGGACGGCGATGAGGGTGCGGATCGCGGTGACCAGGTTGGCCCAGGTGCGGGTGGTCTCGCGCCGGCCGGCCAGGCCGAGCACGCTGCCGTCGGTCGTCAGCCCCCGCTCACTCACGTGTCGACCCTAACCGGGGCGGCCCCAGCAGGTAGAGGCGAGGATCGGGCACGCCGTCGATGATCCCTCGACCCAGGATCAGCCGATCAGCAGGTTCAGCCGATCAGCACCTTCCAGGTGGCGGGCCCGACCACACCGTCCGGGGTCAGCTTGTGTGCCTTCTGGTAGGCGATCACCGCTGCCGTCGTCGCGGGGCCGAAGTACCCGTTGGCTCCCGCCACGTGCAGTGCCCGCTGCAGGGCGAGGACGGCGGCACCGCTCGAGCCGGGGCGCAACACGGTGCCGGCATGGGGGCGCAACGTGGCGGCGGCCGAGCTGGTCAGCGACCCACCTGCCGTGCCGCCGCCGTTGGACTGGGCGCCGGACGGCGGGCTCGCCGTCGGAGGTTTCGCCAGGCTCTCCCGCGCGATCCGGGCGGCGATCAGCCCGCGCCAGCTCGCGGCGTCCAGGGCACCGGTGGCCGGCAGGCCTCGCGCCCGCTGCACTGCGCTGACCGCGGCCACGGTCGCCGGGCCGTATCTGCCGTCCGTGGTCAGCCCCAGGCCACCTTGCACGGCTCGAACGATCACTCCGTTCGAGCCAGCGCCGAGCGTGGCGCCGCTGTAGCGCACCAGGGCGGCCAGGGCCGACGAGGCCCCGGCGGGCGCCGCCACGGTGGGGTGTGCCGGGCAGGGGGTGGCGCGCGCCGTGGTGTAGCCGCCGGCCCAGTTCAGATCGCTCGGGGCGCAGGGGCCGTAGTCGGTGGCCGCCACCGTACGCGTCCAGAACGAGGTGCGCTTCATCGTCCCCGCCCAGGACAGCGAGATGTGGATGTGGTCTCGGTGGCAGGTGGTGTCGGCGCTCGGGTCGGGCCGCAGCGCGCACGTGCCGTAGGCCCGCCAGCCGGCGTCGGGGTTGTAGGAGCCCCAGATGCGGTTGTTCCAGATCACGTACATGACGCCGAGTCGGCGGGCGTTGGCGTACCGGTTGCCCGCGGCGTCCGAGGCGAACAGCCAGTTCAGGACGGCAGTGGCGCGGGCCGCCTGATCGGGCTTGCGCACGCTGACGAACCAGTCGACGGCCCGCCCCTCGTAGTGCTCGCTGGCCATGCCGTCGGCGCCGCAGTCGCGCGCGATGCTGTAACTGGTGCCGGCGTAGGTGGCGCGCAGCAGGTCGCCGAGGGCCACGGCGCCCGGGGTCGACGCCGGGCGGCAGGAGACCTGTGGCAGGTAAGGCGACAGCGGCTCGATGGCCGTGGGAAGGCCCGAGGGCACCGCTGGGACGGGGACTGCGGCCGTGGAGACACTCGCCGCCAGGACGGCCGAAGGAGCGCGCGTCCCCCCGGCCGACGGCAGAGTGGCAGCCTTCGCATCTGCCAGCGTGCCGGACAACACCATGGCCGCCACGCCACCGGCTACCGCGCTGGCCCAGGCCTGACGTCGGCGGCGCAGGCCCGGGTCGTCCTGGCCCGGGGCGTGACGTCCCGCGTGATGTCGTCCTGCCCCGGCATGTCGGCCGACAACCATGGCGCCCCTCCGTGAGCCCGGCGGGGAGTTCCCTCTCCCCAGTGATGCAGGGACCCCGTCGGCGGAAGGGCGGCGCAGAGCACGGTTGTGCTCGAGGTTCGCTGAGCTGGACTACTCGGTGCAGGCTCGCCGGGGAACACGGAACCCGGTCAGCGGGCGGCCCCGACCGTGGTGGCCTCGGGCACCTCGATCAACCGGCCGGTGCGCACGTCGTAGAGGTAGCCGTGGATCGGGATGCTGCCCGGAACCAGCCGACTGTCCCGGATCCGCCGGACGTCGTCCACCACGGCCCCGGTCTGGTCGCTGATCGTCAGCCAGTCGACGTAGGCGGCCTCGGTGCTGCCCGGGCCGGTACCGACGTCGTGGAAGCCGTTCTCGCCCATTGCGGCGGTCTCGAGGCTGTTGGCCAGCAGGCCCCGCATCACCTCGTCGGTGAAGAACTCCATGCCGCAGTCGGTGTGGTGGACGACGAACCACTCCTGGGTGCCCAGCAGCTTGTACGAGATCACCAGCGAGCGGATCGCATCGTCGCTCGCCCGGCCACCGGCATTGCGGATCACGTGGGCGTCGCCCTCGCTCAGGCCGGCGTACTTGGCCGGGTCGAGCCGGGCATCCATGCAGGTGAGGATGGCGAATCGGCGCGCCGGGGGCAGCGCCAGCTCGCCCTTGGCGCCGAAGTCGGCCGAGTAGGCGGCGTTGGCGTCGAGCACTTCCTGGAGCACGGACATGAGGTCTCCCGGGATCATCAATCGATTGAAAGTTCATCGAAAACATAGGGTATTCGGCGGTGATTCGCCTGCCGAGTTCCCGCCCGAGCTCGAGCTCGGGCGGGGAGTGGCGGGACGCCTCGGTGAGTTCGTCACTGAACCTACTAGCTCATCCCTTGATATCGAACGTATGTTCGATTAGACTAGTTCCATGTCCGTGATGCAAGCGTGCTTCGCCGAGTCGGGTGATGCCGACGAGGTGGCTGCGCTGCGCGCGGAGTGTGCCCTGTTGCGGGCGCGCGATGGTGAGCTGCGGACGGCGTGTGGTCGTCTGGAGCGGCGCGTGAGCCGGTTGAGTGAGGAACAGGAGTGGGCCGCCCGCCGGATCGCTCGGCTCACCGATCGGTGCGCCCACCTGGCCGGGCTGGTGCCGGTGAGTGCCCTGACCACGCTGCCTGCCGGGAACGCATCGGACGAGGAGCGTTCGCCGGCGATCGTTGGCGCAGCCGACAGCGGGCGCCGGCCGGACGGCGTGAACGCACCGGGTGGGCCGAGCCCCGCGGACGCCCTTCGCGGACCGGACGGGGTGAGCATCGTCGGTGAGCCAGGCCCGGAGGGGTTGGTGGCGGCCCTGGCCGGTGAGGCTGGTGCCCGGTTGGCGGCAGCGGTGCAGACCGCGGTCGGTGACCTGGCCGCCCTGTCCGTGCCCGACCCCGACGCGGGCGTCGAACTGGGATGCCTGGCCGACCTGCCCGACCGGGCCGTGGCCGACCTGGCCGCTGCGGGGTGTCGGGTGGCGACCTGGGCGAAACTCGCCGCCACCGTCGCGGCCGAGGAGTTGGTCACCCGGTGGGAGAACGGCGCCGCCGACGAGCAGGCCAGCCCGGTCAACGCCCAGCCGGTGTTCCCCGACCACGACCTGGGCTACCGCGCCGCGATCGCCGAGACCGCCGCCACCTGCCTCCTCGCCGAGACCACCCTGGCGGCACGGGTGGACACCCTGCGCGAACTGCCCACCCGCCTGCCCGGGCTGTGGCACCTGCTGGCCACCGGGACCGTGGACATCGACACCGCCCGTCTGGTCCAGGCCAAGACCCGCCACCTGCCCGGCGAGACCCTGACGCGGCTGGAACCGCAGCTGCTGGTCAAGGTGGTCGCGTTGACCTACGGTCAACTCGCCGCCTGGCTCGACCGAGTGGTCGCCAAGGCCGATCCGCGGGACCTGGCCGAACAGATCGCCGACAACATCGAACGCCGCCGCGTCGCGTTCCGTACCGCCGGCCCCGGGACCGGGCGGATGACGTTGACCGCCTCGGTCGCCGACATCGAGGCAATCCAGATGACCCTGCTCGCTCACGCCTCCGCCGGCGATGACCCCGACCAGCCCCGCCCCACCGCCGCGATCCGCGCCGACATCATCACCGACCTCATCACCGGCACCCACCCCACCACCCACCCCGGCACCGGGGCCGGGACCGGGACCGGGACCACCGATCCCGCGAGGGAGCCCGAAGCGGAGACCGAATCCCCCGCCGACGCAGCAGCAGACGATGACGCCCAAGCCGAGGCCCATGCCCAGCCCGACGCGAACGCCGAATCGGCGGCAGACGCCGCCTCCGCGCCCGACGCCGAGCCGGAGGCCGAGTTCGACACCGAGGCCAGATCCGAGACCCAGGCAGAGGCCGAGGCCAACGACGTGCCCGACACCCACACCGGCACCGGCACGTGCACCCCAACCGCCGCAGCCGGCCCAACCCGGGCCAGGGTGCCCGCCGACGCCGTCTGGTGGCTGCCGACCACCCCAACCCTTCACAGCGGACTCCCTCGCATCGCTGCCCGGACCCCGAGTCCACATCACCGTGCCCCTGTCCGCCGTCCTCGGCGGCGACGGCATCGGCGAGGCCAACGACTACGGACCACTCACCGCATCCGCCATCCGCGAACTGCTCGCCGGGCTGCATCGGATGGGCGTCACCGCGACCTGGCGGTGCCTGATCACCGACGACACCCCCGGCTCACCCACCCACGGCACGGTCCTGGGCATCGGGAAGGCACCCCAGGCCCTGGTCCGCACCGCCACCGGCCTACTGCGCGAACTCGTCCAGGCCCGCGAACAGTGCTGCACCTTCCCCGGCTGCCGCCGCCGCGCGGTGACCTGCGAGATCGACCACCGCATCCCCCACAGCGACGGTGGACCCACGTGTGAATGCAACCTGCACCCACTCTGCAAGCACCACCACCGACTCCGGGAACGAGGGTTCACCCCCACCCTGGTCGACCCCGGCACCGGACTGCCCATCACCCAATGGGTCACCCCCACCGGCAGGACCATCCGGACCGAGAGCGAACACCCACCCTTCTGAGACACCTGGGTTGCTGGGACGATTCCTCGGGTCGACAGGCCGGCGTCCGCTGTGGCCACCGTGGCTTCGCCGAGCCCGTTCCGCCGCGGCCTCAACGACACCAGACCCGATCGACGAGGCCTACCACGTCACCCTGCTGCCGAAACCGCCGCCCGGACTGGTGCCTCGTCTGGTCAGTGCCCCAGGAACGGTGCCATCACCCGCGCCAGGACGCTCGACCGGCCGGTGAGTCGCTCCTCGGTGTCGGCCGCGGTCATGGTGTGCAGCCCGGCGTTCACGGCGAGCCAGCGCAGCGGCTCGGGCTCCCACGAACGCCAACGGTGGTTGACCCAAGGCAGCGCCGTCGCCTCGCTCTTGACCCCGCGGATCAGGTCGGCCAGGGTCCGGCCGGCCAGGTTCGCCGTCCCGACGCCGTCCCCGACGTAGCCGCCGGCCCAACCGAAGCCGGTCGCCGGGTCGATCCCCACGCTGGAGTGCCAGTCGCGCGAGATGCCCAACGGCCCGCCCCAGGCGTGAGTGAACTCGGCGCGGCCCAGGGCTGGGAACAGTTCGCGTGCGGTGGCCTGCAGAGCGGTGAACACGGCTGGGTCGCGATCGAAGCGCGGCTCGATCGCCGAGCCGAAGTGATAGGGCGCGCCGCGGCCACCGAACACCAGCCGGTCGTCCGCCGTGCGCTGGCCGTAGATGATCAGGTGGCGGTGGTCGTTGACCGTCTGCCCCCGCTCCAGCCCGATCTCGGCCCACGTCGAGGCCGGCAACGGCTCGGTGGCCACCATCAGGGAGTACACCGGGATCAGGGCGCGGGCCGGGTTCGGCAGCGGCCGGGCGCCTGCGCTCGGGGTTCCCGGGACGCCCGGCGTGATCGGCAGCGTGCCGGTCCAGGCCTCGATCGCCCGGACGACGTGAGCCGCGCGCACCGTGCCCCGCTCGGTGATCACCCGGCTGGTACCCGAGCCCAGCTCGACCCGCAGCGCCGGGGTGTGCTCGGCGATCCGGCCGCCGCGCCGTTCGACCGCCCGGGCCAGACCGCGTACCAGTCGCGCGGGGTGGATCCGGGCGCAGTGCGGGGTGTAGGTCGCCCCGAGCAGGTTCGAGGTGCGCACGTGCTCGGCCGCGGCGTCCGGATCGAGGAAGCTCACCTCGTCGATGCCGTCGAAGGCGGCATCACCGGCAACGTCCTCGTGCGCCCGGCGCAACTGCACCTCGGTGCGGGCCACGCTGATGGTGCCGCCGCGGGCATAGTGCGCGTCGATGCCCTCGAGGTCGGCCACCCGGCCGACCTCGCGCACCGTCTCGTGCATCGCCCGCCGCATGGCCAGCGCCGCATCGCGGCCGTACCGGCGGGCGAGCGAGGCGGTCGAGCGCGGGAACAGCGCCGAGCACCAGCCGCCGTTGCGGCCGCTGGCACCGAACCCGGCGATCTGCGCCTCGAGCAGGACGACGCGCAGCGCCGGGTCGGCGTCCAGCAGGTAGTACGCCGTCCAGAGACCGGTGTACCCGGCGCCGATGATGCAGACATCGACGTCGAGGTCGCCGTCCAACCCCGGGCGAGGGCGCAGATCGTCCTCGCCCGAGGCGATCAGGCTCTCGTGCCAGAACGACGGCGTCGAACTCACAGCCGGGACCATGCCTCCGTGAGGACCGAGCGCAGCGTCGAGGTGATGTCGTCGATCTCGCTCTGCCCGATGATCAGCGGGGGAGCGAGCTGGACCACCGGGTCGCCCCGGTCGTCGGCGCGGCAGTACAGCCCGGCGTCGAACAGCGCCTTGGAGAGGAACCCGCGCAGCAGGCGCTCACTCTCGTCGTCGTTGAACGTCTCACGCGTGGTCTTGTCCTTGACCAGCTCGATGCCGTAGAAGAAGCCCTCACCCCGGACGTCGCCGACGATCGGGAGGTCGAGCAGGCTCTCGAGGGAGGCCCGGAACGCCGGCGCGGTGCTGCGCACGTGGTCGTACAGACCCTCGCGCTCGAAGATGTCGAGGTTGGCCATCGCCACGGCGGCCGAGACGGGGTGGCCGCCGAAGGTGTACCCGTGCGGAAAGTACGTGGTGCCCTTGCTGAACGGCTCGAAGATCCGCTCACTCGCGATCATCGCGCCGATGGGGGCGTACCCACTGCTCATGCCCTTGGCGCAGGTGATCATGTCGGGCACGTAGCCCAGGTCGTTGCAGGCGAACATGCCGCCGATGCGACCGAACGCGCAGATGGTCTCGTCCGAGACCAGCAGCACGTCGTACTGATCGCAGATCTCGCGCACCCGCTCGAAGTACCCGGGCGGCGGCGGGAAGCAGCCACCGGAGTTCTGCACCGGCTCGAGGAACACCGCGGCCACGGTGTCGGGGCCCTCGAACTCGATCGCCTCGGCGATGCGCTCGGCCGCCCACAAACCGAACGCCTTCGGGTCCTCGCGCAGGTGCTCGGGTGCCCGGTAGAGGTTGGTGTTGGGCACCTTGAACCCGCCCGGCACCAGCGGCTCGAACATCTGCTTGGCCTCGGGGATGCCGGTGATCGACAGCGCGCCCTGGGGGGTGCCGTGGTAGGCCACGTTGCGTGAGATGACCTTGTGTTTCATCGGCTTACCGACGAGCTTCCAGTACTGCTTGGCCAGCTTCCACGCGGTCTCGACGGCCTCACCGCCACCGGTGGTGAAGAAGACCCGGTTCAGGTCACCGGGGGCCTCGGCGGCCAGGCGCTCGGCCAGCTCGATCGCCCGCGGGTGGGCGTAGGACCACAGCGGGAAGAACGCCAGCTCCCGCGCCTGCATCGCGGCGGCATCGGCGAGCTCCTGGCGGCCGTGGCCCACCTGCACGGTGAACAACCCGGCCAGGCCGTCGAGGTAGCGGCGGCCCTGGTCGTCCCAGATGTAGGCACCCTCGCCGCGCACGATCACCGGCACGTGACCCTCACCGTCGATGAAGGTCGAGTGGCGCGTGAAGTGCATCCAGAGGTGGTCACGCGCCCGGTCCGCGAGCCGGTCGGGGCCGGGCTCGGAGAAGGCCTGCGGTGTGATCGTCATCGGGTACCCCAGTTGTAGTGCTGCTTGCGCAGTCTCAGGTAGACAAAGGTTTCGGTGGTGCGCACACCCGGCAGGCACCGGATGCGCTGGACCAGGACGTCGAGCAGGTGGTCGTCGTCCTCACAGACCACCTCGGCCAGCAGGTCGAACGAGCCGGCGGTGACCACGACGTAGGACACCTCGGACAGCTCGGCGAGCCGGTCGGCCACCGTGGTCATGTCGCCCTCGACCCGGACGCCGATCATCGCCTGGCGGTGGAAGCCGACCTGAAGCGGGTCGGTCACCGCCACGATCTGCATCACGCCGGACTCCAGCAGGCGTTGTACCCGCTGGCGCACGGCAGCCTCGGACAGGCCCACGGCCTTGCCGATCGCGGCATACGGACGACGGCCGTCCTCCTGCAGCTGCTCGATGATCCGTTTGGAGATCTCGTCGAGCGGTGCCGCAGCGGGTGACGGTCGTTCTGCCCGGTTGCCCATCGCCAGATCCTGACAACGGTCTGGTCATCTGGCAAGCGATTCCGTTGTCATAGCCGCCCTTCGTGTAGGGATTCCACGGCTGTCAGGCCTCTGCCCTGCCGATTTTGGCGTTCGGCGGCTAGAGTCTGGCGCACATCATGACCAGTTCCCGCGAGGAGAAGCCGTGAGCACGTCCGCCCCCAGGCAGCTGCGCAATTTTGTCGACGGTGAATACCGCGACCCGATCAGCGACGCCCGTAGCGACATCGTCGACCCGTCGACCGGTGCGGTCGTGGCCTCGGCGCCGGTCTCGTCGGCTGCCGATGTCGACGCCGCCTACGCCGCGGCGTCCAAGGCCTTCGAGACGTGGCGCGACACCACGCCGAGCCAGCGGCAGCAGGCGCTGCTGAAGATCGCCGACGCGATCGAGGCCCGGGCCGAGGACTTCGTCAAGCTCGAGGCCGAGAACACCGGCAAGCCGCACGCGCTGACCACCAGCGAGGAAATCCCGCCGATGGTCGACCAGCTGCGCTTCTTCGCCGGCGCCGCCCGGGTGCTCGAGGGCCGTGCAGCGGGGGAGTACCTGGCCGGTCACACCTCGTGGATCCGGCGTGAGCCCATCGGCGTGATCGGTCAGGTCACGCCGTGGAACTACCCGATGATGATGGCCGCCTGGAAGATCGGACCGGCGCTGGCCGCCGGCAACACCGTGGTGCTCAAGCCGAGCGACACCACCCCCGAGACCACGCTGCTGCTGGCCGAGGTGATCAGCGAGTTCGTCCCCGCCGGCGTGCTCAACGTGATCACCGGTGACCGCGAGACCGGTCGGGCGCTGGTCGAGCACCCCACGCCGCAGATGGTGGCGATCACCGGCTCGGTGCGCGCGGGCATGCAGGTGGCCGAGTCGGCGTCGCGCGACGTCAAGCGGGTGCACCTCGAGCTCGGCGGCAAGGCGCCGGTCGTCATCTTCGACGACGCGGACGTCGCGGCGGCCGCCGAGGCGATCGCCGTCGCCGGCTACTTCAACGCCGGTCAGGACTGCACCGCCGCCACTCGGGTGATCGCCCAGGCCGGCGTGTACGAGGACTTCGTGGCCGCCCTGGCCGAGCAGGCCCGCGGTAGCAAGGTCGGCCTGCCGGACGACGAGGACGCCCTGTTCGGCCCGGTGAACAACGCCGGTCAGCTGGCCCGGGTCACCGGCTTCCTGGAGCGCTTGCCCGACCACGCCACCATCAGCGCCGGTGGCAACCGGGTCACCGCGTTGGGTGATGGCTACTTCATCGAGCCGACCGTGGTCTCCGGCGTCCGCCAGGACGACGAGGTGATCCAGAACGAGATCTTCGGCCCGGTGATCACGGTGCAGACCTTCGCCGACGAGACCGAGGCCCTCGCGATGGCCAACGGCGTGCAGTACGCGCTGGCCTCCTCGGTGTGGACCAGCGACTTCGGCCGGGCCATGCGCATGTCGCGCTCGCTCGACTTCGGCTGCGTGTGGATCAACACCCACATCCCGCTCGTGGCCGAGATGCCGCACGGTGGCTTCAAGCACTCCGGCTACGGCAAGGACCTCTCGATGTACGGCCTCGAGGACTACACGCGCATCAAGCACGTGATGGCCAACTTCGGCACCGCCTGAGATCGGTGTCCCGCGATTGATCATCGTCAGGCAGGGGTTCTGCCCCCGTCACGGGGGGAGAACCCCTGCCAACGGTGATCACGGGTGAGAGCGGGGCCGGTAGGTAGGATCGTCCGATGACCCAAACCCCTGTGGCGGCGGGAGTCGGGTTCGGGTCCGAGCGTGGCCCGGTGCTGATCGCCCTGATGGTGACCACCGGACTGATCGCGATCGATGCCACCATTCTGGCGACCGCGGTCCCCACGATCGTCGCCGACCTGGGCGACTTCGCCAGCTTCCCGTGGCTGTTCTCGATCTACGTGCTGACCCAGGCCGTCAGCGTGCCGCTCTACAGCAAGGTCAGCGACACGGTGGGCCGCAAACCCGTGATCCTGGCCGGGATTGCGTTGTTCGTGCTGGGGTCGGCGCTGTGCGGACTGGCCACCTCGATGCCGGCGCTGATCGCGTTCCGGGCGGTGCAGGGGCTGGGGGCGGGCGCCGTCCAGCCGATGGCGATCACGATCATCGGCGACATCTACACCGTCGCCGAGCGGGCCACGGTGCAGGGGTACGTCGCCAGTGTCTGGGGGACGGCGTCCGTGCTCGGCCCGACGTTGGGGGGACTGTTCAGCGAGTACGCGGGCTGGCCGTGGATCTTCTTCGTCAACGTGCCGCTCGGCCTGGTGGCAGCGTGGTTGCTGCTGCGGCGCTTCCACGAACACATCGAGCCTCGGCGCCACCGTCTCGACTGGCCCGGCGGCACGCTGCTGACCATCGGGCTGGCGCTGGTCATCCTCGCCACGCTCGAGGGAGGAACGGCCTGGGCGTGGCGTTCGTGGCAGAGCCTGGCGGCGTTCGGGGTCGGCGCCCTGGCGCTGCTCATCTTCGCTCGGGTGGAGCGCCGGGCGGCCGAGCCCGTGTTGCCGGTCTGGCTCTTCTCGCGACGGCTGTTGATCACCACCACGTTGGTCGGCTTCGGTGTCGGAGTGCTGATTCTGGGCGTCACCACCTATGTGCCGACCTTCCTGGAGGCCCGGCTCGGCCTGCGGCCGTTGGCCTCGGGCCTGACGCTGGCACCACTGCTGCTCGGCTGGCCCATCTCGGCCTCCCAGGCGGGACGGCTGTATCTGCGGTTCGGGTTCCGTCGCACCGTGATCATCGGCGGCACCCTCGCCGTGACCGGCGCGGTGGCCCTCGCCCTGGCGTCGGCGCACCCCTCGGTGCCGGCCATCGGGGGTGCCTGCTTCGTGCTGGGGCTCGGCCTGGGTCTGGTGGCCACCCCGTCGCTGATCGCGGCTCAGTCGAGCGTGGAGTGGGCCGAGCGGGGCGTGGTCACCGGGGCCAACATGTTCGCCCGCTCGGCGGGCAGCGCGGTCGGGGTCGCCGTGCTCGGGGCGCTGGTCAACGGGGTCATGGGCGGTGTCGCCGCGTCGCACGATCCGGCCCGGTTCGGCCTCGCCGCGACGGCCGCGTTCTGGGCTGTGGCCGGTGTGGCTGCCTTGATGGCGGTGGCCGGCTGGGCCATGCCGCGGCAGGAACGCTGAGGGTCGTGCTCGTCGGGCATCGGGAACGATCGATCAGCCCCTAGGGTGTGCTGCACCAGGTAGTGCGGGAGGTGTCGGATGGGCAGCGCGTCGGCCGGTGGGCTGAGCGCGAACCTCGGCGACCGGGTGTCCGGTGCCGTGGACGAAGCGCTGGTGGACGAGGCGTTGGTGGGCGCGCGCGGCGTCCCGTTCTGGCTCGACACCGAGCTGCGACCCGACCGGCGAGCCCCGTTGGACGGCGACGCCTCGGTCGACCTGGCCATCGTCGGTGGCGGCTTCACCGGGCTGTGGGCCGCCGTCCTGGCCGCCGAGCAGTACCCGGCCTGGACCATCACCCTGCTCGACGGGGGCGACCTCGGCTGGGCGGCCAGCGGCCGCAACGGCGGGTTCTGCTCCTCCAGCCTGACCCACGGCCTGGGCAACGGCCTGTCCCGCTGGCCCGACGAGCTGGCCACCCTCGAACGGATGGGCCTCGAGAACCTCGACGCCATCGAGCAGACGATCGCCGATCACGGCATCGACTGTTCGTTCAGCCGCGCCGGTGAGGTCTCCATGGCCGTGGCCGAGTGGCAACTGGCCGAGCTGACCGAGCTGCACCAGGCCGCCGTCGAGGCCGGCGTGGGCGAACACCTCGACCTGCTGGACGCCGACGCCGCCCGCGCCCTGGTCGACTCACCGACCTATCTGGGTGGGCTGCGCGACACCCGGGGCACGGCGACGCTCGACCCTGCCGGGCTGGTGTGGGGCCTGGCCGAGGTGGCCGAGCGGGCCGGCGTCCGGATTCACGAGCGGTCGCGGGTGCTGGCGCTGGCCGACCAGGGTGACCGGGTGAGGCTCGAGACGGCCACCGGGGTGGTGCACGCCCGCCGGGTGGTGCTGGCCACCAACGCCTTCCCCTCCCTGCTGCACCGGGTGCGGCCCTACGTGGTGCCGGTCTGGGATCACGTCCTGGCCACCGAGCCCTTGAGCGCCGAGCAGCGCGCCGCCATCGGGTGGGCCGGCGGCGAGGGGCTGAGCGATGCCGGTAACCAGTTCCACTACTACCGGCTGACCGCGGACGGCCGGATCATCTGGGGCGGCTACGACGCGCTGTACTACTTCGGTGGTGACCTGTCCGGGCGGCGGATGCGCAACCAGGCCACCGAACGGCTGCTGGTGCAGCACCTGTACGAGACCTTCCCGCAGCTCGAGGGGCTGCGGATCAGCCACACCTGGGGTGGCGCGATCGACACCTGCACCCGGTTCACCGCGTTCTGGCAACGCGCCTGCGACACCAAGGTGTGCGCCGTCCAGGGCTATACCGGGCTGGGCGTGGGGGCGAGCCGGTTCGCTGCCCAGGTGGCCCTGGAACTCCTCGACCGCCGGGACACCCCCCGGACCCGACTCGAGATGGTGCGTTCGCGGCCGCTGCCGTTCCCGCCCGAACCGTTCCGGTGGGCCGGCATCGAACTGACCCGGCGCTCGATCGCCGCGGCCGATGCCGGCCAGGGACGGCGCAACGTGTGGTTGCGCACGCTCGACCGGCTCGGGTTGGGGTTCGACTCCTGAGGTTGTTCTCGAGATCGTTCGAGATCAATTGGTGAGTTTGTCTTTACAAAGTCTCCAGAATTGGCACACTAGTGCCATGACTTCGACCCCCTCCCTGCGCGAGATCGTCCACTTCGTCGACGGCAAACCGTTCGCCGGTTCCGGCGAGCGCACCGGCCCGGTCTTCAACCCCGCCACGGGGGAGCAGCAGGCGCAGGTGCGTCTGGCCAGCGCCGCCGATGTCAACCAGGTCGTCGCCTCGGCCACGGCCGCTGCCGCCGCGTGGCGGACGTCGTCCCTGTCGACCCGCGCCAAGGTGCTCTTCGCCGCTCGCGAGCTGATCTCCCAGCGTGCGTCCGAGATCGCGGCGGCCATCACCGCCGAGCACGGCAAGGTGCTCTCGGACGCCGCGGGCGAGGTGCAGCGCGGCCTCGAGATCGTCGAGTTCGCGTGCGGTATCCCGCACCTGCTCAAGGGCGGCTTCAGTGAGGGCGTGTCGTCCGGGGTCGACGTCTACTCGATCCGTCAGCCGCTCGGCGTCACCGCGGTCATCTCGCCGTTCAACTTCCCCTCGATGGTGCCGCTGTGGTTCATCCCGATCTCGGTGGCCTGCGGCAACGCCGTGGTGCTCAAGCCGAGTGAGAAGGACCCGACCGCGGCGCTGCTGATCGCCCAGGCCTTCGCGGACGCCGGGCTGCCGCCGGGTGTGCTCAACGTCGTCCACGGCGACAAGGAGGCGGTCGACACGCTGCTGACCCACCCCGACATCTCGTCGGTCTCGTTCGTGGGCTCCACGCCGATCGCCACGTACGTCTACGAGACCGGCACTCGGCACGGCAAGCGGGTGCAGGCGCTCGGTGGCGCCAAGAACCACATGATCGTGCTGCCTGACGCCGACCTCGACCTGGCCGCCGACGCCGCGGTGAACGCCGGGTACGGCTCGGCCGGCGAGCGGTGCATGGCCATCTCGGCGCTGATCGCCGTCGATCCGGTCGGTGACCCGCTGATCGCCAAGATCAAGGAGCGGATCGCCACGCTGCGCACCGGTGACGGGACCCGCAACGTCGACATGGGTCCGCTGGTCACCCGTGAGCACCGTGACAAGGTCGCCTCCTACGTCGGCGCAGGCGCCGAGGCAGGGGCCACCGTCGAGGTCGACGGGCGCCAGGCGAGCTTCGACGCCGACGGTGAGGGCTTCTTCCTCGGCCCCACCCTGATCGACAACGTCACTCCGTCGATGTCGGTGTACACCGACGAGATCTTCGGCCCGGTGCTGTCGGTCGTCCGGGTGCCGAGCTACGAGGCGGCCATGGAACTGGTCAACTCGAACCCGTACGGCAACGGCACCGCGATCTTCACCAACGACGGCGGCGCCGCCCGGCGGTTCCAGTACGAGGTCGAGGTCGGCATGGTCGGCATCAACGTGCCGATCCCGGTGCCGATGGCCTACTACTCCTTCGGTGGCTGGAAGAACTCGCTGTTCGGTGACAGCCACGCCCACGGCATGGAGGGCGTGCACTTCTTCACCCGCGGCAAGGTCGTGACGTCCCGTTGGCTCGACCCGAGCCACGGCGGCATCAACCTGGGCTTCCCGCAGCACACCTGATCGACGGCGCACCCCGCGATCTGCCGCTTCCCCTCATGATCACCGTTAGATCGCAGTTTGCTCCGGTCCAGAAGGAGGAAACTGCGATCTAACGGTGATCATGGATGATGGCTCAGGGGTTGGGTGGGTTGGGCTCGTCCGGGCGGCGTGACGGGTGCGGCACGCGACTCGCGGCCCACACGACGTGGCGGCCCACCCCTGACTGGGGAGGGCCGCCACTGGTGTCGGGCTGACTACTTCTCGGGCTCGGGCGTGACCTCGTGGTGCGTGGTCAGGTCGGCCACGTGCTCGCCCTTGGGCAGGTTCGACAGGTCGGGCGCGATGATCAGCTCGGGCAGACCCGAGTCGGGCAGTCGCCGCGAGTGGACGTCGGTTCCCGCTCCCGCGATACCGGCGAGCACCAGGTCGTGCGAGCCGCGCTTCGGCAGGGTTTCACCGCGGAAGAACGCCGGGGCGCTGAGCCACTGCATGACCATGGCCACGGCGCCGAGCGCCAGCGCGAGCAACCCCACGACTCCCACGGCGCCCTGGCCGAAGATGGTGATGTTGTTGCCGTCGTCATCGGTCAGCCAGTCCGGCAGCAAGAACTGCTGCAGGCCATAGCCGAAGGTGGCCAGCATGATCAGGCCGCCTGAGAGCGGGATCAGGACCTGCATCACCAGGTCACGGCCGCCCTTGGCGGCGTTCTTGCGGTAGAACCAGGCGCAGGCAAAGCCGGTGAGCCCGTAGTAAAACGCGATCATCAGGCCGATGGAGCCGATCAGTGCGGTCAGCAGGTTGGGGCTGACCAGGGTGAACAGCAGGTAGAACACGGCCGAGATGATGCCCATGCCGATGGTCGACCAGGTGGGGGTCAGGTACTTCGGGTGCACGTTGGCGAAGCGCTCCGGCAGCGCCTTGAACACGCCCATGGACAGCGCGGTGCGCGCGGTCGGCAGGATCGTGGTCTGGGTGGAGGCCGAAGCCGAGGTGAGGATCGAGGCAGCCAGCAGGATCAGGCCGAGCTTGCCCAGGGTGCTGTCCCCGAAGAGAGTCTCGCCCACAGCCCCGAACACGTCGTCGGCATTGTCCGCGTTGCCGAGCCCGATTCCGTCGGTGCCGACTCCGGCGAAGGCGATGGCGGCGATGGAGACCATGGCGTACGTGCCGAGCAGCAGGATCGTCGAGATGACCGCGGCGCGACCGGGGGTCTTACCAGGGTCGTCGCTCTCCTCGTTGCAGGCGACGGCGGTGTCCCAGCCCCAGTAGATGAAGAACGTCGTCAACAGTGCGGGGGCGATCACGTCGCCGAAACCCAGCCCGCCCGGCCACAGCCACGACAGACTCGGGGTCAGCGAGTACGACTCGGCGTTGCCGCTGTAGACCTTGGTCAGCGCCACGATCGCGAAGATGATCAGCACGACGACCTCGATGGCCAGGAGGCCATACTGCAACCGGGCACTGACCTCGATGCCGCGGTAGCAGATGTAGGTCATCAGCGCGATCCAGATCAGGCCCGCGACCGTCGACCAGAAGGTGCTGTCGGCCAGGTCGGCGACGCCGGACCAATCCTGCCCGAACAACGCCCCCACCTCACCGGTGAAGGTGAACGAGTAGGCGCCGGCGACCTGGGCCAGGTTAGCCATCACGATCACGTCGGCGGCGATGATTCCCCAGCCGCCCAGCCAGCCGGTGATCGGGCCGAAGGCCCGGCTCGCCCAGGTGAATGTGGTGCCACAGTCCGGCTCGGCCTTGTTCAGCTCCTGGTAGGCGATCGCGATGAAGTACATCGGGATGAACGCCAGCATGAAGACGGCCGGCGCCTTGGTGCCGGCGAGCAGTGAGCCACCCGCGGCCACCACGAAGCCGAGGCTGGCCGCCAGGCTGTATGCGGGGGCCGTGGAGGCCATTCCGACCACCACGCTGGAGAGCAGGCCGAGGGCACCACCCTTCAGCCCCTTGTCGCCGGCGACCTCGGGGAAACCGATGGGTGCCGCGGTATCACTGCTCATGTACTCGCTCCTCTGAGCCTCCGCGTCGCGGCGGAGGGTGGACAGGGTCGTTCGCGGAACAATGACACCTTCGATATCTACTGTCTAGGGGCGTTTCTGTTACGGATTCGTTTCCGCGCTCCTAGGATCACAGCAGGTTTCGGGTGTCGAAAGGTTGAGACGGTGATGGCGATGGCGATGGCGATGCGGGTACTGGTGGTGGGTGCCGGGGGAGTGGGCAGCGCCGTGGCTCGGATCGCGGCCCGTCGTGACTTCTTCGAACACCTCGTGATCAGTGACTACGATCTCGCCCGGGCCGAGCAGGCCGTGGCCGCTGTGACCGCGGTTCACCCGGACGGGCGGTTCGTCGCCGCGCGCGTCGACGCCTCCAGCGCCGAGGCGGTCTCGGCCCTGGCCCGCGAGCACCGGATCACCCACGTGCTCAACGCCGTCGATCCGCGTTTCGTGATGAGTGTCTTCGAGGGCGCCCTGGCCGCCGGCGCCGACTATCTCGACATGGCGATGAGCCTGTCGCGGCCGCACTCGGATGACCCGTACGGCAGCTGCGGGGTCAAGCTCGGTGACGAGCAGTTCGCCCGCGAGCAGGCGTGGCGGGACGCCGGTCGACTGGCGCTGGTGGGCATCGGCGTCGAGCCCGGGCTGTCGGACGTGTTCGCCCGCTACGCCGCCGACCACCTGTTCGAGACCATCGACGAACTCGGTGTGCGCGACGGCGCGAACCTCACCGTCGACGGCTACGACTTCGCGCCGTCCTTCTCGATCTGGACCACGATCGAGGAGTGCCTCAACCCGCCGGTGATCCACGAGGCGGGCCGCGGCTGGTTCACCACCGAGCCCTTCAGCGAGCCCGAGGTATTCGACTTCCCCGGTGGCATCGGCCCGGTGGAGTGCGTCAACGTCGAGCACGAGGAGGTGCTGCTGATGCCGCGCTGGGTCACGGCGCGGCGGGTCACCTTCAAGTACGGGCTCGGCGAGGAGTTCATCGACGTCCTACGCACGCTGCACAAGCTGGGCCTGGACGGCACCGCGCCGGTCGCCGTCCGGGGCGGTCTGGACGACGGCAGTTCGGCCCGCGTCCGGGTGAGCCCGCGCGATGTGGTGGCCGCCTGTCTGCCGGACCCCGCCACCCTGGGGGATCGGATGCACGGCGCGACCTGCGCCGGGTTGTGGGTCACCGGCACCGGCAAGGGCACTCACCCCGACGGGACGCCGTTCGCCGGGCGCCCCCGCGAGGTCTACCTGCACCACGTGGTCGACAACGACTGGTCCATGGCCGAGTACGGCTCGCAGTGTGTGGTCTGGCAGACCGCTGTCAACCCGGTGGTCGCGCTCGAACTGCTCGCCGAGGGCACCTGGTCCGGTCAGGGCGTTCTCGGGCCGGAGGCGTTCGACGCCGTACCGTTCCTGGACCGGCTGGGTGATCTGGGTCCGACCTGGGGACTGCAGGAGCGCGTCGTCGCACCGTGATGAACGATCGGTGATGAACGATCGGTGACGAACGATCGATGTGGTGATGGTTAGGCTGGCCGGTCTGAAGGGCCGGGACGACGAAACTCGAGAGGAAGTTGCGATGAGCCTGTCCGCGCGCGAGTCCGAGGTCATCGGCTCGGTGTCGACCGAGCTGTTCATCGGTGGGCAGTGGCGTCCGGCGACGGGCGGGGCCACGGTGCCGGTGGACGACCCCGCCACGGGCGAGGTGATCGCTCACATCGCCGACGCCTCGGTGGCCGACGGCACCGCCGCCCTGGACGCCGCGGTGGCCGTGCAGGCCTCCTGGGCAGCCACCCCGCCCCGTGAGCGCGGCGAGATCCTGCGTCGGGCCTTCGAGCTGATCACCGCCCGGGCCGAGGAGCTCGCGCTGATCATGACCCTCGAGATGGGCAAGCCGGTCAAGGAGGCGCTCGGCGAGGTCGCCTATGCCGCCGAGTTCTTCCGCTGGTTCTCCGAGGAGGCCGTGCGGATCAGCGGGCGCTACAGCGTGGCCCCCAACGGCGCCACCCGACTGCTGACCATGAAGCAGCCGGTCGGGCCGTGCCTGTTCATCACCCCCTGGAACTTCCCGCTGGCGATGGGCACCCGCAAGATCGGCCCTGCGGTGGCCGCCGGCTGCACCATGGTGGTCAAGCCCGCCACCCAGACCCCGCTGTCGATGTACGCCCTGGCCCAGATCATGACCGAGGCCGGCCTGCCGGACGGCGTCCTGAACGTGATCACCACCAGTCACAGTGGCGCGGTGATGGAGCCGCTGATCCGCGACCCGCGGCTGCGCAAGCTGTCGTTCACCGGCTCGACCGAGATCGGTCGCAAGCTGGTCGAGCAGTCGGCCGAGCAGTTGCTGCGGGTCTCGATGGAGCTCGGTGGCAACGCCCCGTTCCTGGTCTTCGCCGATGCCGACGTCGAGGCGGCGGTGGACGGCGCGATGCTCGCCAAGATGCGCAACATGGGCGAGGCGTGCACCGCGGCCAACCGGTTCATCGTGCACAGCTCGGTCGCCGAGGAGTTCGCCCGCCGCTTCGCGGACAAGATGGCCGCGCTCACCGTGGGCCGGGGAACCGAGGCCGGGGTGGACGTCGGCCCGCTGGTCGACGCGCCGTCCCAGGCCAAGGTCGACGAGCTGGTGACCCAGGCGGTGGGTGCCGGGGCTCGGGTGCTCACCGGCGGCTCGACGGTGGGGGAGCAGGGCTACTTCTACGCCCCGACCGTGCTCACCGACGTCCCGGCGGACGCCCGGCTGCTGAGCGAGGAGATCTTCGGCCCGGTCGCTCCGGTGACCACGTTCGAGACCGACGAACAGGCCGTGGCCCTGGCCAACGCCAGCGAGTACGGCCTGGTCGCCTACGCCTTCACGAAGGACCTCTCGCGCGCGATGCGGGTGGCCGAAGGCCTCGAGACCGGCATGGTCGGCCTCAACCAGGGCATCGTGTCGAACCCGGCCGCGCCGTTCGGCGGCGTGAAGCACTCCGGCTTCGGCCGGGAGGGCGGCGCCGAGGGCATCGAGGAGTTCCTCGAGACCAAGTACGTCGGCATCGCCCTCTGAGCCCCTCCCAACCCTGAGCCCCTCCCAAACCGTGGTGATCATGTAATCCGTGCACGTTTCGTGCACGGATTACATGATCACCGAGGGTCGGGGGGAAACATACATCGTTCACGCAGATCGGCCCGGCCCCCTCGCGGGGACCGGGCCGATCTGTCGTTCGCCGTGGATCAGCCGGACTCAGCTGACCTTCGGCGTCCCGTGGGTCTTCTGGAACTGCTCGATCCACACCTTGGCCGGCATCCGCGGCGCAGCCGCGGCCCGGGCGGCGGGTGAGGCGGCGCCGGCCGCTGCCGCGGCGCCTCCGGCCAATGCCTCCGGTACCGGCAGCGGCAACCCGGCGCACCGGGTGTCGCGGCGTGGCATCACGCCGTTGATCAGCCAGCCGTTGGCGAGGCCCTCGACACAGGCATCGCCGTTGCCGTAGATGGTGTGGTCCGGCTGAGCGGTGACCGTCACCAGGCGGGCGTTCGGCGTGTTCCGGCGAGCCGCCAGGGCGTTGCCGAGCGGGGTCGCCGGGTCGGCATCGTTGTTGATCATGAGCAGCTTCGGCAGCTCGTCACCCTCGACCGGGGAACCCTTGGGGCGACCGGGCCAGAACGGGCACGGGTTGGCGTTCCAGCTGGCACCGACCAACGGCGCCGTCCGGCGGAACCGGCGGGTGTCCTCGAGGACCTGGTTGTACGAGGGGGACTTGTCGTCCTGGCAGACGACGGCCCAGAACACGTCGTTCCCCTCGGCTCCTCCGCTGCCGAACACGTCCAGCACCTGGGCCTTGGCCTCATCGGTGGCGGTGTCGTAGTGCTCGAGCGTCGACAGGGCCGTGGCCAGACCGTCGTACAGTCCGGTCCAGTACAGCGACCCGGCGATCCCCCGAGTCGTAGCCGGCCGCGTTGAGCGCACTGCCATCGGCCAGGGTGAGCGGGGTCTTGGCGAGCACGGCCCGGCGGGCCTCGTAGACCTTCTTCACCGCGGCCTTGGTGGTGCCGAGGTCATAGACCTCGTCGTAGGAGGCGATCCAGGGCAGCAGGTAGGACTCGAAGCTCTTCTGGAAACCGGCCGGCTGGCGGTTGAAACTCTCGCTGCTGGGAGCGGTGAAGTCCAGGTTGCCGTCGAGCACGAAGCGGTCGACCCGCTTCGGGAACACCGCCGCGTACCAGGAGCCGAGCCAGGTGCCCGCCGAGTACCCGACGTAGCTCACCTTCGCCTCGCGCAGCACCGAGCGGACCAGGTCGTAGTCGCGCACCACCTGGTCGGTGCGGATGTGCCGGGTGAGGGCGTCGGCCGAGCACGCCGCGGCGTACTGCTTGTTCAGGTCGAGGTAGCGCTTCTGGTTGGCGGCCGAGGTGTCACGCCCATCCAGGCCATAGAGGGCGTTCAGGATGGCCGGGTCGGCGCAGGCCAGCGCGGGGGACGACGACCCCACGCCGCGCGGGTCGATGCCGATCAGGTCGTAGGCGGCGGCGAGGTCGGGCTCGACCAGGGAGAAGTACAGACTCAGGATCAGGCCGGAGCCACCAGGGCCACCGGGGTTGCTCAAGAGCACGCCACGGCGGGCGGTCGCGTCCGCGGCCTTGACTCGCGAGACCGCGATGGTGATGCGCTCACCCGTCGGCTTGGACCAGTCCTTGGGCACCTCCACGCCGGCACACTCGAACTGCGGGAACCCGGCGTCCGGAATGCACTCCTGCCAGGCGAGCTGCTGGCGGGACAGTGCGGCCGGGACGCCCGGGGTGTCCAGGGCTGCCTCGGCCGCGCCGGGAGCCGCTGCAGGGGTGGTGGCAGCCTGGGCGGAGCTACCCACGGCCAGGCCGGCTCCGGCGAGGGCCATGACGGGAACCGCCATGATCCGCGCGATACGGGTGAGAGCACGATGCATGTTTTGCGCCTCCGATTCGGGTGTGCGTGAGGGGCAGCCTGCCACGCCTGGCCGGGTTCTCTGACGGGAAATGCGGCAAAACGATGTTTCCCCATGTGCCGGCCCGACACGCACCGTGATTGTCATCCCCATTGGGTAGCGTCACCGCCGTGCGCGACATCGTCTTGCTCGGCTCCACCGGCTCGATCGGCACCCAGGCGATCGAGGTGGTGCAGGCCAACCCCGACCGGTTCCGGATCGTGGCCCTGGCCGCCGGCGGTGGTCGGGTCGACCTGCTGGCCGATCAGGTCGCCGCGCTCGGTGTGCACCACGTGGGCCTGGCCGATCCGGCGGCCGCGTCATCGCTCACCGCAGCCCTGGCCCGCCGCGGCGTCTCGGTGGGGGTTGACGGCGTCCGGCTCGAGGTGGGGCCTGACGCGGCGTCCGCGCTGGCCGGTCTGGGGGCGGACGTCGTCCTGAACGGGATGACCGGCTCGATCGGGCTGGCGCCCACGCTGGCGGCGTTGCGATCGGGCTCGACGCTCGCGCTGGCCAACAAGGAGTCACTGATCATCGGGGGTCGGCTGGTCACCGGCGCCGCAGCCCCGGGGCAGATCGTCCCGGTGGACTCCGAGCACTCTGCACTGGCGCAGTGTCTGCGCTCGGGGTCGGCTGCCGAGGTGGCCCGGCTGGTGCTGACGGCCAGCGGCGGTCCGTTCCGCGGTCGCACCCGCGAGCAACTCCGAGGGGTGACGCCCGGCCAGGCGTTGGCGCACCCCACCTGGGCCATGGGTCCGGTGATCACCACCAACTCGGCCACGCTGGTCAACAAGGGTCTCGAGGTGATCGAGGCACACCTGTTGTTCGATGTCCCGCTGGAGCGCATCGCGGTCACCGTGCACCCGCAGTCGATCGTGCACTCGTGGGTGGAGTTCGTCGACGGCTCGTGCATCGCGCAGGCCTCACCGCCCGACATGCGCCTGCCGATCGCGCTCGCTCTGGGCTGGCCCGAACGGGTACCCGGCGTGGCCCGCCCGGTCGACCTCACGCAGGCTGCCACCTGGGAGTTCGCCCCGCTGGACGACGACGCGTTCCCCGCCGTGGCCCTGGCACGGCGGGTGGGTCGGGCCGGTGGAACGTATCCTGGCGTCTACAACGCGGCGAACGAGGTCTGTGTCGAGGCGTTCCTGGCCGGGCGCATCGCCTTCCTCGACATCGTCGACACGGTGGCTGTGGTCGTCGACGAGCACGAGCGGGCCGGCGGCGCGAGCGGTGAGGCGGCAGGGCTGGACGACGTGCTGGCCGCGGACGGTTGGGCACGACAGAGAGCGTCCGAGGTGCTCGGCGCCTCGGCAGAAGGGGTCTTGTGAGCGGCAACCTGTTCGGCAACCTGCTCGGTTGGCTGATCCTGCTCGGCGTCGGGGTGCCGTTCTCGATCGCGCTGCACGAGCTGGGTCACCTGCTCCCGGCCAAGCGCTTCGGGGTGGCCTGTCCGCAGTACTTCATCGGGTTCGGGCCCAAGGTGTGGTCGACCCGTCGCGGCGGCACCGAGTACGGCATCAAGGCGATTCCGCTGGGCGGCTATGTGCGCATGATGGGCATGTTCCCGCCGGCTCCCGGCCGGCCGGTCAGCGCGGACTCGACCGGGCGGTTCGGCGTCCTGATCGACCGGGCGCGCGCCGAGGCCCAGCGAGAGATCAGCCCCCGCGATGCCGACCGGCTGTTCTACCAACGCTCCGTTCCCCAGCGACTGGTCATCATGCTCGGCGGGCCGTTCATGAACCTGCTGCTGGCCGTCGTGCTGATGACCGGCGTGCTCACGCTCTACGGTGCCTCGACGCTGACCACCACGGTGGGCTCGATCTCGCAGTGTGTGCTGCCGGTGCCGGTGTCCAAGACCACGCCGTCGCGCGGATGCCTTCCGACGGATCAGAAGTCGCCTGCCGAGCTGGCCGGCTTGCGCGCCGGTGACGAGGTGATCTCCTACGCCGGGCGTCCGGTGGAGTCGTGGCGTGAGCTGCGTGATCGCATCCGCGCCAGCAACGCGACCCCGATCGAGGTCGTCGTCCGTCGCAACGGGGCGCCGGTGACGCTGACCGTGACGCCGATGGTCTCGGCCCGGTACGTCTACGACGAGAACGACAACCCGGTGACCGGCCCGAACGGGGAGTACCTCACCACCCCGACCGGATTCCTCGGCATGACCCCGCTCGACACGGTCGAGCCGGTACCGGTGGCCAAGGTTCCCGGGGTGATCGGGGGCTACCTCGCGGTGACCTTCTCCGCCATCACCAAAGTGCCCGAGAAGATGGTCGGCGTCGTGCAGGCGGCGTTCGGTGATGGTCCGCGTGACCCCGAGGGTCCGGTGAGTGTGGTCGGTGTCGGTCGCATCGCCGGTGAGGTCGGCTCCTTCCAGGGCACCGACGAGGCTCCGGTGCGCTGGGTCGACAAGATCGCGATCTGGGTCAACCTCATCGCCTCGCTCAACCTGGCGCTGTTCGTGTTCAACCTGGTGCCGCTGCTGCCGCTGGACGGCGGGCACGTCGTCGGAGCCCTGTGGGAGGGGCTGCGCCGCCAGGTGGCCCGGGTCTTCGGCCGGCCCGACCCCGGCCCGGTCGACATCGCCCGCGCGCTGCCGTTGGCCTACGCCGTGGGATCGGTGCTGATCACCATGTCGGTGCTGTTGATCTATGCCGACATCGTCAAGCCGATCCGTCTGGGCGGCTGAGGACGCCCGTCCCGGTTAGGCTCGAATCGGCCGGTCCACCGGGCCGGTCGCTCAGTTCTTCGTCGTTTCTTCGTCGTTCTCGAACAGGAGCGCGTCCCCGTGTCGGTCAACATCGGTCTGCCCATCGTGCCGGCCAGCCCCAGCGCCGGCCCCACCGCCGGGTTCGCGGACGGGGCACCGCCCGTGCTGAGCCCCCGCCGCCGTGCGCGGGCGATCCAGGTCGGCACGGTGACCGTCGGCGGGGACGCCCCGATCAGCGTCCAGTCGATGACCACGACGCCGACGGTCGACATCAACGCCACCCTGCAGCAGATCGCCGAGCTGACGGCGGCCGGCTGCGACATCGTGCGGGTGGCCTGCCCCAGCCAGGACGACGCGGAGGCGCTGCCCGCCATCGCCCGTAAGTCGCAGATCCCGGTGATCGCCGACATTCACTTCCAGCCCAAGTACGTCTACGCCGCCATCGATGCCGGGTGTGCCGCCGTCCGGGTCAATCCCGGCAACATCCGCGCCTTCGACGACCAGGTCGAGCAGATCGCGGCGGCGGCCCGGGACGCCGGGACCTCGATCCGGATCGGGGTCAATGCCGGGTCGCTCGACAAGCGGCTGCTGGCCAAGTACGGCAAGGCCACCCCGGAGGCGCTGGTGGAATCGGCGGTGTGGGAGGCCAGCCTGTTCGAGGAGCACGACTTCCACGACTTCAAGATCAGCGTCAAGCACAACGACCCCGTGGTGATGGTGCGTGCCTACGAGCTGCTCGCCGAGCGGGGTGACTGGCCGCTGCACCTGGGCGTGACCGAGGCCGGGCCGGCGTTCCAGGGCACGATCAAGTCGGCGACCGCGTTCGGGGCGCTGCTGAGCCAGGGCATCGGGGACACCATCCGGGTCTCGTTGTCGGCGCCGCCGGTCGAGGAGGTCAAGGTCGGCATCCAGATCCTGCAGTCGCTCAACCTGCGCCCGCGCAAACTCGAGATCGTCTCGTGCCCCTCGTGCGGGCGCGCCCAGGTCGACGTGTACTCCTTGGCCGACAAGGTGACCGCGGCGCTGGACGGGCTCGACGTCCCGCTGCGGGTGGCCGTGATGGGCTGTGTGGTCAACGGCCCGGGGGAGGCCCGCGAGGCCGATCTGGGCGTGGCGTCCGGCAACGGCAAGGGGCAGATCTTCGTCAAGGGTGAAGTGGTCGCCACCGTGCCCGAGTCGAAGATCGTCGAGACCCTGGTCGAGTATGCGATGCAGCTGGCCGACCAGATGCGCGTCAACCCCGAGTAGTCCGGTGCCCTGCGCCCGGTCGATCGCACCGGCCCGGCCGCTTGTCGTGTGCACCTGTGATGGCGGTGCGTGACCTGAGATGATGCCCTCGTGCTGCGGGCCTCAATGCGGATGTTGGACCGCGTCGATCTCGACGAGGCCCTGGATGTGTGTGCCCGTGACCCGGTGGCGAACGTGTTCGTCGCCGCACGGCTGCGCAGTCACGGGGTGTCCCGTTCCAGCGGGGGCGAGCTGTGGGGGTACTACGACGGCGGGTCACTGGACGCGTTGTGCTGGTCGGGGGCCAACCTCGTTCCGGTGGAGGCGAATCCGGATGCGATCGAGGCCTTCGCCTACCGAGCCCTACGGCAGGGGCGGCACTGTTCCTCGATCGTCGGGGCCAGCGAGATGGTCATGCCGCTGTGGTCGCAGCTGTCCTCGCGCTGGGGCCGGGCTCGGGACATCCGTGACGATCAGCCGTTGATGGCCTTGGACGGCCCGCCCCTGGTCGCCCCCGATCCGTTGGTGCGCCTCGCGCGCGTCGAGGAGATCGACCTGGTCACCCCCGCCTGCGTCGCGATGTTCACCGAGGAGGTCGGCTACTCCCCGGTGCTGGCCGACGGCGGCTCGCTCTATCGATCCCAGGTCGCCGGCCTGGTGACCAACGGCCGCTCGCTGGTGCGCCTGGAGGTCGGTGCCCGCGGACCCGAGGTGGTCTTCAAGGCCGAGATCGGCTCGGTCACCCCGCAGGCCGCTCAGGTCCAGGGGGTGTGGGTGGCGCCCGAACATCGAGGTCGCGGCGTCGCCATCCCCGGCATGGCCGCTGTCGCGGCGTTCTGCCGTCGCGATCTGGCTCCCATCGTGTCCCTGTACGTGAACGCCTACAACTCCCGCGCCGTCCACGTCTACGAGCGCGTCGGCTTCACCCGGGTCGGCACCTTCGCCACCGTCCTCTTCTGACCCACCCCCAACCCACCCCCAACTCACCCCTGACCCATCCCCAACCCGCTCATGCTCCGCAGCGGACAGCTCATGCTCCGCCGATGACGCTTGACAACGCTGTTTCGAGCCCTCGGCCCGTCACCTGCGGAGCATCAGCAGGTTGGCTGGCGGGCTATCCTCGCCAGGGTGAGCGAGCTGTTGCGGATGTCCACCCTGTTCCTGCGCACCCTGCGCGACGACCCGGCCGACGCCGAGGTCCCGAGCCACAAGTTGTTGGTGCGCGCCGGGTACATCCGTCGTGCGGCGCCGGGTATCTACTCCTGGCTGCCGCTGGGCTACCGGGTCTACCGCAACGTCGAGCGGGTCGTGCGCGAAGAGATGGACGGCGCGGGCTTCCAAGAGGTGCACTTCCCCGGTCTGCTGCCCCGCGAGCCCTACGAGGCCACCAACCGCTGGACCGAGTACGGCGACAACCTGTTCCGGCTCAAGGACCGCCGCGACAACGACTACCTCCTCGGCCCGACCCACGAGGAGATGTTCACGCTGCTGGTCAAGGACCTGTACTCCTCGTACAAGGACCTACCGCTGTCGATCTACCAGATCCAGATCAAGTACCGCGACGAGGCCCGGCCCCGCGCCGGCATCCTGCGCGGGCGCGAGTTCGTGATGAAGGACTCCTACTCCTTCGACGTGGACGACGCCGGACTCGAGCGCTCCTATCAGCGCCACCGCGACGCCTACATCAAGACCTTCACCCGCCTCGGCCTGGACTTCGTCATCGTCAGCGCCATGTCCGGGGCGATGGGCGGCAGCAAGAGCGAGGAGTTCCTGCAGCCCACCGAGGTCGGCGAGGACACCTTCGTGCGCTGCTCCGCCTGCGGTTATGCGGCCAATGTCGAGGCCGTCACCACGCCGGTGCCCGCGGCACAGAACTGGGACGCCGTCCCGGCGGCGCACGCCGAGCTCACCCCGGACACACCCACCATCGAGACCCTCGTGAACGTGGCCAACGAGCTGCACCCCCGTAGCGACGGGCGGTCCTGGCGCGCCGACGACACCCTCAAGAACGTCGTGGTGATGCTCGTCCACCCCGACGGCACCCGCGAACCGCTCTGCATCGGCCTGCCCGGCGACCGCGAGGTCGACCCCAAACGGCTCGAGGCCGCTGTCGCCCCGGCCGAGGTCGAGGCCTTCACCGAGGCCGACTTCGCCCGCTACCCGACGCTGACCAAGGGCTACATCGGCCCTGGCGTGCTGGGCGAGAAGAAGTCCAGCGGCATCCGCTACCTGCTCGACCCTCGCGTGGTGCCCGGCACCGCCTGGGTGACCGGTGCCGACGAGCCCGGCAAGCACGTCTTCGACCTGGTCGCCGGGCGCGACTTCACCGGGGACGGCGTGATCGAGGCCGCCGAGGTGCGCGCCGGTGACGGTTGCCCCACCTGTGGTCAGCCGCTGCAGACCGCCCGCGGTATCGAGATCGGCCACATCTTCCAGCTGGGGCGCAAGTACGCCGACGCCCTCGGGCTACAGGTGCTGGACGAGAACGGCAAGTTGGTCACCGTGACCATGGGCTCCTACGGCATCGGGGTCTCGCGCGCGGTCGCCGCGATCGTCGAGTCCACCTACGACGAGGCCGGGCTGATCTGGCCCCGCGAAGTGAGTCCGGCCGACGTCCACGTGGTCGCAGCCGGCAAGGACCAGACCATCCTGGACGCCGCCGAGGCGCTGTCGGCCGACCTGGTCGGCCGCGGCGTGCGGGTGATCTACGACGACCGCATGAAGGTCTCGCCCGGGGTGAAGTTCAAGGACGCCGAGCTGATCGGGGTGCCGACCATCGTGGTGGTCGGCAAGGGGCTGGCCGAGGGCACCATCGAGATCAAGGACCGCCGCAGTGGCGAGCGCACCCCGGTGCCGGTCGCCGAGGCGGCGGCCCGGATCACCGAGGTCGTGCGCGGGTGAGCGAGACGGCCCGCCCGGCCAACGCTGGTGCGGCGGTCCCGGTTCAGGCAGTGATCTTCGACTGGGGCGGCACGCTGACGCCGTGGCACACCATCGACCTGGCCGAGCAGTGGCGTGTCTACGCGCGCGAGTACGCGGCGGCGTCCGGCGGTTCACCCGAGCACGCCGAGGCGCTGGCGGCCCGCATCCTGGCCGCCGAGGACGCTGCCTGGGCGCGGATCCGTGGCGGCGCGGGCAGCGCCCACTTGGCCGAGGTGCTGGCCAGGGCGGGCGTCGCCTCGGATCATCCGGGCCACGATGCGGCGATGACGGCCTACGAGGAGTTCTGGGAGCCGCACACCTTCACCGATCCGGACGTCGCGCCGTTGTTCGCGGGCCTGCGCGCCCGAGGTATCAAGGTCGGGGTGCTCTCGAACACCATCTGGTCGCGGGACTATCACGCCGCGGTCTTCGCTCGCGACGGCGTCCTGGACCTGATCGACGGCGCGGTCTACTCCTCCGAGATCGATCACGCCAAGCCCCACCGCTCGGCCTTCCGGTCCGCGATGGCGGTGCTCGGCATCCCCGACCCGCGCGCGTGCGTCTACGTCGGCGACCGCCCCTACGAGGACGTGCACGGGTCTCAGCGTCTGGGCATGCGGGCGATCCTCATCCCGCACTCGGACATCCCGGCCTACCAACAGGTACCGGTCGACGTCCACCCGGACGGCGTCGCGCACCGGCTGCTGGACGTGCTCGGCCTCGTGGACGGCTGGCGCACCGGGTGAGGTGCAGGTAGCTCGTGCCGCCCGAGGTGAGTCCCGGTCTGCTCGCCGTGCTGGTGCTCGCCGCACTGGCCGCGGGCTGGGTGGACGCCGTGGTCGGCGGCGGTGGGTTGATCCAGTTGCCGGTGTTGTTGTTGACCTTCCCCGCGGCGGCGCCTGCTCAGGTGTTGGCCACGAACAAGCTCGCGAGCATCTTCGGGACCGCCACCGCCTCGCTCACCTACGCCCGCCGGATCCGGCCCGATCCCCGCACCGCAGGCGCGATGGCGATCTCGGCGTTGTGCGGGTCGGCCGGCGGCGCGGCGCTGGCCCACCTGATGTCGAACGCGGTGTTCCGTCCGCTGGCGTTGGCGGCGCTGGTCGTGGTCGCCGTGATCACCTGGCGGCGTCCGGCCATGGGAGAACACACCGAGCTGCGGCACCATGGACGGGCGCACCTGATGCGGGCAGTCGTGATCGGTGCCGGGATCGGGTTCTACGACGGCATCTTCGGCCCGGGCACCGGGTCGTTCCTGGTGATCGCGCTGGTCGCCGTCCTGGGGTATTCGTTCCTGGCCGCGAGCGGGACGGCGAAGATCACCAACTTCGCGACCAACCTGGGCGCGCTGCTGGTGTTCGTGCCGCTCGGCGCCCCGATGTGGGGGGTCGGTCTCGCCATGGGGCTGGCCAATCTGACCGGCGGCTACCTCGGCGCCCGCACGGCCATCGCCCGCGGCAGCACGTTCGTCCGGACCGTGTTCCTGGTGGTGGTCTCGGTGCTGATCGTCCGTCTGGCCTGGGACCTGGTGACCTGATGATCTGATGTGGCGCGCGGAGTGCGGTCACTTCGGGTGGATGACACCCTTGTCATCGGCTGGAAGTGACCGCGGCTGGTCCGGAACTGACCGCACAGGCTCGGAAGTGACCGCACAGCAAGGGAAGTGACCGCACAGGCTCGGAAGTGACCGCACAGCAAGGGAAGTGACCGCACAGGCTCGGAAGTGACCACACGGGATCACAGGATCAGGGCAGGGCGGGGACAGGGCCGGCCCAGTGCTCGAGACGGCGCGCGGCCTCGGCGGCATCGCGCGCCAGCGTGGAGCGCCACGGGCCTGAGCTCTGGGCCACGGCATCGAGCACCGTCGTGAACAGGGCACGCTCGATCCGGGTGGCCAGAGCACGACCTGCTGCCGGGCCGGCCGAGGCGGGTGCGGCGTCCCCGACGTCGTAGGCCGGCCGGGCGGCGGGCACCACCCCGCCGGCATCGTGCAGCACGTCCGCGTACGCGTCGCGCCGCAGCTCGTGCCACTGCCAGGCGGCCTGGGCGCGTCGGCGGTCGGCGCCCCCGGTGCGCGCCACCACCAGGCCGTAGCCGAAGACCGCGGCGTGCTCACCGGCCACCAGGGCGGCGAGCGCATCGCGGGCGGCGGCGTCCGGTGAGCCCGGCGTCGGCGTGGGGGTCGACCCGGATGCCGTCGGGGTGTTGCCCGCGGCAGCCGAGGACGCCGTGGCCGGCGCCGAGGGCACGACGAGCGCTGCGGTGCCCAGCCGCGGGTCGAGCAGGTCGGCGTGCACCGCCCGGGACGCCGCGATCCGGGTCAGCAGCACGGCGACGGCCGGGGCGACCAGGCCGCTGTCGCCGAGCGCCTGCTCGGCGCCCTCGCGTTCCGCGCGGGCGAGCTGCGCGGCCGTGGCCGAGGGCTTCGGGCTGGGGGCGGGGCTGGCGGAGAGCACCCCGAGGGCGGCCAGGTGGGTCTGATGGTCGGCGACCAGGCGCGCGAACCGGGCTCGCTCCGCCGTCGCCGCGGAGCCGGCGGCGGCCTGAGCCGCCTGCAGCAGTCGCTGCGTCCTGTCCGCGGTGCGCGTGACCGCGGGATCGCTCACCACGGCGGCCGGCCCGGCCGTCCCCTCACACCCGGTCAGCAGGCTCGGTGCGAGCCCCACCGACATCGCCAACGCGAGCAGGTTGCGACGGCTGGGCAGCGGCCGTCGGGCGTCGTCCGGAGCAGGCACGCCGGGATCATCCCACGCAGGTAGGCTGCACCTTCGATCGAGGAGGCACACACATGTCGGCGTCGCAGGTGGACGGCGTACGCGAACTGGCCCGGACGGCCGCCGGCACCGCCGGACTCGTCCTGGAGGACGTGACCATCAGCAGCGCCGGACGTCGGCGTGTCGTGCGGATCGTGGTCGACCTCCCGGAGGACCAGTTGGGCGGCGTCCCGATGGACGCCGTGGCCTCGGCCTCGCAGGCGATCTCGGCCGCGCTGGATGCCAGCCCCGTGCTGGGCCAGGCGCCCTACGTGCTCGAGGTCAGCTCGCCGGGGGTGGATCGCCCGCTGACCGAGCGCCGGCACTGGCTGCGCGCCCGGCGCAGGCTGGTGTCGGTTCGGCTGACCGATGGCGGTCAGGCCACCGGACGCCTGGGTGACGTGGACGACGAGGGACTGTCGCTGGCCGCGTCGGCCGGTCCGATCCGGTTGGCCTGGGCACAGGTGGCGCGCGGCGCCGTCCAGGTGGATTTCTCCGGTGCCGGCGGCGACGAGGCCGAGGCACTCGAGGCCGACGCCCCCGACATGGCGGACATCGAGGACTCGACCCCTCTGGACGACGACCGGCCGGCGGGCGAGGATCGTCCTACCGGCCCCCGGGGGAGGTGAGACGTCCCATGGACATCGATCTCGCCGCACTGCGACTGATCGAACGTGAGAAGGAGATCCCCTTCGACCTGCTGGTGCGCACCATCGAGCAGGCGATGCTGCTCGCCTACCACCGCACCGAGGGTGCCCATCCCGAGGCCCGGGTGGAACTGGATCGTTCCAGCGGGCACGTCGTGGTCTGGGTGAAGGAGACCGACGACGCGGGGGCGGTGCGGGAGTGGGACGACACTCCCGAGGGGTTCGGTCGGATCGCCGCCACCACGGCGCGTCAGACCATCCTGCAGCGGCTGCGCGACGCCGAGGACGAGCAGGTGCTCGGAGAGTTCATCGGCCGCGAGGGCGACATCGTCTCGGGCGTGGTGCAGCAGAGCGTCGACCCGCGCATGGTGCACGTCGACCTCGGGTCGGTCGAGGCGGTCCTGCCGCCGGCCGAGCAGGTGCCGGGGGAGTCCTACGCCCACGGCAGCCGGCTGCGGTGCTACGTCGTCGGGGTGCGCAAGGGGCCCAAGGGTCCCTCGATCACGGTCTCGCGCACCCACCCCAACCTGGTGCGCAAGCTGTTCGCGCTCGAGGTGCCCGAGGTGGCCGACGGCACGGTCGAGATCGTCGCCCTGGCTCGCGAGGCCGGTCACCGCACCAAGATGGCGGTGCGCTCGACGGTGACCGGGGTCAACGCCAAGGGGGCGTGTATCGGCCCCCTCGGGCAGCGGGTGCGGTCGGTGGTCTCCGAACTGAACGGCGAGAAGATCGACATCATCGATCACAGCGAGGATCCGGCCGCGTTCGTGGCGGCGGCACTGTCGCCGGCCAAGGTCAGCTCGGTCGAGGTGGTCGACGAGGCGGCTCGGTCGGCTCGGGTGGTGGTGCCCGATTATCAGCTCTCGCTGGCCATCGGCAAGGAGGGCCAGAACGCCCGGCTGGCCGCCAAGCTCACCGGCTGGCGCATCGACATCCGCCCGGACGTGCCCCCGGCGACCGCCGGGTCGTGAGATGCCCGTCGGCGACCGAGCCCGTCCGGATTGCGCCGCGCGAGGGACACCGGTGACAGGCAGTGTCGCCCAGCGCGCTAGACTGGCCGAGGCCGGTCACGCCGAGCCGCAGCGCACCTGTGTGGGCTGCCGGCGACGCGGTGCCCGGTCCGTCCTGCTGCGAGTGACCTCAGATCTGGTCGACGGAGTCCTCTCCGTGGTGCCGGATCCGGGTCGCCGCCGTCCGGGACGAGGAGCCTGGTTGCACCTCGACCCAGCGTGTCTCGACGCCGCCGAACGCCGCAACGCGTTCGGCCGGGCACTGCGCCGCAGTGGCCGGTTGCCGGTGGCGCTCGTGAGGCAGTACGTGAACAGCACATCCGTCCGAGCCGGAAGCGGGTCCGATGTTCATGAGCACCCGATGAGTACCCAGCGATGAGTACCGCCCAGCCGTAAAGACGGTCCGTGCCTGTCCGGCCCGGACCGAGACAGGAGAGACGTGGCAAAGGTCCGGGTCTACGAGCTCGCCAAGGAGCTCGGGGTCGAGAGCAAGGTCGTGATGACCAAGCTCACCGAACTCGGCGAGTTCGTCCGGTCGGCATCCTCGACCGTTGAACCGCCGGTAGTACGCAAACTTCGCGAGCACTTCGCCTCCGCCGCACCGGCGGGCGCGGTGTCCGCCCCCGCCAAGAAGGCGGCATCCTCCTCGGGAGCGCCCAAGCCGGGCGCCCCCCGTCCGAAGTCGCCGGCCGCTGCGTCCCCGGCGGCGATGGCCCCGATGGCCCCGATGGCCGAGCCGGTCACCCCGGTGGCCCCGGCAGCCACCCCTGCGCCGTCGGCTCCGGCCGCTCCGGTCCAGCCCGTCGCACCGGTGGCTCCCGCTGCCGCCGCGCCGGCTCCGGCAGCGTCCCCGGCGCCCGCCGCTCCCGTGGCTCCTGCCGCGTCGGCGGCTCCCGCGCCGTCCCCGGCCAAGCCGGCTCGGGCAACGCCGCGGCCCGGCCCGGCAGCACGTCCGCAGGCCCCCGCAGCCCGTGAGGGTGGCGGCGACGGCCCGCGTCCGGGTGCACCGCGTCCGGGCAACAACCCGTTCGCTCCGAGCCAGGGCATGCCGCGTCCGGGTGGCGGTCCGCGTCCGGGCAACAACCCCTTCGCCTCCAGCCAGGGCATGCCGCGTCCCGGTGGCGGGTCCCGCTCCGGTGGCGGTGCCCCCGGCCAGGGTGGCGCGCCGTCCGGCGGTGCCGGCACCACGGACCGGCCCGGTGGGCCGCGTCCGGCTGGTCCGCGTCCCGGTGGCCCGCGGCCGAACCCGGGCATGATGCCCGGTCGTTCGGCGGTCGGCCGCCCGGGTAGCGGTCCCGGTGGTCAGGGTGGTCCCGGCGGTGGTCGTACCGGCGCTCCCGGTCGTGGCGGTCCCGGCGGTGGCGGCGGTGGTCGTCCCGGCGGCGGTGGCGGCGGCTTCGGTGGTCGTCCCGGTGGTGGCGGCGGTCCCGGTGGTCCGGGTGGTCCCGCGGGCGGTCGTGGCTTCGGCAAGGGTGCCGGTGGTCGTGGTGGCACGCAGGGCGCCTTCGGCCGTGGCGGTCGTCCCGGACGGGTCAAGAAGTCCAAGCGCCAGAAGCGTCAGGAATTCGACAACATGCAGGCGCCGCTGGCGGGCGGTGTCACCGTCCCCCGTGGCGATGGCTCGACCGTCGTCCGGCTGCGTCGCGGTGCCTCGCTGACCGACTTCGCCGACAAGATCAACGCCAACCCGGCCAGCCTGGTCACGGTGCTGATCCACCTCGGTGAGATGGCGACCGCGACCCAGTCGCTGGGTGAGGACACGTTCGCGCTGCTCGGAGCCGAACTCGGCTACGTCGTCGAGGTGGTCTCGCCCGAGGACGAGGACCGTGAACTGCTCGAGTCGTTCGACATCGACATCGAGGGTGAGGCCGAGGGCGACGAGGAGTTCCTCGAGCCGCGTCCGCCGGTGGTCACCGTCATGGGCCACGTCGACCACGGTAAGACCAAGCTGCTGGACGCGATCCGGCACGCCAACGTGGTCGCCGACGAGGCCGGTGGCATCACCCAGCACATCGGTGCCTACCAGGTGCACTTCGAGCACGAGGGCGTCAACCGCGCGCTGACCTTCATCGACACCCCGGGCCACGAGGCGTTCACCGCCATGCGTGCCCGTGGTGCGAAGGTCACCGACATCGCCGTCCTGGTGGTGGCGGCCGACGACGGCGTGATGCCGCAGACGATCGAGGCGCTCAACCACGCCCAGGCGGCGAACGTGCCGATCGTGGTCGCGGTGAACAAGATCGACAAGGAGGGGGCCAACCCCGCCAAGATCCGCCAGCAGCTGACCGAGTACAACCTGGTGGCCGAGGAGTACGGCGGCGACACCATGTTCGTCGACGTCGCGGCCAAGCAGCGGCTCAACATCGATGCGTTGCTCGAGGCGGTGCTGCTCACCGCAGATGCCGCCCTCGATCTGCGGGCCAACCCCGACAAGGACGCCCGTGGTGTGGCCATCGAGGCGAGCCTCGACAAGGGCCGTGGCCCGCTGGCCACGGTGCTGGTGCAGTCCGGCACCCTGGCGGTCGGCGACTCGATCGTCTGTGGCACGGCCTACGGCCGGGTCCGGGCGATGTTGGACGAGAACAGCGAGGCGATGGACGTCGCCCTGCCGTCGCGTCCGGTGCAGGTGCTCGGTCTGACCTCGGTGCCTCGCGCCGGCGACACGTTCATCGTGGCGCCGGACGACCGCACTGCTCGCCAGATCGCCGAGAAGCGCGAGGCCGTCGAGCGCGCCGCCATGCTGGCCAAGCGCCGCAAGCGGATCAGCCTGGAGGACTTCACCAAGGCCCTGGAGCAGGGCAAGGTGCAGACCCTCAACCTGATCCTCAAGGGCGACGTTTCCGGTTCGGTCGAGGCGCTGGAGGACGCCCTGCTCAAGATCGAGATCGACGAGCAGGTGCAGCTGCAGGTCATCCACCGGGGCGTCGGGGCGATCACGCAGAACGACGTCAACCTGGCCACGGTCGACAACGCCGTGATCATCGGCTTCAACGTGCGACCCGCCGAGCGGGTCAACGAGCTGGCTGATCGCGAGGGTGTCGACCTGCGTTTCTACTCGATCATCTACCAGGCGATCGAGGACGTCGAAGCCGCGCTCAAGGGCATGCTCAAGCCGGAGTACGAAGAGGCTCAGCTCGGTACCGCCGAGGTGCGCGAGGTGTTCCGGTCGAGCAAGTTCGGCAACATCGCCGGATGTCTGGTGCGCAGTGGCGAGATCCGCCGCAACAGCAAGGCGCGGTTGCTGCGTGACGGCGTGGTGGTGGCGCAGAACCTGACGATCGAGTCGCTGCGCCGGTTCAAGGACGACGCCACCGAGGTCCGTGAGGGCTACGAGTGCGGTATCGGTCTGGGGTCGTTCAACGACATCCGCACCGACGACGTGATCGAGACCTTCGAGATGCGGGAGAAGCCACGTTCGTAGGGTCCTTGCGCCTCGACCTGCTGCTCGGTGACGTCCATTCGCTGAAGCAGAAGCGGTCCGTGGTTCGGCCGATCGTGGCCGAACTGCGGCGCCGGTTCGAGGTCAGCGCGGCCGAATCCGGTCACCTCGACCTGCACCGACGGTGCGAGGTCGGGGTGGCCGTGGTCGCCCCGGATGCCGCTCACGTGCGCGAGGTGCTCGACGCCTGCGAGGCGTTGGTGGCGGGGCGACCCGAGATCGAGCTGCTCTCGGCCCACCAACGCCTCTGGGACGACGAGGACGCCTGACCCACCGCATCAAACCCGCTCATGCTCCGCAGATGTGCACTCATACTCCGCTGCGACCCGGAATCCGGCGTCCCCGGCGGAGTATGAGTGGGCGCCTGCGGAGCATGAGCGGGTTGGGGGCCGTTCGTTCGGGCTCCAGGCGGCCGATGGCGTGAGGACTCGGTCGAGCGGGTACCGTCGGGGGATGGCTGATGAGGCACGCGCGCGCAAGCTCGCCGACCGGATCCAGGAGATCGTGGCCGAGGCGCTGGAGAAGCGGATCAAGGACCCACGCCTCGGGTTCGTCACGGTGACCGATGCTCGCGTCACGAATGACCTGCAGCACGCCACGATCTTCTACACCGTCTTCGGTGACATCACCGAGCAGCAGGCCAGTGCCGCGGCGCTGGAGAGTGCCAAGGGCGTGTTGCGTTCGGAGGTGGGCAAGCGCACCGGCATCCGGCTCACCCCCACGTTGGAGTTCATCGCCGACGCCGTCCCCGAGAACGCGGCCCACATCGAAGACCTGCTGCGCGCCGCGGCCGCGCACGACGCCGAGGTGGCCGCGCTCAGCCGCACTGCCACCTACGCCGGGGACGCCGACCCCTACCGGCACGACGACGAGCTCGACGAGCTGGGCGACGAGCCCGAGGACGACGACGCTGCCGCCGGCGTGGCCGATGCCGCCGCCACCGGTCGGCAGCCCGCCGATCGCGCCTGATCGCATCGTGGCGGAGGTGACGGACGGGACCTGGGAGGGTCTGGCCGTCGTCGACAAGCCCGAGGGCTGGACGTCGCACGACGTCGTCGCGCGGATGCGACGGATCGCGGGCACCCGCAAGGTGGGCCATGCCGGCACCCTGGACCCGATGGCCACCGGGGTGTTGGTGCTCGGCCTCGGCCGCGGCACCAAGCTGCTCACCTACCTGGTCGGGACGGACAAGACCTACCTGGCCACCATGCGCCTGGGGATCAGCACGGTCACCGACGACCGCGAGGGGGAGGAGCTGACCCACGCCGACGCAGGCGGAGTGGACGAGCAGGCGATGCGCGACGGCGTCCGGGCGTTGACCGGCGAGCTGCAGCAAGTGCCGAGTGCGGTCAGCGCCATCAAGGTGGACGGCCGGCGGGCCTACGCCCGGGTGCGGGCGGGGGAGCAGGTCGAGCTGCCCGCCCGGACGGTGACCGTCTCGCGCTTCGACGTCCTCGCGGTGCGACGCATCACCGTCCCCCACGCGGTGGTGGGTGAGCTGGGCGTGATCGATCTCGACGTGGTGGTGGACTGCTCGTCGGGCACCTACATCCGGGCGCTCGCCCGCGACCTGGGGGCCGGGCTCGGGGTCGGTGGGCACCTGACGGCGCTGCGACGCACCCGGGTCGGCCCCTACGGCCTGGAGGCCGCCCACACCCTCGAACAGTTCGCGGACGGCGCGCCGCCCACCTCGCTGGCCGAGGCGGCACGCCGCGCCTTCCCGGTGCGCGAGCTGACCACGGTCGAGGCCGTGAAGCTCCGCCACGGCCAGCGGCTGGAGCGAGCCCGGACGATTCCCGGGGCGGCCGACGTGTCGGGCAGTCCGGACGACGCGGCCGCGGCGCAGCACAGCCCTCGCGCCGCGTTCGACCCGGACGGCGTGCTGGTGGCGATCGTCGACGAGGCAGGCCCCACCTGCCGTCCGCTGCTGGTCTTCGGCTAGCGCTCCATGATCGAATCGAGAGGTCGCGAAACCACCGATTCGGCGGCTGGAACGGTGCTTTCGTGACCTCTCGATTCGATCACTGCCCTCATCGAGCCAGCCGTGGGCGCGTTGATGACAGCAGTCTCATGGGCCGTGAGGGCAGGCGATGCGGTTCTCGGCGCGTGCGGCTGGCAGAGTAGGGGCGTGCAGCGCTGGAACGAACTGAGTGAGGCGGCCGCCGCCCTGAAGGCCTCCGGGTCGGCGACCGTGGTCACCATCGGCAACTTCGACGGAGTGCACCGCGGGCATCAGGCCGTGCTCGGCCAGATCGTGGCCGAGGCTCACCGCCGCCAGGCGTCGGCCGTCGCGATCACCTTCGATCCCCACCCCCTGGCGGTGCTCTACCCCGAGCGCGCCCCGGCGACGCTGACCGGGCTGGACCACAAACTCGAGTTGCTGGCCGCCACCGGTCTGGACGCCGTCCTGGTGCTGACCTTCACCCGTGAGCTCGCCGGCTGGTCGCCCGAACACTTCGTGCAGGCGGCGCTGGTGGACGCGCTGCACGTGCGGGCTGTCGTGGTGGGACGCGATATGCGGTTCGGTCACAAGAACAGCGGTGACGTCACCACGTTGCGCACCTCGGGCAAGCAGCTCGGCTTCGAGGTGCTGCTGTTGGACGACCTGGGATTCGGTGCCGACGCCACCGGCGAGGGAGCCACCGCCCGGGCCGATGCCGAGTCGACCGGCGAGGACGCCGATGGGGTGCGGCGCTGGTCGTCGACCTGGGTGCGGGAGCTGCTCGCCGACGGGGACGTCACCCGCGCCGCCGAGGTACTCGGCCGCCCCCACCGGGTCAGCGGTGAGGTGGTGCACGGTGATCACCGGGGCCGCCTGCTGGGCTACCCGACCGCCAACCTCAGCCAGGACGCCGTCGGGCTGGTACCGGCCGACGGGGTCTACGCCGGGTGGCTGGTGCTGCTCGACGCCGACGGCGCGCCCCGGCTGCCGGCGGCGATCTCGGTGGGGACCAACCCCACCTTCGACGGTCACCAGCGCCGGGTCGAGGCGTACGTGCTCGATCGCGACGACCTCGACCTGTACGGGCAGCAGGTCGGCGTCGAGTTCGTCCGGCTGCTGCGTCCCACGCTGCGCTTCGACGGTGTCGAGGCGTTGATCGTGCAGATGCGCAGTGATGTCGAGGAGTGCCGCCAGACCCTGGGCGTGGCCGACCCGGGACGGGTGTGAGCGCCCAACCTGACCGTGAGCCGGCCGACCGTGAACTGGCCGAACGCTGGTTCGCCGATCACGGTCTGCCCTGGTTCGTCGACGGGGTCGACACCCGGGTGGCCGCGCTGGTCGCGCCTGCGCGGCTGATCCCCGTGGCGGTGGTCGCCGTCGTCGCCGGCGCCCTGGTCGGGGCCGTCGTCAGTGGCGCCAGCGACCTGGGCAACGGCGTGAGCGTCGGGGTCGGGGTGGTGCTGGTGGCGCTGCTGGCCTACGCCTCGGGCCCGCTACGGGTGGCCACGATGGCCCGCTGGGCGGCCCGGCGCATGATCACCCAGGTGTCGCTGCTGTTCCCGCTGGCGCTTCGGGCGCTGCCGTTGCTGCTGCTGTTCACCACGTTCCTGTTCATCAACACCGAGGTCTGGCAGGTGGTGGGTGGACTGCGGGTCGCCCGGGTGGCGGCCGCCGTCCTGGTGTTCGCCGTGCTGGGGGCGGCGTTCCTGCTGACCCGGCTGCCCGAGGAGGTCCGCCGGGTGGAGGCGGCCGTGGTGGCCGAGGGGCTGGTCGAGGCCTGTGAGGGCACCCCACTGGCTGCCCGTGCCGCCCAGATCGCGCCCTCCGCGCCGCGGGTCGTCCTGAGCCGGGCGCAACGCGTGAACCTGGTGCTGGTGCTCCTGGCGGCCCAGACCGTGCAGGTGGCGTTGCTCACCGTGGCCGTGTTCGGCTTCTTCATCGGGTTCGGGGTGTTGATCATGCAGGATCGGGTGATCTCGCTCTGGATGGGCAGCGACACCGAGCCGTCCCACGTCTGGTGGGACCGGATCGGCCTGCCGCTGCCGATCAGCGCCGAACTGGCCAAGGTGAGCGTGTTCCTGGCCGCCTTCGCCGCGCTCTACTTCACGATCTACGCGGTCAGCGACGCCACGTACCGGCGGGTGTTCTTCGCCGAGATCGATTCCGAGTTGACCCGGGCTGTGGGGGTTCGGGCGGTCTATCAGCAGCTGGTGGCGACCTCCGCGGACGCGGACCGCGGCGAGGCGAATTCGGCGGGTGACCTGGGGCACTGATAGCGTGAGGCTGCCGTCCGAACGGCCGCGGAACCAGAGAGCCCGGGTGGGCATGCCCCGGTGCGCCGCGCAACGACCGAGATAGGGGAGCACTGTGGCACTCGACGCCGCCACCAAGCAGACGATCATGGCCGAGTACGCGACCGGCGAGAACGACACGGGGTCCCCCGAAGTTCAGGTCGCGATGCTGACCCACCGCATCAAGAGCCTCACCGAACACCTCAAGGAGCACAAGCACGACCACCACAGCCGCCGCGGGCTGCTGATCCTCGTGGGTCAGCGCCGCCGCTTGCTGCAGTACCTGCAGCGCACGGACATCGCGCGCTACCGCTCGCTCATCGAGCGGCTCGGCCTGCGCCGATGACCCCCGAGCCGCGGCTCCCTCACGGAGTCGCGGCTCAGTCAGTTCTCAGCTTGTCGTTCACCATCACTTCATCACGCATCAGCTTCACCACTGCGGACGCGCGGACCGCATCATGCGAGCCGGTCCTCGGTAGTGGCCTCCGGAGCGGGCGGCGACGCCGCCGGAACACCGTGGGTCTCGATCGAAGACCGGACTGCTCGATCGTCCGGTGCGCCGCATCGAGAAAACGGAGGAACCCGTGGAGGGTCCTGAGATCACCAGCGCCGAAGCCGTCATCGACAACGGCAGTTTCGGCAAGCGCACCATCCGGTTCGAGACCGGCCGCCTGGCCCGCCAGGCCGCCGGCTCGGCCACCGTGTACCTGGACGGCGAGACGATGCTGCTGTCCACCACCGCCGCGGGCAAGCAGCCCAAGGACCACTTCGACTTCTTCCCGCTGACGGTCGACGTCGAGGAGCGGATGTACGCCGCGGGCCGCATCCCCGGCTCGTTCTTCCGCCGCGAGGGCCGCCCCGGCACCGACGCGATCCTGACCTGCCGGCTGATCGACCGCCCGTTGCGTCCCTCGTTCGTCAAGGGCCTGCGCAACGAGGTCCAGGTCGTCGTCACCGTCATGGCGCTCAACCCGGACGACCTGTACGACGTGGTCGCCATCAACGGTGCCTCGATGTCGACCCAGCTCGCCGGGCTGCCGTTCAGCGGCCCGCTCGGCGCGGTGCGGATCGCCCTGATCGACGGCCAGTGGGTCGCGTTCCCGCGGCACAGCGAGCTGGAGCGGGCCGTGTTCGACATGGTCGTCGCCGGCCGCGTGGTGACCTCGGGCGCCGACGCCGCCTCGGACGACGTCGCGATCATGATGGTCGAGGCCGAGGCCACCGACACGGCCTGGACCCTGATCCAGGGCGGCGTCGGTGCGCCGACCGAGGAAGTCGTCGCCCAGGGCCTCGAGGCGGCCAAGCCGTTCATCGCCACCCTGGTGCGGGCGCAGGCCGAGATCGCCGCCAAGGCGGCCAAGCCGACCGCGGAGTTCCCGCTGTTCCCCGACTACGCCGCGGACGCCTACGCCGCCGTCGAGGCCGAGGCCATCGCCGATCTGGCGAGTGCGCTGCAGATCGCGGGCAAGCAGGAGCGCGAGAGCCGGCTCGACGAGATCAAGGACGCGGTCAAGGGCAAGCTCGCCGACGCGTTCGAGGGCCGCGAGAAGGAGATCTCGGCGGCCTACCGCGCGGTGACCAAGAAGCTGGTGCGCCAGCGGATCCTGCGCGACAAGGTGCGCATCGACGGCCGTGGCCTGGCGGACATCCGCCAGCTCTCGGCCGAGGTCGAGGTGCTGCCGCGGGTGCACGGCTCGGGTCTGTTCGAGCGGGGCGAGACCCAGATCCTGGGTGTCACCACGCTGAACATGCTGCGCATGGAGCAGCAGATGGACACGCTCTCGCCCGAGACCCGCAAGCGCTACATGCACAACTACAACTTCCCGCCGTACTCGACCGGTGAGACCGGCCGCGTGGGCTCGCCCAAGCGTCGCGAGATCGGCCACGGTGCCCTCGCAGAGCGCGCCCTGATGCCGGTGCTGCCGACCCGCGAGGAGTTCCCCTACGCGATCCGGCAGGTCTCCGAGGCGCTGAGCTCCAACGGCTCGACGTCCATGGGTTCGGTGTGTGCCTCGACACTGTCCCTGCTCAACGCCGGTGTGCCACTGCGCGCCCCGGTCGCGGGGATCGCCATGGGTCTGGTCTCGGACACCGTCGACGGCACCACCGAGTACGCCGCACTGACCGACATCCTCGGTGCCGAGGACGCCTTCGGCGACATGGACTTCAAGGTCGCCGGCACCAAGGACTTCGTGACCGCGATCCAGCTCGACACCAAGCTCGACGGCATCCCCGCCTCGGTGCTGGCCGGCGCGCTGACCCAGGCCCGCGACGCCCGGCTGCACATCCTGGACGTCATGGCCGAGGCCATCGACGGCCCGGACGAGATGTCGCCGTACGCGCCGCGGGTGATCACGGTGAAGGTGCCGGTCGACAAGATCGGCGAGGTCATCGGCCCGAAGGGCAAGATGATCAACCAGATCCAGGAGGACACCGGCGCCGACATCTCGATCGAGGACGACGGCACGGTCTACATCGGTGCGACCGACGGCCCCTCGGCCGAGGCCGCCCGGGCGGCGGTCAACGCGATCGCCAACCCGACCATGCCCGAGATCGGCGAGCGGTACATGGGCACCGTGGTCAAGACCACGACCTTCGGCGCGTTCATCTCGCTGGTGCCCGGCAAGGACGGCCTGCTGCACATCTCGCAGATCCGCAAGATGGTCGGCGGCAAGCGGGTCGAGAACGTCGAGGACGTGCTCGGGGTGGGCCAGAAGGTCCAGGTCGAGATCGCCGAGATCGACCCGCGCGGCAAGCTGTCCCTGGTGCCGGTGCTCGCCGAGGCCGAGCAGGCTGCGGCCGACGCTGCGGACGCAGCGGACGCCGCCAAGGGCGCCCCGGCGGAGGCGAACGCCTGACGTGTCGGCAATCCCCATGCCGCTGGTACCTCAGGGTGCCCGTGAGCAGATCCTGACCGGGCAGGACGATGCGGTGGTTCGCCGCAGCGTCCTGCCCGGCGGGGTGCGGGTGCTCAGCGAGGTCATGCCGCACCTGCGTTCGGCCACCATCGGGTGCTGGGTCGGGGTCGGCTCGCGAGACGAGGCCGATGGTCACCACGGCTCGACGCACTTCCTCGAACACCTGCTGTTCAAGGGGACGGCGCGCCGGTCGGCGATGGACATCGCCACGGTGCTCGATCGCGTCGGCGGCGAGGCCAACGCGGCAACGGGCAAGGAACACACCTGCTACTACGCCCGGGTGCGGGATGCCGATCTGCCGTTGGCGGTCGACGTCCTGCTCGACATGGTCACCTCGGCGCGGCTCGACCGGGCCGACGTCGAGAGCGAGCGCGGGGTGATCCTCGAGGAACTCGCGATGAACGACGACGACCCGAGTGACGTCGTCCACGAGCGGTTCGCCGAGCTGGTGATGGCCGGGCACCCGTTGGGGCGGCCGATCGGCGGTACCCCCGAGACCATTGCGGCGATCGGCCGCGACGACATCGGCGCGCACTATGCCCGCCACTACGATCCGCCCGGCCTGGTGATCACGGCCGCGGGGGGAGTGGACCACGATCTGTTGTGCGAGCAGGTGACTCGCGAGCTCGACCGGTCCGGCTGGCACCTGGCCGCCGACGCCGAGCCGCGGGCGCGCCGTCCGGTGGGGGGTGCCCCGGCGACCGCTCCCGGGGGCAGCCTGCTGGTGACCCGCTCGACCGAGCAGGCGAACGTGGTGCTCGGTACCCGGGGCCTGGTGGCCACCGACCCGCGCCGCCACGTGATGTCCGTGCTCAATGCGGTGCTCGGCGGCGGCATGAGCAGCCGGCTGTTCCAGGAGATCCGCGAGCTGCGCGGTCTGGCCTACTCGGTCTACTCCTTCGCCACCGGGTACTCCGACGCCGGCTATTTCGGCCTGTACGCCGGCTGCATGCCGGCCAAGATCGACGAGGTGCTGGGACTTCTCGGGTCGGGGCTGGATACCCTGGCGGCCGACGGCATCACCGCCGAGGAGCTCGAGCGCGCGCACGGTCAGCTGTGTGGCTCGCTGGTGCTCGGCCTCGAGGACACCGGCTCGCGGATGACCCGGCTCGGCAAGGCCGAACTGGTGCACGGCGAGTTCCTCACGCTGGAGGAATCCCTGCGGCGGGTGCGCGCCGTGACGGCGGACGACGTCGCTGCGCTGGCGAGCGACCTCGCCTCGCGTCCGCGCTCGCTGACCGTGGTCGGCTCGTTCGAGACCGGCCGGATCTTCGAAGGAGTCTGACCCATGCGTGTCGCGGTGATCGGGGCCCGGGGGCGCATGGGGCGGGCGGTGTGCGAAGCGGTCTCGGCCGCAGCGGATCTGGAGCTCGCCGCGCAGATCGATGTCACCGACGACAGCGACGGCCTCGATGCGTTGGCCGGGTGCGACGTGGCCGTGCTGTTCTCGGTGCCGGACGTCGCGCTGGAGCACACCCTGGCGTGTGTGCGTGCCGGGGTACACGCGGTGATCGGCACCACGGGCTGGACGCCGGAGCGGCTCGAGGCCGTTCGTTCCGAGCTGGAATCGGCTGCGGGAGTGGGGGTTCTGGTTGCCCCCAACTTCGCTCTCGGCGCCGTGTTGTTGTTGCGTTTCGCGCAGATCGCCGCGCCGCACTACGAGTCGGTCGAGATCGTCGAGCTGCATCACCCCGACAAGGTCGACGCGCCGTCCGGAACGGCCCGGCACACCGCCGAGCTGATCGCTGCGGCCCGTGCCAAGGCCGGCTCACCGCCCATGCCCGATGCCACCACCACCTCCCTGGACGGCGCGCGTGGCGCGGAGGTGGACGGCGTCCGGGTGCATGCGGTGCGGTTGCGGGGCCTGGTGGCCCACGAAGAGGTGCTGTTCGGCGGCCCCGGCGAGATCCTCACCCTGCGCCACGACAGCCTGGACCGCAGTTCGTTCATGCCCGGCGTCCTCCTCGGCGTCCGGACGGTCGCCTCGCGCCCGGGCTTGACCGTCGGCCTCGAGCACTACCTCGACGCCTGACCCCGACCAATCCCACCAAACCCCACACAAACCCGCTCATGCTCCGCGGGTGACGCGTCATGCTCCGCAGGGGACGTGTGAATCATCGCAAATCGGACTTGGGTGCAACCGCTGCGGAGCATGACCGGGTTCGCGCCGGGCAGCTGCCTGGGCGCCCTCCAGACCCGGCTACCACTGCCGCGACAGGAGCCTCATGAACGCGACGAGTCTTTCCCGCCAAGCGCGATCGAAACACGGCTGATCGCTGCTGGGCAGGTGTCGCACCGAGTAGCAGCCGCTGTAGACGAACTCGCCCGTGGCGGCGAGGGTGCGCAGCCAGCCGGCGGCCAGTTGCTGCTCTTGCTCGCCGATCAACTGGACGACGCGTGAGTCCATCCCGTGGGCGACGTCCAGCGGACGGGTGGGGAGCGCGAGCTGTTGCACTCGGCGGCCGAACAGCCGACTGAGCACCTCACCGCCCGGCTGGAACGCCGCCGACCATTGGCTCCACACCTCCATGCGCCACCGCGCGGTGTGTTCGTAGAAGTCGCAGACCATCGGATCGAGGTCTGCCGCCCGGAACTCGGAGCCGTCCAGCAGTGACATCGATGCCAGCAACCCGCCATCCGGCTGGTCGGCGCGCACGGTGGCCCCGAGTCGATACGCCTCGGCCTGCAGCCAGCTGTCGCCGACCGGTCCGGGGCCGCAGCGTGGAGCGTCGAGCCAGCGTTCGGCGCCGACCAGATCGACTCGCCGGCCGACGAACCGCCACCAGGCCCGCGTCGCACCGTCCAGCCTCGTCCCGATCACGACAACGAGCCTCCCACGCTGCCCGCACCATCCCGCCGCCCCGCCCAAACCTGCTCATGCTCCGCAGGTGACACCGCGATGCTCCGCAGGTGCCGCCGAATCGCGGCACCTGCGGAGCATCACCGGTTCCCTGCGGAGCATGAGCAGGTTTGGGGTGGTTGGGGGTCAGGGGAGGGCTCGGGCCAGGAGTTCGGCGAGGTGGAGGACCTTGGTGCGTGACCTCCGTCGGCGCAGACCACCGATCATCTGGCGTTGGCAGACGACGTTGACCACGATCAGGTAGTCGAGGTCGGCGGCCTCGATCTCGTCCAGATGGACGTCGAGCACGCGCTGAGAGTCCTTGCGGCGCAACAGGGAATACGTCCCGGCCGAACCACAGCACGACCCCGCCGAGGGCAGCTCGACGTAGTCGGCGACCCGGCCGATGAGCTCCCTCGGCGGCAGGGTCACCTTCAGGCCGTTGCGCAGGTGGCAGGAGTCCTGCAACCCCGCACGCGCTCGGCGGCCGTCGATCGTGAGCGGGACGAAGTCCGGCACCTGCTCGGGGTGCTCGGCCCACTGCGCGAGCAGGTACTCCGACAACTCGCGCACCCGCTCGCGCCCCAGCACCCCGGCCAGGTGGGCGCCGCACCCTCCTGCGGTGACCAGGATGGTGCCCGGCATCAGCCGGCCCATGGTCTCGGCCATATCGTGCGAGATCTGCGACTGCCCGTTGTGGGCGTGCATCGCCCCGCAACACCCCTGGCCGGACGGCACGTCGACCACTCCCGGCAGCAGTTTCAGCACCGAGCGCGACACGTTGGGGAACAAGGCCCGCTCGGCACACCCCAGCATCAGGTGGGCCTGGCCGGGCCGGGCCGCTCCGGTGCGGGGGGCGGCCCGCCGGACGACGCCCGCCGCGGTGAACGCCGGTGTCACCCGCATGGCGTTGCGCAGTCCCAACGCCAACGGCGGCACGTGGCGACCGCGCCACTGGTGATCGCGCCACTGCTCGAGCAGGTGCCCGTACTGGACGCCGGCTGGGCAGACGCTCTCGCAGGCCCGGCAGCCGAGACAGAAGGCCGCCTGTTCCTGCAGGGTCGGATCGTCCTCGTCCAGCCGGCCGGTCTCCAGTGCCCGCATCAACGTGATGCGACCGCGCGGGCTGGAGCGTTCGTCCTGGGTCATCTTGTAGGTCGGGCAGGCCGGTAGGCAGAAACCACACGAGATGCAGGCATTGAGCAGGTCGGGATCGAAAATCCCTCGCCGCGTGGTGGTTTCGTCAGCTGGTGGCGCCGCGACCGGCACCGCAGCGTCACCCACCGACTCGGCGCTCACGAGCCGAGCTTTCCGGGATTGAGGATGCCCGCCGGGTCGAAGGCAGACTTCACCCGGCGCAGCAGAGCCATCTGGTCATCGCCCAGCCGGGCGTTGAGCCACGGCCGTTTCGCCGCCCCCACACCGTGTTCGCCGGTGATGGTGCCACCCAGGTTCATGGCGGCGTGGAACACCTCGTCGAAGGCGGCCTCGGCCCGGTGGCGGGCGTCGCCGTCGTCCGGGTCGAACACGATCGTCGGGTGCAGGTTGCCGTCGCCGGCGTGGCCGAAGGTCGCGCACACCACGTCGTGCCGGACGGCGATGGCATCGATCGTCGCCACCATCTCGGCCAACTTCGGCCGCGGCACGGTGACGTCCTCGAGCATCGTGATCGGTGCCAACCGGGCCAGCGCCGGCAGCGAGCACCGTCGTGCAGCGAGCAGGGCATCCGACTCCACCACGTCGCGCGCCCGGGTCACACCCCGGGCGCCGATCGAGGCGCAGGTCGCCGCCATCCGGTCCAGTGACAGCTCGACCGCGGCGTCCGACCCGTCGTCGCCGAAGAGCAGCAACGCGCCGGCCTGCCGGTCCAGCCCCAGCGCCGCGAAGTCCTCGACGGCGTTGATGCAGCGGTTGTCCAGGAACTCCAGGGTGGCCGGCAGCACGCCGTCCGAGATGATCTTCGCCACCGCGCGCCCGGCGTCGGACAGGTCGTCGAAGTAGGCCACCCCGGTGCCGGTGGTCGCCGGCATCGGCAGCAGGCCGACCGTGATCTCGGTGATCACCGCCAGGGTGCCCTCCGAGCCGGTCAACAGCCGGGTCAGGTCATAGCCGGCGACGTCCTTCCAGAGCCGCCCGCCGGTGCGGATCACCTCACCGGTCGGCAGCACGGCCTCGAGCCCGAGCACGTAGTTGCGGGTCACGCCGTACTTCAGGCCCCGCAGCCCGCCGGCACACATCGCCACGTTGCCGGCCACCGTCGAGACGGTGCGGCTGCCCGGGTCGGGGGCGTACAGCAGGCCCACGGCGGCCGCCGCGTCGTACAGCTCGGCCGTGGTGGCCCCGGCCTGGACGACGGCCAGCAGCTCGGCGGGATTGACCTCGAGCACCCGGTTGAGCCGCGTGAGCACCATGACGATGCCGCCGTGTTCGGGGATGGTCGCCGCCGACAGGTTCGATCCCGCCCCGCGCGGCGTCACCGGGATGCCGAGTCGGGTCGCCATCGCCAGGACGGCGCTGACCTGGGCGGTGTCGGCCGGCAGCACCACGGCGTCCGGCTGGGCACGGAACAACGGCGTGGCATCGCGCGAGAACGGTTCGACGTCGCCGTCGCTGGTCAGCACGAACGGGGCGCCGACGATGGCCCGCAGATCGTCCAGGACGGCGGGTGCCAGGCCCCGGTGACGGGCCGGGGTGGTGGCGTGGGCGGTCATGGCAGCATCCAACCGAGAACCGGCGTGGACTGCAGGAACACCAGCGTGCACAGGAAGAGCAGCAGCCCCAGGCTCCACGGCAGCACCCGGCGCAGGATCGCCGACTCCTGACCGTCCAGGCCGGCCGAGCTGGCCGCGATGGTCAGGTTCTGCGGGCTGATCATCTTGCCGACCACACCGCCGGTGGTGTTGGCCGAGACCAGCAGCGTCGGGTCGATGCCGGCCTTGGCGCCGGCGGTGGCCTGCAGCTTGGCGAACAGCGCGTTGGCGCTGGTGTCCGAGCCGGTGACCGCGGTGCCGATCCAGCCCAGCACGGGGGACAGGAACGCGAAGAACGCGCCGGTGCCGGCGATCCAGGTGCCGATCGTGATGGTCTGACCGGAGAAGTTCATCACGTAGGCCAGGGCCAGCACGCCCATCACGGTCAGGATCGCGAGCTTCAACTTGTTCAGCGTCGAGGTGAAGTCGGCGATCGCCGTCGCCGGGGTGACCTTGTACACCAACGCCACGATCACACCGCTCAGCAGCAGCAGGGTGCCGGGGTTGGACAGCCAGGTCAGGGTGTAGATGGTCGAGGTGATCGGTTTTCCGGACGAGCCCAGCACGTGGCCGTCCAACCCGGGCCAGCCGATCTTGCGGTCGGTGCCGGCGAGGAAGGTCTTCACCGCGGGGACCAGCTTGGACACCGAGAACACCGCGATCACCAGCAGGTAGGGGAACAGGGCCATCCAGATCCGGCCCTGGGTGAGCGGTCCGTCGTCCAGGAAGGAGCCCGAAGTCGTCTTGGTCCGCGTCGTGGTGGCCGTGGTGCTGCTGCCGCGGCCGTCCGCACGGGCGGCGTCCGCCTCGACATCGCGGTCTGCGGCCAGCCGCTGGTGCGCCTCGTGGGCGCCGACCGGGGTCCAGACCCGCAGGAACAGCACGGTGGCGGCCAGGCCGACCAGCGCGGCGACGATGTCGGTGAGCTCGACGGACAGGAAGTTGGAGGTCAGGAACTGGGCGCCGGCGAAGGACACGCCGGTGACCAGCGCCGCGGGCCAGACCTCGCGCAGGCCGCGGCGTCCGTCGACGATGAGCAGCAGGAGCAGCGGGACGAACGTCGCCAGAATCGGCGCCTGTCGTCCGACGACCGCGCCGATGTCCGCGGCGGGGATGCCGGTCAGGGTGGCCGCCGTGGTGATCGGGATCGCGATGGCGCCGAAGGCCACGGGGGCGGTGTTGGCCAGCAGCACCGTGGAGGCGGCGCGCAGCGGGGCGACGCCCAGGGCGATCAGCATCGTGGCCGTGATGGCGACCGGGGCGCCGAAACCGGCCAGCGCCTCGAGCAGGCCGCCGAAGCAGAACGCGATCAGCACGGCCTGGATGCGTGGATCCTCGCTGATCACGTCGAAGGTGCGGCGCAGGTCCTCGAACCGGCCACTGGTCACGGTCAACTGGTAGAGCCAGAGTGCGCAGAGCACGATCCACATGATCGGGAAGGCGCCGAACACGGCGCCCTGGGTGGCCGAGAGTGCCGCGAGGGGAGCGGGCATGCCATAGGCGAGGACGGCGACCAGGAACGCGGTGGCCACCCCGGCGAGCGAGGCGACGTAGGCCTTGGTCTTGACCACGCCGAGCAGGACGAAGACGACGACGAGTGGCAGCAGCCCCACCAGGGCGGAGAGGGCGAGGCTCCCGCCGACCGGGGACAGGCGCTGAGTGAAGTTCTCGGACAGCACGGGGGATGCCAGCTGAGGTGTCAGCTGGGCGGTCAAGGGCAGGGGGTTCACGGCGGCCTCCGGGATGCGACGGTGCATGGGGGAGTACGGCAGATGGGACAACTGCGGGGAGCGAGGTGGTTCTGCAGTGATGTGGTAGGACCACACGGTGTTCCTGCCACGATAGAGTGACGTGTCGTAGGTAACAAGAGCTTTTGGGAATCAATGTCCGAATCAACCGCACGTCCTCGCGAGGAGGCCCGGATGACCGCGACCGAGGAGATGGCTCAGGGCTGGCGACCGGTGCAACGGGCGAAGACCTACGAGCTGGTCCTGGACCGCATCGAGGAGCAGATCTCCTCCGGTCGCCTCGTCGTCGGTGACCGGTTGCCCTCCGAGCGTCAGCTCGCCGACGTGCTCGGGGTGAGCCGGGTCGCCGTCCGGGAGGCCCTGCGGGTGCTCGAGGCGATGGGCGTGATCGTGCAGGGCACCGGGTCGGGGCCGGAGGCCGGCACCGTGCTCACCGCCCAGCCCGCCGAGGCACTCGCCCGCCTGGTGCGGCTGCACGTCACCCTGGCCAGCGTCGGCTCGCGGGACGTGGTGCGGGCGCGCATCGCCCTCGAACGGGAGTCGGCCCGGCTCGCCGCCGTCCACGCGTCGGCGCAGGATCACACCGAGATCCGCCGTCACCTGGCCGCGATGGACGATCCGGACGTCACCCCGGAGGTGTTCAACGACGAGGACACCGCCTTTCACGTGGCGATCGCCCGGGCCAGTGGCAACCCGCTCGTGGCCGAGATGACCACGGCGCTGCGTCTGGCCATGCGCGCCACCCTGCTCGCCCACCTGCAGGACGCCGACGACTTCGCCGGCGTGACCGGGCGCCTCTGCGGTGAACACCACGGCATCCACCAGGCACTGCTGGACGGCGAGGGAGCGCGAGCCGCCGACCTGGTCGAGGCCCACATCGCCGCCTTCTACGGCGCCGCGGACTGACTCGGTGGCTCGGCTGGTGCTTCGGCTGGTGGTTCGGTCTGAGGCTCGGCCGCTGGCTCAAGCCGGTGGTGCTCAGGCGGTGCCCGTCCGGCTGTTGCTGGCCGGGCCGGTGCCTGCCGTGTTGATGTCGGCAACCGTGACGGTGTAGGTCACGCCGGCGGTGAGCCCGGTGATCGTGCACGAGGTGCCGGCCCCGGAGCAGGTCCGCGTGGTGTACCCGGACGCCGTGGCGGTCGCCACATGGGACGAGACCGTGGCGCCGCCGTTCCACGCCGGCGACGACCAGGTCGCGGTGAGCTGTCCTGCAACGGGTTTGGTGACGCTGGCCAGGGTGGGCGCCGCCGGAGCGATCACCACACCCCAGTGCCGTGCCAGGTACTCCTCACCGGTCCGCCGCTCGGCCGCGGTGAGGGCACGGTTGAACACCAGGATCTCGCCGAGGTCGCCGTCGAGCGGATAGCTGTAGTCGGCCGACGCGTTCGCGTCCTCGGCGCCGATGGCCAGGCTGTCCCCGTGTGCGGTGTCCCACGATCCTGCGATCGTCGAGGTCGTCGAGGTCCCGACCCCGTTGGCGGCGACCGCGTTGGTGATCGCGCCGACGGCGGAGGAGAACACCGCCGAGATCACCGTCGGGCTGGCGGTGGCCGGCGTCGAGACGTAATTCGCGCTCAACGACGCGTTGTAGGAGTCGGCCTGGTATGTGTCGACCGCCGTGGTGCCGCCAAACGCCTTCGCGAACAGACCGGTGCCCCACCCCTGGTTCCAGATGGCGATCGTCGCGGCGTTGTTCGTTCCGGCGGTGCCGGCGGTCGAGCGGCTCGCCGCCACCGCCAGGATGGACCGATTGGCCGCGGCGAGCGCGCCGACCCCCGACGACGTGACCGCATAGCTGTGGGGTTGCGTCTTGTCGAAACGCAGCGCCTGTCGGCCGTTGATCGCGCTCGCGGTGAGGGTGGCCCCCGTCGCGCTGAGCCGCGGTGCATCGTGGCCGTTGCCGGACCGGTCGCGCCAACACCCGATCTGGCTGCCGGTGGTGGCATCGGAGCCGCTGCAGTCTGCGGCGGTCGAGAGTGAGGTCGAGTGCTGGGCATCGACCCAGATCGGCACCGCTGCCGAGGTGAACAGCGAGGTCGGATAGGCCGCGACCGTGACCCCGGAGGAGGCCGGGCCGGTGCCGACGGAGTTGGCCGCCGTGACGGTGACCGTGTACGGCGCGCCGTTCGTCATGCCGGTCACGGTGCAGGGCGACGAGGCACAGGAGGCCGTGAGTGTCGACAGCGATCCGTCCAGCGGCGTGGCGGTGATCGTGTACGCCGTGATGGCGGCGCCGCCGTTCCAGGGCGCCGTCCAGGACACCGTCGCCTGAGTGTTGCCGCCCGTGGCCGACACGCCGCCCGGGGCGCCCGGGGTGATGATCGTGCCCCACTTGCGGGCCAGGTATTCGTCCAGGGTGCGTCGCTCGGCCGTGGCGAGGTCACCCGTGAACACGATCACCTCGGGAATGGGGCCGGCCCACCAGACCGGATTGCCCGGCAGACCGCCGAGCAACAGCGAGGTCGACACGGTGGACACCGCCGCGGCGGCGGTGCTCTGGCCGAGCCCGTTCACCGAGATCGAGGACGACCCCGAGGTGAAGCCCGAGATGAGCTGGAACTGACTGTTCTGCGCCACGGTCGTGGGCAGGCTCGAGGCGGTCGGTGCACCCGAGTAGGCATCCGCGACGAGCGGCCCCGAGTTGAGGTACCACGAGCGCGCCTGGCCCACGGCCGAATTCCCCCAGAGCATCAAGAGGCGATAGTCCACGGTGCCGGTCAGCTTCGCGGCCATCGCTGTCGTCGAGGTCGTCGTCCCGGTGGGCAGGGTGGAGGTCGCCAACGCGAAGTGGTCGTCGACGCCGTCGAAGGTCGGCGCCAGATGCCCGTTCAGCGAGGTGGTCGAGGCGCGGCTCGCCGCGGTGGTCTGGACGACGTGGTTGCCCTGTCCGGACTTGTCCGCCCAGCATCCGATGGCTGTCGAGCTGACCGCTCCGCTGCATGCCGCCGAGGCGAACAGGGTCGTGGTGTCGGCACCGTCGAGCCAGAGCCGCAACCGTGAGGTGGTCATGATCGAGGCCGGGTAGGGGATCGCCGTGACCGTCGAGGACGCCGCGCCGGTCCCGACGGCATTCGTCGCCGTGACCGTGATCGAGTAGGTGACGCCGTGCGTCAGCCCGCTCAGCGTGCACCCGGTGGACGCCGCGGTGCAGGTCCGCGTGGGCAGCGCGCCGTCCGAGGGCACGGCGGTCGCGGTGTATCCGGTGACGGCCGAGCCACCGTTCCAGGTGGGAGCGCCCCAGGTGACGGCCACACTGGTGTCGCCGGCCGTCGCGGCGGGCGAGGTCGGTGCGGACGGTGGCACCGCCACCGCCCACTTGCGGGCCAGGTACTCCTCCACCGCCCGGCGTTCCCCGGTGGACAGGGTGCCGGCGACGACGATCACCTCCGGAATCGGTCCCTGCCACGGGTAACTGCTGCCCCAACTGGCCAGGTAGGCGTTGGCGGAGGAGGTGTTGAAGGCTGCCGCCGTGCCCGCCGTGTACGCCGTCCCGTCCCGTGCGGTGCGGACGGACGCCCCCGCGAACTCGCTGACCCCGATCGTGGTGGTGTTCGCCGCGAACGACCCGGGGCTGGAATAGCCGTTGGTGTGGGCGTCGGCGAACACCGCGGCGCTGCCGGCGTCCTTGGCGAAGATGCGCTTCAGGTTCGTGCTGGCAGTCCCCCACGCGAGCACCGTGCGATATGAGGACGACGCGAGAGCCGGGTCGGTGGGCTGGACGACGTGCAACTGCGTGCTGGCCGAGGTCCCGGTGGGCAGCAGAGACGGGTTCAGCGTCATCCGGTCGTCACTGCCGTCGAAGGTGGGCGCCGATCGGGGCAGGTTCGCCGCGGCGAGGACCGGCCGGCTGGCCACACTGGCCTGCACGGCGTGGTTGCCCTGGCCGGACTTGTCGGCCCAGCACCCGATGCTGGTCGTGGCTGCGCCCCCCGAACAGGAGGAGTCGGCGTACAGGGTCGCTCCGTCGGCCCCGTCGAGCCAGAGTCTCAGCCGCGCCGGGGTCATCACCGTGGACGGGAACGGGAATCCGGTGGCCGACGACGCCGGCCCGGTGCCGACGTTCGACGTCGCCGTGACGGTGACGGTGTAGGCCGTGCCGTTGTCGAGCGCGGACCACGCACACGTGGTGGTGGGAGCGGCGACGCTGCAGGTTGCCGATCCGCTGTTCGGCGCCGGGCTGATGGTCGCCGAGTACGAGGCCACCGTGCCGCCGTTGCCGGCCGGCGCCGACCAGGACGCCGACAGCGCGCCGTCCGTGGGGGTGAGGACGAGCGAGCCGGGCGGGTCCGGGAATCCGGCGCAGGGTGCCATGGCGGCGCTCTCGGCACTCGACACCCAGGTGTTCACGCGAGCCCGGACCGTGGGGGTCAGCGCCGTCACCGGCACCGTGACCGAGACACCACTCGAGGCGCCGACGGCCAGGTTGGTGGCTGCTCCGTCGGTGACGTCGTAGGTCACGACAGGGGGAGTGCCGGCCGCAGGCGTCCAGGTGACCAGGCACGTGGTTGCCGAGGTACGAGTCGCCGCCACCGCAGTCGGCACGTAGGCCGACAGGTCCTGAGCACTCAGCGTCGACGGCGGCCCGGACGTGGTGGCCGAGAAGGTCGATGCGACCGTACTGAGCATCATCATCGCCGCGACGAAGCTCGCGACCCCCACCCCCGCGGGAGCCATCGTTGCCCGACGCACTGGCACGATGCTCCATCGGCAGGTTCGCCGACCTACTTGATCTCTTTCGCCGGGTTCAGCCGAGTGCTCGCAGGCCGGCGGCCACCACGGCGGCGGCCACCACCACGATCACGAACGGTGCCCTGCGCCAGAGCAGGATGGCGGCCACCGCCACGGCGGGGATCCGGGCATCGAGACTCAGCGCTCGGCCCGACCCGACCGTCTGCACCGCCACCAGGGCCGACAGCAACGCCACCGTCACCATCGCTGCGGTCCGGGTGACCTTCGGCCGCTCCAGCCAGTGGTGCGGTGCCAGGTACCCGGCCACCTTGGTGAGGTAACACAGCCCACACGCCGCGAGCAGCGCCGTCCAGGTCATGACGCGCTCCTCACGTCGGGTTGGTCGGCACGGACGGTCGCGCCGGCCAACGCCACGAGAACCGTTGCCAGCACGGGGATCCCGGCCGGGACGATCGGGATCAACACCGCCGCCAGGGTGGCGGAGCCGAGGGCCACGGCCCGAGGGCGCAGCGAGCGCAGTCGGGGCCAGAGCAAGCCGAGGAAGGCGGCCGCCGCAGCGGCGTCCATGCCGAAGGTGCGCGGGTCGCCCACCGCGTCACCGGCGAGCGCACCCAGCAGGGTGGTCAGGTTCCACAACACGAACACGGCGATCCCGGTGCTCCAGAACCCCAGCCGGATCAGCTCGGGTGAGGTCTGTGCCGTACCCACCGCCGTCGATTCGTCGATCGTCAGCTGGGCCGCCACCGGACGCCGCCAGCCCCGTTCGCGCAGCAACGGCGCCATCTGCAACCCGTAGAACCCGTTGCGCACCCCCAGCAGACCCGCCGTGGCGGCCGCGGCGGCACCGCCCCCGCCGCCCCCGATGACGCCGACGAAGGCGAACTGCGAGCCGCCGGTGAACATCGCCAGACTCAGCACGCAGGTCTGAGCCAGGCTCAACCCGCTCGCCACCGAGAGGGCGCCGAAACTGACGCCGTAGGCGGCCGTGGCCACGCCCACCGACGCGGCCTGACGGACGACGGCGCGCCGCGCTGCGGACGGGTCGGGGGTATCGGGGCTCACGGCAGGCAGTCTGCCCGTCGTGTCGGTCGGATGCGTCGCCAGGGTCGCCCGCTCGTAGGGTGCGGCCATGAGCATCCACCCCCCGGGGCTCGGCGAGGTCGGCCGGCGCCGGTTCGCCGCCGTGCTGTTCGATCTGGACGGCACGCTGATCGACTCGACCCCGGCGGTGGTGCGCTCGTGGGACCTGTGGGCGCGCGAACGCGGGCTGGCGAGCCTGCCGATCGAGATCCCGCACGGCGTGCCCGCCCGTCAGGTGCTCGTCGACCTGGTGCCGGCCGACGAGGTGGAGGCGGCGTTCGCCCGCATCGAGGCCATCGAGACCGGTCAGCTGGAGGGCATCACGGTGCTGCCCGGAGCGTTCGAGGCCCTGGCTGCGCTGCCTGCCGATCGGGCCGCCATCGTCACCTCGGGGACCCCGCCGCTGGTGCGGGCCCGGCTCGAGATCACGGCGTTGCCGGCGCCACCTCTGGTGATCACCCCGGACGACGTGCCGCGAGGCAAGCCCGATCCGGCGCCGTACCGGCTGGCCGCCGAGCGACTCGGTCTCGACCCGCGTGAGTGTCTGGTGGTCGAGGATGCGCCGGCCGGGCTGACCTCGGGCCGGCTGGCCGGCTGCACCACCCTGGCGCTGACCACGACGCACAGCGCCGCCGAATTGGCCGCCTGTGTCCCGGATGCGGTGATCGGCTCGCTGGCCGAGGTACGTTTCGAGCTGCTCGATGGCACCGTCAGGGTCGTTCGGGCTGGGTAGATCAGCGTGGATCTGTAGTCTCGGCCGGGTGAGTGACGACATCACGCTGGCCTCGCCCGAGTTGCGCCTCGACGTCCGGAAGGACCCTGCGGCGGACGACGGTCACGAGGCGACCTTCCGCTCCGAGGTCACCGTCGAGTTGGTCCGGGCCGCGGCCCGTGACGCCGATGTGGTGTTCGCCGCGCGGGTCTCGACCCAGGGGGAGCAGACCCTGGCTCACGTGGACGACGAGGCCGACCGGTCCCGCGGTCTGATCAACTACCTGATGCGCGACCGTCACGGCAGCCCGTTCGAGCACAACTCGATGACCTTCTACGTGCAAGCCCCGATCTTCGTGTTCCGCGAGTTCATGCGGCACCGGATCGCCTCCTACAACGAGGAGTCGGGGCGCTACCGCGAGCTGCGTCCGGTGTTCTACGTGCCCGGCCCGCAGCGCAAGCTGGTGCAGATCGGCAAGCCCGGGGCCTACGACTTCGTCGACGGCACCCCCGAGCAGTCAGCCCTGGTCGAGGCCGAGACCAAGGCCGCCTGCACCCAGGCCTATGCCGCGTATCAGCGCATGCTGGCCGCCGGGGTGGCCCGCGAGGTGGCCCGGATCGTGCTGCCGGTGAGCATCTACTCCTCGATGTACGTGACGATGAACGCCCGGGCGCTGATGAACTTCCTGTCGCTGCGCACCAAGCGCGAGAACGCCACCAACCCCTCGTTCCCGCAGCGTGAGATCGAGATGTGCGCGGAGCAGATGGAGGCGTTCTGGCAGGGCCTGATGCCCTTGACCCACGCCGCCTTCGAGGCCAACGGCCGCGTCGCGCCCTGAGACCGACATCACCCGATTCGCGGCGTGGATACAGGTCGGAAGTCCCTGGTGATGCGTTGTGACCCACGTCACATAGGCGCCCGTGTAACACCCACCACCGAGACCCCGATGTAGCCCCCGGATCTCGGAGCTGCCCGGACCCCCGAGCGGGCAGCTCCGAGATCTGTCGTTTGTCGGGAGGCTCCCGGCGCCGACCCTCGGGCGCTCAGCCGCCCCCGCACCTCGCCCAGCGGCGTCCGTGATCTCGGGGTGACCTCTATCCTCGGACACATGTCATCCACCGCGGCTGTCCCCGCTGCGCCGGCCTCCTCGGTTCGGCGCCCGTTCGGCTCCGTGCTGACCGCGATGGTCACCCCGTTCACTGCTGCGGGTGACCTCGACCTGGACGGTGCCCAGGCACTCGCCGCCCACCTGGTCGCGACCGGCCACGACGGCATCGTCGTGTCGGGCACCACGGGGGAGTCGCCGACCACCAGCGACACCGAGAAGGATGCGCTGCTGCGCGCCGTCCTGGACGCCGTGGGTGAGCAGGCGACCATCGTGGCGGGCGTGGGCACCAACGACACCCGCCACACCATCGAGCTCGCCGAAGCGGCCGCCAAGGCCGGCGCTCACGGACTGCTCGTGGTCACGCCCTACTACAACAAGCCACCGGCCGAGAGCCTGGTCGCCCACTTCACAGCCGTGGCCGATGCCACCGACCTGCCGTGCATGCTCTACGACATCCCCGGCCGCGCCGGCGTGCGCATCTCCACGCCGGTGCTGCGGCGGCTCGCCGACCACCCCCGGATCACCGCCGTCAAGGACGCCACCGGCGACCTGGTGGCCGGCATGGAGGTGATGGCGAGCACCGACCTCGCCTACTACTGCGGGGACGACGCGTTGAACCTGCCGTGGTTGAGCGTGGGTGCCGTCGGGGTGGTGAGCGTGGTCGGCCATGTCGCCGGCGCCCGGCACGCGGCCCTGGTCGCCGCGGTCGATGCCGGTGACCTGGCGACGGCGCGGCAGATCAACGCCGGCCTGATCGGTCTGACCCAGGCCATCATGAGCCCGGCCTCGCAAGGGGCCATCCGCTCCAAGGCCGCCATGGAGCTGCTCGGCGTGATCGGCAGCCGTGCCACGCGCCTGCCCCTGCTGGCCGCCTCGCCGGCCGAGGTGGACGTCGTCCGACAAGCCCTGACAACTGCCGGGATGGTGCCGTCCTCGTGAGTCATCCGCATCCCGAGCTGGGTTCGCCGCCGCCGCTGGCCGAGGGTGGCCTGCGCGTCATCCCGCTGGGTGGCCTGGGCGAGATCGGGCGCAACATGACCGTCCTCGAGCACGCCGGCAAGCTGCTCGTCATCGACTGTGGGGTGCTGTTCCCCGAGGACCACCAGCCCGGCGTCGACCTGATCCTGCCGGACTTCTCGGTGATCGCCGATCGGATGGACGACATCGTCGCGGTCATCCTGACCCACGGTCACGAGGACCACATCGGCGCCGTCCCGTATCTGCTGCGCCGACGCGAGGACCTGCCGCTGATCGGCTCGCAGCTCACCCTGGCGCTGGTCGAGGCCAAGCTGCGCGAGCACCGGATCACCCCGCTCACGTTCGCGGTGGCCGAGGGCCAGCGCGAGCGGTTCGGCCCGTTCGACTGCGAGTTCGTCGCGGTCAACCACTCCATCCCGGACGCCCTGGCCGTCGCCGTGCGCACCGCGGCGGGCGTCGTCCTGCACACCGGCGACTTCAAGATGGACCAGTTGCCGCTGGACGGCCGGATCACCGATCTGCGGGCCTTCGCGCGGCTCGGTGAGGCGGGGGTCGACCTGTTCATGGTCGACTCGACCAACGCCGAGGTGCCCGGCTTCACCACCTCCGAGCGGGAGATCGCGCCGGTGCTCGACCGGGTGTTCGGCCAGGCCGAGCGGCGGCTGATCGTGGCCAGTTTCGCCTCCCACGTGCACCGGGTGCAGCAGGTGCTGGACGCCGCCCACGCCCACGGCCGCCGGGTTGCGCTGGTCGGGCGCTCGATGGTGCGCAACATGGGGGTCGCCTCCGACCTGGGCTATCTGAAGGTGCCGGACGGCGTCCTGATCGACCCGAAGGCGTTGGACGACCTGCCGGACGACCGCGTGGTGCTGATGTGCACGGGTTCGCAGGGCGAACCGATGGCCGCGCTGTCACGGATGGCCCACGGTGAGCACCAGATCAGGGTCGGGCGCGGAGACACCGTGGTGTTGGCCAGCTCGCTGATCCCGGGCAACGAGAACGCGGTCTACCGCGTGATCAACGGGCTGACCCGGCTGGGGGCGACGGTGGTGCACCAGGGCAATGCCCGGGTTCACGTCAGTGGCCACGCCTCGGCCGGTGAGCTGCTCTACTGCTACAACATCGTGCAGCCGCGCAACGTGATGCCGGTGCACGGCGAGGTGCGTCACCTGGTGGCCAATGCCGACCTGGCCATCGCCACCGGGGTGCCGCGCGACCGCGTGGTGGTCGCCGAGGACGGGGTCGTGGTCGACCTGGTCGACGGTGTCGCCAAGGTGGTTGGGGCGCTGCCCTGCGGGTATGTCTATGTCGACGGCGCGAGTGTGGGCGAGCTCACCGAGGCCGACCTCAAGGACCGGCGCATCCTGGGCGAGGAGGGTTTCATCTCGGTGATCGTCGTGGTCGACTCCGGCAGCGGCAAGGTGGTCGCGGGGCCGGAGATCCACGCGCGCGGGTTCGCCGAGGACGACACCGTCTTCGACGCGGTGCGGCCACGCATCGTCGAGGCGTTGGCCGCCGCCGCCGGGGACGGCAATGCCGACACCTACGGGATGCAGCAGATCGTGCGCCGCACGGTGGGCAAATGGGTCTCGGAGCGGTACCGGCGCCGCCCCATGATCATTCCGGTGGTCATCGAAGCATGAACAGCTATCGCGGGGGCGAGAACGGGACGGGCCTCATGACGTCGGGACGCGTGATCTGCGCGGGCGGCTGCGTGGTCGACCGAAAGCTCAAGTTGACCGGGCCGGCCGTGGTCGGCACGTCCAACCCGGCCCGGGCCGTGACGTCCTTCGGGGGCGTGGCGCGCAATGTCGCCGAGAACCTGGCTCGGCTGGGGACGCCGGTCGAGCTCGTCTCGCGGGTCGGCGATGACGACTCGGGGCGGGCGGTCATCGCCTACCTGGCCGATCTCGGGGTCGATGTCACCGGTGTCAGCGTGGCGCTGTCGGGCGAGACCGCACAGTACGTGGCGGTGCTGGACAGTTCCGGTGACCTGGTGCTCGGGGCAGCGGCCATGGACGTCCTGGACGGGCTGGCCCCGGCCGACCTGGACGCCACCTGGCCGAGCTCGATCGAGCCGAACAGCTGGGTCTTCGCCGACTGCAACCTGCCGATCGACACCCTCGCGCACGCCGTCCGCCGGGGCCGGATCGAAGGCACCAAGCTGGCCGTCGACGCCGTCTCGACCCCGAAGGTGGGGCGGCTGCCGCGCGACCTGACCGGCGTGGAGGTGCTCTTCTGCAACCTGGACGAGGCGCAGGCTCTGGCGATCCATCACGGGTGGCCGCTGACCGGCAACGCGCTCGACCTGGTGGAGTTGCTGCACGATCACGGCGCTGCACACGTGGTGCTGAGCCGGGGGGCCGACGGCCTGGTCATCGGCGACGCCGACGGCATCCGCATGGTGCCGGCGACCGCGGCCTCGGTGTTCGACGTCACCGGCGCGGGGGACTCCCTGATCGCCGGCACGTTGACCCTGCTGGCCGCCGGCGCCGGCCTGGACGACGCGGTGCTCGCCGGCACGCTGGTCGCTGCGCTCACCGTCGAGAGCCACTTCAGCGTGCGGCCCGACCTGTCGGCCGACCTGGTGGACGCCGCCGCGTTGCACCGGTTGCGCCGTCCGGGCATGATCGCTGCCTCGCGCGCGTCCGCCGACGATGCCCTCGGCACGCGCGAGTTCAACTGAGCCGGGTGACCTGACGAGTTCACCCGGGTGGGTAACCCCTGATCGAGCCGAACGGAACGGACGGATCCGCGCCGATGCTGCACGTCACACCCGAGGTCGCTGATGCCCTGGCCCAGGGCGGGCCGGTGGTCGCCCTGGAGTCGACCATCGTCACCCACGGCATGCCCTACCCCGACAACCTGACCACCGCGCAGGGCGTCGAACAGGTCGTGCGCGAGGCGGGCGCCGTCCCGGCAACCATCGCGGTACTGGACGGCGAACTATGCGTCGGTCTGGACGACGCCGCGCTGGAGCGGCTGGCTGCCGGTGCCGGTTCGGCGGCGATCGCCAAGGCGTCGCGGCGCGACCTGCCGGCGCTGATGGCGGCCGGGGCCAGCGCGGGGACGACGGTGGCGGCCACCATGTTCCTGGCCCACCGGGCGGGTATCCCGATCTTCGCCACCGGCGGCATCGGCGGGGTGCACCGTGGCGCGGAGCACACCTTCGACGTCTCGGCCGACCTGGACGAGCTGGGCTCGACCCCCGTGGCCGTGGTGTGTGCCGGGGCCAAGTCGATCCTCGACCTGCCCAAGACGCTCGAGATGCTGGAGACCTACGGGGTGCCGGTGATCGGGGTCGGTACGGACGAGTTCCCGGCGTTCTTCACCCGCAGCTCCGGGTTGCCGGTCGACCACCGGGTCGAGGGCGCGAGCGACCTGGCCGCCGTGCTGCGTGAGCATGCTCGGCTCGGACTGCGGGGCGGCGTCCTGGTGGTCAACCCGATCCCCGAGGCCGACGCGCTCGACCCGGCCGACATCGATGCCCGGATCGCCGAGGCGATCGCGGACGCCGAGCGCGAGGGCATCTCGCGCAAGGAGGTCACGCCCTATCTGCTGGCCCGGATCAACGACCTCACGGGCGGGCGCAGCCTGGTCGCCAACATCGCGCTGATCCGCCACAACGCCCGGCTGGCCGCCCTGACCGCGGTGGAGCTCGCGCGCTGAGATCGGGTGTATCCGGACCGTGGTCCGGCTGCTCCTGTCGGTGTGGAACAGACGATCTGGGAACTTCGTGTGCACGGGGTGTCGAACACCCCGCCGAGTTCCGTGCTGCGCACCTGGTCGCCGGGGGCCGCCGGCGCCGGGGATTCTCTCGCGCACGGGCTGGTGCCTGCCACCCCCGTGCCGGCCGCCGAACCGGTCCTCGTGCGGGTCGCCGGTGATGCCGTCACCGGCTTCTACCGCCACCCCGACACGGTTCCGCCAGCGTCCACGCTGCCCACGCCGCCCACGCCGCCGGTTGCGGGCTCGCAGCCCGGTGACGTCCGCGCCGGCACAGCGCGCTACGTCGTCGAGGCGTTCAGCTGGGGGCAGCTGACCTCCGGGCAACGCGACCTGGCCGCCAAGGACCTGCGCCGCGCCGGGTGGAGCGCGCTGTTGCCCTTCGCTCTGGTGAACGTCGCGTTGTGGAGCCGGCCGAGAGTCCCGGGACCGGCTGGTCCAGCGAAGACCGAAGCTCACGGCGATGGCGGCCACGATCAGGGAACGCCGCCGTCCGAGGAGCTTCGCGAGGCGGCCACCACCGCTCTGCTCGCCTGGACGGTGCGGGCGCTGGCCCTGAGTCTGACCGCCACCCTGTTGATCGCGGTGAGCGCCGCCTCGATGGACCTGGTGGGGTGGCAGTGCGGCGCCGCCTGCTCTCGGCAGGTGCCGTTCCTGAGCACGGTGTTCACCGACGACTACTTCGCCGTGGGGGAGCACCGGGCACTGCTGATGACCCTGGTGCCGTTGGCGGTGTTGGCTGCGGTGTGGTGGCTTGCGGGCAAGTCGATCGGCTATGAGTCGGTGGTACCTGCGGCCTCGGTCCGATCCGATCTGGCCGCACGCGATGCCGCCGAGCCCGTTGCTGACGAGCCCGTCGAGCGCACCGCCTTCGAGCACGCGTCGTTCTGGAGCGGCGAGGACCAGGTCCGGGCGCTGCGTCGCATCCACTTGGGGGCCGGGTTGGGCAGCGTGGCCTTCCTGCTCGCCGCGTGCGTCCGTTCCGATGCGGCCACGTGGTCGGGGCAGGCCTCGGTGCTGTCCCAACTCCTGGCCGCGGTGGCGTTGCTCGTGGCGCTCGGCCTGCTCTGGCTCCCCGGTGGTGCGCGTGCGCAACGGGGGCGTGCCCGCTTGGCAGCTGTGGCTCAGTTGGATCCCTGCCGGGGTGGCGACGGTCTCGGTGTTGCTGGCCGCCCTCGCGGCCCACGCGGCGACGCCGAGCGCCGGGCCGTCGTCCGCGGTCGGTGCCCAACCCGGTCTCGACGCGAGCGTGCGGGGGCTGTACGCCGTCCAGGTCGTGCTCTTGGGGATCATGGTCGTTCTCACCTGGTGGGAGGCGCACGCCGCCGGCCGACGCGAGGGACTGGATCAACCGGCGTGGAACGGGTTGGCCACGCCGGTGTTCGCCGGCCTCGGCTGGATCCTGGGCTGGCTCTACAGCATCGCCGTCCTGTTCGGCGTCCAGGCGTGGCTGGACGGCGGGAGCCGTGGTGCCCGACGCCGACCCGAGTTTCCGGTGACCATGCAGTGGAGCGCGGTCGGGCTCGCTGTGGGCGCCGTGTTGGCGCTGATCACGGCGGTGGTGGCGGCGATCGCCCTGGCGCGGGTGCGTTCGACGGCTCGGCGCGACCTGCTGTCGAAGGTGCCCGCCACCAATCGTCACGCTCGAGTCAGAGCGCGGGACGTGGCGGCAGCCCGGGGCCTGCACCGGTTCGTCGGGTTCATCGGCCTCACCGTGTTGGGGTGGTTCGCCGTCCTGACCGTGCCGGTGATCGTCGCCGGGGCGGCGGTGACGGTCTGCCGGGCGCCGATGACCGTGTGCCAGGCGGTGCCTCGGTGGGGGGTCTGGTACGACGTGCTGACCTGGTTCGGCTGGCCCGACACCCCGCGGCCCGCGGTGGTGGTGATCGGGGCGAAGCTGGCGGTGCTGCTGCTCGGTGGGCTCACGCTGGTGATCGGCCTGACCTACCGCAAGCCGACCTTCCGCCGCTCGCTGGGGGTGCTCTGGGACATCGCCACGTTCTGGCCCCGCGGCGCCCACCCGTTCGCGCCGCCCTGCTACGCCGAACGTGCTGTGCCGCAACTGGTCACGCGCATCGAGGCGTTCGAGCGGACTCCGATGGTGCTGGCCGGCCACAGCCAGGGGAGCCTGCTGTGCGCGGCGACCATCGCCCAGCTGTCCCCGCAGCGGCGACAGCATGTCGCCCTGCTCACCATGGGCTCCCAGCTGACTCGGCTCTACGGCCGCACCTTCCCGGCGTTCTTCGGCCGTGACGCCCGCGAACGCCTGGCCGAGATGCTCGGTGGTGATCGTCGGCACGGGTGGTCCGGAGTGCGCTGGCGCAGCCTCCACCGCGACACCGACTACCTCGGCTGGCCGATCAGCGGTAGCGCCACGTCCGGCGAGCTCGTCGGTGAGCTGGACGTCGCGATCGGGGGGCGCCCGGATGAGGACGCGTTGGGTCGGGTGGTGGATCGCGGCGTGCTCGACCCGTGTGACCTGAACCCGCGACACGGCAGCGGGTTGCGGCCGAACCCACCGGGGGAGGTGGTGGACCCGCCGATCAGGGGACACAGTGACTATCCGATGAGCCCGACCTTCATCGAGGTGCGCGACGAACTCGTGAAGATGCTGCCGGACGGCGCTGCGTCGTGGCCGGCCCCGGCCTCCCCGGTGAGGTGGATGGTCCGCGAGGGCCGAGACGTGGCCCTCGCGGCACCCTCAGGAATTCCCGCCCCGGTTCGAGGCCAACCTCCACCGTTCGGATGATTCACGTGGTGTGCGTCACAGTGGCAAGGCCGTCGAGGCCTTGACCGCCTTCATGGTGACCAGGCTCTTCATCGACGCGACGCCCGGCAGTTCGCCCAGGCGCCGGGTGTAGAGCTGTTGGTAGGCGTCCAGGTCCTTGACGGCGACGGTGAGCAGGTAGTCGGCCTCGCCGGCGATGAGATAGCAGGCCAGGACGTCGTCCAGCTCGCTCACGGCCCGCTCGAAGGCCTCGAGGGTCTCCTGGCGCTGCGAGGTCAGGCTGACCATGACCATGACGTGCAACGAGCGGTGCAGCTTGGCCGCATCGAGCACGGCGGTGTAGCCCGTGATGTAGCCGGCCTGTTCGAGGGCCTTGACCCGGCGCAGGCATGGTGAGGGCGACAAGCGCACCTGCTTGGCCAACTCGGCATTGGTCAACCGGCCGTCCTGCTGCAGGAGGCGCAGAATGGCGCGGTCGATCTGGTCCAGGCGCGCCATCTCGGTTGGCTGCGGCATGTTCGACCCCCCATATGCAGGATTCGTGGTAGATGATGCCATCCGAGCCGCTGTTGTGGGGTGTCTATGGCACCACCTGCGGCGGATTCGTCACTAAGCTGCCGCCATCGAAATCTCGGGGTCGAGCAGCGGAGGTCGCTGCACCGGGACGAAAGGATGATCGTCATGAAGGTTGGCGTTCCTCGCGAGGTCAAGAACCAGGAGTACCGGGTGGGCATCACGCCCGTCGGGGTGGCCGAACTGGTCGCTCACGGGCACGAGGTGCTGATCGAGCGGAACGCCGGCGTCGGCTCGGCGATCACGGACGCCGACTTCGTGGCGCAGGGCGCGACGATCATCGACTCGGCCGATGACCTGTGGGCTGCCAGCGACATGGTGATGAAGGTCAAGGAGCCGATCGCGAGTGAGTACCACCGGCTGCGTGAGGGTCTGGTGTTGTACACCTACCTGCACCTGGCCGCCGATCAGCCGCTGACCGAAGAGCTGATGAAGCGCAAGGTCACCTCCATCGCCTACGAGACGGTGCAGCTGCCCTCGGGTCTGCTGCCGTTGCTCTACCCGATGTCCGAGGTGGCGGGCTGTCTGGCGCCGCAGGTCGGGGCGCACGCGATGATGAAGGCCTACGGCGGCCAGGGTGTCCTGATGGGCGCCATCGGTGGCGTGGCCAACGCCAAGGTCGTCGTCCTGGGTGCCGGGGTGGCCGGTCAGAACGCCGCCAACATCGCCCTCGGCATGGGCGCCGAGGTCACCATGCTCGACACCGATCTCGACAAGTTGCGCATGAGCTTCTGGCGCTACGACAACCGGGTGCGTCAGATCGCCTCGTCGAAGCTGTCGGTGCGCGAAGAGGTGCTGGGCGCCGACATGGTGATCGGCACCGTGCTGATCCCGGGTGCCAAGGCGCCCAAGTTGGTCACCGACGACATGGTCAAGGAGATGAAGCCCGGCTCGGTGCTGGTCGACGTCGCCATCGACCAGGGCGGCTGCTTCGAGGGCTCGCGCCCGACCACGCACGCCGACCCCACCTTCACGGTGCACGACTCGATCTACTACTGCGTCGCGAACATGCCGGGCGCCGTCCCGAAGACCTCGACCTGGGCGCTGACCAACGCCACCCTCGGGTATGCGGTCCGGCTGGCCGACAAGGGCTGGCGTCAGGCGCTGACCGACGACGCGAGCCTGGCCAAGGGCCTGAACACCTTTGCCGGCGAGATCACCAACGGCCCGGTCGCCGACGCCTTCGGCCTGACCCACCGCGAGACGGCCGACGTCCTGGCCTGACCCACCCCCGACCACCTGAACCACGAAACCTGCTCATGCTCCGCGGGTGACTCTCGATGCTCCGCTGAGACGCGTCACAGGCGTTCGCTGCGGAGCATGACGCGGGCCGCTGCGGAGCATGAGCAGGTTGGTGATCGCGGTTATAGGCTCGCTCGGGTGAGCGGAGTGGCGGCTCGGCGTGACGAGTCCTGTTGGGTCGAGGTGGATCTCGACGCGATTCGGGGCAACGTCGCCATCGCTCGACGGGTGAGTGGCACCGCGGTGATGGCGGTGGTCAAGGCCGACGGGTACGGGCATGGCGCCGTGCCGGTGGCACGGGCTGCGCTGGACGGCGGGGCCACCTGGCTCGGGGTCGCCCGGGCCGGTGAGGCGTTGCAGCTGCGCGCGGCCGGCATCGAGACGCCCCTCCTCATGCTGGGCTACACCCCGCCCGGGGCGATGACCGAGCTCGTGGCGGCGGACGTGAGCCTCACCATCTGGACGACGGCCCACCTCGAGCAGGCCTCGGCAGCAGCGGCAACGGCGCGTCGTCCGGCGTCGGTGCACCTCAAGATCGACACGGGGATGACCCGGGTCGGCGTGCGACCCGAGGATGCCCGGGCCTTGGCGACGCAGCTCGTGACGTCCGAAGACGTGGTGCTGCAGGGGATCTTCACCCATTTCGCCTGCGCCGACGAGCCGGATCCGAGCGCCGGCGTGACAGCGGGCCAGCAGCAGCGATTCGCGGCCACGCTGACCAGCGTGGCCCCGGTGTTCGCCGAGCTGGACGCCGCGGGGCGGCCGCGGCCGCTGGTGCACGCGGCGAACTCGGCGGCGACGTTCGCCGTACCGGAGGCCGCCCACGACCTGGTGCGCTTCGGGATCGCGATGTACGGCCTCTCGCCGGGGGAGGCGGTGCGCCTACCCGACGGCGTGCGTCCGGCCCTGCGCTGGTCGACGGTGCTGGCCCGGGTCGAGCAGGTACCGCCGGGGGAGGGGGTCAGCTACGGCCACCGCTATCACACGACTGCTCGCCAGCGCATCGGGACCATCCCGGTGGGGTATGCCGACGGCTGGCGGCGGGTCGACGGCAACGAAGTGCTCGTCGGGGGGCGCCGGGTGCCGGTACTCGGCCGGGTCTGCATGGACCAGTGCATGATCGACCTGGACGGCGTGCCCGAGGCCGAGATCGGCGACGAGGTGGTGCTGATCGGCTCTCAGGACGGCGCCGGCGGAACCGACCGGATCACCGCAGACGACGTCGCCGCGCGCTGGGGCACCATCGGTTACGAGGTGGTCTGCGGCATCGGACGCCGGGTGCCGCGGTTCTCCGACCATGCCTGATTCATCCCCGATTCGTCCCTGATCCGTCGCTATCCGTCCCCGAGCCGTCTCCTGTGCGCCGAGCCGCCCCCTCCCTGGTCCTGAGCCGACCTCCCTGGTCCTGAGTAACCGTCCATGATCGCCGTTGGATCGCAGTTTGCTCCGCCTGACCCGGAGCAAACTGCGATCCAACAGTGATCATGAAAGGAGTGGCGTGACAGGTGTGACCACTGGGACAGGCGTGGCGCTCCGCCGTTCAGGGGGTGTCGTCACGTAGCCTCGCGACCATGGCCACCCGTACGTCCACGACCAACCGCCCGACGAGCCGGTCCTCGTCCGCCGGTGGGCGGCCTCGGTTGCCTGGCCGGGACCCCGCCACCGGCCGATCGACGACCTCCGGCGCCGCCCGCGGTAAGAACGGCACCACCGGACGCCGTCCGAGCGGCACCTCGGGGCGCGGCACGCCGCAGCGCCGCCCTCCGGCGCGTCGCCCGGCCACCCGGCACCCCCGCCGCCGCACCGGACCCTCGTGGCCGGTCCGCGCGATCAGCTCGATGTGGATGGGCGCTGCCCACCTGCTCGGGGGCGCTGCCCGGCGTTTCCGAGGCGATCTGCTCGACCTCGACGAGGCCCACCGTCGCGACGGGGTCGGGCTGTTCTACGTCGCCCTCGCGATCGTGGTGGCCGCCGTCGAGTGGTGGCACCTACCCGGGCCCGTGGCCGGGGTACTGCACACCATCTTCGCCGGCAGCCTCGGCCGAGCGGCGCTCGCGCTGCCCGTCGTCCTGGTCGCCCTCGGCGTACGCCACATGCGTCAGCCGGACGACACCGACCCGGCGGACGACGCGCTGCGGCGGCTGCAACTGGGCGCGATGATCCTCGGCGGGGCCTCGGCCGGGCTGCTGCACGTGGCAGCGGGCATCCCGACGCCACCCGAGGGCTCCCCGGCCATGCAGTCCGGTGGCGGCATGATCGGCTACCTGCTGTCCTCACCGACCGAGGCTGCGGTCACCGTCTGGGTCACCGTGCCGATCCTGGTACTCCTGGCCCTGTTCGGCCTCCTGGTGCTCACCGCGACCCCGATCTACGAGGTGGGCGACCGGCTGTGCGCGGCCGGTGACCTGCTCACCGGACGCGCCGGCCCCGTGGTCGAGGACGAGCCGGTCGAGGACGACGGCCCCGCACCGTCCAGCTTCCTGGCCAAGCGTCGTCGTCGCCCCGGCAAGGCCGCACCCGACGGGTCGCTCGCCGGCGACGAGGCATTCGTCAAGGCCGTGGTGGACGTCGACAAGGCGACCCCCGGCGCCAAGGTCAGGGCGACCCGCACCGGTGACCCCGAGGACACGATCGTGTTGTCCGGCCCGCGCCCGGGGGAGAAGCGCCCCGTCGCGCCCGGCGTCCTGGTCGACAGGGCGGTCGAGCACAAGGCACCCCCCGAGCCGCCGCCGACCACGCAGCTGCCACCGCGGGTCGAGCAACTGCTGCTCGGCAACGTCAGCTATGCCCTGCCGCCCTCGGACCTGCTCACGCCAGGGTCGCCGCCCAAGGCCCGCAGCGCCTCCAACGACAAGGTGGTCGAAGCGCTCACCACCGTCTTCGAGCAGTTCGAGATCGACGCCCGGGTCACCGGGTTCAGCCGCGGCCCGACCGTGACCCGCTACGAGGTCGAGGTCGGCCCGGCGGTCAAGGTCGAGCGGGTCACCCAGCTGAGCAAGAACATCTCCTATGCCGTGGCCAGCGCCGATGTCCGGATCCTGTCGCCGATCCCCGGCAAGTCCGCGATCGGTATCGAGATCCCCAACACCGACCGCGAGACCGTCTCGCTCGGTGACGTGCTGCGCAGCCAGGCGGCGCGTAAGGTCACCCACCCGATGGTGATCGGTGTCGGCAAGGACGTCGAGGGCGGTTACGTGGTCGCCAACCTCGCCAAGATGCCCCACCTGTTGGTCGCCGGTGCGACCGGTGCCGGTAAGTCCGGCTTCGTGAACTCGATGATCACCTCGATCCTGATGCGCTCCACACCGGACGAGGTGCGCATGGTGCTGGTCGACCCCAAGCGGGTGGAACTGTCCATCTACGAAGGCATTCCGCACCTGATCACGCCGATCATCACGAGCCCGAAGAAGGCCGCCGAGGCGCTCGGTTGGGTCGTCAAGGAGATGGACGCCCGCTACGACGACCTGGCGGCGTTCGGGTTCAAGCACATCGACGACTTCAACGCCGCCGTCCGCGCCGGCAAGGTCGTGGTGCCGCCCGGCAGCGAGCGCAAGGTCACGCCCTACCCGTATCTGCTGGTGATCGTCGACGAGCTGGCCGACCTGATGATGGTCGCACCGCGTGACGTCGAGGACTCGATCGTGCGCATCACCCAGCTCGCCCGCGCGGCCGGCATCCACCTGGTGCTGGCCACGCAGCGCCCGAGCGTCGATGTGGTCACCGGCCTGATCAAGGCCAACGTGCCCAGCCGCATGGCCTTCGCCACCAGCTCGGTCACCGACTCTCGCGTCGTCCTGGACCAGCCCGGCGCCGAGAAGCTGATCGGCCAGGGCGATGCGCTGTTCCTGCCGATGGGTGCCAGCAAGACGGCCCGGGTGCAGGGCGCCTGGGTCACCGAGTCCGAGATCCGCCAGGTGGTCGAGCACGTCAAGAAGCAGCTCGCGCCCAGCTATCGCGAGGACGTCGCCGCGCCGGTCGTCAAGAAGCAGGTGGACGACGACATCGGCGACGACCTCGAATTGCTGCTCGCGGCCGCCGAGTTGGTGGTCAACACCCAGTTCGGCTCGACCTCGATGCTGCAGCGCAAGCTACGGGTCGGATTCGCCAAGGCCGGGCGCCTGATGGACCTGCTGGAGTCGCGCGGCGTGGTCGGCCCGAGCGAGGGCAGCAAGGCGCGCGACGTCATGGTGCGCCCCGACGACCTGCCGGCAACCCTGGCCTTGATGCGCGGTGAGGATGTTCCCGTCACCATGGACGACGTGAACCCGGACCAGGCTGGCCACCCGGACGACGACGCCGGCCGGATCCCCGATGAATGGGAGCCCGGCGATGACCGATAGCGGCGCCATCACCTTGCCCGAGCAGGCGCACACCACCGACGTGGCGCTCGACCTGTTGGTCTGGGACGCGCCCAACATCGACATGACGTTGTCGAACGTGATCGGTGGGCGTCCCACCCCGGCGTCGCGGCCGAGGTTCGACGCGGTCGCCAAGTGGCTGCTGTCCGGGGCGGGGGACGCCGAGGTCGAGGGCTGCGTGTTCGCCAACGTGCCCCCCGGAACCGCGGTCAACATGCGTGGCTGGATCGAGGCGATCCGCTCGTTCGGCTACGCGGTCTTCGCCCGGCCCAAGCTCGGCCCCGAGGACGACGTCGACCTCGACATGCTGGCCCACATCGAGCGCCGTGCGGCGAGCCGGCGACTCCGCCGCCTCGTCGTGGCCAGCGGTGACGGACGCAACTTCCTCGAGCCGCTGGAGCGGCTCGGGCGCCAGGGCGTCGAGATCATCGTGATCTCGTTCGCCGAGGTCGCCGGGTACGCCCAGGAGTCGGAGGTGCTGACCTTCCTCGACCTCGAGGACGTGCCGGGGGCCTTCACTCAGCCGTTGCCCCGGGTCCGCCTGGACAACCTGCCCGAGGGTGGCGCCTGGCTGCCGCCGACCCGCTCGATGCGCTCACTGCTGGACGACCACTCGGGGCACTGAACCGGCACCCCGGCTCACCACGGCCGGCTGTCCGAGCCCTCGGCGGTCTCGCGCCCGTCGTGGAGCACTAGGCTGACCCGGTGTCCGCAGCGGGTCAGGTCGAGGGCGAGCGCCGCCGCGTGGCGTTGGTGACCCTGGGCTGTGCCCGCAACGAGGTCGATTCCGCCGAACTGGCCGGGCGGCTGGACGCGGCAGGTTGGCAACTTGTCGATGATGCCGCCGAGGCCGACGTCGCCGTGGTGAACACCTGCGGGTTCGTCGAGCAGGCCAAGAAGGACTCGATCGACACCCTGCTCGAGGCGGCTGACCTGCGTGACGGGGGCGCCGCGCGCACCCGGGCCGTGGTCGCGGTGGGCTGCCTGGCCGAGCGCTACGGCGCCGAACTCGCCGAACAGTTGCCCGAGGCGGACGCCGTCCTGGGTTTCGACAGCTACGCCGAGCTCGCCACCCACCTGGACGCCGTCCTGCACGGTGAGCGCCCGGCCTCGCACACGCCGTCCGACCGGCGGCTGTTGGTGCCGATCAGCCCGCTGGCCCGGTCCGCCACCGACGCCGACGCCCCGGTCGAGCCGGTGATCCGCCACCACGACGGGCGCCCGTGGGCGCCGCTGAAGATCGCCTCCGGATGTGACCGCCGCTGCGCGTTCTGCGCCATCCCGACGTTCCGGGGCGCGTTCATCTCCCGCAGGCCGACCGACGTGCTGGCCGAGGCCCGGTGGCTCGGCGAACGCGGCGTGCGCGAACTGCTGCTGGTCAGTGAGAACTCGACCTCCTACGGCAAGGACCTCGGCGACCTGCGCCTGCTCGAGCGGTTGTTGCCCGAGTTGGCCGCCGTCGAGGGCATCGACCGGGTGCGGGTGTCCTACCTCCAGCCGGCCGAACTGCGCGACGGCCTGGTGGAGGTGATCGCCGCAACCGACGGCATCGCGCCCTACTTCGACCTGTCCTTCCAGCACGCGGCACCGGCCCTGCTGCGGCGGATGCGCCGGTTCGGGGGGTCGCAGGACTTCCTCGCCCTGATCGAGCGGATCCGCGCCCTGGCCCCGCAGGCGGGCATCCGCTCGAACGTGATCGTCGGGTTCCCCGGCGAGACCGAGGCCGACCTCGAGGTGTTGACCGACTTCCTCGAACAGGCCCGGCTCGACGTGGTCGGGGTGTTCGGCTTCTCGCCGGAGGACGGTACCGAGGCCGCCACGTTGGACGGCGCCCTGGACGAGGACGAGATCGCCGTGCGGGTGCGTCACGTCAGCGATCTGGTGGAGGAGTTGACCACCCAACGAGCCGAGGACCGGGTCGGCGAGGCGATCAGCGTGCTGGTCGACGAGCCGGACGAGGGTGATGCCGGCGACGGGCCGGTGGGCCGAGCGGCGCACCAGGGTCCGGATGTCGACGGAACCACGCGCCTGGTGGACGCCCACGGGGCAGCGGCACGCGTCGTCCCGGGGGATCTGGTGGCGGCCGTGGTGATCGCCGCCGAGGGGGCGGACCTGGTGGCCGAGGTGCGCCCGTGATCGACCGGGTGGATCCGGTGACCACGCCGTCGCATCCCGAGGCGACCAACTGGAACATCGCCAACCTGCTGACCGGTGTGCGGCTGCTGCTCGTGCCCTTGTTCGGCTGGCTGCTGCTGCACGAGGACGGCCGATCCGACGCCTGGCGGGGTGCCGCCGCCGCCGTGTTCGTCATCGCGGGACTGACCGACCGGTTCGACGGCGAGCTGGCCCGGCGTCGCAACCTGGTGACCGATCTCGGCAAGATCGCCGACCCGATCGCCGACAAGGCCCTGACCGGGACGGCGTTGGTGGGGTTGTCCGTGCTGGGTCTGCTGCCGTGGTGGGTCACCGCCCTGGTGCTGGTGCGAGAGATCGGCATCACCGTGTTGCGGTTCGTGGTGATCCGGCACGCCGTGATGCCGGCCGGGCGAGGCGGCAAGGTCAAGACCGCACTGCAGGCCCTCGCCATCACGCTCTACGTGCTGCCGCTACCAGGCGGTTGGCATCTGATCGCGGTGCTCGCCATGGGGGCAGCGGTGGCGCTGACCCTGGTCACCGGCGCGGACTACCTGGCCAAGGCCGGGCGCCTGGTGGCGACGAGCCAACGGACCCGGGACCGGCGCGATGCACGGCGCGGGCGACGAGACGAACGGGCCTGATCGCCGTGTCGAACGCCCACCCCCTGGTGCTGGTGGTCGAGGACGAGCCGGCCATCGCCGAGCTGATCCGTGGCGCCCTGGTACGCGAGGGGTTCACCGCCACGATCCACGGCGACGGGGAATCGGCGCTGACCGCGATCGCCCGGGATCGCCCCGCCGTGGTGGTGCTCGATGTCGGGCTGCCCGGTCTGCCCGGCACCGAGGTGTGCCGACGCATGCGGGCAGGCGGCGACTGGACGCCCGTGCTGTTCGTGACCGCCCGCGACGAGGAGGTCGACCGGGTGCTCGGCCTCGAGCTCGGCGCCGACGATTACGTCACCAAACCGTTCAGTCCCCGGGAACTGGTCGCGCGGGTCAAGGCGGTGCTGCGCCGGGGCGGCTCGGCGGCGATCGAGGCCGCGATCACGGTCGGCGCCCTGGTGCTCGACCCGGCCACCCGGCGGGCCTCGGCCTCGGGCCTGGGGGTCGACCTGACCACCACCGAGTTCGAGTTGCTGGCGTTCCTGATGCGCCGTCCGGGACGGGTGTTCACCCGCGAGGAGCTGCTCACGCAGGTCTGGGGCTACCCCGCCGGGACGCCGACCCGCACCGTCGACGTGCACGTCGCCCAGGTGCGGTCCAAGATCGGGACGGCGGCGCGACTGCGTACCGTACGAGGTGTCGGGTATGCCGTCGAGCCCGCCTGACCGACCTCACCTGCCGGGTTCGCAGGGTGCGCCGGGTTCACAGGGTGCGCCGGGTACCCAGGGCGCACCGGGTGGGCACGGTGCGCGCTGGTCCTTGCGGCGCCGGGTCGTGGTGCTGGTCTCGGGCGTGGCGCTGGCCGGGTCGCTGATCACCGGTCTGGGCATGGCGCGCGTGATCGCCCTGGGCAACCGCGATCAGGCCGCCGCCGCGCTGACCCAAGAGGTCGACACCCTGGCGGCACTGGCCGACTCCGGCTCACCGGCACGGGCGGTGGCACGGCTGAATCGGCTCGATGGCCGGGCCGGCTGGGCCGGTGAGGTGGTCTCACCCGGCCGGGTTCCCAGCACGGCGCCGTTCACCGCGCAGGACGCGGCGGCTGCCGCGGACGGGGCGCCGGTGATCTCGCGACGCGTCGCGGGCACCGACTGGCTGGTCACCGCCCGCCCGGCCGGACGGCGGACCGTGCTGCTGGCCCGCCGGGTGAACGCGGCGACCCAGCTGACCTCTGCCCAGCGGCGGCGGATCCTGTTCGGCGGGCTGCTCGGCCTGCTCGGGGGTGCGCTGGCCGGTCTCGCGCTGGCGGGCAGCGTCACACGCCCGTTGGAGCGGCTCGCGTCGGGCGCGCGCCGGCTGTCGGCGGGGGAGCGCGACCTGGCGTTGACGCCACGGGGGCCGCGTGAGGTGGCCGAGGTGACCGAGGCCCTGAATGCGCTCTCCCGGGCACTCGCGGTCAGCGAGGAGCGTCAGCGCCGGTTCCTGCTCGCGGTGTCCCACGAGCTGCGGACCCCGCTCACCGCGGTCGCCGGGCACGCCGAGACCCTGGCGGACGGCGTGCTGGCACCGCACGAGATCGCCCCGGCGGCCGAGGTGATCGTGGCCGAGGCCGGCCGGTTGCAGCGCCGGGTCGAGGATCTGCTCGCGTTGGCCCGGCTCGAGGCGGACGACTTCCGTCTGGTGGCCGCCCCGGTCGACCTCGGGCAGTTGTTGCGGGCAGCGCAGGCGGCCTTCCTGCCCCGGGCGGCCGCGGCGGGGGTGCACTGCGAGGTCCAGGCACCCCCGAGCGGGCCCGTGGTGACGACCGACGGCGAACGGGTCCGGCAGGTCATCGACGCGTTGACCGACAATGCCCTGCGGGTGCTGCCGGCCGGCGGCCGGGTGGTTCTGGCCGTGCTGCCGCTGCCGGGCGGCGTCCGGCTGGAGGTGCGCGACGACGGCCCGGGGCTGTCGGCCGAGGATCGCGCCGTGGCCTTCGACCGAGGGGTGCTGACCGAGCGCTATCGCGGCGCGCGGCCGGTGGGTTCCGGGGTGGGTCTGGCGTTGGTCGGTGAACTCGCGCGCCGGTTGGGAGGCCGGGCGGTGGCCGAACCGGCCGCCGAGGGCGGGGTGTGTTTCGCGCTCGAGTTGGCAACCCGAACATTCCCCTGACATTTCTCGGTCGGTGCGGACACCTGACCGCGGGACGGTTCCGGTGTCGGCGAAACCTCGCCGGCTCGCCGTCCTCGGCTCGCCGGGGACCCGCACCGGAGGACACCCTCGATGCCCACCTTCACCGCTCTCGCCATCCCGGCCCTGGCCGCTGCCCTGGTGGCCGGCCCGATCACCGTCGCCGCCGCCGATTCCGCTCCTTCCGGTTCGGCGACCCCCGCACCGTCGGCGTCGGGGGCGAACGTGATGAGCCGGACCTGCGCGCGCATCGAGACCCGTATCACCCGCGTCGAGCGGGCGACGGCGCGCCTGGCCGGTGATGCCGAGACCAAGGGCTCGATCGCCCGGGCACAGGCTCGCCTGGCGGCCGCCCGGGCCGCCGGCCACGCCGATGCCGCTCGCCTGCTGGAGAACCGGGTGGCCATCCGCCAGGACCTGGCCGCCGCCCTGCCCGACATCCTGGCCCGGCTGAAGGACTCGCGGGAGGTGTGCACCAAGTGAGCCGCTCGCCCGCCAGCCGGCGTGCCGGGCTCGCGTCGTCCGTGGTCGTGATCAGTGCCGTGGTGCTGCTGTCCGGATGCGGCCTGCGGGCGGGGCGCACGACCCCGGCATCGGCCGGCAGCACCGCCCCTGGGCCGTCGGTGCAGGTGAGCGCCCCGGCATCGGTCGAGCCGTCGTCGCTCGGGCAGCCGAGCGGAGCACAGGCCGGGGAGGCCGGATCGGCGGGATCCGCCGGGCTCGCCCGGGCGGAACAGATCGTCACCGAGGCCGATGCCCTGCTCGCCCGCGCGGAGGCCGAGGCCGCCGGGGATCAGTGAGTCACGCCCCGCGGTGGCACGGGTGGTATGCACGGGTGGTGAGCACGGGTATTGCGCCCAAGGCGTACAGCTCTTGCCCGCGGAGGGTTCCTGGAACAGGCTGGATGGCACGGTGGTTCCTGCAGACAGGGTGGTCCCCACGCTGCCCTCGACGCCGCGCCGCCGTGCCTATCCGGGCGCTTGTCGCTACGGCGAGGTACGGTGGGGCTACAGCTGGCGGCACCGGGGGTCGACGACATGTCGACACAGATGTCAGGCAGATGTCAGGGCATATGTCGAGGCGCCGACCGAGGCGTTGAGCAGGGACGACGAGCGAGAGGAGGGCGGAACCGTGGTGTTGTTGCGACAGGAAATCGGTGACGTCCTGCGGGATGCCCGTCGCGAGCAAGGGCGCACGCTGCGCGAGGTCTCCTCCGTGGCCCGGGTGTCCCTCGGGTATCTGAGTGAGGTCGAGCGGGGCCAGAAGGAGGCGTCCAGCGAGTTGCTGGCCTCCATCTGTGGGGCCCTCGATGTACCGCTGTCCTCGGTACTGCACCGGGTGAGTCAGCGGGTGGCCCTGGCCGAGGGCCTGACCGAGCGGCTCAGTGATGGGCTGGCCGTCAACGACGTCCACGTTCCGGACACGGTTCCGGACGATCTCGGCACCGGGATGCCCACCGGGCAGCTCAGCGCCGCCTGATCCTCGCCTCACCTCGTCGGCGGGCGCCCAGCGGCGCCGGGTGTGCCGCCGCGGCAGCAGGCGCATGGCCCGGTTGGCATCGTGGGCAGAAGAACGCCGTCCGGTCGCGGGGTGCCTGCCCGATCATGGCCACGCGGACCGTGTCGCCGCACCGTCGGCACGGCCGCCCCGATCGGGCGTGGACGTAATGGGTCCGGCCCTGACGGGCATCACCCGTGGTGATCTGGACGGCGCGATCCCGGTTGGCGGCCATCAGCCGGTGAACCAGGTCGACCAGGGCTGACAGGCTGTCCGGCGGGAGGTCCCCAGCGGGTGTCCACGGGCTCACCCCGCGCAGGAAGAGCGCCTCGGCCATGTAGAACGTGCCCACGCCGGCGAGCACCCGTTGATCGAGCAGCAGGTCGCCGATCGCCCGTGACGGCTGCCGCGCGAGGATTCCCAGGACGACGTCCGGCGCCCAGGTCGAGCCCAGCACGTCCGGGCCGAGATGACCGACCAGGGTGTGTTCGTCACCGGTGGCGACCAGGTCCAGCATGCCCAGGCGGTGACCGACCGCCGTCCACGATTCGGTGCCGAGGACGGCGCGGATGTCGGGCTCGGTCAGTCGGCCGGCTCCTGACCCGGTGCCGGTGCGGTGGACGTGCCACGAGCCCTCCATGCGCAGGTGACTGTGCAGGGTGAGCCGTCGCTCGTCGCGCTCGATGCGGCACAACAGGTGTTTGCCCGCGCTGACCACCTCGAGTACCTGTCCGCCGCGCAGGTCCGTGGTGGCCAGCGTGGGCCAGCGAAGATCCCACGTCGTGAGCCGGTGCCCGGCCAGCGCAGCGTGGAGCCGCTGCGCCGTCCGCCAGACCACGTCGCCCTCGGGCATGCTCGCCCCGCTCTCAGATCCGCATCCGCAGGCCGCGTGGTGTGGCCCGGAACCCGGCCTCGGCCAGTGCCCGGGCCAAGGGGTGATCGCTGCCCAGAACCCCTTCGCCGTCGGCGCGCTCCACGGTCAGCTTGCCCAGCGCACCATCCCGAACCGCCAAGGCGAGGGCGTCGGCGGCGGCTTGCAGCTCGGTCGCCTCCTGCGACCAGGACAGCAGCGACCGGCCGCCCCGTTCGACGTAGAGCACCAGGGCACCGTCGACGAGCACCACCACCGCACCCGCCTTGCGACCGGGCTTGTGCTGCCCGGTCTCGGCCGGACGGGGCGGCCAGGGCAGTGCCGCACCGTAGGGGTTGGCCGGATCGGCGGCAGCCAGCACGATGGTCTGCCGGTTCGTCGGCGAATCGTCCCCGACGGGCCGTGCCATCGCGCGGAGCCGGTCGATCGCCCCGGTGGAGGCGAACTGCGCCGCCCCCAGCCCTTCGACGAAGTACCCCCGCCGGACCCGCCCGGCGTCCTCGAAGGCCGACAGCACGCGGTAGGTGCCGGCGAAGGCGCCGACCACCCCCTCCGCGATGACGGCACCGCGGGTGAGCACCCCGTGGCGTTCCAGCAGCACCTCGCCCTGGGCATGGGCTCGAACCGTCGCATCGCCGTCGCGTTCGGGCAGCAGGGACCAGCGTCCCGCGACGGTCGGCGGCCCGGAGCGAGTCGGCATCGCCAGGCGCCCGGGCACCACCCCTCCGGCGGCTGCGCGGGATGCCTGCGCTGCACGCAGCCCCGAGTAGCGGCCGCCATAGCGGGATCGGGGTGGGGCAGGTCGCGTCCGGTGCGCCGTCCGCCCGCCCGCCATCCGGGTGCGTAGCGCGGACAGGCTGTCGTTGGTGATCCAGCCCGCCCAGGTCAGGTCCCACAACGCCTCCGCCAGGACGGCGTCGTCCGGCAGTGTCGTGGCATCCGGTGTGGCGTCCGACAGAACCTGCCAGACCGCCTGCGACAGGGGGCGGAAGAAGAAGGCACCACCCCCGCCGAGGACGCTCAGCACCGCCGTGTGCAGCTCACCGGCCGTGAACAGCGGATCCGGCGGGGCCAGCGTGAGCGGCGCGATGTCGGTCGGGTGCAGGCTGACCCAGCCGTCGTCCCCGGGCAGGGCACCGTGACCGGCCCAGAGCACCTCACCGCTGGAGAGCAGTTCATCCAGCAGCACGGGGGAGTACCCGGTCACCCGGCCCGGCAGGATCAACGTCTCCAACGCGCTGGCGGGGACCAGCGCTCCGGCCAGTTGCTCGACGGCCCGCAGCACGCCGTCCGAACCGCGCAGTCGCCCGGCCTGGTCGGTGATGCCCTGCCACGTGGGCAGGAACCGGGCCAGGTCGGCTGCGGCGACCGGCTCGACCTCGGCGCGCAGGGCGGCGACCGATCGGCGGCGCAGCGTCCGCAGCACCTCGCGGTCGCAGTAGTCCGTGCCCTGCCCCCCACCGCACTCGAGGGGACGCAGTTCACCTTCGGCCAGACGCCCCGCGGCGACCAGGCGGCGAAGCGCCTCGGTCACCACGGCCACGCCCAGCCCGAAACGCTGGGCGAACGAGGTGGCCGTGAACGGCCCGTGGGTGCGGGCGTACCGCGAGACCAGATCGCCCAGCGGGTCGGCCACCGGCTCGGTGAACGCCTCGGCGACCCCGACCGGCAGCGGCGTGCCCAACGCGTCGCGCAACCGGCCGGCGTCCTCGACCGCTGCCCACCGCTCCTGCCCCGCGATCCGCACCCGGATCACCCGCCGGGAACTCTCGAGCGTCGACAACCAGCCCTGGACGACGTCCGCCGCCACCGGGGCCGCGAGGTCGCCGCCGGCATCGAGCGGATCAGCCTGGCTCTGCCCACTCTGCTGGCTCTGCTCACTCTGCTCGCTGGGCTCACTCGGCTCACCGCGCCAGGGCTCGGTGAGGGTTCGTTCACAGAGCTCCTCCAGGCTCGTCGGCCCGAGCAGGCGCAACAGGTCGGCGACCCCCTCGAGGCCGACCAGTCGCCGCGTCGGTGCCAGCCGCTGCAGTTCGGATTCGGTGCGCTCGACGGCGGCCGGGTCGAGCAGATCCCGCAGCGAGGCACCCTCACCCCGACCGAGCAGCTCCGAGAGCAGGGCCGGGTCGAGCGCCAGGGCAGCTGCCCGCCGTTCGGCCAGGGGGGAATCGCCCTCGTAGAGGAACTGGGCGACATACCCGAACATCAGGCTGCGTGCGAAGGGTGAGGGTTCGGTGGTGGTGACCTCGACGATCTTCACCGACCGGGCCGCGAGATCGCGCATCAAGGTGACCAGGCCCGGCACGTCGAACACGTCCTGCAGGCACTCGCGCACCGTTTCGAGCACGATCGGGAAGCTGCCGTAGCGTGAGGCCACCTCGAGCAGCTGGGCCGCCCGCTGCCGTTGCTGCCACAACGGTTGCCGCCGGTCCGGCCGTCGCCGGGGCAGCAGCAACGCCCGGGCCGCACACTCGCGGAAGCGGGCGGCGAACAGCGCGGAACCGCCGAGCGTCTCGGTGACCAGGGACTCGACGTCGCCGGGTTCGAGCATGACCAGGTCGGCCAACTCGGCCGCCCCCATCGGCTCGGGCGCATCGGTGAAGCCGACCGGTTCGACGTCCGGCAGGCGCAGCACGATGCCGTCGTCGGCCGGCATCGCCTGCACGTCGACGCCGTACCGCTCGCGCAGGCGTTCGGCCAGAGCCAGCGCCCACGGCGCGTGCACCTGCGCGCCGAACGGCGAGTGCAGCACCACGCGCCAGTCGCCCAGTTCGTCGCGGAACCGTTCGATCACGATGGTCCGGTCGTCGGGTACGTGGCGGGTCGCCGCCTGTTGCTCGCGCAGGTAGGCCAGCAGGTTGTCCGAGGCCCAGGCGTCCAGACCGGCCGCGCCGGCGCGCGCCCGGGCCGCCGCGTCGTCCAGAGCGACGATCTCGCGGACGAAGGCCCCCACCGCTCGACCCAGCTCGGCCGGTCGGCCCTGGGCGTCGCCGTGCCAGAACGGCAGCCGTCCGGGCTGGCCCGGGGCCGGGGTCACCAGCACGCGGTCGTGCGTGATCTCCTCGATCCGCCACGACGTCGACCCGAGGGTGAACACGTCACCCACCCGGGACTCGTAGACCATCTCTTCGTCCAGCTCGCCGACCCGGCGGCCCCCGCTCCGGCCGCCGCGCCCACCCGAGCCACCCGCCGCGGCGGACTCACCGGCGAGGAACACCCCGAACAGCCCACGATCCGGGATGGTGCCGCCGCTGGTGACCGCAAGGCGTTGCGCCCCAGGGCGTCCGGACAGCGTGCCGGTGAGCCGATCCCAGACGATGCGCGGTCGCAGCTCGGCGAACTCATCGCTCGGGTAGCGGCCCGACAGCATGTCGAGCACCGCCTCGAGCACCGGCCGGGTCAACGTCCCGAACGGTGCGGCCCGGCGCACCAGCGCCTCGACGTCGTCCACCGACCAGTCGTCCAGCGCGAGCATCGCCACGAGCTGTTGCGCCAACACGTCCAACGGGTTGGCGGGCACCCGCAGCGCCTCGATCGCGCCGTCGCGCATCCGCTCGACCACCACCGCTGTCTGCACCAGGTCGCTGCGGTACTTCGGGAACAGCACCCCGCGCGAGATCGCCCCCACCTGATGGCCGGCCCGACCCACCCGCTGTAGGCCGCTGGCCACACTCGGCGGTGACTCGACCTGCACCACGAGGTCGACCGCACCCATGTCGATGCCGAGTTCCAGACTCGACGTGGCGACCACGGCCGGCAACCGGCCGGCCTTGAGTTCGCCCTCGATGATGGCCCGCTGTTCCTTGCTCACCGAGCCGTGATGTGCCCGGGCCAGCACCGGGGGTGCCCCCGCGGCGGCACCCGACTGGGCCATGACCTCGGCCGGAGCGCTGTCGATCACCGGCGCCTCACCGGTCAGACGCTCGGCCCAGACCTCGTTCAGCCGCGCGGTCAGTCGCTCGGCGAGCCGCCGTGAGTTGGCGAACACCAACGTCGAACGATGCGCCCCGACCAGGTCGACCACCCGTTCCTCGACGTGCGGCCAGATCGAGGGACGGCGCAGTTCGCCGGCCGCCGGGCCGCTCAGGTCGAGGTCGGGCTCGGCGGCGCGTCCCGGGGCCGGCGTGCCCGGTGGGGCGAGACCGTCCAGGTCACCCATGTCCGGTACCGGCACCACCACCGACAGGTCGAACACCTTCGCCGAGGGGGGCTGCACGATCGCCACCCGACGCTCGCCCGCGCCGCCGAGCCAGCGGGCGACGTCCTCGACCGGACGCACCGTCGCCGACAGGCCCACCCGCTGTGCCGGGGCGGCGAGCAGGGCGTCGAGGCGCTCCAGGCTCAGCGCCAGGTGAGCGCCCCGCTTGGACCCGGCCAGGGCGTGGACCTCGTCCACGATGACCGTGCCCACGCCGGCCAGTGCCTCCCGCGCCCGCGAGGTCAGCAGCAGGAACAGCGACTCCGGCGTCGTGATCAGGATGTCGGGCGGGGTGCGGGTGAAGGAACGGCGCTCCTCGGCCGGGGTGTCACCCGAGCGCAAGCCCACCCGGACCTCGGGCACCGGCAACCCGAGCCGGGTGGCGGCCTGCCGCAGACCGGTCAGCGGGCCACGCAGGTTGCGTTCGACGTCCACCGCCAGGGCCTTCAGCGGCGAGACGTAGAGCACCCGGCACCGGTGGGTGACCTGCTCGGGTACCGGCGAACGGGCGAGCTCGTCCAGCGCCCAGAAGAAGGCGGCCAGGGTCTTGCCGGACCCGGTGGGTGCCACGACCAGGGCGTGCTCGCCGGCGCTGATCGCCTGCCAGGCGCCGAGCTGGGCGGCCGTGGGCGCGGCGAACGCCCCGGTGAACCAGTCCCGGGCGGCGGGGGAGAAGCGATCGAGCACGGGGCCATCCTGCCTGCCCCCACCGACAATCGCGCTGTCGGTGGGGGCTCGGCAGGTCTGGTGGCCTGGTGACTGCCCGCTCAGTGCCTGCTCTGTGCCTGCTGCTCAGTGCCTGCTCGAGGTGCGCTCAGCCGTGCGTCAGCGGCGGAACTGCGAGACCAGCCCGTCCAACGAGGCGGCGACCCTGATCATGTCGTCGGTGGCGGAGCTCGACTCGGAGGCCGAGGACCGCGCCTGGCCGGCAGCCTCGACCGCGCCGGTGGCCGTGTCGGCGATGCGCTGAGCCGCAGCGGCCGCGTCGGTCAGACTGCGGTTGATCTCGTGCGTGGTGGCGGTCTGTTCCTCCACCGCCGAGGCGATGGTGCTCTGCGCGTCGTGGATCTGACCGATGATGGCTCCGATCTCGTCCATCGCCGTGATCACCGCCGCCACGTCCCCCTCGATCGCCTCCATCCGGGCGGTGATGTCGTTGGTGGCGCGCGCCGTCCCCTGGGCCAGGTCCTTGACCTCGGTCGCGACGACGGCGAACCCCTTACCCGCCTCACCGGCGCGGGCGGCCTCGATGGTGGCGTTGAGGGCCAGCAGGTTGGTCTGTTCGGCGATCGAGTTGATCAGCTGGACGACGTTGCCGATCTCGGCCGTGCTGCCGCCGAGCCGTCCCACGGTCTGGTGGGTGCGTTCGGTGACCTGGACGGCGCTGCCCGCCACCGCAGCCGCTGCCGCAGCGCTCTTGGAGATCTCGGCGATGGAGGCACTCATCTGCTCCACGCCGGCGGCCCCGGCCCCGACGTTGTGGGCGACCTCTGCCGAGGCCTCGGAAGCCTGCGTGGCGCGGTCGTAGGCGTCCGTGGTGCGGTTCATCACGTCGCGGCCGATGCCGTCGAGACGCTGGGCGGACTGCGCCACCTGCGCGGCCTCGCTCTCCAGCCGCTGCACCAGGGCGGCGATCTGGGTGAACTGCTGGCCGAAGGCGTCGGCCAACTGCCGCATCTCGCGTGCGCCCTCGGGCGCCAAGCCGAACGACAGGTCGCTCTCGGCGCGACGGCTCAGGGCGTCGGCGTACCGCGTGCTGGGGCGCCCCACGAGGCGGTAGTTCAGCCACTGGATCGCGGCGATGGCCAGGCCGGCCAGCACCAAGAGCAGGATCACCTGGTTGCCGGCGCTCGCGCGGCGCGCCTTCTCGGTCGCCACCTGGGCGGCCGACCGCTTCGCCAGCAGTTCGTCGAACGTGGCCACCGGGGTCATGATCAGGACCTTGTCGGCGGTGTACTGATCATCGAACATGATCTTGGCGGACAGGGCCTTCTGTCGCGTCGACGACAGCTCCTGATCGGCCGGGGACAGCGCCCACTCGGCGACCGGTCCGGGCATGTCCGCCCGCGCGACACCGGTGGCCTCGAGCATCAGCCGCTGCGATCGGGTCTCTGTCTTCACCAGCGCGTCCGAGTTCGCCTTGGCCTCGGCGAGCAGGTCGAGCAGGTCCTGCTGCACCCCGAGTTCCTTCAGCCGCGAGATCACCCGGTCGCGGGTCTTGGTGGTGTTGATCTCGGCCCAGTAGGCGTCCAGGTGCTTGCGGTCGCCGGTCACCGAGTACGAACGCGCCTCGCTGGTGAGCAGGTCCGAGGCGCCACCGAGCTCGCGGGACAGCTGGGCGAGCTCGGCCTTCGCGGCCATGGCCGTCTCCTCGTGGGAGATGGCCCGGTTCAGGTTCACCAGGGTGAGCCCGACCAGCAGGCCGAGCAGCACCATCACGAGGGCCGACGCAGCGGCGAGGGCGCGATAGGGGACGCCTCGACGAGTGACGATGGTCATGGCCCACCCATCGTCAGGGCGCGCGCGGAGCTTGACACCTGGCCCGTCCGGGCGGAGTCGGCGTCACTCCATCGGGCGATGAGATGCTCGTGCGGTGCGGATGAGCGAGTTCTGGCAGTTGGTGGAGGACGAGTTCGGGGCGGTGTACGGCCGCACCCTGGCGCGCGATCACGTGCTCGGTGCGCTCGCGCAGCGCACCGCCGAGCGGGCGCTGGCGGACGGCGAGGACCCGCGCACCGTCTGGCTCGCGTTGTGTCTCGACCTGGAGGTGCCGGAGGACCGGCGCTGGGGCCGTGAGGAGCCGGTGACCCGGCGCCGGCGCCGGTGAGCCGGGACACGCCGATCGCTCGAGCCCGGCGTGTCGCTGCCCTCGAACACCTGTTCGGGTTAGTCTCCTCCACAGCGCCGGGTTCTCGTCCCACTGTCCACAGGGGACGGCGGCCGGCCGGGCGGTTGTCGGTGGTGGCCTCTAGCGTCGCCGTCAATCGTCAGACCGAGACCCGCTCCCGATTCGAGCACTCCCGACCACGAGGTGGAGACATGGCAGCCCCAGCAGACCGCGAGAAGGCCCTCGAGACCGCACTCGCCCAGATCGACCGCCAGTTCGGCAAGGGGTCGGTCATGCGTCTCGGTGAGGACTCGCGCCCACCGATCGAGGTGATCCCCACCGGGTCGATCGCCCTCGATGTGGCCCTCGGCATCGGGGGCCTGCCCCGCGGCCGCGTGGTCGAGATCTACGGGCCGGAATCCTCCGGTAAGACCACCGTGGCCCTGCACGCCGTGGCCAGCGCCCAGCGGGCCGGCGGCATCGCCGCCTTCATCGACGCCGAACACGCCCTCGATCCGGAGTACGCCCAGAAGCTCGGCGTCGACACCGACGCGCTGCTGGTCTCTCAGCCCGACACCGGTGAGCAGGCGCTCGAGATCGCCGACATGCTGATCCGCTCCGGCGCGATCGACATCATCGTCATCGACTCGGTGGCCGCGCTCGTGCCGCGCGCCGAGATCGAGGGCGAGATGGGCGACAGCCACGTCGGTCTGCAGGCCCGGTTGATGTCCCAGGCGCTGCGCAAGATCACCGGGGCGTTGAGCAACACCGGTACCACGGCGGTCTTCATCAACCAGTTGCGCGAGAAGATCGGCGTCATGTTCGGATCGCCCGAGACCACCACCGGTGGAAGGGCTTTGAAGTTCTACTCCTCGGTGCGACTGGATGTGCGCCGGATCGAGACGTTGAAGGACGGCTCCGAGCCGGTCGGCTCGCGTACCCGGGTCAAGGTCGTCAAGAACAAGGTCAGCCCGCCGTTCAAGCAGGCCGAGTTCGACATCCTCTACGGCATCGGCATCTCCCGCGAGGGTGGCCTGATCGACATGGGTGTCGAGCAGGGCTTCGTGCGCAAGTCGGGGGCCTGGTACACCTACGAGGGTGACCAGCTCGGCCAGGGCAAGGAGAACGCCCGCGGCTTCCTGCGGGACAACCCCGACCTGGCGGACGAGATCGAGAAGCGGATCAAGGAGAAGCTCGGCATCGGTCCGCGGGTCGACGCCCCGGCGGTGGATGTTCGTGACGGCGACAAGCCTGCGGCACGAGAGGCCGCCAAGCCCGACACGGCAGCCAAGGGCAAGGCAGTCAAGGTCGACTTCTGACCGTGGCAGGCCGGTCTCGTGGCAGGTCCCGGGGTAGGGCGGCAGAGCCCCACCCCGAGACCGCCGCCGACCCGACCCGGGACGCCGACCCGGCGGTGGTGGCTCGTGCCATCGCCCTGCGTCAGCTCACGGCCGCCCCGCGGACCCGGGCGCAGCTCGCCGACGCGATGGCTCGGCGGGACGTCCCGGCCGAGGTTGCCGACCAGGTACTCGAGCGTTTCGAGGACGTCGGTCTGATCGACGACGCCGAGTACGCGCGGATGTGGGTCGAGTCACGCCACACCGGTCGTGGGCTGGCGCGTCGTGCACTCGAGCACGAACTGCGATCCCGTGGTGTCGACTCCGACCTGGCCCGCGAGGCGGCTGGGGTGGTCGACGAGGACGCCGAGCTCGCGGCGGCCATCGCCCTGTGCCGGCGTCGGGTGGCCTCGATGCGCTTCGACGAGCCCGCCCGTAGGGATCGCCGCCTGCTGTCGATGCTCGCCCGCAAGGGCTACGGGGCGGGAGTGGCGCTGCGGGCCATCCGGACGGTCTGTGCCGACGCCACCGAGATGGACCTGACGGACTGAGCCTGATTGGTTGAAGTATCACTGATATCCGAGTGATTGCAATACGGACTCAATGTCCGACTCTGTGATCGAAAGATGGTGATTGCTCGGGTATGTTCCCGGCATGGCTGAGCCGCTCGTCGTGATGTCGAAGGTGAACAAGCACTTCGGCGATCTCCACGTGCTGCGGGACATCGATCTCGAGGTCGGCCGGGGCGAGGTGCTGATCCTGATCGGCCCCTCGGGGTCGGGCAAGTCCACGTTGTGCCGCACGATCAACCGTCTCGAGACCTTCGAAACCGGAACGATCACGATTGACGGCACCCCCCTTCCCGAGGAGGGCAAAGCGCTGGCCCAGCTGCGGGCCGACGTGGGCATGGTGTTCCAGAGCTTCAACCTGTTCGCCCACAAGACCATCCTCGAGAACGTCACCCTCGGCCCGATCAAGGTGCGCAAGCAACCAGAAGAAGCTCGCCGACGCCGAGGCGATGGAGCTGCTCGAGCGGGTCGGCATCCATGCTCAGGCCGCCAAGTACCCCGCCCAGCTCTCCGGCGGTCAGCAGCAGCGGGTCGCCATCGCGCGGTCGCTGGCCATGAACCCCAAGGTCATGCTGTTCGACGAGCCCACCTCCGCCCTCGACCCCGAGATGATCAACGAGGTGCTGGACGTGATGGTCAAGCTCGCCGAGAGCGGCATGACCATGATCGTGGTGACTCACGAGATGGGCTTCGCCCGCAAGGCGGCCAATCGCGTGGTGTTCATGTCGGACGGTCAGATCGTCGAGCAGGCGCCGCCGCAGCAGTTCTTCACCGCCCCGACGAGCGATCGGGCCAAGGACTTCCTCAGCAAGATCCTCACCCACTAGCCACCACGCGAGCCGGGGCGCTCCCGCTCGGACGGTGCCGGCCGGTGCTCATCGGGCACGGGATCGGCAGGACAGAAGGGGAACTCATTGAAGATCACACGACGTCGTCTCGCCGCTCTCGGTGCCACGGCCGCTCTGGCGGTGGGCCTGACTGCCTGTGGCGGGTCCGATGCCACGACGAGCTCGGGCAGTGGTGCGGGTGGGCTGAAGATCGGGATCAAGATCGATCAGCCGGGCCTGGGCCTGAAGCAGGGCAGCGACTACAAGGGCATGGACATCGACGTGGCCACGTACGTTGCCGGCAAGCTCGGCACCACGGCTGACAAGATCACCTGGGTGCCGGCGCCGAGCGCCCAGCGTGAGACGTTGATCGAGACCGGTCAGGTCGATCTGGTGGTGGCCACGTACTCGATCACCGACACCCGCAAGCAGAAGGTCTCCTTCGCCGGCCCGTACTTCATCGCCGGGCAGGACCTCTTGGTCCGGGCCGACGACACGTCCATCACGGGACCTGAGGCCATGACCGGCAAGAAGCTGTGTTCGGTCAAGGGATCGACCTCGGCCCAGAAGGTCAAGGACAAGTACCCCGGCGTCAACCTGCAGGAGTTCGGCACCTACTCGGAGTGCGTCGCTGCCCTGGTCTCCAAGGGCGTCGATGCCTTGACCACCGACGACACGATCCTGGCCGGGTATGCCGCCCAGGCCCAGTACACGGGCAAGCTCAAGGTCGTGGGCAAGACCTTCTCCGAGGAGCGCTACGGCATCGGCCTCAAGAAGGGCGACACGGCGCTGTGCCAGAAGGTCACCGACGCGGTGAACGCCATGATCAAGGACGGCGCCTGGCAGAAGGCCGTGGACGCCAACCTCGGCCCCGCCGGGTACAAGCCGGGAGCCGGTAACCCGCCCACGCCGGACGCCTGCGCCTGAGAAGCGCTCACGATTCCCCGGACGCCGACCGCCACGGCCCAGGTGGTCGGCGTCCGGGCCCTGATCGAGAGGGAGGTGGGTGGCGATGAGCGACATCCTCGCCAGGTATGACATCGCTGCGGCCTTCTGGGTGACCGTCCAGTTGGGCGTGCTCTCGGCCCTGGGGGCGCTGCTACTGGGCACCGTGGTAGCCGTTCTCCGGGTCTCACCCGTCGCCAGTCTGCGCACGCTGGGCACGGCGTACGTGAACCTGATCCGCAACACTCCGCTCACCCTCTTGATGGTGCTGAGCATTCTCGGGCTGAGCTTCATCATGGGCCTGAGCCTGGATGACGACTTCGCCCGCAACGGATTCCGCTGGGCGGTGGTGATGCTCTCGGTCTACCACGCGGCCTTCGTGTGTGAGGCGCTGCGCAGCGGTGTCAACACCGTGCCGGTGGGTCAGGCGGAAGCGGCTCGCTCGATCGGGTTGACCTTCGCTCAGAGCTTGCGCGAGGTGATCCTGCCGCAGGCGTTCCGCGGCGCCATCGCGCCGCTGGGGTCCACCCTCATCGCGCTCGTCAAGAACACCACCGTGGCGGCGGTGATCGGGGTATCCGAAGCTGCCGGCCTGCTGTCCGAGATCGTCGAGAACGAGGGCAGCTCGCTGTTCATCTTCCTGATCTTCGCGGGTGGCTTCGTGATCCTGACCCTGCCGCTGGGCATCGGGTTCACCAGCCTGTCGCGGCGATTGGCGGTGAAGCGATGAGCGCCCAGGCGGTTCTCTTCGATGCCCCCGGCCCCAAGGCCCGGCTGCGTCATCGCCTGCTGACGATTCTCGGGCTGCTGCTGGCGGTGTTCGGACTCGTCCTGGTGCTGCGCAAGATGGCCGACGCCCAGCAGTTGCAGGGCTTCATGTGGACGGCGTTCCTCGAACCGGATGCCTGGGTGAACTACCTGCTGCCCGGGTTGTGGGGCACGATCCGCGCGGCGGCCCTGGCCATCGTGCTGGCCTTCGGTTTCGGGCTGATCTTCGGCATGGGCCGGCTGTCGACCCACGTCGCGATCCGCGCCGTGAGCGGGGCCATCGTGGAGTTCTTCCGCGCCGTCCCGGTGCTGATCATGATGATCTTCCTGGCCGGGGTGTTCTCGGCCAACAACGTCTTCCCGAACGCCTACAACCCGCTGGCCGCCGTCGTGGTCGCCCTGACCCTCTACAACGGCTCGGTGGTGGCCGAGCTGGTGCGCTCCGGCGTCCACTCGCTGCCCAGGGGGCAGGCCGAGGCCGGCCTGTCGATCGGGCTCAGCCCGGCGCAGACGCTGCGCTCGATCGAGCTGCCCCAGGCCCTCACCGCGATGCTCCCCGCCCTGATCGGCCAACTCGTGGTGGCGTTGAAGGACACCGCGTTGGGCTATCAGATCACCTATCTCGAGTTGCTGAACTGGTCGAAGTCGTTGGGCTCGGCCTATGCCAACACGGTGCCGGCCTATCTGTTCGCCGCGTTGATCTTCATCGTCATCAACTACTCGCTCACCGCCGTGGCAGCCCGAGTCGAGCAGCGGATGCGCCGCCGAGGGCGCACGCCGATCACGGCTGTTCCAGGGTTGGTGGGTGCCGAGGCCGAGGTGGATGCCGCGCCCGTGGTGGTGGGTCGGTCCACCACGGGGTGACCTGACCTCAGGGGTGACTCTCGCGCCGTAGGCTGGTGCGGCCATGACGTCACCCGAACCCACCACGCCGCGCACCTACCAGGTGCGCACCTACGGCTGTCAGATGAACGTGCACGACTCCGAGCGCATCTCGGGTCTGCTCGAGGGCGCGGGGTACGTGCGCGCCGCCGACGACGCCGAACCCGCCGACGTCGTCGTGTTCAACACGTGTGCGGTGCGCGAGAACGCCGACAACAAGCTTTACGGCAACCTCGGTCACCTCGCCCCGGCCAAGGCGGCCCGCCCCGGCATGCAGATCGCGGTCGGTGGATGCCTGGCCCAGAAGGACCGCGACACCATCGTGCGCAAGGCGCCCTGGGTCGACGTGGTGTTCGGCACCCACAACGTCGGCTCACTGCCCGCGCTGCTCGACCGCGCCCGCCACAACCAGCAGGCCCAGGTCGAGATCCTCGAGTCGCTGCAGGTCTTTCCCTCCACGCTGCCCACGCGCCGCGAGTCGCCGTACGCCGCCTGGGTCTCGATCAGTGTCGGGTGCAACAACACGTGCACCTTCTGCATCGTGCCGAGCCTGCGCGGCACCGAACGCGATCGCCGCCCGGGCGACATCCTGGCCGAGATCGAGGCCCTGGTCGCCGAGGGTGCCATCGAGGTCACGCTGCTCGGCCAGAACGTCAACACCTACGGCGTCGAGTTCGGTGACCGGGGTGCCTTCGCCAAACTGCTGCGGGCCTGCGGTGAGGTCGACCACCTGGAACGGGTGCGTTTCACCAGCCCGCACCCGGCGGCGTTCACCGACGACGTGATCGAGGCGATGGCCGGTACGGCCAACGTCATGCCGCAGTTGCACATGCCGCTGCAGTCCGGCTCGGACCGGCTGCTCAAGGCGATGCGGCGCTCGTACCGCAGTGAACGATTCCTGGGCATCCTCGATCGGGTCCGAGCCGCCATCCCGGACGCCGCGATCAGCACCGACATCATCGTCGGCTTCCCGGGTGAGACCGAGGCCGACTTCGAGGCCACGCTCGAGGTGGTGGCGGCGTCCCGGTTCGCGCAGGCGTTCACCTTCCAGTACTCACCCCGCCCCGGGACGCCGGCCGCCACGCTGCCCGATCAGGTTCCCAAAGCCGTTGTGCAGCAACGGTACGAGCGGTTGGTGGCGTTGCAGGAGGAGATCAGCTGGGCCGAGAACCGCGCCCAGGAACAGCGGGTGCTCGACGTCCTGGTCGCCGAGGGCGAGGGCCGCAAGGACCAGGCCACCGCCCGGCTGTCCGGTCGCGCCCGAGACGGCCGGCTGGTGCACTTCGCGCTCCCGGACACCGTGGCGGCTGTGGCCGGGGCGGGCGGCCCGCTCCGCCCCCGGCCGGGGGACGTCGTCACGGTGCAGGTGACCTACGGTGCGCCGCACCACCTGGTGGCGGACGGCGTGCTGACCGGTGGCCCGTTCGAGGTTCGCCGCACCCGTGCCGGGGACGCCTGGGCCGAGCGCGCGGCGGCCACGCGCCGTCCGGCGACCGGGATCGCGATCCCGGTGGTGCAGCCCGCACAGCAGTGATCGCCGGGAATCGTGGTCTTCCCCGATAGCCCGGGGGAGAACGCCGATCCCACGGCGATCACTGGTGACACGGTGGGGTAACGCAGGCTCAGACCTGCGGCTCCTCCGGGGCAGCGGCCTCGCGGCCCTTGATCAGCTCGTCGGCCTTGGCCTGGACGGCGTCGACCTTGTCGGCGAACTTGCCACCGGTGGCCGCGTCGACGGCGTCCCCGGCCTTCGCGATCGCGGCGTCGGACAGGCCCTCGAGGTTGTCCTTGGCGGACTCCAGCCCGTGCTTGGCGTGCTCCGTGGCGCTGGCGAGACCTTCCTTGGCCTGGTCGGCAAGCTCAGCGGCCTTGTTCTTCAGATCGTCGAACGCGCTCATGGCGTGATGTATCTCCCTGTTCGGAACGCCGCTGACCGCGGCTGTACGTCAACATCATGCCCGCTCCGCCCGACGCTGGCGTGCCAGACTCACGTCGTGAGTCCTCCAGCCGTCGCGGCGGCACGATTCGCCGCCCCGGTGATCGCCGTGGTGGGACCGACCGCCTCGGGCAAGTCCGATCTCGCCGTCGAGCTGGCCGTGGTCCTGAACGGTGAGATCGTCAACGCGGATGCGATGCAGCTCTACCGCGGGATGGACATCGGCACCGCCAAACTCCCCGTGCCCGAACGCCGCGGCGTCCCGCATCACCAGCTCGACGTGCTCGAGGTGACCGACGAGGCGAGCGTCGCCGCCTATCAACGCGAGGCGCGGGCCGCGATCGAGGACATCCGCTCGCGCGGGCGGCGTCCGATCCTGGCCGGCGGCTCGGGTCTCTACCTCCGCGCGGTCCTGGACGAGCTGCAGATTCCCCCGACCGATCCCCGCGTGCGCGCCGCCCTCGAGACCGAGCTCGAGCAGATCGGCGCGACAGCCCTGCACACCCGGCTCGCCGAGCGCGACCCGGCCGCGGCGGTAGCGATCCTGCCGAGCAACGCGCGGCGCGTCGTCCGGGCGCTGGAGGTGATCGCCCTGACCGGGCGGCCGTTCACCGCGACCCTCCCCACCGGCGCCTACCACCAGCCCGCGATCCAGATCGGGCTGCAGGTGCCACGCCCGGTGCTCGACGAGCGGATCGCGACCCGGGTGGAGCGCATGTGGGACGCCGGGCTGGTCGCCGAGACGCGTGACCTCGCCGAGCTCCACGGCCTGCGCGCCGGCCGCACCGCCTCACGCGCCCTCGGCTATGCGCAGGTGCTGCAGCTGCTGGACGGCGAACTGGACGACGCCGCCGCGCGGCTGGCCACCGTCACCGCGACCCGGCGGTTCGCGCGGCGTCAGCTGTCGTGGTTCGGCCGCGACCCCCGCATCACCTGGCTCGACCACGACGCGGCCGACCTGATCGCCCGGGCTGTGCAACGCTGTGCGCCATGACCTCGGCCTCGCCCCCGACGCTCGACGTGCCCTCGCCGCAGGCACCGACCTCGCCGCTGGCAGGCCTGTCGTGGGCCAAGGGCCACGGCACCGAGAACGACTTCGTCGTGCTGCCCGATCCCGACGGGCGCCTGCAGCTAGACGCGCCCGCGGTGCAGGCGCTGTGTGATCGTCGGGCCGGCCTGGGCGGCGACGGAATCCTGCGTGTCGTGCGCTCAGCCGAGGGCGAGGCCGGTCGCTGGTTCATGGACTACCGCAACGCCGACGGCTCACTCGCCGAGATGTGCGGCAACGGCATCCGGGTGTTCGTGCACTACCTGGTTCGCGCCGGACTGCTCGACCTCGCCGACGGCGACAGCATCGCGATCGACACCCGCGCCGGGGTGAAGACCGTGCGTCGCGAGGGCGAGCAGTACGCCGTCGACCTCGGTCCGTGGCGGATCGAGGGCGGAACGGCTGCTGCCGAGGCGGGTAGCGACCGCACGGTGCACGCGCACGGGTCGTCCCTGGCGCAGGCCGGGCTCTCGGTGAACATCGGCAACCCCCACGTCGTGGTCGCCGTACCCGACGTGGCCACCCTGCGCGCTCTCGACCTGACCCGGGCACCGGTGCTCGACCCGGTGGCGCCCGAAGGGGCCAACGTCGAGTTCGTCGTTCCCGGTCACGGCGTCGACCGGGACGCGGCCGGCCGGCCACTGGGTCACCTCGTCATGCGGGTGCACGAACGGGGCTCGGGTGAGACCCGCTCGTGCGGCACCGGCGCGGTCGCTGCGGTGCTGGCGGCGCGGGTCTGGGCCGGCGACGGTGCTCCCGACGAATGGACCGTCGACGTGCCGGGTGGCCGGTTACTGGTGCGGCTGGCGCAGGGCTCGCCGTTGGCGGGGGAGCACGCCGAGCTGGTCGGCCCGGCCCGGATCGTCGCCGAGGGCACGCTGCTCGGCTGAGCTCCGGTGCGCACCGCGGCTCAGCCGGGTGACACCTCGAGCACGCGATATCCCTTCGCGCTGCCCAGGCGGCGGACCGTGTGCGACGGGAAGACCTCGGGCAGCAGCTGGGCGAGCCAGGCGTGCAGCGAGTCCGCACCGAGGTGGCGCTGCACCACGAGGTAGGCGTGACCGTCGTCGGTCAATCGGGGCAGCCACTGCTGCAGCAGTGCGTGCAGGGCCGGCTTGCCGATCCGGATCGGGGGGTTGGACCAGATGGCCGCGAACCGGAGGTCTGGCGCAACGTCCTGCGGGGCGGCGACGGTGATGTTCGTCAGGCCGTGGGTGGCAGCGTTCTCGGCGGTCAGCTCACGGGCCAACGGGTTCACGTCGACCGCCCAGATGTGGGCACCGGGGGAGTGCATCGCCAGCGTGAGGGCCAGCGGACCCCAACCACAGCCCAGGTCGAGCAGATGCCCCTCGGCGGGTGGGGCGGGCACGTCGCGCAGCAGCACCCGGGTGCCCAGGTCGAGCCGATCACCGCTGAACACGTTGCCTGCGGTGACCACGGCGACCTCACGCCCGGCGAGTCTCACCTCGAGGGTGCGCCGCTCGGCGGGGCCGGACTGCTGCTCGCTGAAGTAGTGCTCGCCGGAGGACACCGGCACAGCCTAGGCCAGCGGCCGGGCCTGCTCGAGGGGCGAAGCCCAGCCGCTAATCACGTGGCGTGACCGCGGGATGCCTGAGAGGCTGAGGGAGCCATGACTACCGCATCCACTCCTGCCCACCACGATGAGTCGAGTTCGTGGGACGGTGAGCAGCTCGATCTCGCCGACCGGCATGCGCTGCGCCGGGTCGCCGGGTTGTCGACCGAGCTCACCGACGTCACCGAGGTCGAGTACCGCCAGCTGCGTCTCGAACGCGTGGTGCTCGCCGGCCTGTACGGCGGCGGCCACGAGACCTCCCAGGGTGCCGAGATCTCGCTGCGTGAGCTGGCGGCACTCGCCGAGACAGCCGGTTCCGAGGTGCTGGACGGCGTGCTGCAGCGACGCGAGAACCCCGACCCGGGCACCTGGCTGGGCTCGGGCAAGGCCGAGGAACTGCGCGCGCTGGTGGCCGACACCGGTGCGGACACGGTGATCTGCGACGGCGACCTGTCACCGTCCCAGCGCCGTGGTCTGGAGGACGTGGTCAAGGTCAAGGTCATCGACCGGACGGCACTGATCCTGGACATCTTCGCCCAGCACGCCAAGTCCAAGGAGGGCAAGGCCCAGGTCGAGCTGGCTCAGCTCGAGTACCTGCTGCCACGCCTGCGCGGTTGGGGTGACTCGATGTCGCGCCAGGCCGGTGGCCGGGTGGCCGGCGGTGAGGGCATCGGCTCGCGTGGCCCCGGTGAAACCAAGATCGAACTCGACCGGCGCCGGATCCGCACCCGCATGGCCAAGCTGCGCCGCCAGATCTCAGGTATGAAGGCCGCCCGCGACACCAAGCGGTCCGGACGCCGCCGGCACGAGGTGCCCTCGGTGGCCATCGCCGGGTACACCAACGCCGGGAAGTCCAGCATTCTCAACCGGTTGACCGGCGCGGGCGTGCTGGTCGAGGACGCCCTGTTCGCCACCCTCGACCCGACCGTGCGCCGTGCCCAGACCGCAGACGGGCGAACCTTCACCCTCACCGACACCGTCGGTTTCGTCCGCCGGCTGCCGCATCAGTTGGTCGAGGCGTTCCGGTCCACGCTCGAAGAGGTGGCCGACGCCGACCTCGTGCTCCACGTCGTCGACGGCGCGCACCCCGACCCCGACGGCCAGCTCGCCGCGGTGCGCGAGGTGCTCGCCGACGTCGGCGCGAGCGCCGTCCGGGAGATCGTCGTGATCAACAAGATCGACGCCGCGGATCCCGACGAGATCGACCGGTTGCTGCGGCGCGAGAAGGGCTCGATCGCCGTCTCGGCCCGCACCGGCGTCGGTTTCGCCGAGCTCGCCGAGCTGGTCGCCGCCGAACTGCCCCGGCCCGATGTCGAGGTCGATCTGGTGGTGCCCTACCAGCGCGGTGACCTGGTCAGCCGGGCGCACTCCGAGGGCGAGGTGCTCGACACCGAGCACTGCGAGGACGGCACCCGGCTGCGGGCCCGGGTCCGGCCCGACCTGGCCGATGCACTGCGTGCCGTCGCGGTGGCCTGATCATCCCCAGTCCCGGCGCCGTCTGTCTCGTGAGGCGGTCGGCCTCACGTAGGCTCGGTGCGTGGGGATCTGCTGGACGCCGCGGTGGCGGCGGTCGACGGCACCCCACGCGAAGGTCAGCAGCGCATGGCCGAGGCCGTGGCGGAGGCGATGACCAGCGGCGTCCACCTGCTGGTGCAGGCCGGCACGGGGACCGGCAAGTCCCTGGCCTACCTGGTCCCCGCGATCGCTCACGCCGTCCGATCCGGGCAGACGGTCGTGGTGTCCACCGCGACCCTGGCGCTGCAGTCACAGATCGTCGAGCGTGACCTGCCCCGGCTGGCCGATGCGCTCACCCCGTTGTTGGGGCGGCGTCCCACGTGGCAGGTGGTCAAGGGGCGGGCCAACTACGTCTGCCGGTACAAGCTCGAGGGTGGCTACCCCGAGGACGACGGCGGCCTGTTCGCGATGGCGGCGGCCGGCGCCCCCGCCCCGCTGGCCGGGCGCATCGGCCTGCAGGTGGTGCGGTTGCGCGAGTGGGCCGAGACCAGCACGGCCGGCGAACGCGATGAGCTGGTGCCGGGCGTGAGCGAGCAGGCCTGGCGGCAGGTCTCGGTCTCGGCGCGCGAGTGCCTGGGCACCACGTGTCCCCGGGCCACCGAGTGCTTCTGCGACAACGCCCGCGAGCGGGCCCGCCACGTCGACATCGTGGTGACCAACCACGCGGTGGTCGCGATCGACGCCTTCGAGTGGCGCAGCCTGCTGCCCCGACCACGAGATCCTGGTCGTCGACGAGGCCCACGAACTGGCCGACCGGGTGACGTCGGTGGTCTCCAAGGGCTCACCGTCACCGCGGTCGAGGTCGCTGCCCGGCGATGCCGTGGTACCGGGGTCACCACGACCGAACTGGACGACGCCGCAACGGGTTTGGCGGCCGCGTTCCAGGTCGCGCCCGAGGGGCGGATCACCGACCTGGCGCAGCACGACGACGATCAGCTCGGTGCTGCGGTCGTCGCGGTGCGGGACACCGCGCGCGGACTGATCAGTGCGCTCGAGGCAACCAAGCCGGCGGCCGGGTCGGGTGGGGCCGACGGCGCTCGGGCGTTGGCCCGGGCTGCGATCGGTGAGATCTTCGACGTCGCCGAGCGATTGGCCAGCGGGTCGGCCGCCCGGGGCGGGGCCGACGTGGCGTGGCTGTCGCGGGTGGGTCGACCCGAGTCCGGCCCGGTGCGCATCGGTCTCCATGTCGCACCGCTGACGGTGGCAGGGGCGTTGCGCGCCAGGGTGTTCGACGAGCGCACGGTCATCGCGACGTCCGCGACGTTGTCGGTCGGCGGCAGCTTCGACGCGGTGGCGCGCTCGTTCGGTCTGAGCCGGGGCGAGGGTGGCGAGGGCGCGCGGGCATCGGCCTCGGGCAGCGCGGTCCGCGACCACGACGACGACCACGACGACCACGATGACGATGCGGTGCCGGCATCTCCGGCGGCGTGGACCGGGCTGGACGTGGGCAGCCCGTTCGACTACCCGCGTCAGGCGATCCTGTACATCGCGCGGCATCTGCCGGCGCCCGGTCGGGACGGGCTCGGCGAGCCGATGATCGACGAGCTGGCCGGGTTGGTCGAGGCCGCCGGTGGTCGCACCCTGGGGCTGTTCTCCTCCCGGCGTGCCGCTCAGACCGCCGCCGAGCTGTTGCGTGAGCGGCTGGACGTCCCGATCCTGTGCCAGGGCGATGACCAGACCCCGACCCTGGTCCGGGCCTTCGCGGACGACGAGCGCACCTGCCTGTTCGGCACGTTGTCGCTGTGGCAGGGGGTCGACGTGCCAGGCGCCTCGTGTCAATTGGTGGTGGTCGATCGCATCCCGTTCCCCCGACCGGACGACCCGCTGGGTACCGCCCGACAAGAGGCGGTGGCCCGTCACGGTGGCAATGCCTTCATGTCGGTCGCGGCCACGCACGCGGCCCTGTTGTTGGCCCAGGGCGTGGGGCGGCTGGTGCGCTCGGGTGCCGATCGGGGGGTCGTGGCCGTCCTCGACTCGCGCCTGGCGACGGCGCGCTACGCCGGGTTCCTGCGGGCCTCGCTGCCGCCGTTCTGGACCACCACCGACCGTGAGGTCGTGGTGGCCGCGCTGCGGCGCATCGACGTCCCGACCGGCACCGAAACCGTGGTGTCGTAACCCGTTTCAGCCGGTGGTCACTGGACCGCGGCAGCTTCCTGGAGCGCCTCGATGGTGACCGCCACCGCGGGTACGCGCAGCAGATCGGTCGTGGTCAGGGCGTGGACCGCGCGCCGGCCGACCCCCGCGATGGAGCGCAGGGTCCCGGGATAGGTCGCGGCGACGGGAGCCACCAGCCCGGGCAACAGGGCCACACCCAGCCCGGCGGCCACGAAGGCCAGCGTCGCCATGTAGTCGTCGGTCTCGAAGGCGATCCGGGGGGCGAATCCGGCGGCTGCGGCCGAGTCGGTCAAGTGGGTGCGGCACGGGGAGCAACCGGCGATCCACCGGGTATCGGTCAGGTCGCGCAGGTGTAGGCGGGGCTCGTCCGCCAAGGGGTCACCGGAGGCGATCGCGAGCAGACTGGCGTCCGACATCAACTGCACCCGGTGTACCCCGAGATGGTCCGCGCGCTCGGGGTGTTCGCGGTCGAGGTCCGGCGCCCCCGGGGGATGCGCTGCGGGGTCCGGCGAGGTGTAGTCGAACGTGACCGCGATGTCGCAGCGGCCCTCGCGTAGGGCAGCTGTCGCCTCGGGCGGCTCGGCCTCGCTGAAGTCGACCTCGACGTCAGGTGCGTTGTCGCGCAACAGGAGGAGTGCCGCGGGTACCAGGGTGGCCGATGCCGAGGGGAACGACATCACGCGTACCCGGCCCGCGCGCAGCCCGGCCAGGGCCGACACCTCACGTTCCGCCGCGGCGACCGTGGCGGCCACGGTGGCGCCGTATCGCGCGAGGACCTGGCCCGCCTCGGTCAAGCGAACACCGCGGGCATGCCGCTCCAGCAACGCGGTTCCGAGTCGACGTTCCAGCCGCCGGACGTGCTGGCTCACCGCCGGCTGGGTGAAGCCGAGAGTGGTGGCTGCGCCGGTGATCGTGCCCGCGTCGGCGATCGCGCGCACCAGGCGCAGCGAGGAGAGGTCCAGGGTCGAAGCCATAACGGGACCCTATGGGCAGCAGGTGAAGATCGGCATTGTGTGATGCGGCGTGGCGTCGACACCATGGCCGAATGAGCGATCCGGAAATCACCTGTTCGGATACCGCGTCTTCGTCAGAAGCGGCGTCAGCGGCGGCGTCGGAGGCGGGGTCGAGGACCGCACTGCAGTCGGCCTTCCATCGGGTTCCGGGGTACCTGGATGCCGCCACCATGGGCCTGCCGTCGATCGCCGGCGCGGCGGCTCTGCGCGCGGCGGTGGGGGAGTGGGCCGAGGTGCGGCCTCGGCGTCCGGATACGACGCTGCGGTGTCGTCGAGTCGGGCCGCCTGGGCTCGGTTGGTCGGGGTGCCGACGTCCTGGGTGGCGGTGGGGTCTCAGGTCTCGGCCATGCTCGCGCCGGTGGCGGCCTCGCTTCCCGAGGGCGCCAGGTGGTGGTGCCGGCGGGTGACTTCTCGTCGGTGGTGTTCCCGTTCCTGACGCAACGCGATCGCGGGGTCGTGGTGCGGCAGGTGCCGTTGGCCGAGGTCGCTGATCAGATCCGGGCCACCACGTCGCTGGTGGCCTTCTCGCTGGTGCAGTCCGCCGATGGTCGGCTCGCCGATCTCGAGGCCATCCTGGACGCCGCCCGCCGCCACGGGGCCAGGACGGTGTGCGACACGACGCAGGCGGTGGGCTGGTTGCCGGTGGCGGCCTCCTCGATCGATGTCACGGTGTGCGCGGCCTACAAGTGGCTGAGCTGTCCGCGAGGGGTGGCCTTCGCCTCGGCGAGTCCTGAGGCGCTGGCCTGGCTGCGACCGGTCTCGGCCGGGTGGTACGCGGGTGAGACGGTCTGGGAATCGATCTATGGTCCCGAGATGACCCTGGCCGGCGATGCTCGTCGGCTGGATGTGTCGCCGGCATGGTTGGCGTGGGTCGGGGCAGCGCCCACCCTGGACCTGTTGGCGGCAGCAGGTGAGGGCGTCCGGTGGACCGGGGTCGAGCTCGCGGACGGCGTCCGGCGGGCACTGGGCATGCCGCCGGCCAACTGCCCGATTCTGTCCTTGGCCGATCCGAACGGGGCGGTCGAACGGCGACTGCGGGAGGCAGGATGCCGTTTCGCCACCCGGGCCGGCCGCCTACGCCTGGCGTTCCACGTGTGGAACGACGAGGACGACGTGGCCCGGGTGGTCGAGGCGGTGTCGAGCGGGGCCTGAGTCAGGCTCCGACGGCCATCAGGACGGCGCTGTGCAGCTTGCCGTAGGTGTCCAGCCCGTCGAGGAAGTCGTCGGGGAAGCGGAGCCTCGAGCTCGTCGCCCACGGCGCCCAGCATGAGGCTGGCGAGGTCGTCGTCCAGGCCCAGTTCCTCCAGGGAGGACTCGGTGGTCAGTTCTGTGGGGGCACGTCGAGATGCCGGGCAATCACGGTGCGCAGCGTCTCGTCGATGTGGTGTCCCTGCACGTCAGGTTCTCCTTGGTCGGCGATTCCGGCCCGGCGTGAGCGCAGGGCGAGAACATCACTGAGTGTCAATAGTAGTGCCCCACGGTGGTCGAGCGGACTCATACGCGACGAAGCACGGCCGTGACGCGTCCGAGAATGGTCGCCTCGTCCCCGGGAATCGGGTCATAGGCGGCGTTGTGCGGTAGCAGCCAGACGTGCCCGTCGCGCCGTTTGAAGGTCTTCACCGTGGCCTCGCCATCGAGCATCGCCGCCACGATCTCACCGTTGTCGGCGACCGACTGCTGGCGGACCACGACCCAGTCGCCGTCGCAGATGGCTGCCTCGACCATGGAGTCGCCCACCACCTTGAGCAGGAAGAGCTGCCCTCGCCGACCAGCTGGCGGGGAGTGGGAACACATCCTCGACGGCCTGCTCGGCCAGGATCGGTCCCCCGCGGCGATCCGCCCCACGACCGGAACATACGAGGGCTGGGGTCGCAGCTCGGAGTAGTCCGTGGGGTCGAACTCCCCTCGATCGGGCGCACCGCGTGCGATTCGCCGGGCATGCGTACCTCGATCGCGCGAGGGCGGTTGGGGTCACGCCGCAGGTATCCCTTGCGCTCGAGGGTGCTGAGCTGGTGGGCCACGCTGCTGGGGCTGGTCAACCCGACGATGGCCCCGATCTCCCGCATGCTCGGCGGGTAGCCACGGCGTTCCACCGAGTCGCGAATGGTCTCGAGCACGAGTCGCTGACGGTCGGTGAGGCCGTCGCCGTCGGCGGGGCCGTCGGGCAACACGTGCACCTCGCCACCGGGCGTGTCGTCGTGGGCGGCCTTGCCGGCCGCAGCCACGTCCGCTCGATCCGTCTGGTCGAGCCGCCGCCTCGTCATGTCGTCCTCCACACAGTCGGGTCACTCGGTCACGCAGCCGGGCCCGGGCTCGGGTGCGAGCTTCGTAGTCACCGTAGAACGAATCGCGACACGTTTCAAACATATGTTCGAGGGTGTCTCGACTCTGTCGGTGGGGGGTGATAGAACTCGGACACACGTTCGATTCGAACGAGCGTTCGACGTCCGGCCGCCCGGCCGGGTGTCCGAGGACCGGGTGATGTCCGGCCCGAAACCCGATGTGGAGGCACCGATGTCGACCCTGACTCTTCCCCGGTGGCACACCCGTCCGCTCCCCGCCCTCTGGCGTCCCGCACCTCCCGCGCGTCGGCCCAAGCGCCCGTGCCGGGTGGGGTCGAGGGTGCCTCGTCGGGGCGCCACGCGCGGGCGTCGGGCCCGGTGCGCCTGACGCGGCGGGGGCGGCTGGTGGCGCGGTGGCTGTTGGTGCTGGCCACGATCGGCCTCGTGCTCACGGCCGTGGTGGGTGCGGTCCTGCTCGGCGGTGGGTCGGCGCAGGGTGGTGAGCATGCTGCGCCGGTTCCGATGAGCTATCACCTGGTGGCGCCGGGGGAGACGTTGTGGCAGATCGCCCTGCGGGCCGAGCCGGGCAGTGATCCGCGCGACCTGGTGGAGCAGATCGTCGAGTTGAACCACCTGAGCAGCGCCGAGCTCCCCGTCGGGTTGCGACTCGCGGTACCGCGGCGATGAGCGTGGGGGTCGGCCGAGTGGGGGCATCGGCCGAGTGGGGGCGTCGCGGATGACCCTCGCCCTGGGTCACGTCGGCGCTCACGTCGGCGTGTCCGCCGTCGGTGGAGGTGCCTGGGTGAGGGGCTGGCCTGCGGCGACGGGGTTCGTTCGCCGGCCTGGCTGCAGGGTGCCGGACGGCGTTTCCCGGCGTGTCGTGAGTTGCGCCTCCGGGGGTAGCGGCTTAGCGTTACCCCCAGATCTAGTAGTTACACCGATGTAAGCCGTCCACATGTAGTCCCCAGCATGATCCCCAGGTTTGTGGGGGGTCGTCCACAGGTCATCCCCAGGTGCATCCACAGAAGCCCTCGGGTGGCCGGTCGAGCTGGGTCGGCGGGGGTGGCGAACCGTGGAGAGGAGGTGGTCGGTGTGAACTGTCCGTTCTGCCGAAACGCCGATTCGAGGGTTGTCGACTCCCGCAGCATCGACGACGGCACCTCGATCCGCCGTCGGCGGCAGTGCCCCGAGTGTGGGCGCCGCTTCAGCACCATGGAGACGGCGAGCTTGACGGTCGTCAAGCGATCGGCGGCCACCGAGCCGTTCAGTCGGGCGAAGGTGATCACCGGGGTCCGCAAGGCCTGTCAGGGTCGCCCGGTCGGCGAGGACGACCTGGCCCGCCTGGCTCAGCGCGTGGAGGAGAGTATCCGGGCCACGGGCGCGGCCGAGGTCGATGCCCATGACGTCGGGCTGGCGATCCTCGGGCCGCTGCGAGAACTGGACGAGGTCGCCTACCTGCGCTTCGCGAGCGTCTATCAGGCGTTCGACTCCCTGGCGGATTTCGAGTCCGCCATCGCCCTGCTGCGCGCCGAACGTGACGCCCTGACAGGAATGAACGAGCCCCTGACGGGGCACACCACACCGAACGGCTCCACCGCAGGTGTGATCTAGAACCCCCGTCGGCGGCGCTGCTGGGGAAGGTGGCGCCGCCGACGGGACCACTCCGCCAACTCGACAGATCCTGCGCGGGCACCCCGGCGGCGCGACACCCCAGCAGCACGGACCACAGCACCAGTACGCCACCACATCAGACGCACATCAGACGCACCGTCGGCATCAGTAGCGATCATTGAGGGGAACACAGCGATGACTCAGACCTCGTCCGGCCCTGGGGGCGTAAAGGCGAAGGCAGACAGCCCCCGGCTGCAACACAAGGGCTGACGGTCGAACGGGTCTTCACCACCGCCGGGGTGCACCCCTACGACGCGGTGACCTGGGAGCGGCGTGACGTCGTCCAGGACCAACTGGAGGACCGGCGAGACGATCTTCGAGCAGAAGGGCGTCGAGTTCCCCGATTTCTGGAGCCTGAACGCCTCCACGATCGTCACCACCAAGTACTTCCGCGGCGCGTTGGGGTCCGACGTGCGTGAGCGCAGCCTCAAGCAGCTGATCGACCGGGTCGTGCTGACCTACACCAAGGCGGGCAAGGACGCGGGGTACTTCGCGACCGACGCCGACGCCGACGTGTTCGAGCACGAGCTGACCCACATGTTGTTGCACCAGGTGTTCAGCTTCAACTCACCGGTCTGGTTCAACGTGGGCACGCCCGCTCCGCAGCAGGTCTCGGCGTGCTTCATCCTGTCGGTCGACGACTCGATGGACTCGATCCTCAACTGGTACAAGGAGGAGGGGTTCATCTTCAAGGGCGGCTCCGGCGCCGGCCTGAACCTGTCCCGGATCCGGTCCTCGAAGGAGCTGCTGGCCAGCGGCGGGACGGCGTCCGGCCCGGTGTCGTTCATGCGCGGGGCGGACGCCTCGGCCGGGACGATCAAGTCCGGGGGTGCCACGCGTCGCGCGGCGAAGATGGTCGTGCTGGACGTCGACCACCCCGACATCGAGGAGTTCATCGACACCAAGGCGCGCGAGGAGGACAAGATCCGCGCGTTGCGCGACGCCGGCTTCGACATGGACCTGGGCGGCAAGGACATCATCAGCGTCCAGTACCAGAACGCCAACAACTCGGTTCGGGTCAGCGACGAGTTCATGCGAGCGGTCGAGAACGGTGACCCGTTCGGCCTGCGCTCACGCCTGACCGGTGAGGTGATCGAGAGCGTCGACGCCCGAGGGCTGTTCGAGAAGATGGCCAAGGCCGCCTGGGAGTGCGCCGACCCCGGCATCCAGTACGACGACACCATCAACGACTGGCACACCACCCCCGAGTCGGGCCGGATCACCGCCTCGAACCCGTGCTCGGAGTACATGCACCTGGACAACTCCAGCTGCAACCTGGCCTCGCTGAACCTGATGAAGTTCGTGAGCAGCGACGGCTCGTTCGACGCCGAGCTGTTCGTCAAGGTGGTCGAGCTGGTCATCACGGCGATGGACATCTCGATCTGCTTCGCCGACTTCCCGACCGAGCCGATCGGTGAGACCACCCGGACGTTCCGCCAGCTCGGTATCGGCTACGCCAACCTCGGTGCGCTGCTGATGGCCTCGGGCCTCGGGTACGACTCCGAGGGTGGGCGGGCGCTGGCGGCGTCCATCACCTCGTTGATGACCGGCACCGCCTACCGTCGGTCGGCCGAGATGGCCGGCGTGGTGGGGGCCTACGAGGGTTACGCCCGCAACGCCGAGGGGCACCGTCGGGTGATGCGCAAGCACGCCGCGGCCAACGATGCGATCCGTTCGGTCACCGCGCTCGATCGTGATGTACACCGGGTGGCCACCCGCGAGTGGGAGCTCGGCAACACGATCGGTGAGAAGAACGGCTGGCGCAACGCGCAGGCCAGTGTGCTCGCGCCCACCGGCACCATCGGCTTCATGATGGATTGCGACACCACGGGTATCGAGCCCGACTTCTCGCTGGTCAAGTTCAAGAAGCTGGTCGGCGGCGGCTCGATGCAGATCGTCAACCAGACCATCCCGCTGGCGCTGCGCAAGATGGGCTACGCCGAGGAGACGGTCGAAGCGATCGTCGAGTACATCGCCGAGCACGGTCACGTGGTGGATGCGCCGGGGCTGCGGCGGGAGCACTACGACGTGTTCGACTGCGCGATGGGCGAGCGGGCGCTTTCGAGCCCATGGGGCACGTGCGGATGATGGCTGCCTGCCAGCCGTTCCTGTCCGGGGCGATCAGCAAGACCGTCAACCTGCCCGAGTCGGCGAGCGTGCAAGAGATCTCGGACGTCTACTTCCAGGGCTGGAAGCTCGGTCTGAAGGCACTGGCGGTCTACCGCGACAACTGCAAGGTCGGTCAGCCGCTGTCGGACGGCAAGGCCAAGAAGTCCGACGTGGCCGTCGCTGCCGAGGCCACACCGGCACCCGAGGTGCGAGTCGAGTACCGCGCGACCCGACGCCGGCTGCCGAAGCGCCGCACCAGCCAGACCACGTCGTTCGCCGTGGGTGGCGCCGAGGGGTACCTGACGGCCGGTCAGTACCCGGACGGCGACCTGGGCGAGCTGTTCCTCAAGTTCGGCAAGCAGGGCTCGACCCTCGCCGGCATGATGGACGCCTTCTCGCTCGCGGTCTCCGTCGCGATCCAGCACGGGGTGCCGCTCGAGACCTACGTCGAGAAGTTCACCAACATGCGCTTCGAGCCGGCCGGTCTGACCGACGACCCCGACGTGCGCATGGCTCAGTCGATCATGGACTACGTCTTCCGTCGCCTGGCGCTGGACTACCTCGACTTCGACACCCGCTCGGCGATGAGCATCTACACCGCCGAGGAGCGCACCCGACACCCCGAAACCGGTTCCTATGTCGAGGAATCCAGCGACGACGAGGTCGAAGAAGAGCTCGAGAGCATGGCGCAGTCGGCCTCCTCCCAGCCCAAGCCCAAGGCGAAGCCGGCCGATCTCGCCGGTGCCGTCGCGGTCAAGGCGGCTCCGGTCGAGGTGCACTCCAGCGCCGAACTGCTGGAGAAGATGCAGGGCCGCGCCTCCGACGCCCCAGGTGTGCTTCACCTGTGCCCGCCGACGCGCCCGCGCGGGGCCGGTGCGCGTTTGTGGGGGGGTGGCTGGCCCTCCGGTTGCAGCTGATGTGAGCGACCAGGTGCCGCCCGTCCCGGATCTCGGGACGGGCGGCGCTGTGTTTCTCGGGCGCGGCGTCCGGGATGAGCGGTGATGACTCTCGACGATGTTCTGTCGTACCGTGTCCGTGGCGACTCGCCTCGCCGGACTCTCTCCTCGGCGCTCGCGCCGCCGGGTATCGGAGAGCAAAGGGGACCCTGTGTGCTCGGCGTGAAGATCACCGATGTGTCCTCGTGACCGTCGCCGAGCGCGGGTCGTCGAGGGTCGCGCGTCGACACATGAGGTGCTTCACATGACCAAGCAGGAGACGTTCAAGCGCCGTATCCGCGAGCGCATGGAGAAGACCGGCGAGCGCTACGGCGCAGCCCGGCGGACGTTGCTCGGCGGGTTCACCAGTGATGGGACGGCCGACGGCGATGGGCCGACGCCTCGCCGGCGCGTTCGCGCTGCGGAACCAGAGGTCGACGACCTGGCCATCACCCGAGCAACCGGTCGGGGTTGGGACGAGTGGTGCGACCTGATCGATGCCTGGCCGGGCCACGACCGTGGCCACACCGCGATCGCCGCGTACATCGCCGAGGCGTACGGCGTCCGCGGCTGGTGGGGTCAGGGCGTGACGGTGGGGTACGAGCGGATCACCGGTCGACGTGCCCCGAACCAGATGGCCGACGGCACGTTCAGCGCCGGTAAGACCCGCACCGTCACCGTCGATCCCGCTGCCCTGCGAGCGGCGATCGTCGACGACGCCGACCGGGTGTCACTGTTCCCGGGCCTCGAGACACAGTTGCGCTCCAGGGCGACCAGCAAAGCCCTGCGATTGAGCGTGGCCATCGACGGTCAGCCGGTCGGCTCGGCGCTGTTCACGGTGACGCCCAAGGGTGACGGCCGGGTCATGGTCAACGTGTCACACGACGGACTGCCCGACTCTGCAGCTGTCGAGGCGTGGAAGCGGTATTGGGCAGACTGGTTGGCGGCGATCGACGAGACAACGGATCACTGAGGACTGGCTGAAGGCACCATCCCGCGGGATGGTGGCGCCGTTGACCGCTCGCGTGGTGGTCCGTGCGCGGGCGGATCGTCAGGTGTGACGCGGATCGTCAGGTGTGCCGTTGCGCGCCGGCCCCGGCCAGGACGACGAGCAGGATGCCGACGACCTGCCCGATCGATGGCTGCTGGTCGAGCACGATCAACCCGAGCAGGACGCCGAATGCCGGCTCGAGGGCCATCAGGGTGCCGAATGCGGTGGGGGTCATGCGACGTAGCGCCAGCATCTCGAAGGCGTACGGCAACACCGGCAGCAGGACGGCGAGCCCCACCGCCGTGGCGAGCAACCCGGGGGAGAAGTGCCCCATCACGCCGGGGAGCCCGAAGAATGCCGCCGTGACGGCGCCGATGGGCACGGTGAGCGAGAGCCCGGTGACGCCGCTGAACCGATCACCGACCTGCTGGGTGAGCAGGATGTAGGTGGCCCACCCCACCGCCGAGAGGGTGGCGAAACCGATGCCGGCCAGGTGGATGTCGCCGCGCCACGGTTGGCAGAGCAGCACCACCCCGACCAGCGCGGCGGCCGGCCAGATGAGTGCTCGGGCGCTGTGACTGCGCACCGCGGCCACGGTGAGCGGGCCGAGAAACTCGATGGCGACGGCCGTACCCAGCGGTAGGCGCTCGATCGCGGCGAGGAACACGATGGTCATCAACCCCGTGGTCACCCCGAGGCCGAGCAGTGCCGGGACGTCGCGACGCCGGAGCGCGCGCAGGGACGGGCGGGCCAGGACGACGAAGATCACTGCGCCGGCGCTGAGACGCAACCAAGCGGTGCCCGCTGGACCCACGGTCGAGATGAGTCCCATCGACAGGGCAGAACCCAGCTGCACCGAGGCCATCGCGGCCACGGCCAGGCCCCACGGCGGTACCCGAGGGACCGGGACGGCGACGGCGTCGGTCACGGCAGATCCTCGAGGGAGGCGGCGATGAGGTGGTGAACGACGCGTACGTCGGGGCCGAGCCGTCGCAGGTGAGTGACCAGATCCTCGGTGGCGGCCTGGAGGGCCTCGTCGGTGAACGGATCGAGCGCGTCGAGGATGAACAGGGCTGTTGTGGTGTCCTCGCGCAGTTGGGTGCGGCGGGCCTGCCGCCAGTTCCAGCGCCGACACGTCACGCCGTCCGCGTCGCACCACACGACCTCGCCGGGTTCGGGGTGCTCGATCACTGGGTCGCCGCCGGCCACGGTGTCGAAGTTCTCGGTGCCCATGGCGCGCACCAACCGCGGTGAGCCGGTGTATCGGGTCAGATCCTCGCCGCCGAGCGGCAGTTGATGGAGCACCGAGATCGCGTTGTAGAGGTCGGTGAGTCGGTTCACGCGCGGCAATCCGGTCTCGGCGCGACGCAACAGCGCCTCGAGGCTGTTGCGCGTGCGTTGCGGTTTGGAGCCGAACGCCCGGTAGGCCTCACGCCAGGCCGCTACGTGGGGGAGTTGATCGACCGCTGAGTGCGACAACGCTTCTCGGGCAGCGGTTTCCGCGGCGTCCAGCAGGTCGTTGCTCGTCGAGTCGCTCGGCCCGGGGACAAGTCCATCGACGGCGACGAGCAGCGCCCGGTAGTCGGCACGCAGTGCGAACACCGCCGGGTCGACGCGCCCCTGGGTCACGAACGCTTCCAGCTCAGCGAGGTCAGACATCGGAACCGTCCACTCGGGGCGCCGACCCCACGCCTGGCTCGAAGACCGTCAAGGAGAACCTGGATGACTCGGTGCCGGTGTTGAGATACGAGTGCGGCACGTCGCCGGGGAACGCGACGGCGTCACCGGCGTCCAGAGTGATCACTTGGCCGGCGACCTCGACCACGAGCCCGCCCTCCAGCACCTGCAGCAGTTCCCGGGTGCCCGACGCGTGGGGCTCGGTCGCGTGACGATCGGCCGGACCCAGAGTCCAGTCCCACAACTCGACGACGTTCGGGGGTTCGGTACCCGCCACGAGTACCCCACGCCCACCGGCCGGGCTCTCCCAGAGGACCGCGCCGTCACCTTGGCGGGTCACCTTCACCACCGTGGGATGCGGCGGCTCCACCAGGGCCGGCAGGCCGATGCCGAGGGCATCACTGATCCTGAGCAAGGTGCCGACGCTGGGGTTGGTGGATCCCTGCTCGACATTGACCACGAGACGACGGCTCACGCCCGCCGCTTCGGCCAGCTGATCCAACGTCCAATGCCGCGCCTGACGACCCTGCCGCACCCGAGCGCCGATGGCTGCCGCCAGATCGGCCGAACTCTGATCCATGAGTGCACAATAGTGCATCGTGAGTGCATCGTATGACTCGGGCTATTCTCGCGCCCATGGCCTGCACCCCTCCATGACGCCACCTGTGCGCGGGCACCAGCGCCCGCAGTCGATGTCGTCATACCCCCGTGCAGGAAAGGTCCCTGATGAACTCCGCCCCTGGCGGCTATCTCGCGCTGCTCCGAACCCCCCACGTCACGCCACTGTTCGCCTGGGCTGCCCTGGCCCGGCTGCAATTCGGCGTCATCCCGCTCGCCCTGCTGTTGTTGTTCGCCATGCAACGGCACTCCTATGCCGAAGCCGGTGTTGCGACCGCGGCCTACGGACTGACCGCTGGACTCCTCGGGCCGCTACGAGCGCGTGCCGCCGACCGATGCGGCCACGGCCGAACCCTCGCCGTCCTCGCGCTGGTGAACGGCCTCGGTCTGCTGGCGATGGGTGCCCTGGCCACCTCGGCGCTCCCGGTCCTGACCGCTACGGGCCTGCTCGCCGGAGGTCTCGCCCCGCCCACCGGCCCCGTCATGAGGTCCGCCTGGCGTGACCTGACGTATGACGAAACCCAACTGCAGGAGGCCTTTTCACTCGACTCGGTCGCCGAGGAGGTGCTGTTCGTCCTCGGCCCGCTGCTGGCGGGTGCCGCGATCGCACGGTTCGACGCACGCGCCGTCCTAGGGGTCTCGGTCGGCCTGCTCGTACTCGCGAACCTCGGCATGGGCAGCCTGCTCGGCCGGGCGACCTCCCGCGGCGCGACGCCAGAGCTGGGGCGGCGTGACGCGCGCTGGCGGTCGACGCGCTTTCTCATCCGGCTGTTGCCGGCCCTCGCGATCGGCTATCTGCTCGCCGGGTTCGAGCTCGCCGCCATCGCCGCCGTGATGCGACGCCTGGACCAGGGGTTCGCAGGCCTGCCTGCGGCGCTGGTCTCGATCGGCAGCATCGTCGGCGGCCTGGTCTACGGGCGTCGCACCTGGCCCGGCACCGTGCAGCATCAGGCGGTGGGCTTCGTCCTGCTGAGCAGTGCGGCCGTGGCCGCCTCGGGGCTCGTGATCAACCTGCCGCTGGTGCTGCTGGTGCTGATCACTGCCGCGGGGTTGTTCGTCGCCCCGGCGCTGGTGGCCTCCTACCTGCTGGCCGATGCGGCCACGGACGTCGCGAGCGCCGAGTCGACCTCCTGGGTCACCTCGGCGTTCAACGTCGGTACCGCCGCGGGCACGGCCGCTGCCGGGGCACTGGTCGACGTCCGTGGCCCGGGGGTGGCGATGGTGGCCGGTGCGGCAGTCGCGACGGTGCTGACGGCCGCTTCGTTGCTCGGGCGCACCGCCGGGACGTCCAGGATGTGAACGAGTTTGGTGAGTCCTCGAGCAGCACAATTCGATGTAACGAGGCATCACAGTGCATTGCTCAAGGTTATTGTCATGCATTACGATGCATCGAGCGTTTCATTGGTGCTCAGGAAGGCGGCGGTCATGTCAAGCGCTCTGCGGCAGCAGCGAGCACGGCAACTCCTGGATGCCCGGTTCGAACGGCTGCGTGCCGACGTCCCACTTCTCGCCCGTCCCGCCCGAGGCTGGGTCCGCTCGGTGCGCGAGGCGCTGGGGTTGTCACAGAACGATCTCGCGCAACGACTAGGGGTGAACCAGACCACGGTGCGGCGGCTGGAACGCAGCGAGCTGGACCGGGCTGCGCAGTTGAGTACCTTGCAGCGTGCCGCGGAGGCCTTGGACTGTGACCTCGTCTACGCCCTGGTTCCTCGAGGGTCGTTGCAGGGCATCGTCGAGAAGCGCCTGGCCGCCCAGCTGGCTGAGCACGTCGCGGCAGTTCACCAGAGCATGCTGCTCGAGGCTCAGCTGCCGGATCAACACGACCAGGAACACCATCGTCGGATGGTCGAACAGGCCGCCGAGCAATGGTGAGGATCTCTGATGACCGATTCCTCGCTGTTCGGTGCGGTCCCGGGCGCCACACCGTTGACCGAGCAGGAACGCGACGGGCTGCTGCTGCCCGTGCTCACGCGCGGTGAACTGGATGCTGTCGAGGCGGAGAACATCGCCCGGGCGCGGCTCGCGGCCCTGTCTGGCCGGCGGCGGCTCACCGCCGAGCGGATCCTCGATGTCGGATGGATGAAGCAACTGCACCGTGCCATGTACGGCGACGTGTGGGCCTGGGCCGGCAGCTTCAGGACCACCGAACGCAACATCGGTGTCGAGCCGTGGCGCATCCTGCTGTGTCTGCACGATCTGATCGCGGACGCCGCGTTCTGGCTGGCCGACGTCCGCGTAGCCGGTCAGACCGCCCTGTCTGCTGACGAGTTCTGCCTTCGGCTGTCGCATCGAGCGGTACTGGTTCACCCGTTCCCCAATGGCAACGGACGCTGGTCACGACTGCTGGCCGATGCGGCGGCACACTCGCTCGGTCGGCCGCCGTTCGGCTGGGGACGGGCACCCGCTCAGCCGATCGATCCCGATCCGCAGCGCCGTGCCGAGGTGCGTCGTGCCTACCTGGCGGCGCTGCGTACGGCCGATCTGTTGCTGGACTATGCCCCTTTGATGGCCTTCGCGCGCTCGTGAGGACGCCTGGGGAGACGGCGCGCTCGTGCCTCTCGACCTCGCCGGCGAGAGGCTGCTCGACTGAGCGGTGCCAGCGGGCCAGGACGGCGAACCGGGCCTGCGTTGTCGGTGCCACCCCTTACCGTGGATCCGTCCTCGGCTCGAGTGGGCGCGCGGACGTCGTCCCCGTGATGCGTCGGGGCGGCAGCGACAACGGAAGGTGACGGGGGAGCACACGTGAGTCAGATCGTCGGAGAGCTCTCGCGCGTGCGCGGCGCGTTCGAGCAGCCGACCCTCACCCTGCTGCACCAGCGTCAGGCCCCCGTGGTGATCGCGATCTTCCGCAGCACCTTCAGCCGCGACGTGCGCAGCGTGCCGACGGCTCGGCTGCACGGCATGGTCGACACCTTCCTCGACGAGCTGCGGGCCACGGGTGCGCCCGACCTGCCGACCGGAACCGGCCGTGACCTGTGCCTACGCTGGATGCGCGGCCAGTGGCTGGTGCGCAGCGTCGAGGACGACGGCACCGAGGTCTACACCCTGACCAGCCATGCCCAGGACGCGCTGAACCTGGTCGCGAGCCTGACCCGCGAGCGTGCCAGCCTCAGCGAACACCGGATCTCGACCATCGTGACCGCCGTCCGCCGATTCAACGCCGAGGCGAACCCCGACCGGTGGGCGCGGGTCGACATCCTCGACGCTGAGATCGCCCGGCTCAAGCGGGAACGCGACCGGGTGCTGACCGGCGACCTCCCGCAGGTCTCCGACGACTACCTGATGGAGGGCTACAGCGAGTTGCTGGCCCTGGTCGCCGGGCTGCCGAGCGACTTCTCCCGCGTGGAGGAGACCTTCACGACGCTGCGCTCGCAGATCCTGGCCTCCTTCCGTGAGGAGGAACGTCCAGCCGGGGCGGTGGTCGACGACTACCTGCGCCGGGCCGAGTCGCTGATGACCGCCACCGCCGAGGGCCGCGCCTTCGAGGGCGCCTTCGCGCTGTTGCGCGACGAGGAGCTGCTCCTGCAGCTGACCGAGGACCTGAGTGCCCTGCTCACCCACCCCAAGGCCGACACCCTGCTGAACGACGCTGATCGGCGCGACCTGCGCGGCACCGTGACCCTGATCCGGCGTGGCCTCGACCGGGTGCTGACCCAGCGCACCCGGGTGACCCGCGCGCTGCGCGACTACATCGCCACCCACAACGTGGTCCGCGACCGCGAACTGGACACCACGCTGCGCCAGCTCGACACCGAATTGCAGACCTGGCTGGCCGAGACCGGCCCCCGGTCCGCCGTCGACCTGCCGCTACTGCCCTCCCGGTTCGACATCGACCACCTGCGCGAGCGGTTCTACGACCCTGCGGACGACGCGCCGCCGCCCGAGCTGCTCGACGTGACCGACCAGCGCCCGGACGAGGTGTCACTCGACCGGCTGCGCGCCATGGGTGGCCCGTCGTTGGGTCGCCTGCGGTACGCCCTGCAGGAGGCGCTGCGCTCGCCGGAACCGACCGCCTCGCTCGGGGAACTGTTCGCCGAGCTGGACGAGTCGCTGCGCCGTCCGGTCGAGATCCTCGGCCTGCTGCACCTGGCGGCCAACACCCGCGGGCTGCCCGAGGCGCAGGATGACCGTGAGCTGTTCGTGGCCGTCCGGTCGGACGGCAGCCGGCGCGAGCTGCTGGTGCCGGTCGTCCCGCTGGCTCCCGCGACCGGCGCTCGAACCGAACCCCAGCCCGAGGAGAGCCCCGCATGACGCTCACCCACGACGAGGCCGCCGTGGTGGACCGATCCCACGATGACGCAGCCGGCGAGGTCGACCGGGACGAGTGGGACGACACCGAAGGCGATGCCGACCTCAGCAGCAGCATCGCGCTGTTCGAGGGTGACGAGGGTCGGCTCGACGTCGCCCAACGCCGGGCGTTGGTGGCCCTGCTCAAGCACCGGTTCATCACCGCCCGAACCCATCCGGGGGAGTGGCGGGCGCTGATCGCCCACCCGCACCTGATCCGGTCGCGGCTCAACGACGTCTTCCTCGACCTGCACCTGGATCGTGAACGCGAGGTCGCCTTCAAACGCCAGGCGGCCCCGGACGGCGGCGGCCGGTTCCCGACCCTGGTGCGCGACCTGGCCTGGTCCCGGGAAGAGACCGTGATCATGGTCTACCTGCGCCGCCGCAGCCGGGCGGAGGAGGGTACCGGCCAGATCCGGGTGTTCGTCGACCGGCAGGAGATGCTCGACCACGTGGCGTCGTTGCGTCCGGCCCACGCCACCGACCAGGCAGGGGATTCGCGTCGGGGCGCCAAGGCCATCGAGAACCTGATCACCGCGGGCCTGTTGATCGGCCAGCACGACGCCGACCGGTTCGAGATCAGCCCCGCCATCGACGTGGTCCTGCCGCTGGAGCGCCTGCACGAGCTGCTGCGCTGGCTGCAGGCCCAGCGCCCCGGGGGTGCGTTCGACGACACTCTGATCGACGACGCCGCCCCGGACGACGAGGCACTGGACGGCAGCACGATGGACGGCGAGACCGACCCAGAGGAGCAGGACGCGTGACCCAGACCGAGGCCGAGCTCCCGGCCGTTCACTACTCGATGGACGCCGCCCGCGACACCATCCCCGACGCCCCGCTGTTCTACCTGGAGGGCGCCACCGAGGGCACCACCCAGTGGCGCGCACAGACGCTGCAGGTGGTGAACTGGGGTGGGTTCGAGGGCGCCGTGACGGTGCCGTTCCACCAGGGCGCCACGCTGATCTCCGGCGCCTCCGGCAGCGGCAAGAGCACCCTGCTCGACGCCTACATCGCACTGATGATGCCCTCGGACATCGCCTTCAACGGTGCCTCCAACGACGCCGTGGCAGGTCGGGCGCGCAGCGCCGGGCAGCGCAACCTGATGTCCTACCTGCGCGGCCAGACCGACACGGTGCCCGACGAGAGCGGGCGGGAACGTCCGAAACTCCTGCGCGGAGAAGGCACGGCGACCTGGGGCGCCATCGGCATGACCTTCGTCAACGATCACGGTGAACACTTCACCGCGTTGCGGGTCTACTTCGTGCCGGCCCGGGCGACGGTCTTCGCCGACCTCGCGCCGCGCTTCGCCACCATCGACGCGCCCTTCGACCTGGCCGACCTGGCGCCGTTGGCGAGCGAGCAGTTCCAGCCGCGGGTGCTCAAGGCCGCCTTCCCCGGCTTGATCACCCATGACGGCTACACCGCCTTCGCCACCCGGCTGCACACCAAGCTCGGCATCGGCGCCAACGGCGACGGCCTCAAGGCGCTGCGGCTGTTGGCGCGCATCCAGGCCGGGCAGCAGATCCGCACCGTGGACGACCTCTACAAGGACATGGTGCTCGAGCGGCCGACGACCTACGACGCTGCTGACCGGGCCATCGCGCACTTCGACGACCTCGAAGCTGCCTACCAGGCAATGCAGACCGAGCAGGACAAGGCCGAGCTGCTCACCCCGATCACGGCGAAGTACGACCGCCTGATCACCGCCCGGCGCACCATCGACGAGATCGACACCTTCGGCTTGACCCGCACCACGGGCAACCCGGTCGACCTGTGGAGCCGCCACCGCGAGCGTGACCTGCTCGAGGACGCCGTCCAGCAGACCCGGGCCGGACGCCGCGCGGTGAGCGAGCAGCTGCGGGCCGCCGTGACCGCCGAGAACGGCCTCGCCCAGGATCTGGCCGCCGCCCAGACCGAGCACCGCGAGTCCGGCGGTGGTGAGCTGGCGAGCCTGGACCAGCAGATCATCACGGCCGGCATCACGCGCGACGACCGATCGAGCCGGCGGGCCGACCTGGCCGAGCGCACCGAGGTGCTCGACCTGCCCCTGGACGACGCGGACCGCTACGCCCTCGCCCGACAGGAGGCGGAGGAGTTCCTGGCCGGCTACGACGCCCGGTCGAGCGAACTCATCGCCGCGCGGGAGGCGTTGCGGGACCGCGACTTCCCCCTGCTCTCGCGCCGCCGCGAGCTGATCGCCGAGCGGGACTCGCTCGCCGGTCGCGAGAGCCGGATCCGGGGCCGGCTGCACCAGCTGCGCGCCCAGGTGGCCGAGGCGTCGGGCATGACCGAGGAGGAGCTGCCGTTCCTCGCCGAACTGATCGACCTGAGCGAGGGCGAAGGGCCGTGGCGGACGGCGATCGAGACCGTGCTGGGGGCCAGTGCCCGCCTGCTCTTGGTGCCGCAGGATCGCCTCGCTGCATTCAGCCGAGCCATCGACCCGCTGCACCTGGCCGGTCGGTTGGTCTTCCAGGGCGTGCCGCTCGACCCGGACGGCGCGGCGGGTCCGGGTGGGACGCTCGACCCCGCCACGGTCGCCGGCAAGCTGGTGTTCAAGGACTCACCGTTCACCGCGTGGGTGCGCCGCCACGTCAGTGAGCCGGCCCGCAATGCGCTGTGCGTGCAGCGTCCCGACGACCTGGCCGGTCCCGGGTACCGGGTGAGCCTGGCCGGGCAGACCCGGCAGGGTAGTCGGGGCAGCCACGGGCGATCCGAGGCCATGAACGTGATCGGGTTCAGCAGCCAGGACGTGCTGGCCGAGATCGAGGAGGAGCTGGGCCGGATCGAGACGCTGCTCACCGAGGTCGACCGCGAGCGAGCGCGCATCGACGAGGACCGGCGCGACCTCGACGCGCGACGCAAGGCCTCCGAGGCCGTGACCTCCGTCGCCTGGGTCGAGATCGACGTCGCCGCCGTCGAGGCTCAGCTCACTCAGCTCGAGGGCAGCCGCGAGGCGATCCTCGCCTCCAACGACCTGCTGGCGGCACTGCAGCAGCGCATCGAGGAGCTGAGCGACCAGCTGGATGTGGCCCGGCAGGACCGGTACCGGCTGCGCCAGCGTGAGGACGACCTCAACCGGCGCTGGGCCGAGTTGGTCGATCGTCAGGACGCCACCCACAACGAGATCGATCGGCTCGAGGCCGACGTCCACGTCGTGCTGACACCGGATCAGTCGGCGGCCCTCGACGGCTACTTCGCGGCCGCCGTCGGTCCTGGCGACCCGAGTGACCTGAACGAGTTCACCAACAACCTGGCGCGGCTGCACCGCACCCTGAGCCTCGCCATCGCCGAGGCCGAGAGCGCCGCGACGGCGGCGGCGGCCGACCTCGAGGCGATCTTCAACGCCTACCTGAAGCGGTTCCCGGACCCGAACCTCGGTCACACCACCGCGTCCTACCCCGACTACGCCGCGATCCTGGAACGGATCGTCGCCACCGGCCTGCACGAGCGCAAGGAGGCCTGGCGGCAGAAGCTGATGAAGTGGTCGGGCGAGGACCTGGTGCCGCTGTCGGGCCAGATGGAGTCGTGCGTCCAGGAGATCGAGGAGCGGCTCGAACCGATCAACGACATCCTGCGCGAACTGGAGTTCGGTGCCACGGGTGACCGGCTGAGGATCAGACTGCGGCGGCTGACCCCCGAGACCGTGGCGGACTTCCGGCGGGCCTTGCGTGAGCTGGCCTCGGGGGCGACCCGAGAGCTCAGCGAAGACCTGATGCAGGCCAGATTCGTGGCGCTGCAATCGTTCATGGCCCGGATCCGGCGCCGCGAGGATCCCCGATGGGACGCCGAGCGCTCCGACCGGGACGCGCTGCTCGACGTCCGGCGGCACGTCTTCGTGACCGCCGAGCGCTACGGCCCCGACGGGCAGGTGCTCAGTACCCACTCGGCCCTGGGCGGCAAGAGCGGCGGTGAGAGCCAGGAGTTGGTGGCCTTCATCGTGGGTGCGGCGCTGCGCTTCCGGCTCGGGGACGAGCTCCGAGCCCGGCCCCGGTTCGCCCCGGTGTTCATCGACGAGGGGTTCATCAAGTCCGACTCCGACTTCGCCGGACGGGCGGTGCGCGCCTGGAAGGGACTCGGCTTCCAGCTCATCGTCGGCGCCCCGCCGGACAAGGTCTCGGCGCTCGAGCCGCACATGGACGCGCTGCTGATGGTGACCAAGAACAACACCACCAGCTACTCGTTCGTGGCCTCGGTGACCGACGCCCAGGACTACGTCCTGCAGGTGTCCGCCGCCGAGATCGTCAGCCGGCTGGACGCGCGGGAGTGAACCCGGCGACCGGGTCGTCACCGGTCGTCCGCAGCATCGAGCAGGTGATCGCGGACGTCGAGCGGCGCCTGGCGCGCACCTGGTGGCATGCGCTGGCTCGGCAAGGGTCGGACGACGAGGAATCGCCCGAGCAGCACTGGCCACACCCGTTCCCCCTGGGTCGCCCCACCACCGAGTCGCTGCTGCACGACTTCGCCGCCCTTCTCGACTGGGCGGCAACGTGGCGGGCGTGGGCGGGCAGCCTCGGGATCACCCTGCGGACGACGACGCGTCGGGTGCACGGCACCGATCACGTGCTGCCCACTCATCTGGTGGTGCTGGACGTCGACCTCGCGGCGCAAGTGGTCGGCGAACCGTGGCCCGGCCGTCTCGACCGGGGCCGGGCCAACTGGCGGGCGCTCGCCGAGCGCTTTCCTCAGCTGGCCGCGGACGGCACACTCGCCGAGACCGTCCGGGCGGTCGACGGTTTCGCCGCGGCGGATGTCGACCTCCTGATGCGGGCGGGGCAGTGGTTCGCCACCCACGATGCGGCGGGTCTGACGCCACGCCAGGTGCCGATCGAGGGCTTGCACGCCAAGTGGCTCAACACTCGCCGGCAGCTGGTGAGCCGGCTGGCCGGGCGCGATGACCTCGGCCTGGCACCGCCTCATCCGCCTCGGGTGCACTTCACCTACCTCGATCCCGGCCACCGGGCCGGGGGCGGGCGGTGGCACGACGCGGTGACCATCGGCGATGCGATGGTTCCCGCCTACCGCCCTGAACTGGTGATCATCTCTGAGAACAAGGACACCGCGCTCCACTTCCCAGCTCGGGCGCGGGCGGTCAGCGTCGAGGGTGTCGGACGGGGCGCGGGGGCGATCGCCGCCGTCGACTGGCTGGCTCACGCGCCGACCGTCGTCTACTGGGGTGACATGGACGCCGCCGGCCTCGAGATCCTCAACGAGTTCCGAGCTGCCGGTATCGCCGCGCTCTCGATGTTCATGAACCCGGCCGCCTACGCACGCTGGGAACGCTTCGGCGCCACCGTCGATCCCCAGGGTCGCCCGCTCGAGGCGGGCTCGCGCCGTCCGGTACCGCACCTGACGGACGACGAGCGGCGACTGTACGAGTCGCTCACCGACCCCGCCTGGCCGGGGGTCCGCCGCATCGAGCAGGAGCGAATCCCGCTCACGCTCGCGCTGGCCGAAGCCGAGCGCCTGCTCACCCAAACCCTCGGTGATCATGCAATCCGTGCACGCTCGTGAAGCATTTCACGAGCGTGCACGGATTACATGATCACCGAGGATGGGCGGGTCAGGCTCCGGTCACGGCCTGGGCGAGCCGGGCCACGCGGTGGCTGATGTCGGCGTAGGCGGTCTCGAACGAGGCGTCGCTGCCGTCGCTGACGGGGTCGGGAATCGCCCAGTGCAGCCACCCCCGTCCCACCGCGCCGGACGGTGTCGTCAGCGTCAGCTGCGGCGGAGTGGCGGTGAGCTCCTCGTGGGCGTTGTCGCAGACGGCCACCACCAGGTCGCCGGGCTGCAGGGTCTGGTCGACCTGGTGCGTGCTCGGCCGGACGACCTGCAGGCCGTGACGGCGTGCGACGTCCAGGGCCTTGGGGTGCACCTGCTCGGCGGGATGCGTGCCGGCGCTCGCGACGGGGATCTCGCTCATCGTCGACCAACTCGCCGCCGCCAGCTGGGAGCGGGCCGAGTTGTGGGTGCAGACGAACAGCACCCGCGGAACAGGCTGCCCGGCAAGAGGATTCGCCGTCGTGGCGGCGCCGACGACCGTGGCGACGGTCGCATCGTCCCACCGCAGCTGCACGTAGCTGCGCCGGCCATCGCCCTCGGATCGCACTCGGCGGATCAGCCCGGCGTCCTCGAGCGTGCTCAGGTGGAAGGCCAAGAGGTTGGTCGCCAGACCGGTCACCGCGCCGAGCTCGCCGGGGGAGGCGTCGCCGTAGGTCAGGTGATCGACGATCTGCAGCCGCACCGGCTCGCCGAGAGCGGCGTACATCCGAGCCCGGACGGCGAGCGGCTGCGTCTGGGCCTGCGTCTGGGCCTGCGCCTTCGGTTCGGTCATGGCGGGCACCTCCCTCACCGACATGGTCGCGGAAACCTTCGCTCGTCGGATATTGCCTCAACATCTGTTGACTCAAGTATGATGGATGCATGAGCGACGTCAAGCTGCCCGGCGCATCCACCGGTCACCCCGATCACCCCGATCACGGTCTGGCCCCTGTCGTCGCCGTGGCGAACGACCCCCTGCCGCCGCTGATGCGCCGCCTGCTGGCCGAGGCCGTGGGGACGGCGCTGCTGGTCACCGTGGTGGTCGGTTCCGGCATCATGGCCACGACCCTGTCGCCGGATGACGTGGGGCTGCAGCTGCTCTACAACTCCCTGGCGACCCTGCTCGGTCTGACGGTGTTGATCCTGCAGTTCGGCCCGGTCTCGGGAGCGCACTTCAATCCGGTGGTCTCCTTCATCGACTGGCTGCTCGGGCATCGATCGGGCCACGGCCTGCCGCTGCGGGATGTCGCCGCGTATGCGGTGGCGCAGACCTCGGGGGCGATCGCCGGCGCGGTCCTGGCCAACCTCATGTACTCGCTGGCGGCTGTGCAGATCTCGACCCACCACCGGGTCACCGGTGGTGTCCTGCTGTCCGAGGTGGTCGCCACCGCCGGGCTGATCGGCATCATCTTCGCGCTCGCCCGCACCGGGCGTTCGCCGCTGTCCGCGGCGGCGGTCGGTGCCTACATCGGGGCGGCGTACTGGTTCACCGCCTCCACCTCCTTCGCCAACCCGGCGGTCACCATCGGCCGCATCTTCTCCGACACCTTCGCCGGCATCGCGCCGGCGTCGGTGCCGGCGTTCATCGCGGCTCAGGTGGTCGGCTGCCTGGTCGGGGCGGTGCTGGTGCGGGCGCTGTACCCGGACGTCGGGCAGGCCGCGGACGACGTCGTGGTCGCCCACCTCGACTATCGCCAGGACGGCTGAACCGTTCTCGCCCAGTCTCTCTCGATCCCTTCCATCGCTACCGAAAGGACCCCTGTCATGTCGTTCAAGTCGCCCACCGGCACGCCGTCCGTGCTGTTCGTCTGCATCCACAACGCCGGTCGCTCGCAGATGGCCGCCGGCTGGCTGACCCACCTCGCCGGCGGGCGGATCGAGGTCCGCTCCGCCGGTACCGCCCCGGCCGAGCACGTCAACCCCGCCGCCGTCGAGGCCATGAAGGAGGTCGGTATCGACATCACGACCGCGACCCCCAAGGTGCTGACCGGCGAGGCCGTCGAGGTCAGCGACGTCGTCATCACCATGGGCTGCGGCGACACCTGCCCGTTCTACCCGGGCACCCGCTACCTCGACTGGCCGCTGGACGACCCGGCCGGCCAGGGACTCGACGCCGTCCGGCCGATCCGCGATGCCATCAAGGCCAAGGTCGAGGACCTCATCGCCGAACTGTTGCCCGAAGAGGCCTCGGCATGACCGACCAGCTCCCACCGGACGGCAAGGACGCGAGCGTCGTCCGAGACGTCATCATCATCGGGTCGGGGCCCGCCGGGTACACCGCGGCGCTGTACGCCGCTCGCGCCGACCTGCGTCCGCTGGTGTTCACCGGGTCGGTCACGGCCGGTGGCGCGCTGATGAACACCACCGAGGTCGAGAACTTCCCCGGCTTCCCGCAGGGAATCCTGGGGCCTGACCTGATGGAGCACATGCGGACTCAGGCCGAGCGGTTCGGGGCCGAACTCGTCGTGGACGACGTGGTCGAGGTCGATCTGCGCGGCGCGGTGAAGCAGGTGGTCACCGGCGACGCGCAGTGGGGCAACCGCACGGTGCACCACGCCCGGACCGTGATCCTGGCGACCGGTTCGGCGTATCGCGAGCTGGGTCTGGCGAACGAGAAGCGGCTGTCGGGTCACGGTGTCTCCTGGTGCGCCACGTGCGACGGGTTCTTCTTCCGCGGCCAGGACATCGTGGTGGTCGGGGGCGGCGACTCGGCCGTCGAGGAGGCGACGTTCCTGAGCCGTTTCGCGCGCAGCGTGACGCTGGTGCACCGGCGTGACCAGCTGCGCGCCAGCAAGATCATGCAACAGCGCGCCATCGACGATCCGAAGATCAGCTTCGCCTGGAACAGCGAGGTGGTCGACATCCTGGGTGAGCAGAAGGTGAGCGGCGTCGTCCTGCGCGACGTCCTCACCGGTCAGCAACGCACCCTGGACGTCACCGGGATCTTCGTGGCGATCGGTCACGACCCACGGGTCGACCTCGTCCGCGATCAGGTGGCGCTCGACGCCGCCGGCTTCATCGCGGTGGACGGCCGATCGTCGCGCACCAGCCTTCCGGGGGTGTTCGCCTGCGGGGACGTGGTCGATCACGACTACATGCAGGCCATCACGGCCGCCGGGTCGGGGTGTGTCGCCGCGCTGGACGCCGAACGCTACCTGGCCGCGCGGGCCGATGCCCCGGATCGAGTGCTGACCGCCGCCGCACCCTGATCGCTCGGCTCCATGCCTCGGGCCGTTCGTCATGACTCGTGGACCCGGCCGGCGCGTATGTTTCGATCGTGTTCGAATCAACCACGATTGAATCATTACCGACGGCCGGGTCGGTCGACGTCGGCCCGGTCGTGGTGGACCAGCAGGCCGTCGCGGTATTGGCAGTGATCGCCGATCCGAGTCGCTATGCGCTCGTTCAGGCCCTGACGGCGGGGACGACGTGCGTGTGCGCATTGCAGACGCAGGTGCCGATCGCCGCGAACCTGCTCTCGTATCACCTGAAGGTGTTGCGCGAGGCGGGCCTGATCACGGCGGCGAGGCGGGGCCGCTGGATCGACTACACCCTCGCCCCCGACGCGCTGGACCGCTTGCGCGGTGCACTTCCGGGGGCGCCGGCCGAGCGCGGGTACCACTCGTGAGTGCCGTCGAGTTGCTCCACCTGGACTCGCCGAACCTGACCCGGCGGCGGCTGGGGCTGACCCTGGCGGGTGCCGGGCTCGTCTGGGCCGGCGCGTATCGGCTCAACCCCCTGCTCTGGGACGCCGTACTGTTCGATGCACTCGGACTCGACCCCTCGGGGCGGCTCGGTGAGAGCATCCGGTTCTTCTGCTACGACACCGTCAAGATCGCGTTGTTGTTGACGGTGATCATCTTTGCCGTGACCTTTGCTCGCTCCTACCTCTCGGTCGAGCGCACCCGAACCCTGCTCGGCGGCCGGCGGGAAGGGGTGGGCAACGTGATGGCGGCCGGGCTCGGGGTGGCCACACCGTTCTGCTCCTGCTCGGCGGTTCCCGCCTTCATCGGGTTCGTGGCCGCAGGCGTGCCGATCGGGGTCACGCTGTCGTTCCTGATCGCCTCGCCGCTGGTCAACGAGGTGGCGATCGGCCTGCTGCTGACCATGTTCGGCGTGCGGATCACCCTGCTCTACGTGGCGGCCGGTCTGGTCGTGGCGATCGCCGCCGGCTGGGTGCTGGGTCGACTCGGAGTGCAGCGGTGGGTCGAGCCGTTCGTGTTCGAGACCCGGCTGCGCGGTGTGGTGATCGATCCGGCGATCGGCCTGAGTCTGTCCGACCGGGTCCAGATCGCCGTCGAGGAGGTGCGGTCCATCCTGACCCGCATCTGGCCCTACCTGCTCATCGGGGTCGGCCTGGGCGCGGTGATCCACGGCTGGGCACCTGAGGACGTGTTCACGCGCTTCGCCGGCGCCGACAACCCGTTCGCCGTCCTGGTGGCGGTCGGGATCGGGGTCCCGCTCTACTCCAACGCCGCAGGCGTCATGCCGTTGGTCGAGGCCCTGCACGACAAGGGGCTGCCCATGGGCACGCTGCTCGCCTTCATGATGAGCGTCGTCGCGCTGTCCGCGCCGGAGCTCATTCTGCTGCGCCGGGTACTCCGGCCACCACTGCTGGCGATGTTCGTCGGGGTGGTCGCCACCGGCATCGTTGCCGTCGGATACCTGTTCAACGCACTGCTCGGGTGAGACCCCGCGGCATCAGCGACGATGAGAGGAAGACATGATGATCATCAAGGTGCTCGGCTCCGGCTGTGCGAACTGCGAGCAACTCGAGGCACGCACCCGCACGGCCTTGGCCGAGCTCGGCGCGGTGGCACAGATCGAGCACGTCGTCGACCTCGGCGAGATTGCGGGATACGGCGTCATGCGCACGCCGGCGCTCGTGGTCGACGACCAGGTGGTGGTGTCGGGCCGGGTGCCGACCGCCGGTCAGCTGCGCGAGGTGCTCGCGGGTCTCGGTCTGGGCTGAGGCCGACGTCGAGGAGCTCGTCGCCGAGCTGCCGCCGAAAGAGGACCATGAGGACGTGGAGCACAACGCGTCCCGGCTACGTCGGGACTGGACCGTGGCGTTCGTCGCCGGGGAGCTGGTCGGCTTCGTGCCGCCGGCTGTCACCGGTGCCGTGCTGGCCGCGCGCGGGGCGGGTGATGTCGCCCTCACGGCCGGCCTGACCGTGGCCGGAACTCTCGAGGGGGCTGCCCTCGGCTGGACGCAGTCGGCAGTCGTGAGCAGGGCGCTGCCGGGCCTGCTCCGGCGACAGTGGATCGGGGCGACGGCACTCGCGGCCGCACTGGCCTGGCTCGCCGGGATGGGAGGCTCGGCCGCGATCCAGGCGTTCGGGGTGATGTCACTGGTGTTCGTCGGGCCGGGCCTGGTCGTCGGCCTGCTGGCCATGGGTGTCCTGCAGTGGCTGGTGCTGCGCCGCCACGTACCCGGCGCCCGATCCTGGATCGGTGTCACCTCGGGCGCCTGGCTGGTCGGGGTGATGATCCCGGTCACGGCCCTGTCGACGGTGCCGAACGGGTGGCCGTTACCGGTGCACGTGGTCGTGGGGGTCGCCGCCGCCGTTCTCATGGGCATCACGGTCGGGCTGCTGACCGGCACCAGGTTGGTGCGACTGACGGGACAGGCGCTCCGCGCGCCGAGCCGGGTCACGACGAGCTGACGCCGAGGTCCTCACCAGAAGGAAGGGGGCGCGCTCATCGGCCGAGGCCTCGACAGGTTCACCCCGAACGACCGCTTTGTCGGTGGTGTGTGGTTGCATCGGTTCGAGCGTGATCCGGATCGCACGGGGAGGCGATCGATGGGGGAGACGACCACCGAGGGTGGGGCGAGGCATCGCGCGGCCTCACCCGAGGAGCCGTTCCTGGGCGATGAGTTCGGGGCACGGGCACTGCAGACAGTGCGTGCGGCGTACGGCGAGCGGTGGTTCGCCGAGGGCGACCCGCGCGTCGTCCACCGATTGCTGCTCGATCAGCTGTGCCGCCATCGGCCGTCGCCCGAGGCGCGGTACCTGGTCGATCGTCGACTGCTCCCGACGTTGCTCGAGGCCGTCCACGATGTCGCCGGCGACCTCGACCACGACGACGCGGGCCTGGCGTCGTCCGCGACAGCGCTGCTCGCCGAGGTGAGCATCAGGTGCGGTGCCGGGGCGCGAGGCACCGGCGCGTCGCGTTGCGCCCCCGTGGCCCGAGCCGCGCTCTCCCACCTGACCGCGCGCACCGTGAGCGGCGCCACGACGTCGGTGGAGCTGGCCCGCGCGCTGCTGCGGGTACGCCAGGCGGTGACCAACCGCGCGCTGCGGGCACTGATCGACACCGCGCTCGACGTCCCCGATGGCAGCGAACCCGGTGGGCCGGCCGGCGGGTGGCCCACCGACCTGCCGGATGGCGCCGTTCCCGACCTGGGTCTGGATGCCGACGGCCGCGCTCAGCTGCCGGTGGGTGAGCACCTCGCACGGCTGCACCTCACCGGGGACGCGCACGGAGCCCGGCTCACGGTGACCTGGTGGGTGCCCTCGGGGGGATTGGTGCACCGGGTCCCCGAGGCGGTGGCCCGCGAGCACCCGGCCGAGCTGGCCCAGCTGAGCCGAATGGCCCAGCGGGCCAAGACGATCGCCGCTGCCCAGCAGCGACGGCTGGAACGCCTGCTGGCTGACGATCCGGTGATCACCGGCACGACCTGGTCCGCGTGCTACCTGTCGCACCCCCTGGTGGGGCTGCACGCCCGAACCCTGCTCTGGCAGCTGCGCTGCGGCGAGGATGCCCGCTGGAGAACGGGACTGCCCGAACAGCGGCGCGGTGGCTGGGGGCTGCGCGACCCGGACGGCGCCTGGGTTGCTGTTTCGGGGCGAGATCAGCTGCGGTTCTGGCACCCGGCACGGGCCGAGGCCGACGAGGTCGATCGCTGGCGACACCTGACCTGGGACGAGGAGTACTACCAGTCCTTCCCGCAGATCTGGCGCGACGTGCATCGCCTTCCGCCTGGTCGCAGCGGCAGCGCTCAGATGCTCGGCGATCGGTTGCTGAGCCGGGCTCGTGCGCTGGCACTGGTCCGCCATCGGGGATGGGTGGTGGAGCGGACGGCGACCGGGTTCACGGCGACTCGGCGGATCGCGGCCGGCAGGCTGTGCGCCGAATGGCGAACCGACGTGGTGCAGGTCGAGGCCGACGGCGAGCTGCAGCCGTTCCTGCGGCCGACCACGCTGCGCTGGCATCGGCAGGACCGGACCGGGGTGCGGCCCGTCGAGGCGGGCGAGGTGTCACCCATCACCGTCAGCGAGGTACTGCGCGACCTGGTTCACCTGGTGGCGGCCACGGGCCGAGCATCGAGCACGGACCGCGCCGCGCCGCCGCTGGATGCGCCGGGGTGGCTCCGCCGGCTGGCGCTCGAACGGCTGCTGGCCCGGGATGCGATCCCGGGAGCCACGGTCGAGGGGCCTCACCTGGTGGTGCGCTCGGCCTCGGGTGGCTGGCAGCTGCACCTGTCCACGGGGGTGGTGCGGGAGCAGGCCGACGGCCGGCTCGGATCACTCGTCCACCGACCTCGCCCGTTGGGGATCTTCCTGCCGTTCGAGGACCGCGGTCTGCTGCACCGCCTGGTGGCGACGGCGCGCGTGGTGGCACGCACCGAGGGGGGACCCGAGTGATCGAGGGGAGCTGCCGGACCTCCGCGTGACCACGATCAGGGCCAGCGACCGAGCTGAACCACCGAGCCGTCCTCACCGACCAGCCGTGACGGCAGGTCGCGGGCGCGCAGCCAGGCCAGTCCGGCGGCGCCACGCACGATCGTCGTGGTGCTGGCCAGGTTCGCCTCGAGGCAGGACGCCGCGGCGACCGTCACCGCTCGCCACGGCGTGCGGGCCGGCATGCCGGTGCGGGGGTCCAGCACGTGGTGCAGGAGTTCGCCGCCGCGAGTCCATCGCCGGGCCGCGGTGCCCGAGGTGGCCAGGCCACCGCCGGTCAGGGCGATCACCTGAGCCGGCTCGTCATCCTGGGTCTGCTGCACGGCGATCGGCCATCCACCCTCGGGCGCCGGGCCGGCCATCGCCAGATCGCCGCCGAGGCTGACCAACACCCCGCAGCCGTGATCGGCCGCCAGGGCCGCGGCGGCGCGGTCGGCAGCCCAGGCCTTGGCCGTGGCGCCGAGGTCGAGCCGTACCCCGGCCGGCACCTGCAGCATCCCGCGGGGGCGGTCGAGGTGGACATCACGCCAGCTCGCCGCCGTGGACACCGCGATCTTCAGCTGGTGCTGAGCCGCTGTGCCGCTGGCGGAACTGTCCGTGTCCGCGATCTGGGAGAACGTGCGGTCGTAGCCCAGGGCGGACATGTGATGCCCCAACGTGGGGTCGAGTGCCCCGCCGGTCCGGCGGGCGCCGTTCAGGGCCACTGCCACCGCGTCGGCGAGCAGCGGGCTGACCCGAGTCGGTCGGCCGCCCGCCTCATCGAGGCGCACGAGCTCTGAGTCGCTGCGAAACCGGCTGCACGTGGCGTCCAGAGCCTCCAGCCGGGCGGCGAGATCCGCGCGGGCGGCACCGAGCCTGTCGGCGTCGGTGACCACCAGACGTACCTGGACGCCGAGCGCTCGCCACGTCGCCGAGCGCAGTGCAGAGGTCGTCGACCTCGAGGGCGCCGAGACGCTCATGACGTGTGCGTGGCGGCCGCCGGCGCCTGGGCCGCGGTGGTCGGGGCCTGCACCGCGGCCTGACCGGAGCCGGAACTGGTCGCGGCGTCATCGGAATCGTCCGACCTGTCGGTGTCCTCGGAATGGTCGGAGTCGTCGGAGCCCTGGGAGCTGTCCCAGTGCTCGCTGTCCTCATCGGCGCTCGTCGAGCTGGATTGGCTGCTGGACTGGCTGTTGTTCGCGCTGTCGGTGGCGGCCTGGGCGGCCTCGTTGCCGCTCGCGACGATGGTCACCACGGCTCCGGTGCCGAACAGGGCCGCGGCCCCCAGGCCCACCGTGGCCAGACGCACTCCGCGCCGGGCGGCGTCCCGGCGAGCCTGCCGAGAGGTGACCTGGGTCGGGGGCACGGCGAAGGCTCCGGGGACCTGAGCGTCGGGCTGTTCGTGGGGGAGTGGCTGGTAGGTCATGGTGGGGCTCCGGGGGTCGACTGCCGCCGTCCATCGGCGACAACCCCACCGTGGCCCGGCCGACTACGAGGACCATGTCGCCGGCCTGTGGGCCGGCTGTGAGCCTCGGGTGACGGCCGTGGGACCGCAGCGCACCATCAGAGCACCGTCAGAGCACCGGGAATCCCGCCAGGGACTCACTCCGGTCGGTCGGTGGCACCCGCAGCACCAGTCGGGTGCCGGTGCCTGCCGTCGAGCGGATCTTCAGCACAGCGCCGAGCAACTCGGCGCGCCGTTGCATGTTCGCCAGTCCGTTACCGGGCTGAACCTGGTTGGGGTCGAACCCGGTGCCGTCGTCCGTCACCACCAAGGTGACGGCACCGGTGGGGCTCACGCGCAGGCGGACCACGGCCTTGGTGGCCTCGGCGTGCCGCACGATGTTGGACAGGCTCTCGCTCACCACACCGAGTACGTGGTCGACCACCGCCGCCGGAGCGTCCTCGAGCTCACCGTCCACATCGAGCAGAGGGCTGAACCCGAGCTGGTCGGCGCGCGCGTCGACGACTCGGCGCAGCAGGTCGACGCCCCGATCCGGGTCCCCCGTCTCGAGGTCGAAGATCGTCGTGCGGATCTGCTTGATGGTGGCATCGAGTTGGTCGACGGTGGCGGCCACCCGGGCGGTCGCCAGCGGCGCGCTGATCAAGGGCTGGACCGAGTCCAAGGCCATGCCGGCGGCGAACAGGTCCTGGATGACGCTGTCGTGCAGGTCCCGGGCGATGCGCTCGCGATCCTCCAGCACCCGAAGGCGTTCCCGGTCGGCGCGCAACTCACCGATGTGCAGCGCGGCGGCTGCCTGGTCGGCGAAGCTGCGCGCCACATCGATGTCGTTGCGGCTGAAGGGATGCCCGACCGGTCGGACCATCCCGAGCACGCCGATCACCACATCCGGCGTGCGCAACGGCAGTGCCAGGACCTCGGCGCGTCCCTCGGCCGGCAGGATGCCCTCGATCACCGCGTGCGGTTCTCCATCGGAGGCGGTCACCACGGCCCGCCCCACGGGCAACACCCGGGCCGCCAGCGTGAGCTCGAGGGGTACCTGGGTGTCGACCAGGGGCTGGGCATCGTGACCGTCGGCGGCTCGCACGGTGGCGCTGTGACCATCGGGGGAGGGCACCATGACCACGGCGTCGCTGGCCCCGAGCAACATCCGGGCCCGTCGGCACACCAGGGACAGCGACCGTGAGGGATGGGCCCCGAGCAGCACGGCGAGCCGGATCTCGCCCAGGGCGCTCGCCCAGGCCTGGCGCCGCTCGCGATCGGCCTCGGCGGCCCGGCGTCGGCTGACGTCGACCAGGTGCAGCAGGCACAGGGGCTCGCCCCCGTCGTCGCGGTCGGGCAGAACCGAGGTGTGTACCTCGAGCCACACCGTCGAGCCGTCGGCTCGGCGGCAGGGACGCTCCCCGGTGAATCCGGGCACCTCGTCGGCACCCCGCCAGCTGTCGATCTTGCGGCCGGCGCGGCGTTCCCGGTAGTCGTTCACCGAACGCCCCACCATCACCGTGGGTTCGACACCCAGGAGATCGGCGAGAACCCGGTTCACCCGGACGATGCGGTGGCCGCCACGGGTCACCATGGCCATCCCCACCGGGGCATGGTCGAAGGCGGCACGAAACGCTCCCCGGCCGAGGTCGGAGGCGTTCATCGTGGGCTCACCCGCTCCCGGTAGGGACTCGACACCTGATCATGCCCGGGTCACGACCACCGTCGGCCGAAGCCTCGAATCCGCGCGCCGTACACCGCAGCCTGAGTGCGTCGCTCGACGTGCAGTTTGGCCATCAGGGACGTCACGTGGTTCTTGACGGTCTTCTCGGCGATGTTGAGGCGTTGCCCGATCTGACGATTGGTCAGGCCCTCGACGATCAGATCGAGCACCCGCTCCTCCTGCGGGGTCAACTCGGTCATCGGGTGATTGTTCCGCCGGTTCGACTCCGTGGCACGCGCAGGAACCTGTAGTGCCGCAGGCCGTTCCATGAGGGACTCCCCGGCCGCCACCCGTCGCACCGCGTCGGCCAGGTCCGGGCCGTGGATCTGTTTCAGGATGTAGCCCGCGGCACCGGCGAGAACCGAGGCCGTGAGCGCCTCGTGGTCGTCGTAACTGGTCAGGATGATCGCGTGGATGGAGGGATCCCGCGACCGGATCTCGCGACACACCTCGATGCCCGAGCCATCGGGTAGGCGGGCATCGAGCAGTGCCACGTCGGGGCGCAGCGCCGGGATGCGGCGGGCAGCCTCACGGGCCAGACCGGACTCTCCGACGATCTCGATACCGCCGGCCTCGGTGAGGATCTCGCGCAGGCCACGACGCACCAGCTCGTGATCGTCGAGGATGAAGACGGTGACAGCCACTCACGCCGTCCGGGTATCGGGCGAGGCATCGGGCAAGGATCGACGCCGGGGTACCGACTTGAGGTGGGTGCGGCGGATCTCCTCGATCGCCCGAGTGGCGTTGCGCGAGATCGGGAACTCGCCGGCCAACCCCGTCAGGTCGAGCTGAGCCTGGAGATCATCGGGGACGGCAGCCAGCCAGAACTGCGAACCGTGCCACAGTGCCGCTCGTCGCATCGCCTCGAGCAGCCCGGCGCCGTGGTCGTCGATCGAGGTCACCGCAGCCAGGTCGACCAGCACGCAGCGCGGTCGCGAGCGCAGGGCTGCCTCGAGGGCACGTCGGCACACCGGCCAGGCCCGCGAGTCGAAGGCGCCCGCGACGGTCACCACGGGCATCCTGCTGACCGACCTCAGCGCGACACACACCACGTCTTCGTGATGCCACCACTGGGTCAGGGGCTCCATCTGGAGCACTCGTGCATCGAGTAACGGGGGGATCCGGGAATGGCTGTCCGTCACGGCTCACCTCCGCTCGTCGGGGACGATCACGTCACACGACGACGCTAGGTGTCCGAAGTGTCAACTCTCCAGGACCGAAGGTCCCATCGGTGCCCAATTCACCTGCGAAGGGTCACCCTGCGTACACGGTGATCACGGTTGATGTGCCCGCGTTCGAGAGGCCTGCCCCGTTGACGGCCGTCACGGTGATCCGGGCGGTGCGGCCGGCCGCGAAGGTCCCAGCGGGCAGCGTCGCCGTCGTCGCCGAGGAGGCGACGCTCGCCAGCACCTTGCCCGCCACGGCGATGTCGTAGCGCAGGATTCCGGACTGTTCGTCGCCGGCCGCCGTCCAGGAGACCGGGGTGGCGGCGCCGGCCTTCTGCCGTGCCGGTGTGGTGATCACCGGTGCCGAGGGCTTGGTGGTGTCCACCTGCATCGTCGCCGTGGCGGCTTCGCCCACGGTGCCGCCCGCATTGATCGCGGTCACCGTGATGGTGGAGGTTCCCTCGGGCAGGGTCACCGAGGCCTTGAGGACCTTGCCCGACAGCGTCTTGACCACCGGGCCGGCCAGCGATGGTGCGCTGATCTCGAGGCGGTAGGTGGCGATCCAGGTGTCCGGCTCCGCGGCCGCCAGCCAGCTGAGCACCACCGCGCGCTTGGAGCTGATCGCCTGCTGTTGCCCGGCGACGGTCATGCTCAGCAGGCTCGGTGCCCCCGGGGCGCTGACGTCGACGGTGCCGGTCGCCTTGACCGGGGCCGAGCGGTTGCCGGCAGCGTCCACGGTGCGCACGGTCCAGACGTGCGTCCCGGCCGCGGCCACAGCGCTGCGGGTCTCGGTGGTCGTCACGGCTGGCGCACCATCGAGCGTCACCTCGTAGTGAAGGGCGGTGCCGCTGTCGGGCGGGGCGGTCCACGTCACCCGGTTGGCGCCGGCCGCGAGCTTGACGGTGCGGGGCACGGCCGGGGCCACCGTGTCGACGGTGACCCTCGCTGTGGCCAGGGCACTGGATCGGCCGGTCGAGTCGAGGGCCATCACGCCCAGGGTGGTGGTCGTCGCGGCCGGGAGCACGATCCGGGCGGTCCGGACAGCGGCCGGGATCAGGCCGGTGAACGGTGACCCGTTGGCGTACAACCGGTAGGCGGACACGGCGCCGCCGGTCTGCGCCGGTGACCAGGCGAACGTGACGGTCTTCGAGGCGGCGGCGCTGCCGTCCGCCGGCCCGGTGATCACCGGGGCGTCGGGTGCTCCAGAGCTGCCGGATCCGGTGTCGCCGCCCGATCCGGTGGAGCCTGCCGCGAGCGAGACGGCCGTACCGGTGGCCACGTTGCCGGCCGCATCGACGGCGTCCACCCGCACCGACGATGCGCTGGAGGAGGCACTCACCTGGGCCGAGGTGGCCGTGGGGCCGGCGAAGGCCACCGGCTTGCCGTCGACGTTCACCCGATACCCGGCCACGCCGGACCCGGCGTCGGTCGATGCGGTCCAGATCGCCGTCGCCGTGGTGCTGGAGGCTCGGGTGGCCTGCACGCTCGGCACTGTCGGGGCACTGGTGTCGGCGGCGGTCGAGACGACCCGGACCTTGGCGGTCGAGCCCACCACCCCGACCGAGATCGCGACGGTGGTGCCCGGCACCCGCCAGACCGAGTACGCCGGCATCGCGGTCGAGGTGAAGGCGGAGGACTGCCAGGGCTGCAGGTCGAGCAACTGCGACTGCGGGTAGCTGCCGTTGGGCAGGTAGTGCACCTGGACGCCGGCCCACTCGGGTTTGCGGGTGTCCGGAGCCTGGGCCGGACGGAAGTCGACGTACACCCAGCCCGTGCCGACGTCCACCTTGACGGCCCGCACGTTCCCGACCTGGGTCAGCGGGGACAGCTCGACCTCGGCCGGTGAGGTCGCCGAGGCGGTGACCGTCTGCGCCAAGCCGATCTGATCGGCCAAGGCGGTGTTCAGCGATCCGCTCGCCGCGTAGGTGGCGAAGCCCATCACGTCGGCAGAGTCCTGGTAGCTCTCCACGGTGCACGAGGTCGACAGCGAGACGCGGGAGCCGCCGGAGGTGCAGGTGGCCCGGTTGGCGTGACCGAGACCCAGGTTGTGACCGAATTCGTGGGCGGTGACATCGAGCAGCGGGTAACCGTTGACCCAGATTCGCGATCCGGAGACCGAACCGAGACCGGCCCAGCCGCCACAGTCGGAGCGCTGAGGGAAGTAGACCAGCACGTGACTGGTCAGGGAGGTCGGAGCGGCCACCTGGTGGGCAGCCAGGGCCCGGTCGAAGAGCGCGCCGGAATCGCAGCTGCCCGGATCGGTGATCTTGGCCCAGTTGCGCACCGTCGGGGTGATGGCCACGGTGCCTTGCGATTGCGCTCTCCAGTAGTCGGCCGTGCGCTGGGCCAGCGTCGTCAGCGAGGCCTGGGTCTGGCTGTCGGGGCTGCTCCAATAGACCGGCAACACGGTCAGGGTGTGGGCGCCGGCTGCGGCGCGCAGACTCGTGGCGGCGGCCGCGGCGCGAATCGAGGAGGCCGGGGCCACCGCGGTGACCGTGGCGGTGGTGCCGGACCCGGTACCCGTGGCATAGCGCAGACGCGTGCTGCGCAACGTGACCTTGACCCGCTGACCGGACCGCAGCCCGTTGCCCAGGGCAGCCGGAACGGCGTAGGTGCGCCCGCCCGCGGTCACCATCGTGGTGGTCTCGAGCGCGGGCCGGTTACCGCCCAGAACCACCTCGTGCCCGCGCTCCGCGTCGGCATGGGCGGTGTGACGGTCCACCACCACCACATCCACGGTTCCGGTGACGGTCGAGGTCGACGTCGTCGTCGCCTCGGCCGGGCCTGCCAGGCCGGCCACGCTCGCCGTACCCGCGAGGACGAGGGTCGCGATCAGGGAACGGGTGTTCAGCGGGTGGGGCACCGGCATACGGGACAGGCGCACTCTGGTCCTCCGTGACGTGTGGCTTGCCCAAGTCATTCGGCATCGGCCCGTCATCTCCTTGAACCCAGCGGGCGGGGAACCGATCACCCGTTCGGGTGTCCCGGGGCGCCTGAGGACCACAGCGGGTGATCGGCCGACGGGCCGGCCCGGCGGCGTCCCGGTCGGGTGGGCCGTTCCGGTGAACGACCGGGGGGCCGTTCCTCACGATCCGCCGGCGAACGCGGCGATCGGGTGATCCGCGCGACTCACTCGTTCAGACCCGAGCGGTCCGACCCGACCAGACCCGACTCGACCCGACTCGACCCGACCAGGCCAGACCAGGTTTCGGGGTCTCGCGCCGGGGCGAGATCACGATGTGATCCGGACAACGGGGGACTTGTGGGGAGGCGCTGCGAGGAGTCTGATGGGGGCACCGGTTCCGCAACCGGGGCCGGTTGTCGCGGAACGAGGAGGGCACCATGTCGGCAAGCGTCAGTGAGTCGGAGGAGCAGACCGCCGGGAAGCTCGACGCGCCTCCCGTGGTCGAGGTCAGCAGGGCCGTGTCGGCCCCGTTGACCCACGTCTGGGAGGTGCTGGTCAGTCCCGCTGGTGCGGAGGCTCTGCTGGGCGAGGGTGCTCGCCTGGGTGGCAAGGGCGAGCCGTACCACTGCTCCGATGGTGTCAGCGGAGTGCTGCGCAGCTACCACCCCTTGGAACAGCTGCGCGTGTCCTGGCACGAGACTCCTGACAGCCCGCCCTCGATCGTCGAGGTCGATCTGCGCACGGACGGCGAGGTGACCCGGCTCGACCTGCGTCAGGACCACTTGAGCACGGTCAGCGACGTCGACGCCCTGACGGCGCGCTGGAACTCCGCCCTGGCCGCGCTGGCTCAGGCCGCCGAGGGCTGATCCGGCGGCTTCGTCCGGGGCTCACCTCAGCTCGAGCCCCGGGCGTCGTCGTGCCCGACAACGCTCAGATCCAGTCACGGTGACGGAACACGCCGTAGAGCAGCCCGGAGAACACCACGATCGCCAGGGTCGAGGTCCAGAACCCGCTGGAGTGACCGAATCCCGGATACGGGATGTTCTGCCCGTAGAAGCCGGTCACCGCCGTCGGCACCGCGATGATCGCCGCCCAGCCGGTGACCTTCTTCATCACCGAGTTGAGCCGGTTGCCCTGAATGGTCAGATGGGTCTCGAGGACGGTGGAGACCAGATCGCGCAACGACTCCGTCCACTCGGTCGCGCGCAGCACGTGGTCGTAGACGTCCTGGTAGTAGGGCACCAGAGGCCCGGGCACGATGCCCAGGTCTCGACGCAGCAGCGAGTTCACCACTTCCCGCATCGGCAGCACCACACGGCGCAGCAACACCACCGACTTGCGCAGCTCGAAGGCCCTGCGCTGCACCAGGTTCGGCGGTGGACTGTCGCCGAAGAGGAGATCCTCGAGGTCGTCCAGCTCTTCGTCGAGGGCGCGCACGGCGTCGAAGTGGCTGTCGACCACGGCGTCCAGCAACCCGTGCAGCAGGTAGGCCACGCCGTGTTCGACGAGGTCGGAGGAACCGTCCCACCGGGACACCACGTCCTCGATCGGGAAACCCAGGTCGTGGACGGTCACCAGCGCCCGGGGAGTGACGAACGCCGACACCTCGGTGAGCAGCAGCTCGCCCGAGGTGTCCACGAGACGGACGTGGACGGCGCTGACGAACAGGTGCTCCAGATAACGGTGCACCTTGGGTCGCTCGTGGCGGGTGAGCGCGTCCTCGAGGGCCAGGGCGTGCAGTGACAGTTCCTCGGCGACGACGTCCAGGGCGTGCAGATCCGGGTCGACCAGATCGATCCACACCACGGCGTCCTCGTGCTGCAGGTGCTCGGAGACGTCGGCCACCGGGAAGGCGTCCAGCTCCAGGTGTCCATGCCGGTAGAGCCGGGTGCGGATCCCGGCGGGCCGGCCGGCGTCCTCCACGAGGGTGTCGGGCACGGTCGCAGGTTAGCCGAGGAGCGCTGCGACGACGTCGGCCGCCCGGCGGGCGAGTCCAGGATCTGCCTGGCCCGAGGTGCCGCCCGCGACCAGCACCGCGAACGCCACCGAACCCTGGTACCCGGTGCACCAGCCATACGCGGGGGCGGTGGCGGCCGGCCCGTACCCCGCCGTTCCCCCGAAGGCGGACACTGCGCCCGAGGAGGCTGAGCGCAGCGGCGCCAGCGACTCGTCGAGGCTGACCGAGTCGCGCATCAACGAGGTCAGCACAGCCAGTTCACTGCTGGCGAGCTGGGCCTGCGGATCAGGTGTGGCAGCGGGTCGATCGCCGACCAGGGTGGGGGGATGGGCGACACCGGTGGCCACCGTGGCGCTCGCCCGGGCCATCGCCAGCGGGCTCACCAGGACCGTGCCCTCGCCGACGGCGTTCTGGACCTGTTCGAGGGTGGTGCGCGGGCGGGGGACGACGCCGTCGTAGGCCTGCGTGCCGGTATCGCTGGGTAGGCCGATACCGAGTGAGGTGGCGGCGTCCGGGAGGGCCTCGGCCGGCAGTGAGGCCGCCAGACGCCCCAACCCGGTCACGCACTCGCGGGCGATCCCGGTACCGAGGGGCACCGGGGAGGTCTGCGGCGCGGTGGCGGGATTGGTGAACCGTTGTCCCTCGACGTCGTACGGCCGACAGTCGAGTGCCAACGTGTCCAAGCCGGCGCGCCCGGCTGTCGACAGGTCCAGACCCGAGCCGCTGAACTGACCGGCCCGTACCGAGGCCAGGGTGGTCACCAGGCGTAGCGCCCCACCGCCCGGGTATCGGCCCTGGAGCGCCAGGTCGCGACCGTCCCCACCGGCGCTGGCGGCGGCGAGGATGCGGCCGGTCATCGCGTCCAGGGCGATCACCCCCACCGGCACCTTGGCGGCCCGGGCGGCCGCGTCGGCACGTTGCTGCCATCCCGGGTCCAGGCTCAGCCGTAGCGGCTTGCCCGGTACGGGGGGAAAGACGAACAGTTGGCGCACCAGGGGCTGCACCGGCGTGGACTCCCGCATCGGCACCGAGCCCACCTCGAGCCCTGCGGTCCCGGCGAGCTGCGCGTCGTACATCAGGTTCAGCCCGCTGGTGCCGACCACATCGCCGGCCACCACCCGATCCGGGTTCGTGGCGACCAGGTCGTCGGTCGCCGTGGCCACGGCCCCGACCAGGCGATCCGCTGCGCCGGTGGCCAACGGCCGGGCATCCGCCGCGAGGACCGGGGCGCGGTTGGCGCGTAGGCGTCGGGTCGTCAGGCGCAGACCCTCGGTCAGAGCGGGGTGAATCGCGCTGGGCCGCCAGAGGACTCGCGGCTGATCGTCGGTCTCGCGGATCGCGACCTCGGTGCGATAGGTCCAGGTGCGGTCGTGGCCGAGCTGCCAGCTCACCTCGAGGGTCTGCATCAGGTCGCCCGGCCGCAGGTCGGCCTCGGGCTGGGTGATCTGGCGGGGGTTGCCGACGGCCACGACCGTGACCGGGTGATCCTCGTCGTCCTCTGACAGATCCTCGACGATGCGTCGGGCCTCGGCAGCGATCTTGCGGGAATTGCCGTCGTCCAGGGCTGGTGGGCTGCTCGGGTCGTAGCTGACGTCGTCCAGCCGGCCGGCCTGCCAGGCCTCGGCGAAGTCGACGCCGATGGGCGACGGCTCGGGGTCGCCCGGGTCGGTCGGCTGGCGCCAGATGAGCACGGCGAGCAGGCCGAACACGGCGATCAACACGGCCCCGCCCGACGCGCGTGCCAGGCATCCCTTCACCTGGCACCTCCCTGGTCGTGGGCTGTCGGCGTCCCGGCCGCCGTGATGGCGACGGACGAGAACAACGCTATCGGCGCGGGTCCGGCGAAATGGTGCCGACGCGCACGATCCCGACCTACCCGCCGGCCGCCGTGACGTCCAGCCAGGGATCCTCCACGTCTCGGGACCAAAGTCCCAGGACGATCCGCGGGTTCAGGAGCACTGTGAAGTCGGCGGCTCGAACCGGCTCACCCAGGCAAGTGACCTAAAGCCACAGACCGAGCGCCGCGGCTCTGCGCAGACGCGGCAGCGGAGTTGGCGACGGTACCTGGTGAGTAACCGGTCCGAGCCGCTGAGCTTTGTCCGCAGCTCGTAGATCGCCGGCGGAGCCTATTGTGGACGGCATGCTCGATCCTCGCGGCTTGTACGCGTTCACGGCCGACCAGCCCGCCCCGGACGAACTGTCCGAGCCCGTTCTCCTGTTCTGCCTGAACGGCTTCATCGATGCCGGGCAGGCGGGACGCCTCGCCGCCGATCACCTCTTGGCCACCCTCGACCATCGGTTGCTGGTCTCCTTCGACCTGGATCAGCTGTACGACTACCGCGCGCGCCGACCGGTGATGACCTTCGACGGTGACCACTGGGAGAGCTACCAGGCCCCCAGCCTGAACATCTATCTGGCCCAGGACATGGCCGGAACCGGCTTCCTGCTCATGGTCGGCCCGGAGCCCGACGTGCAGTGGGAGCGCTTCGTGGCCGCGGTGACGGGGCTCGTCGAGCACTACGGCGTCCGGCTGTCACTGGGGGTCCACGCCATCCCCATGGGGGTGCCGCACACCCGACCGGTCGGGGTCACGGCGCATGCCACCCGGCCCGAGACGGTGTCGGACTACCGGCAGTGGGTCGGCCGAGTTCAGGTGCCCGGGCAGATGACCGGTCTGCTCGAGTTGCGCCTGGGCGAGGCCGGGCGGGACGCCGCCGGGTTCGCCGTCCATGTGCCGCACTACCTGGCGCAGAACGAGTACCCCGCTGCGGCCCAGGTGCTGCTGGAGTCGGTCGGTCGCCTCGCCGGGTTGCGACTGCCGACCCAGGCACTGGCCACCGCAGGCGAGAAGGTGCAACAGATGATCGCCGAACAGCTGGCCGATCAGCCGGATGTCGCCGCCGTGGTGCGGGCGCTGGAGGAGCAGTACGACACCATCGCCGCCGAGCAGGCCGAGTCCGTCGGGGGTGGGGTTCCGGCGGACCTGCCGACCGCCGATGAACTGGGCGCCGAGCTCGAGCGGTTCCTGGCGGCCGAGAACGAGCGGCGCGGTCGTGGCGAGGGGTAGCGCTCCGACGTCGTGGCCTCACAGCTCGGCCAGCACCGCCAGCAGCGCCGCGGCGTAGGCCTGCGCGGCGTCGGCGGCCGCGTGGTCGCGCTCGCCGTCCGGGGTGCGAACCGTCACGACGTAGTCGCCGTCGGCCCGGATCAGCCGGATGAACAGGCCACCCAGCAGATCGCGCAACTGGTGCTCGGCGGGTAGCCACAGCGCCTCCTCGGCCTGCACCGAGTCCAGCGCCCACTCGGCCACCCCGTTGAAGCCGATCACCGCTCCGGTGGGGAACTCGTGCACCTGCACCGTCATGTCCGAGAGCACGAACACGTCGCCGTCCATGTCGCGGTGCGGCAACACGAACCGATCACCCGCCGCAGGCGTCCAGCGCAGGCCGGCCGCGCGCAACGCCAGCGCCTGCGCCACGGTGATCCCCATGTCCGCTCCTCGTCCCGTTCGCGCTGCCCGGCTCAGCCCGGGTGGTGAGCGCGCACGGCCTCGACGGTGTCGGCCTGTGCGGCGGGTTTGTCCGGCCGGTGGGCCAGGACCCGGGCGAACCGCAACGCCATCCCGGTGGGGTAGCGCGACGAGGTCTGCACACCGTCGAAGGCCACCTCGACCACCAGCTCGGGGCGCACGGTGACCACGTAGCCGTCATCGGCGATCGCCAGGTCGGTCAGCCGCTCGGTCTGCCAGCGCAGCATGGCGTCGGTCAGGCCCTTGAACGTCTTGCCCAGCATCACGAAACCCCCTGGGGGGCCGTAGGTTCCCTGCGGGTCGCGGGCGCCCAGGTGCAGGTTGGACAGCCAACCGCTGCGCCGGCCATGGCCGCGTTCGACGGCCAGGATCACCAGGTCGAGGGTGATCCGGGGCTTGACCTTCACCCACGCCGCACCGCGTCGACCCATCGCATACGTCGCCTCCAGGGACTTGACCACCACGCCCTCGTGGCCGGCGGCCAGGGCGGAGGTCGCGAAGGACTCGGCCTGGGTGAGGCGCTGGGCCGGGGTCTCGCCGTCCGGCACCAGGCGTGGCACCACCAGCTCGGGCGGGGCCACCGAAACCAGGGCTTCGTGACGTTCACTGCCCGGCCGGTCGAGCAGGTCGGTGTCGTCCAGGTGCAGCACGTCGAACAGCCGGGTGCTCAGCGGCACCGCGGTCCGGGCCGTCGGGACGTCGCGCCGCGCCGTCCGCGCGGCCGTCACCTGGAACGGCAACGGGCGGGCATCCGGCCCGAGCGCGATCACCTCGCCGTCCAGCACCATGCGGCGCCCCGGCAGGGCACGGACCGCCTCGACCACCTCCGGGAGCCGATCGGTGACCTCGTCCAGGGTGCGGGTGAAGACCGCGATGTCGTCGCCGTCGCGATGCACCTGCACCCGCACCCCGTCCAGCTTCCACTCCAGACCCGCCGGGCCGGTGCGCTCCAGGGCAGCCGCCACGTCGGGGGCGCTCTGGGCGAGCATCGGCGCCAGCGGTCGACCCACCTGCAGGCCGAAGTCGGCCAGCGCCGCGGGTCCGGTGGCCCGCAGCGCCGTGGCCACCGCCGCCAGGTCGCCGGAGAAGGTCATCGCCCGGCGCACCTGGTCGAGCGGCACGCCGGCAGCGTGCGCCACGGCATCGATGACCAGGCCCTGTTGCGCCCCCTGCCGCACACCGCCGGAGAGCAGATCGCGCAGGAAGAGTTGCTCGACCGCTGTGGCCTGGGCCAGCAGGGTCAGGATCAGCTCCCGCCGCAGCGTGGCCGAGCCCGGCCCGGCGGCCGCGGCGGTCTGATCGAGCACCGCGTCGACCGTCTCGACGGTCAGGACGGCTCGCTCGGCCGCGGGGGGCAGCACGCGCAGGCCGGCCCAGCCCACACCGGTGCGGCGTTGGCGGGGCTGACCGGCGAGCCAGCTGACCAGGATCGGCAGATCGCCGAGGGATGCGGCACGCAGCCGCTCGGCCAACAGGTCGACCTTCACCCGACGTCCCGACGCGCCCGCCACCGCTGTGGAGGTGGCCGCGACGTCGGCGAGCAACATGTGCCGATCGTGGTCGGCCGGACCTGTGCTCAGCGGCGTCCGCCGCCGAGCAGCCCGCCGAGCAGGTCGCCGAGGTCGACACCGCCCGCGCCGCCGCCGGAACGGCCACCCAGCACCTGGCCGAGGATGTCGCCCAGGCCGCCGCCGGCCGAACCGCCGGCCCCGCCACCGAGCACGTTGCCCAGCACGTCGCCGAGCCCGCCGCCGGACCCCGCGGAGTTGCCGCCGCCGAGCACCCGCTTGGCGAGGTAGGACATCACGATCGGGGCCAGCATGGGCAGCAACTTGGCGATGAGACCGCCGCCGGCGCCGCTGGCGCCGGCGAGCTGGCTGACCACCTGGTCCTGCTGGTCGCCGAAGACGTGGCCGACGATGTTCGAGCCATCGGCGGTGTCGACCTGGCCGACGTCGAGGTTGCCGCCGAGCAGGTTGTCGAGCAGATCGTTGTCGTGCTGGCCGAGGGCCGAGGCCAGGGAGGCCGCACCGGCCGGGTCCTGAGCGTTGGCCTGCATGCCGCCGACCAGAGCGGGCAGCGCCACCCCGATGGCGTTGCGAGCGGTATCGGTGTCGACCCCGAGCCGACCGGCGATCTGGTCGACCGGGATCTGCTCGAGAATGTCGTCGAGGTTCATGGGGTGGTGTGCTCCTTGTCGCATCGGGTCGGGCGCAGCCTAGCCCGAGGCGTCGGCCGCTGCCCCCCGAAGATGATCGAGCAGCACGGGTTCGATCACACCGACGTGCAGCCGGTTCTCGAAGTTCTCCACCCCGGCCCACGCGCTCAGCCCGTCCGGCGACGGTGGGTAGCCGAGACGTTGCAGATGGCCGTCGATCTCCCGAGCGAGGTCACCTTCCACCGGGAGCCAGGTCCGTGGGTCACTGGGTGCGTTGTACAGGTCGTGCAAGGCCACGAGTCGAGCCAGCTCGGCCATCGGGTCCCGGTGATCGTCGACCCGCAGGTCCACCTCGTCGTCCGGGGCGACCTCGGTGCCGAACTCAGCCTGGTTGGCCTCGCGACGTGCGGTCGAGACGACGAACAGGCCGGCACTCTGGCGGCCGCGACGGTCGCCCCCGGCGGCGTCCCCGGCCTGGAGGACCTGCAACAGCCGGTGTGCCAGCGGGGTGTCGGCGTCCCCGCTCAACCAGGCCCGCTGCATGGCCTCGACCACGTCGGGGCCGGTCAGGATGTTGCCCTGGATGGCGTAGGCCTCACCCTGCTCACCCGGCTCGCTGCCCCCCGCGACGCCGCCTGCCCAGTCCATGCACCCGGCGCCGGTGTAGGTCACCCCGGGCCCGGTACCGGCCACCAGGCCGAGTTGGCGTTGGTCGCGCTGCGGGTCGGCGGCGGTCAGTTCGGCCACCACCCGGTCGGCCGACAGCCCGGCCTGCAATCGGGCCAGGCCGAGTGGGCGCCAGGCCAGGTTGCACCAGGCCTGGGTGGCCAGGGCGCCGACCCCCGCCCGAGCCGCGGCGACGGCGCTGGGGGCGGCCAGGTACTTGGAGGCCACGCCCACGCCCCAGCGTCCGTCGCGGGAGCGGGCGACGATCGAGAACGTCACCGGTCAGTGCTCGACGGTGAGACGCTCACCCTTGGGCTGGCCGATCGCGGCCAGCAGCTCGGTGAACCAGGCCTGGTCGGTGTCGAAGGCCTTGCCGCCCTTGATCCGCGGGAACTCACAGACCCGAAGCGTGTCGCCGGCGTCCTCGTCCTCGCCGACCACGCCGGACTCGCCGCGCATCGCAGCGTCCACGGCGAGGTCGGTGCACCGCTTGATCAGTGCCAGGTCCTCGGTGTTGGCGGCAGCCGACCGCGAGTAGTACCCGCTCTTCTGCACCATGGTCTTCTCGGCACCCACCAGCCCGGCGAACTGCTTGGCGAACCAGGCGCCGGGGTTGATGGTGTCGAGCTTGACGTGGCCGAACGCATCGCGCTGCGGCTCCTCACCGCGGGCGATCATCTCCTCCACGATGGTGCTGACCCCGGCACCCTCGGACAGGAAGATGTTCACGCAACCGAGCTCGTCCATGACCGCCGTGAGCCGCTGCGCCTCCTCGGCGAGGTCGAAGCCGAGCTCGGGGACGAAGACGGCGTGGACGTCCCAGCGGCGGGCGTCGTTGCCGAAGCCGGCGAACTCCTGGGTGCCCAGCCACTCGCGGTACTTGGCGGCGGTGGCAGCGGTGAGCCAGCCACAGTTGCGGCCCATGACCTCGTGCACGATCAGCATGCGCGGGTTCGAGGAGTGCTCGGAGATGATGTTCTTCGCGTAGACCGCGCCCTGCTCGGCAGCGGTCCAGGCGCCGAGCGACTGGCGGATCGGGATCACGTCGTTGTCGACGGTCTTGGGCAGCCCCACCACGGTCAGCTCGTAGCCGTTGCCGTGCAGGTAGGCGGCCAGGTCGGCGGCGGTGGTGTTGGTGTCGTCGCCGCCGATGGTGTGCAGCACGTCGACGCCGTCACGGGTGAGTTGCTCGGCCGCCACGTGCAACGGGTCCTGGCCCTCGGTGACCAGGCCACGCTTCACGCAGTCCTTGACGTTGGTCAGCTTGACCCGGCTGTTGCCGATCGGGCTGCCACCGAAGCGGTGCAACAGGTGGGCCTTGGCGCGCACGTCGGGCGTCACGGTCAGGTAGCGCCCGCCGAGCAGCCCGGCGTAGCCGTCGAGATAGCCGATGATCTCGACCTCGGGTGCCAGCTCGGTGTACCGCTCGATCAGGCCACCGACGGCCGAGGAGAGGCAGGGGGCAAGGCCCCCGGCGGTGAGCAGGGCAACGCGACGGACGGTCATGGCGATCTCCACGTACTAGGGCGAGCAGGACGGTCGACAGGACAACCGGGGCAACGCCGAGGCGGCCCGAACCGGGCCGGACCTGTCACCGACTCAGCCTAGTGCGATCTCCCGCCGTGCTGGCCAGGGGCGCGGCTGTGACGTGCGGGCAAACCCTGGGTGATCGGTAGCCGGTAGATCACTGTCCGTACTTGGCCGGCGGGAGATGCCGGAGGTGTCTCAGGCGTCTCGGCCGCTGCGCCGCGTCGTCCGGCCGAGGGCCAGTTGCAGGACGAACGCCAGGCCCAGGGCCGCCAGGACGCCGAGGTTCGCGTACGCCCAGGCGCCCTCCTTGCCGCCGAGGCCGAACGGGCCGAGCAGGTATCCCTGCCAGCCCAGCCAGCCGGCGTAGGAGTTGGTCACCAGACCCCAGCCGAGCAGGCTGGCGACCACCATGGCCCCGGTCCCGACCGGGTTGACGGCGCCGTAGTGGCCGCGGGCGTCGTAGAAGTCGGCCTCGCGGTACCCACCACGGCGATGGAGCAGATCGGCCAGGAACACCCCGCACCAGGCCGCGATCGGCACGCTCAGGGTGATCAGGAACCCCTGGAACGGGAAGAAGAAGCTGTCGGCGATCCAGACGAAGTAGACGGTGCCCAGGATCATCACCACACCGTCGATGCCCGCTGCAGCCCACCGGGGGATCTTCAGTCCGAGGGCCAACAGGGCGAGCCCGGAGGAGTAGATGTCCAGCACGGCCCCACCGATCAGGCCGCCGATGGCGACCACCGCGAACGGCACCAGGAACCAGGTGGGCAGTATGCCGGTCAGCGCGCCGATCGGGTCGGAGCTGACGGCCTTGTTCAGCTCCTCGTCCGAGGCCGCCAGCAGGACGCCGTAGAACACCAGGATCACCGGGGCGATGCTGGCGCCCACGGTGGTCCAGCCGATCACGCCGGCCTTGGACGACGTGCGCGGCAGGTAGCGGGCGTAGTCGCCGCCGGAGTTGACCCAGCCCAGACCGAATCCGGTCATGGCGAAGATCAGGGCACCGATGAACGCCTGGGTGGAGCCCGACGCCACGGCGCCGACCGTGTCCGCCGAGACGTGGCTCCAGGTCAGGGCGACGTAGCCGACGGTGAGAACGGCCAGTGCGATGGTCAGATAGGTCTGCAGCTTCATGATCACGTCGAAGCCGAAGACGCCGGCGAAGACGATGATCGCGGCGACCACGAGGAAGGCGATGACCTTGGTCGTGTTTCCCGAGCCCCAGCCGAGGCGCCCGAACACGGTGGCGGTGGCCAGCGTGGCGAGGGCGCAGAGCACCGTCTCCCAACCGATCAGCAACAGGTAGGACACGGCCGCCGGCAGCGCATTGCCGCGGACCCCGAACGCAGCACGGGAGACCACCATGGTCGGGGCCGAGGCGGCGGTGCCCGAGGTGGCGACCAGGCCCACGAGCACGAACGACACCACGGCGCCGACCACGCCCGCCACGATGGCCTGGGTGGCCGACACCCCGAAGGCGAGGATCCAGGCCCCGTAGCTGATACCCAGCACCGAGATGTTGGCTGCGCACCAGGGCCAGAAGAGATCTCGCGGGCGGCCCTTGCGCTCGCCCTCGGAGATCACGTTGATGCCATTGGCCTCCACGCCTCGGGGGGCCTCGACAGTGGGTTCTGTGCTCATGCGGAGCCTCCAGGGTCTGCTGCGAGTTGTGCCACGAGAGCGGCGATCACGCGCCCCAGCCGGGTCGCCGATGCTGCCGCCACCCGGATCACCTCCTCGGGGTCGATCGGATCACCGCTCGCCTCCACGGTGGTCACCACCGAGAGCGCCAGCACGTCGAGACCGGCCTCCCGTGCGGCGATCGTCTCGAGTGCGGTCGACATGCCGACGACGTCGGCGCCCAGGGTGCGCAGCGCCAGGGTCTCGGCGACGGTCTGGTAGTGCGGCCCCGGCAGCATCGCGTACACGCCCTCGACCAGGTCGGGGTCGAGCGCCCGAGCGCGGGCCCGCCACCCGGGCGAGTAGGCGTCGGTCAGGTCGACGAACCTCGGGCCGACCAGGGGTGAGCATCCGGTCAGGTTGAGATGATCCCTGACCAGCACACCGGTGCCGGTCGGCCACTGCGGGCGCAGCGACCCGTTGGCGCTGGTCAGCACGACGAGCCGGCAGCCCGCCGCAGCAGCCGTCCGGACGGTGTGCGCCACGGCGTCCGGCCCGTGCCCCTCGTACAGGTGCGTACGCCCGCAGAAGACCAGTACCCGGACGCCGTCCAGCAGACACGAGCGCACGACGCCGAGATGGCCCTCGGCCGCCGGGGCGAAGAAGCCCGGCAACGAGGCCGTCTCGAGCTCGGCGTGGAGCTCACCGAGGGCTTGCCCGGCGCCGGACCAGCCCGACCCGAGCACCACCACGGCATCGTGACGGGCCACACCGGTGCGCTCGGCCAGGGCGGCAGCCGCCGCACCGGCCCGCACGAAGGTGGGCGCCATCGGGTCGAACACGGGCACACCGTACTGGCGAGGCCCGACAGTGATGAGAAGGTTTCGCCCATGAACCTGCCGATGCCCTTCGTGCCCGCCCTCGCCCGTTACGACGACATGACCTACCGGCGATGCGGCCGCAGTGGCCTGCTGCTGCCGGCGGTCTCGCTGGGCCTGTGGCACAACTTCGGTCACGACGTCGGCCTCGACACCCAGCGAGCGATCCTGCGCCGGGCCGTCGACCTGGGGGTGAGCCATCTCGACCTGGCCAACAACTACGGGCCGCCCTATGGCGCGGCCGAGACGAACTTCGGTCGCATCATGGCCACCGACCTGGCGCCCTACCGGGACGAGCTGGTGATCTCGACCAAGGCGGGTTACGACATGTGGCCGGGGCCGTACGGCAACTGGGGCTCGCGCAAGTACCTGCTGGCCAGCCTCGACGCCTCGCTGGCCCGCATGGGCCTGGACTACGTGGACATCTTCTACAGCCACCGGGCCGACCCGGATACTCCGCTGGAGGAGACCATGGGTGCGCTGGACACGGCGGTCCGTTCCGGTCGGGCGCTGTACGCGGGGATCTCGTCGTACTCGGCTGAGCGCACCCGCCAGGCCGTGGCGATCTTGCGTTCGATGGGCACCCCGTTACTGATCCACCAGCCGAGCTACTCGATGATCAACCGGTGGGTGGAGGCGGGCGATCCGAGCCTGCTGGACGTGCTGGGTCAGGAAGGTGTCGGCTGCATCGCCTTCTCGCCGTTGGCCCAGGGCATGTTGACCGACCGCTATCTGGACGGCGTCCCCGCTGATTCGCGCGTCGCTCGCGGCGGTGCCTTGAGCGCCTCGATGCTCACCGACGACGCCCTGGCGCGGGTGCGGGAGTTGAACGAGATCGCCCGCGGTCGCGGCCAGAGCCTGGCCCAGTTGGCGTTGTCGTGGGTGCTGCGCGACGAACGCGTGACCAGCGTGCTGATCGGGGCCAGCAGCGTGGCCCAACTGGAGGCCAACGTCGCCGCCCTGCAGGGCGCGGCGTTGACCGACCAGGAGCTCGCCCAGATCGACCGGCACGCGGTGGACGCCGGCATCAATCTGTGGCAGGCCTCCAGCGACGCCTGATGCTGTGCGCCAGTCTGCGCGTCGTGTCCCGGGCGGTGGTCGGCAGGGTGGCATACACCGCTGCCGCCTGCTCCCGGGACCGAAGCACCACCCGCCCGGCGCGCGGTCGGCGTCCGCTCACCGTCAGGGTCCACGTCGGCGAGCCGACGCCGCCCAGGTCGCACTTGTAGCTCTCGGTCCCGCGCAGCAGGTCGTAGACCCGGATGCCCTGCTCGTGCAGGACCCGCATCAGCTCGAGGTGCGCGACGATCCCCGGCGAATACCGCATGGCCTCACCGGCGTCGTCCAGACCGCCGGTGTAGAAGTGGAACTCCTGCGCGTGGCGCAGTCCCAGCAGTGCGGCACGCCGGACGCCGTCCAGCACCAGGAAGGCGACCACCAGCCGATCCTGCGCTGCCAGGGTCGGCGCGGCGTCCCGCACCAGGCCGAGCACCTGGGGGTTGGCGAAGATGCCCGGCTGGCCGGCTGCCTCCCAGCGGCGCTGGTGCAGGCGGATCACGTCGTCCAGGTCCTGCTCGATGGTGTCCGGGCCTCCGGCCAGCTCCAGGTGGGCATCGTGCCGGGACCGCAGCTGGCGAAGGCGGCGGCCGATCTTGCCCCGGGTGACCGGGGGCAGGAGCTGCCAGGTCTCGTCCCAGGTCTCGGCCAGGACGACGCGCGGGCAGACCTCACCGGGATCACGCCGACACCGCAGTCCGGCCTCGCCCAGCGCCGCCTGCCAGGCCTCGAGCCACGGCCAGGTCTCGGGCAGGTCGCTCAGCACCAGCTCGTCGAACCCGCCGGCCCCGGCCTGGCCGGCCCACTGGGCGATGGACCGGGCCAACGCGCCGAGGGCTGCTCGCCCACACTGCGGGTCGGCGCTGATCAGCGGCGGCAGATAGTCGGTGTAGGGCACGCCGAGCGGGATGACCCTTCGGGTCCGGACGCCGGCCAGCCGCGTCGTCCGGACGGCCATCGGGGCGATCCCGGTGATCTCACCACGGTCTTCGACCACCATGATCGCCAGACGCAGTCCGGGGTCGCCCTCACCGACGTGTCGCCACCACGAGCGCATCCAGGCGTACGCCTGGAACGGGGTGGTGCTCGTCGGTGAGCTCTCGTGCAGCCGGGTCCAGGCCTCTGCCAAGGCGTCGAAGTCGGCCAGGGTGCCCACCGTGCGCACCAGCGGCCGACAGGGTTTCAGGACCAGGGTGTCGCGGGGCGCAGGCGACGGCGTGCGCGCGATGAGCGCCGGGCTCGTCCCTGGGCTGTCAAGCATCGACACACCCTAGTGACATTGGGGTGGTACGTCCGGTGTTTCGCCTCGAGCGCTACCCGGTCGGGTGCCCGGGCCCGCGCGGCCGGGTGGGGCATGATGCCGACATGAGCGCAGACGGGCCGCCGGTGACGACCGCTACGAGCCCTCGGGGGCTCGCCGACGACTACTTGGACAGGTTGGTCGAGCTCGATCCGGTGCTGGCCAGCTACCTCGGTGGCGCCGGGCGTCACGACGCATTGACCGACCTGTCGCCGACCGGTCTCGAGGCTCGGGCCGATCTGGCCGGCGCGACGCTGGCCGCCCTCGACGGACTGATGGCGGCCGCGCCGAACGGCGCCGAGGGCTGGCCAGAGAGCGAACGGCGGTGCGCCCGGCTGCTGCGGGAGCGGTTGACCGCGGCGCTGGCGGTGCACGAGACCGGGGAGCCCCTGCGCGACGTCGGCACCCTGTCCAGCCCGGTGCACGAGGTACGCGCGGTCTTCCTGCAGATGCCCGTGGCCACCGCCGAGGACTGGCAGGTCGTCGGTGCCCGATTGGGTCGGGTCGGGGATGCCCTGCACGGGTATCGCCAGAGCCTGGCCGAGGGTCTGGACCGGCACCTGGTGGCCGGCCCGGGGCTGGTCGACGCCTTGGTCGATCAGCTCGGCACCTGGGGCCGGGACGGCGGCTGGTTCACGGCCTTCGCCGGGCGCGGTGCCCGGGAGCACCCCGGCCTCGAGGCCCCCCTGGTCGCGGCGGCCCGCACGGCTGATCGGGCCGTCGCCGAGCTGCACGACTGGTTGGCGCGCGAGTACGCACCGCGCGCCGCGGCGTCCGGCAGCGACACGGTGGGGCCGGAGCGCTATGCCGTGCACGCGCGCCAGTGGACCGGTGCCGACCTCGACCTCGCGGAGGCCTACGCCTGGGGCTGGGCCGAGTTCGCCCGGCTCGATGCGCAGCTGCGCTCCGGGGCCGAGCGGGTGCTGCCCGGCTCCACCCCGCGGCAGGCGATGCAGCACCTGGACGATCACGGCCCGGCGATCGAGGGGGTCGACGCCGTCCGGGATCACCTGCAGGCGCTCATGGACGGCGCGATCTCTGCGCTGGACGGCGTGCACGTCGACCTGGCCGCTCCGCTGCGCCGGGTCGAGGCGATGATCGCGCCGGTGGGTTCGGCCGCCGCGCCCTACTACACGGCGCCGTCGATGGATTTCAGTCGCCCGGGACGGACCTGGCTGCCCACCCTGGGGCGCACCCGATTCCCCACCTGGGATCTGGTGAGCACCTGGTACCACGAGGGGGTACCCGGTCATCACCTGCAGCTGGGCCAATGGGTGTTCGTCGCCCCGCAGCTGACCCGGTATCAGTCGACCATCGGGTCGGTCGGCGCGAACGTCGAGGGCTGGGCCTTGTACGCCGAGCGGCTGATGGACGAGTTGGGCTTCCTCACCGAGCCGGGCGAGCGGCTGGGGTTCCTGGACGCCCAGCAGATGCGCGCCGTCCGGGTGATCATCGACATCGGGATGCACCTTCAGTTGCCGATCCCCGCCGATCAGGGAGTCGCCACGGCATTCCACCCGGGTGAGCGCTGGACGCCGCAGCTGGCGCGCGAGTTCTTCGCCGCGAACAGCGGCAGGCCGGGCGACTTCGTCGACAGCGAGATCATCCGTTATCTCGGCATGCCGGGGCAGGCCATCGGCTACAAGCTCGGAGAGCGGGCCTGGCTGGCCGGCCGGGACGCCGCCCGCGCCGCGCGCGCGGCTCGCGGCGAGACGTTCGACGCCAAGGCATGGCACATGGCGGCGCTGTCGCAGGGTTCGCTCGGCTTGGACGACCTGACCGACGAACTCGCGGCGCTGTAGCGGGAGCCGACACGATGCGCGCCGTGATCTTCGAGTCCTTCGGTGGCCCGCTCGAGGTGCGCGAGGTGGCCGACCCGGACTGCCCGGATCACGCGGTGGTCGTGGCCGTCGAGGCGACCGGTGTCTGTCGCAGCGACTGGCACGGGTGGCTCGGCCATGATCCCGACATCCGGTTGCCGCACGTACCCGGGCACGAGTTCGCCGGCCGCATCGCCGCGGTCGGTCGCGCCGTCCGGGGCTGGCGGGTGGGGGAGCGGGTGACCTCGCCGTTCGTCAACGGGTGTGGCCGGTGCGTGCATTGTCTGGCCGGGGACCACCAGGTCTGTCCGCAGCAGACTCAGCCCGGTTTCACCCGGTGGGGTTCGTTCGCCGATCTGGTGCTGGTCGACGCGGCCGAGGTCAACCTGGTGCGTCTGGCCGACCAGGTCGACGCCGCCTCGGCGGCGGCACTCGGCTGCCGGTTCGCCACGGCCTTTCGTGCCGTGATCGAGGTGGGCCGGCTGGGCGCCGGGCAGTGGCTGGCGGTGTACGGCTGCGGTGGTGCCGGGCTGTCGGCGGTCATGATCGGTGCCGCGACGGGGGCGCACGTGGTGGCGGTCGACGTCCGGCGCGAGGCGCTCGACCTCGCGGCCCGGTTGGGTGCCGCGCACACCCTGCAGATCCTGCCGGACGACGATCCGCTCGAGACCGGACGACGGGTACGTGAGCTGACCGGGGGCGGCGCCGAGGTCTCGGTGGACGCCGTCGGCAGTACCGGTGGCAGAACCGGCGGCGGTACCGGTGGTTCGGCCGGCTCGGGCGGCCTGGTGGCCCCGTCCCTGGTGGCGTCCGTGGCGAGCCTGCGGCCGCGGGGTCGTCACGTGCAGATCGGGCTGACGCCCCCGGTGCTGGGCTGGCCGCCGGTGCCGATGCACCTGGTGATCGCGGGGGAGCTGGAGCTGTTGGGCAGCCACGGCATGTCGCCGCGGTCCTATCCCCGGCTGTTGTCGCTGGTGGCCTCGGGCGCGTTGCGTCCGGCCGACCTGGTCACCCGCAGGGTCTCGCTGGAGCGGGCGGGTGCAGCACTGGCCGCGATGGGTTCGGTCGCGAGAACGACCGGGGACGCGGCGGCGGCATCCGGGCTGACGGTGGTGGAGCCGGCCGGGGCGCCATGAGCCGGGTCGAACCATCCGGGCTCCAGATCGGCGTCGTCGAACGGGTGACGGCCCGACCCGAAGGCCCGAGCCGCCTCGCCGTCCACCAGCCGGGCACGCACCGGGTCGGAGGCCAGTCGACGAGCCCATCCCACGACCGGCAGCGGGGAGTGCGAGGCGGCGATCACGACGTTGCCGTAACGCCGTCCGCGGAGCTGGCCCGGCTCGGCGACCAGGGCGACGTGCGCGAAGCTCTGCTGCGCCGTGGCCACTTCCCGGCGTGCGGTGGCCAACAACTCACCGTCCGCGAGATTGGCCACGTAGAGCCCGCCCGGTCGCAGGATGCGGGCCACCTCCGCCACGAACTGGCGGGTCAGCAGGTGAGGCGGCACGTTCGAGCCGATGAAGGCATCACGCACCACCACGTCGCAGCCGGCGTCCGCCTCGGCCGTGACCGCGGCTCGGGCCTCGCCGATGCGCAGCCGCAGGCGGGCCCGCGAGCGCAACCCGAAGGCCTGCTGGGACAGCTCGAGCACGCCGGGGTCGAGCTCGACGACGACCTGACGTGCCCGGTCGTGGGCTGCGGCCAGGTAGCGGGGCAGGGTGCAGCCACCACCGCCCAGGTGCAGGATGCGCCAGGTATCGGTCTCCTCTGCGGGCCGGGCCACGACGGGCAGGGATTCGATGCCGGCGACCAGCCAGCGGATGTACTCGAAGTCGAGCCGGGTCGGATCGTCCAGGTCGACGTGGCTGGACTCCATCCCGTTCACGAAGAGGGTCCAGCCTCGGCGACCGTCGGTATCGGGAACGAGGGAGGCCACTCCCGTGGCCACGGATCGGGTTCCGGCCACCGGACGCGGCAGCACACGGCGGGTGGGCACGTGTCCATCTTGGCAGGTGATCCGCCCAGAGGTCCCGGTGGAGGCCTCCCCGTGGCAGGCCTCCACCGGACCGTGTGGGACGGGCCTCCCCCCCAGCACGCCCGCGGACAGGAACCCGGTACCCCCGGCGCTGATACCCACGGCGAATGTGACGTGATGCACACTGGGCAGGACCGGGAACGCACGCTGCGCCGGAACACCGGCAGGGTCCGGGCTCGTTGAGTCGCTGACGATGAGCAGGAGGTCCTCCATGGCTGTCACGATTCGCCGGCGAGCGGCGTGGGCCGCGCTGTTCCGGGCGTTGCGCAGCGCGAGCGGCCCGGGCATGGGCGTCGGACCGCGGTTGCGGGCCGTGCCGCGCATGCTGTCGCTGGGGCTGAACGGCAGGTATCCGCACCTGGATCGTTCGCGGCTGCTGGCCGCCGGGCTCGGGCTGGTCTACCTGATCTCGCCGATCGATCTGATGCCCGAGGCCTTCCTGTGGGTCTTCGGTCTCGGGGACGACGCGCTGGTCGCCGCCTGGTTGGCCGGGGTCGTGCTGAGTGAGACCGAGACCTTCCTCGCGTGGGAGAAGGCCACCACGGGGCCGGGCGCCGAACCCGGGGTGCGCGTGGTCGTGGGCGAGGTCGTGGAGTAGGTCGTGGAGTAGGTCGTGGACCAGGTCGTGGAGGACTCGGTCGCGACCGGGAGGTGAACCGGTCTCGCAACGACGACGTCGTTGCGTGCACAGCCGAGGGACTTCGTCCCACTGTCCACAGCCCGGCAGGGACGTCGAGCGCCACCGGCAACGCCGGGCGCAGGGTGGCCGTATGGACACCATCGTCGCCGCCGACCCGGCCGACCTGATCGCTTACGCCTACTACCGCATCGGATTCCGTCCGCGCGAGAGTCTGGTGGTGATCGGCATGCTCCCCGCCCGATCCTCCGGTGAGGCGGGCCGCAACGGCGGGCCGGGCGGCTCCGGCAGATCCGGCAGGTCCGGGCGAATGCAGGTGGGTATGGTCGCGCGGCTCGACCTGCCTCCGGTACGGGAACGCCGGCAGGCCTTCGAGCACCTCGCGCGGCTGATGGCCGACCAGGATCACCCCGCTGCGGTCGCCCTGTTGATCACGCAGCGTCCGACCGACTCGCTGGTCAAGGCGTGGCGCAAGGCCGCACGCGCCGGCCGGCTGGGGGTGATGGACGTGATCACGGTCGATGACCAGAGCTATCGGTCCATCCTCTGTCGGGACGAGGGGTGCTGCCCACCCGAGGGCTTCCCGCTGGCGTCGGTGTTCGCCGGCCCGATGGCCGCTGACCTGGTGTCTCGCGGTCAAGCCCTGGTCGAGGAGGCCGACGACCTGGTGGCCGACGTCGCTCCCGTCGATCCGCTGCCGCCGGAGTTGTTCGTCGACGTCCCGAGCACCGCTGCGGTCCGCTTCGACCTGATGCGGCGCTGGGGCGACCTGGTGGCGGCACAGGGCGACCTGGTTCCGGCCGAGATCGACAGCGAAGACCTGGTCGATCTCGTCCAGGGGCTGGACGACGTGCGCTTCCGGGACGCCGTCCTGGTCGCCATGTCGGCGCCGACCGGGGCCGACGGTCTCAGCTCGGCGCGCCTGATGGCGGCGGGGGAGGCCGAGCGGGCCATGGCCGAGGCAGAGCGCCACCTTCCCGATGACGAGCTGCTCCGCCGCAGCCGGCGTGTGTTGGCTGCGGTGGCTCGGCGGGCGCCGGTCGGGCGACGTGCCGAGGCGCTGGGTGTCCTGGCCTGGGCGGCGTGGTGGCAGGGCGAACCGGTTCAGGCACGGCTGCTGGCCGAGCGCGCGCTGCAGGACCAGCCGCAGCACCGGATGTCCCACCTGGTGCTCGGTTTGGTGAGTGCCTGCATCGCACCGCCGTGGGTGGCCCGTCAGCGAGCGCTCATATCGTGAGACGGGGTTTCCCGTATCCCGACATCCGCGCTTACTGTTGCCGCCGGGTCAAGAGTGCCAGCGTCAAGCCCCGGCTCGCTGGCCGGCAACCCTCCTCCGCGGTGGGGTGCCCCGGGTGATGACATGGCCGGCCGCCGAGGTGGCGGAGGCAAGCGCGGGTCCCGGTGACGGGCCCCACGGCTCGAGGAGTAGTCGCATGAGTAACGGTTGGTCCTTCGAAACGCGTCAGATCCACGCCGGTCAGGAGCCCGACCCGACCACAGGGGCGCGGGCACTGCCGATCTACCAGACCACGTCCTACGTCTTCCGGGACACCGATCACGCAGCGAACCTGTTCGGACTCAAGGAGTTCGGCAACATCTACACGCGATTGATGAACCCCACCACCGACGTGGTCGAGAAGAGGTTGGCCAGCCTCGAGGGTGGTGTGGGTGCGCTCTTCGTGGCCAGCGGTCAAGCCGCCGAGACCCTCGCCCTGCTCAACCTGGCCGAGGCAGGCGACCACATCGTGGCCAGCCCGAGCCTGTACGGCGGCACCTACAACCTGTTCCACTACACCTTCCCGAAGATCGGTATCGAGGTCACCTTCGTCGACGACCCGGACGACCTGGACTCCTGGCGCGCGGCGGTGCGTCCGAACACCAAGGCGTTCTTCGGCGAGACCATCGCCAACCCCAAGCAGGACATCCTCGACATCGAGGGCGTGGCCGCAGTGGCCCACGAGGTCGGGGTGCCGCTGGTGGTGGACAACACCGTGGCCACGCCGTACCTGATCCGGCCGCTCGAGTGGGGCGCCGACATCGTCGTGCACTCGACCACCAAGTATCTCGGCGGACACGGCACGGCCCTGGGCGGGGCCATCATCGACGGCGGCAGCTTCGACTTCGCCGCATCACCCGATCGGTTCCCCAACTACAACCAGCCCGACCCCAGCTACCACGGGCTGGTGTATGCCCGCGACCTCGGCGTGGGCAGCGGGCTCGGGGCGAACCTCGCGTTCATCCTGAAGGCTCGGGTGCAGTTGCTGCGCGACCTCGGCCCAGCGGCCTCGCCGTTCAACGCCTTCCTGTTGGCCCAGGGGCTCGAGACGCTCAGCCTGCGCATCGAGCGGCACGTGCAGAATGCCGCGGCGGTGGCCGAGTGGCTCGAGCAGCGTGACGAAGTGGAGTCCGTGGCCTACGCCGGTCTGACCTCGAGCCCCTGGTACGAGCGGGGCAAGAAGTACGCCCCGAAGGGCACCGGCGCCGTCCTGGCCTTCGAGATCAAGGGTGGTGTCGAGGCGGGCAAGCGGTTCGTGAACGCCCTCGAATTGCACAGCCACGTCGCGAACATCGGCGACGTGCGCAGCCTGGTGATCCACCCGGCGTCCACCACGCACAGCCAGCTGAGCGCCGAGGAGCAGATCGCCAGCGGGGTGACCCCCGGTCTGGTGCGGTTGTCCGTGGGCATCGAGAACATCGCCGACATCCTGGCCGACCTCGAGACCGGCTTCCGCGCGGCCAAGGCCGGCTGACTCGTCACGATCGGCTGAGTCGGCCGAGCCGAGCTCGGTGAGGCCGGTGGTCGGGGCTGTCAGGTCAGGTGGGCGAGAGCCCGCGACAGCTCCGGCCACGCGGCGTCCAGGGCGGGGTGCAGCGGCAGCGCCGGCACCTCGTCCAGGCTGACCCACCGCAGCTCTTCGCTCTCCGTGGTGCGCACCGTGACGTGCCCTGGACGGGTGGTGCGGGCCACCACGTAGGTGTAGCTCCAGTCGCCGTGGTCGACACCGTCGAGCTGGGCCAGCACGGTGAGGTGCTCTGCCTCGGCGCCGACCTCCTCGGCCGCCTCGCGCAGGGCAGCCGTGACCACGTCCTCGTGACTGTCGCGGGCGCCGCCGGGTAGTGCCCACAAGCCGCCTTGGTGGACCCAACCGGCCCTCAGCTGCATCAGCGCCCGCCGAGATGACGGGGTGCCGTGGAGGACAGGGTCCGGGTCGCTGAGCAGCAAAAGTCCCGCCGCGCCGAAACGGCCCCAGTGCTCTGCACCGCATCGACAGGCGACCCAGCCGTTGCCGTCGTGCGCTGCCATGCCCTCACGGTAGGTTGAAGCATGCCTGTCGTCGTGGGATATGTGGCTACTCCCGAGGGCCGCGCCGCGCTGCGTCACGCTGCCCGGGAATGCCGTCTGCGCAACACCGACCTCGTCGTGATCAACTCGAATCGGGGTGGGCGGGATCTCGATGCCGACGAAGCGGTCCGGTATGAGCGCGATGTCGAGTACATCCGGACCCAGCTCGATGCGGACGGGGTCACGTACGAGGTCCGCCAGTTGGTGCGTGGCATGGACCCTGCCGAGGACCTGATCGCGGTGGCCGTCGAGGTGGACGCCGATTTCATCGTCATCGGTCTGCGTCGCCGGACTCCCGTGGGCAAGTTGATCCTCGGGTCCAATGCGCAACGGATCCTGCTCGAGGCGCCGTGCCCCGTCCTGGCCGTCAAGGCCGAGTCCGACTGAGCGCGGCGACGTGACGACCCCTCGGCTGGTGCTGGCTCAAGAGCCGGCGGCTGACGACCTGCTGTCGCGCGACCCGTTCGCCCTCCTGGTCGGCATGCTGCTGGATCAGCAGTTTCCGATGGAGCGCGCCTTCGCCGGGCCGGCATTGATCGCCGAGCGGTTGGGCGTCGATCGGCTCGACCCGGTCGAGGTGGCGGCCCAGGACGAGCAGACCTTCGTGGCGCTGATGACCGGGCCTCCCGCCGTCCACCGGTATCCCGGCAGCATGGCCGGGCGGGTGGTGGCGCTGGCCCGGCACATCGTCGAGCACTACGACGGTGACACCGCGGCGCTGTGGCGGGAGGCAGCCAGTGGCGCCGAGCTCGTGGCGCGGCTGAAGGCGTTGCCCGGTTTCGGCCAACAGAAGGCCGCGATCTTCCTGGCACTGCTGGCCAAGCAGCTCGGGGTGCGTCCCGAGGGGTGGCAGCGGGCCGCAGGAGACTACGCCCTGGACGGCTATCGGTCGGTGGCCGACGTGACCGATGCGGCCTCGCTGCACAAGGTGCGTGAGCACAAACGGGCTGTCAAAGAGGCGGCCAAGGCCACGCGTGGATGACTCGCCCTGGGGGAGCGAGCTTTCGATGTGCTGTGGGTGCACCTCACATGCCAGAATGACGAGTTGACCCGTTGGGGCATGTCTTCGCGTGCCTGGACGTTGTCCCCGGTGTTCCATCCTTCGCGACGAAAGGTCGTCCGTGTCGTCGGTTCCGGCTTCCGTGTCCGCTCCCGTCCCCTCTGAGCACGAGGGTCCCCTCGAGGCGGCTTCCTCGGGTGGTGGTGTGCTCGCTGCTGCCGGTGCGACGGCCAAGGCGACGGTGAAGGCGACGGTTCCGGCCAAGCGGTCCAGCCGCGCAGCGACCTCTGACGATGCCGCCGAGGGTGTCGCCAAGCCGGCCAAGAAGTCCGCCGCCAAGGCTCCTGCCAAGGGGCGTGGCGCCAAGGCCGCCGCCGCGGGGACGGACGAGGTGCCGGTGGCCGCCGACGGGGACGTCGAGTTGGAGGCCATCGACGAGACCGAGCTCGAGGTGGCCGAGCCCGATCTGACCGACATCGTCGAGGCGGAGGAGACCCCCGAGGTCGTCGCCGCCGTCGAGGCCGAGGCCCCCGCCGCCGTCGAGGAGGAGGACGCGTTCGTCCTGTCCGACGACGATGACGATGCCCCGGCGCAGCAGGTGGCCACGGCGGGCGCCACGGCCGACCCGGTCAAGGACTATCTCAAGCAGATCGGCAAGGTGGCGCTGCTCAATGCCGAGCAGGAGGTCGAACTGGCCAAGCGCATCGAGGCCGGCCTGTTCGCCGAGGAGAAGCTGAACTCCGGCGCCAAGCTCGAACAGAAGATGCGCCGTGAGCTGTACTGGATCGCCGAGGACGGGCGCCGCGCCAAGAACCACCTGCTCGAGGCGAACCTGCGGCTCGTGGTCTCGTTGGCCAAGCGCTACACGGGACGCGGCATGTTGTTCCTGGACCTGATCCAGGAGGGCAACCTGGGTCTGATCCGCGCGGTGGAGAAGTTCGACTACACCAAGGGCTACAAGTTCTCGACCTACGCCACGTGGTGGATCCGGCAGGCGATCACCCGCGCGATGGCCGACCAGGCCCGCACCATCCGGATCCCGGTGCACATGGTCGAGGTCATCAACAAGCTGGCCCGGGTGCAGCGTCAGATGCTCCAGGACCTGGGCCGCGAGCCCACCCCGGAGGAGCTGGCCAAGGAACTGGACATGACCCCCGAGAAGGTGGTCGAGGTTCAGAAGTACGGCCGTGAGCCGATCTCGTTGCACACCCCGCTCGGCGAGGACGGCGACAGCGAGTTCGGTGACCTGATCGAGGATTCCGAGGCCGTCGTCCCGGCGGACGCCGTCTCGTTCACCCTGCTGCAGGAGCAATTGCACTCGGTGCTGGACACCCTGTCCGAGCGCGAGGCCGGCGTCGTCTCGATGCGCTTCGGCCTGACCGACGGCCAGCCCAAGACGCTGGACGAGATCGGCAAGGTCTACGGCGTCACGCGAGAGCGGATCCGCCAGATCGAGTCCAAGACCATGTCCAAGCTGCGCCACCCCAGCCGCTCCCAGGTCCTGCGCGACTACCTCGACTGAGCAAACCCACCCCAAACCTGCTCATGCTCCGCAGGTGACGCGTCGTCCGGCCGGAAACGGTCTGAAAAGCGTCATCTGCGGAGCATGAGTCGTTCTCTGCGGAGCATGAGCAGGTTTGGGTTCGGGGGCGCAATTCAGGGGTGATGGTGATCGAGGTCCCACGAAGGCCTGGGCCACGTCGTAGGACTCGGTCTCGAAGCGGACCTGGGGAGTGAAACCCGAACTCTGAGCTTCGCGGTCGAGCTGTTACCGCGCGGCGTGGCCGGCGCGGATCACATCATCTCGAAGGTAGACGGAAGAGAGTTGACTTTGTTTGGTTCCTGGGTGGAGTCAGGCTGAGATACCGACTCATTCAGGAGGGCCACCGTGCCGATCCGGCTACCCGCGTTCGTCGCCACCTGTTGGCTGCTGGCCATGGTGCCGGGGGCCGGGCAGGCCCTCATGCTGCGCCAGGCGTTGGCCGGCGGACCGCGGCTAGCCTGGATCAGCATCGCGGGCACCTGCACCGGCCTGCTGATCTGGTCGACCACGGCGGCCGGTGGCCTCTCGGCACTGCTGTTGGCCAACCCGAGCGCCTACGCGGTGTTGCGCGTGGGGGGCGGGCTGGTACTCGCGGTCCTCGGGGTGAACAGCCTTCGGGCCATGTGGCGCAGTCGGCGTAGCGAGGGCTCCTCCACGGCCCGCGATGAGTCGACGCAGTCGACGACGGATCGGCCCGGGGCCTACCTCGCCGGGCTGGCCACCAATCTGGGCAACCCCAAGGCGGGAGTGTTCGCGATCTCGCTCATTCCGCAGTTCATCGCGCCGCGCGGGTACGTGTTCGCCAGTGGCGTCATGCTCGGCGCGGTCTGGGCGCTGACGACGTCCGCCTGGTACGTGGTGTTCGTGGGTGCGGTCGAACGCGGCCGGGCGCTGGTCACCCGACCGGCAGTGGACACCTGGCTGCACGGGCTCACGGGCGTCGTCCTGCTGGTGCTCGGTGGTGGGGTTGCCTTCGCCCTGTGACCCCCAGCCCAACCTGCTCATGCTCCGCAGGTGACGCGTCGTCCCGCCGGATTCGGCCTGAAAAGCGTCAGCTGCGGAGCATGACCCGTTCCCTGCGGAGCATGAGCAGGTTGGGATGGGGTTGGGGTGGGGTGTCCGGGGTCAGGTGACGATCAGGGCTGCGGCCCAGGTGACGGCGATGAGCAGGCCGGCGAGCAGCTCGATGAGCATGCTCAGGCCGACCGCCTTGAGGGCAGCCACGGTCGAGGGCCAGGCGGCGGAGTTGTCGTCCAGGCGGATCCGCTCACCCAGGTAGACCCCGGCGACGAAGCCCACGAACAGGCCCAGCACCGGGATCACGACGAACCCGACGATGCCGAGAAGGGTGCCCAGACCGAGACTCGACCAGGGCACGCCGGCCTCGCGCAGCGTCCGTCCGGGCACCAGATACTTGATCACCGAGCCGATCACCATGATCGCCGTGGCGATGGCGAGCGCGGTCCAGGCGCCGCCGGTGCGCAGCGAGAGTGCCCAGATCAGGACGCCGGCCCAGCTCAGCAGCAGGCCCGGCAGCACCGGGACGACGATGCCGATCAGCCCGGCCACGATCAGGACGCCGGCCAGGATGGTGATCCCCATGGCCTGGAGCCTAGGTGGTGCTGCGTCTGCTCACCTGTCGGACGCCGACGACCTCAGCGCTCGTCGTCCGGCGCGGTACCGGGCGTGGACTCGACCAAGCGGCCGGTCTCGTCGTGAAAATGGACGGCGCGCTCGCGCAGTGCGCCCTCGTGGGTGCGGCCGTGGTGAGCGCAGAAGAGCAGGTCGGCTCCACCGGGCAGGACCACCCGGATGTAGGCGCGGGCGCCGCATCGGTCGCAGCGATCGGCCGCGCTGAGCGCAGTTGGGGCAAGGGTGGCGTTCACTGCGGGCCTCCTTCGGCCGGGTCGGCGGATACGTGCCTGGTGCGATGTTCCTGTCGGTCGCTGCGTTCTCGGCAACAGTCAACCAGGCCGAGCACTTCCCGAAAACCGCGGCGAGTCGCGTTCGCTCACCGCGAAGCCGCTCGATGCGGCCAGGTAGCCTCGATCAGACGTACGAGAAAATGGCCCGAGATCCGCGGACCAGACCGGATCAGACCAGATCAGACTGACACGAGGTGGGCAGGCAGTGGCCGTTCAGCCGATAGGCACCAACCGCGCCGGGGGCACCGCGCGCCGAGCGGCCGCAGGCTCGTCCGACTACACCGCCCGCCACCTGTCGGTACTCGAGGGCCTCGAGGCCGTGCGCAAGCGCCCCGGCATGTACATCGGGTCCACCGATTCCCGGGGTCTGATGCACTGCCTGTGGGAGATCATCGACAACTCGGTCGACGAGGCTCTGGGCGAGCACTGCAAGCGCATCGACGTCGTGCTTCATGCCGACGGGTCGGTCGAGGTGGCCGATGACGGCCGAGGTATCCCGGTCGACATCGAGCCGAAGACCGGATTGTCCGGGGTCGAGGTGGTCTACACCAAGCTGCACGCGGGTGGGAAGTTCGGCGGCGGCTCCTACGCCGCATCGGGCGGTCTGCACGGCGTGGGCGCCAGCGTGGTGAACGCCTTGTCGGCCCGCCTGGACGTCGAGGTGTACCGCGCAGGCAAGACCCACGCGATGAGCTTCCGGCGCGGCGAGCCGGGCGTGTTCGACGACGCCGGTGGCCCGCCGTCCCCGGACTCGCCGTTCACGCCGTTCACCGATCGCAGCGACCTGCGCATCGTCGGTACGGTCAAGCGGGGGGTCACCGGTACCCGGGTGCGGTACTGGGCCGACCGGCAGATCTTCCTCAAGGACGCCGCGTTCACCTATGACGAGCTGGTCACCCGGGCGCGCCAGACCAGCTATCTGGTTCCCGGGCTGGCGATCGAGCTCTGCGACGCGCGGGCGCTGCCCGGCACCCCGGGCGAGCACGGCCGCCACACCGAGACCTTCCTGCACGACGGAGGGATCGCCGAGTTCGCCGAGTTCCTGGCCACGGACGAGAAGGTCAGCGACGTCTGGCGGTTGCGCGGCACGGGGACGTTCCGCGAGACCGTGCCGGTGCTCGACGACCGGGGGCACATGACCCCGACCGAGCTCGAGCGAGAGTGTCAGGTCGACGTGGCATTGCGCTGGGGCACCGGCTACGACACCGAGGTGCGTTCGTTCGTCAACATCATCGCCACGCCCAAGGGCGGCACCCACATCGCCGGCTTCGAGGCCTCGCTGGTCAAGACCTTCAAGAAGGTCGTGGACGACAATGCGCGGCGGCTCAAGTTCGGCAAGGACGACAAGCTCGAGAAGGACGACGTCCTGGAAGGTCTGACCGCGGTGGTCACCGTGCGCCTGGCCGAGCCGCAGTTCGAAGGGCAGACCAAGGAGGTGCTGGGGACCTCTGCGGTCCGCAAGATCGTGGCCGACGTGGTCGAGCGTGAGCTGACCGCGCTGCTGACCTCGGCCAAACGCGTCGAGAAGGCTCAGGCGGCCCTGCTGCTCGAGAAGGTCGTCGGGGCGATGCGCACCCGGGTGGCCGCCCGCCAGCACAAGGAGATCAGTCGGCGAAAGAACGCGCTCGAGAGTTCGTCGCTGCCGTCCAAGTTGGTCGACTGTCGCAGCGACGACGTCGAGCGCAGCGAGTTGTTCATCGTCGAGGGTGACTCCGCGCTCGGGACGGCGCGGCGGGCGCGGATCAGCGAGTTCCAGGCGCTGCTCCCCATTCGAGGCAAGATCCTCAACGTGCAGAAGGCCTCCGTCGCCGACATGCTCAAGAACGCCGAGTGCGCGGCGATCATCCAGGTGATCGGCGCCGGGTCGGGGCGTACCTTCGACCTCGAGGCCGTGCGCTACGGCAAGATCATCCTGATGTCGGACGCCGATGTGGACGGCGCGCACATCCGCACTCTGCTGCTGACGTTGTTCTTCCGGTACATGCGCCCGTTGGTCGAGGCCGGGCGGGTGTTCGCCGCCGTCCCGCCGTTGCACCGGGTCGAGATCGTCAACCCCGGGGCGAAGAAGAACGAGTACGTCTACACCTACTCCGACGCCGAACTGCACCGCACCCTGGCGGCGCTGGACAAGAAGAGCCGCACCTACAAGACCCCGCCGCAGCGCTACAAGGGTCTGGGCGAGATGGACGCCGACCAGCTCGCCGAGACCACCATGGACCCGCGTCACCGCACCTTGCGCCGGGTGCGGATGAGCGACCTCGAGGCGGCGACCAAGGTGTTCGAGCTGTTGATGGGCAACGACGTGGCGCCGCGCAAGGACTTCATCGTGGCCGGGGCCGCCGCGCTGGATCGCGACCGCATCGACGCCTGACCCGTACCGGGTGCTGCAGCCGACCTGGACGACGCGGTCTATCATCGTCATATGGCGATGAAACCGATGGTGGCCGATGTTGAGTCGCTGGCTGCGGCCACCAGCTTGTTCCGGTCGTTGGCGGATCCGTCCCGGCTGGCGATCGTGGCGCATCTGATGCTCGGGGAACACCGCGTGGTGGAGCTGACCGAGCATCTGGCGCTGGCGCAGTCCACGGTGTCGGCGCATCTGCGATGCCTGCTGGACTGCGGCGTGATCCAGGTCCGCCCGCAGGGTCGGGCGTCGGTGTACTCCCTCGCGGTGCCGGATGAGGTGCGAGCGGTGCTGCAGGCCGCCGAGCAGCTGCTGGCTGCGACGGGTGCCGCTGTCGCCCTGTGCCCTCGCTACGGGACGCAGGCGACTCCATGAACGACTCGGTGACACCTGAGCGGCGTGTCGCCCTGGGGCGACGGGCACGGCTGCTGGCCGGCGCGTCGGTGGCCTACAACTCGGTCGAAGCGGCGGTCTCCCTCGCCGCCGGGGCGGCGGCCTCGTCGATCGCGCTGGTCGGCTTCGGGCTGGACTCCATCGTGGAGATGTCCTCCGGGTTGATCATCCTGTGGCAGTTCGGGCATCCGCTGCCGCAGTCCCGCGAACGCCAGGCGTTGCGGATGCTGGCGCTGTCGTTCTTCGCCCTGGCCGGCTATGTGAGCTTCGAGTCCGCGCGCACCCTGCTCACCGGCGTCCAGGCTGAGCGGTCCACCGTCGGGATCGTGATCGCCGCCTTGTCACTGCTGGTGATGCCGTTTCTGTCCTGGGCACAGCGACGCACCGGCCGCCGGCTCGGTTCGGCCACCGTGGTGGCCGACTCCAAGCAGACCCTGCTGTGCACCTACCTGTCCGGTGTCCTGCTGGTCGGGCTGCTGCTGAACGCCACGCTCGGGTGGTGGTGGGCAGACCCGCTGGTCGGCCTCGTCGTCGCTGGCCTGGCTGTGCAGGAGGGCAGGGAGGCCTGGAGAGGTGACGCCTGCACCTGCACCCCCGGGTTGGACGCCGACGCGGACGCCACCACCATTCCGGTGACGATTCCGGTGGCCTCGGTAGCGATCCATGACCTCACCACGGAGAACCCTTCATGAGTGGCGCCCCCCGCTCCGGACACGGGCAGGGACACGGGCATGCCGTCAGCGCCGGTGGCCAGAACCGGGGCCGACTGCTGATCGTGCTGGCCATCACCACGACGGTGCTGGTCGCCGAGCTGGTCGGCGCCTGGATCACCGGATCGCTGGCGTTGCTGGCCGATGCGGGCCACATGTCCACCGATGTCGCCGGAATCCTCCTCGCCGTACTGGCGATCACCTTCGCGTCGCGTCCGGCCACCGCGGAACGCACGTTCGGCTACTACCGGCTGGAGATTCTCGCGGCGGTGGTCAACGCCGTCCTGCTGTTCGGTGTGGCGATCTACATCCTGATCGAGGCCTGGACCAGGTGGGTTCAGGAGCCGCAGGTCGAGGGCAGGGCCATGCTCGTCTTCGCCGTCGTCGGTCTGTTGGCCAATATCGTCGGCCTGCTCGTGCTGCATGCCGGCTCCCAGGACAGCCTGAACGTCCGCGGTGCCTACCTGGAGGTCCTCGGCGACACCCTCGGCTCGATCGCGGTCATCGCGGCCGCCGCCGTGATTGCGGTGACCGGGTGGGTCCGGGCGGACGTGGTCGCCTCCGTCGTCGTCTCCCTGATGATCCTTCCACGCACCTGGACGCTGCTTCGTGAAGCGGTCGACGTGCTGCTGGAGGCAACCCCGCGGGGCGTCGAACTCGACCAGGTGCGCCGACACCTGCTCGACGTCCCCGGCGTGCTCGGCGCGCACGACCTACACGCCTGGACCATCACCTCGGGTCTACCGGTCCTGTCTGTCCACGTCATCGTCACCGACGAGGCCCTGGCCGACGGCGGGATCGGCCGCCTGCTGGACACGTTCGCCGAATGCCTTGCCGGGCACTTCGACGTCGAGCACTGCACCTTCCAGCTCGAACCGGCCAGCCACGCCTCCCACGAGTTCCACACCCACGCCTGACCCGCACGACCGCGCCCACCGCCGACCGTCACCCACGTGTCGAGTACTCACGACGAGAAAGATCCTCATCGTGATCACCAGGGGTTGTTCGAGAGTGCTCGCCTCAGCTCCAGTCCACCTCGTGCCACGTGGCGAGCAGTCGGGCGCCGCGTTCGGGGTGGAGTTGGGCGACCCAGGCGATCCGGCCGCGGACGTGAGCGGCGAACGCGGGGTGACCGTCGCGGTTCTGCGCCTGGCCGCCGGTGCGGGAAGCGTTGTGCAGCAACGCTTTCAGCTGATCATATTCGGATCGACCGGGGCCGGGACGGCGGTTCACCACGATCCCGGTCACCAGCTGGCGTTGGCTGGCGGTGCGCAGCCGGGTCTTGGTGGGGTTCACCCGAAACCCCTCCTCGGTGACGATCCGGCTCAGCGCCGCCACCACGGCGTCGGTGCGGCGGACCATCTCCGGGCCACCGGAGATGGTCAGGTCGTCGGCGTAGCGCGTGTAGCACCACCCGGCGGCTGCGGCGTAGCCGGCCAGCCGGGCGTCCAGCCGATGGGCCGCCAGGTTGGCCAGGGCCGGTGAGGTGGGCGCACCCTGGGGTAGGTGCGAGGCACGCAGCCAGGCGCGAAGCAGAGCCCGGGCCTCGGGTGGCCCGCCCGGCGGCATGGCGGTGAGCATCCGGACGGGGGCGAGCGTCGTCACCACGCCGGTGAGGGCGTCGGCTACCGGCTCGGGGTAGCCCGCGGCACGCCAGATGGCCCGCACCCGGGCCGCGCTCACCGAGGCGAAGAACGCCGACAGATCCAGGCTGAGGACGGCGTCGCGCCCCACATGCTGCTGGGCGCCGGTGACGGCACCGCGGCCGCGGACGAAACCGTGGGCAGCAGGGTGGGTCGGAATATGGGCGAGCACCTCGTGGGTCAGCGTGCGCTGCAGGGCGCGCAGCCGGGGCAATGGCACCTCGAGCAGTCGCGGAGTTCGCCCCGATCGGCTGATCCACCGCCGCCGATAGTGGTGCAGCGGCCCGTCCGGAGCTCGTCGCGCGCGGTGCTGCTGGTCGGCGAACCAGGCGAGGTGTGCCTGGTCGAGGTCGAGCAGCTCGGCCAGGTCGGCGAGATCGTCGAGCGTGGCAACCGGCCAGCGACGCCGGCCCATCTCGGTGTGCCCGGGGTGGATTGCCGCCACCCGGAGCGGGCGGGCGGCGTCCCGCGCTCGTGCCGCGGCCTCGATCAGGGAGGGATGGGCACCGATCCAGCCGGCGAGAGCGGACGGAGCGTCGCGGGGGGTGCGGGGGAAGGCGGCGAGCAGGTCCTTGACGAGCCGGCGGACCCACCGTCGTCGTCCGCCGAGAACCTGGGCGGCGCGGTCCAGCAGCGGGTCGAACTCCCAGTCGCCGTCGAGAAAGGCCATCGCCAGAGCGCGGGCGAGGGTGCTGTCGGAGAGCCTCATGTCGTCCGGCCGAGGCGTCGGCCATTCCTGGCGGTGAGGCGTGTGCGGTGGTGGCCTCGTCCGACCGAACTCGTCCTGCGGGTGCGGAACAGCGCGCAGCGCTGTCCGGCACCTGCGCCGTGATGCCCTGGTTGTCGTGCCCACCTCGGGGTAGCCCCGAAGACGCCGGACGCGTTGCCGCGTCGGCCATCTCGTCCGAGCCACCACCGCACGACAGGGGAGCCTAGATCATGGTCGCCAGCGTCGCTGCCGGTGGCTGGTCACACGTGCTGTGCGGGGTGATCGAGGACCTCGCCGAGTAGGTGGTATGCCGCACCCGTGGCTGTAGGAGATCCCACGGAACCCCCTGCGGCGGAATCGCTTTCGCCAGCGCCGAGCAGCTGCGGCGCGACCCATCGAGCCGACAGCACCCGGCTGGTCAGCTCTGGTTCGGCTGCCGGCTTCAGGTGCCGCGACAGCAGGTCCAGATCGCCGCCGAGGACGACGGTCGGCAGATCGAGCAGGTTGACCACTCCGGCCAGGACCACGCCGAGCGCCCAGCCTGCCCGGGTCAGGGCACGCCGGACGCCGAGGTGTCCGTCGTCGGCGAGCCGGAGCAGGTCGGGCGGCGGGGTGTCCTCGGGTAGGCCGGCTGCCCGCAGGATCGCGGCGCGTCCGGCGTACTGCTCCAAACACCCTCTCGAGCCGCATCGGCAGGTGGGGCCGGTGGGGTCGACGCTGATGTGGCCGACCTCGCCGGCCCAGCCGTGGCGTCCGGCCATCACCTGCCCCGAGCGCACCACGGCCGCGCCGATCCCGACCTCGCCGGAGACGTACACCACGTCGATCAGCTCCGACGGCCGCCCCGGCCGGCGTTGTGTCAGGGCCAGCGCGGCGAGGTCGGCCTCGTTGCCGACGTGAACCACCTCGGCGCCGGTCACCAGAGGCGCCGGGACGACGTCCCGCCAGCCGAGATTGGGCGCCTGCAGCAGGCGCCCGGTACCGCGTTCGACCAGACCCGGCAGGGCGAGTGCGGTCCCGAGGTGGCGCACGCCGTCCGGCAGTTGGTCGTGCACGGACGCCAGGGTGCGGCCGAGCTCGGCCAGCACCATCCCGGGGTCGGAGCCGACCAAGTGGGCCTCGTGGCGTCGCTCGGCCAGGACCTGTCCGGACAGGTCGATGCAGCGCACCGACACATGGGCTGCCGCGACCTCCGCGCCGGTGGCCACCAGGCTCGCGCGGGCGGGGGCCAGCGGGACGGCGGGACGTCCCCGTCCATTCGCCGGCGCCGGGTCGAGTTCGCGCAGCAGCCCGCCGGCCACCAGTTCGTCCACCAGCCGGGAGACCGTCGAGCGGGTGAGTCCGCTCGCCGATGCCAGCTCCGCGCGAGAGGGTGGCTCGTCGGACGCATAGACCAGGGCGGTCACCAGGCGCAGGTTGGCCTCGCGCAGACTGGCCTGACCGGCGCTGCCCGCCATCCCTGATCGAGGGCTCTCGGACCGTTGACCAGAGGCCGTCGACGGGTTAAGTTTTACCATACAACAAATTAGAGGAGGTCCGGACATGCCCCGTCAACCCCGCCCCGAGGACAAGTTCTCCTTCGGCCTGTGGACCGTCGGTTGGGTCGGTGTCGACCCGTTCGGCGTGGCCACCCGGCCGGCACTCGACCCCTGGGAGTACACCGACAAGCTGGCCGAGCTGGGCGCGTGGGGGGTGAGCTTCCACGACAACGACGTGTACGGCTTCGGCGTCGACGACGCCACCCGGGAGAAGACCTGCCGGCGCTTCAAGGAGGCCACCGATGCCGCGGGCATCGTGATCGAGATGGTCACCACCAACACCTTCAGCCACCCGGTGTTCAAGGACGGCGGGCTGACCGCCAACGACCGGGGCGTGCGCCGGTTCGGATTGCGCAAGATCCTCCGCGCCGTCGACCTGGCCGCCGAGATGGGTGCCGACACCTTCGTGATGTGGGGTGGGCGCGAGGGCAGCGAGTACGACGGGTCCAAGAACCTCTACGCCGCGCTCGAGCGCTACAAGGAGGGCCTGGACACCGTCGCCGGGTACATCAAGTCGCAGGGCTACAGCCTGCGGATCGGCCTCGAGCCCAAGCCCAACGAGCCTCGGGGCGACATCTTCCTGCCCACCATCGGGCACGCCCTGGGGCTCATCGCCGAGCTGGAGCACGGCGACATCGTGGGCCTGAACCCCGAGGTCGGCCACGAGCAGATGGCGGGTCTGAACTACGTGCACGGGCTGGCTCAGGCGATGTTCAGCGGCAAGCTGTTCCACATCGACCTCAACGGGCAGCGGGGCATGAAGTACGACCAGGACCTGGTCTTCGGCCACGGTGACCTGGCCTCGGCGTTCTTCACCGTCGACCTGCTGGAGAACGGCTTCACCGGCTCACCCGATGCGCCGCGTTACACCGGGCCGAAGCACTTCGACTACAAGCCCTCGCGCACCGAGTACCTGGACGGCGTGTGGGACTCGGCCCGGGCCTGCATGGACATGTACCTGCTGCTCGCCGACAAGGCTGCCGCGTTCCGTGCGGATCCGCGGGTGGTCGAGGCGGTCGCGACCGCCGGGCTGGCCGAGCTCGCCGTCCCGACACTGAACCCGGGCGAGAGCATCGCCGACCTCGTGGCCGGCACGGACGAGGACAACGCCTTCGACCCCGACGAGGCCGGACGGCGCAACTGCGGTTTCGTGCGCCTCAACCAGCTCGCCATGGAGCACCTGGTCGGCTGAACCGGCCCGGCCACACCCCGAACCCAACCCGCTCATGCTCCGCGGGTGACCGGCGATGTCGACACGATGTCGGATTTGTCCGGCACCTGCGGAGCATGAGCCGGCACCTGCGGAGCATGAGCGGGTTGTGCTCGGGGGGCTCGGGGGGCTCGGGGGGCTGGTCAGGCGGGGGAGGTGACGGCGGCGACGGGTTGGCGCAGCGGGGTGCCGGAGCCGTCGCGGCGGGAGTCCGGTGGGGGCAGGGGGACGGCGACACCGTTGGCGCCTGCCGCCAGCGGGGGAGCGGTGCCGGCCCAGGCGAGCAGCAAGGTGTCCTCGCCCTTGAGGAATCGTTGGCAGCGCACGCCGCCGGTGGCTCGCCCCTTGGCCGGGTACTCCGCGAACGGGGTCACCTTCGCGCTGCCGGTCTGCGTCCCCGGCAGGCCATAGCCGGATCCGGCCACGGTGACCACCACGCTGGCCCACTCGCCGTCGTCCAGGGTCAGGTCGACGGCACCGAAGAAGATCGCCCGCGCGCCGCGCGACAGCGCGATGCCGGCCATGCCACCGGCTGCCCGTCCCTGCGGGCGCACCTTGTCGGCGCCGAATCGCAGCAACTGCGCGTCGCTGCTGACGAAGACGAGATCGCTGTTCTCCGAGGGCAGTTCGACGGCCCCGATCACCTGGTCACCGTCGCGCAGGGCGATGATCTCCCACGAGTCCTTGTTGCCCGGGTAGTCGGCCAACACCCGCTTGACCACACCCTGAGCGGTGCCCACCGCGATTCCCGGGCCGTCGGTGCGCAGCGAGGTCAGGGCCAGCACCCGCTCGCCCTTCTCGAGCGCCAGGAACTCCTCGATCCGCACGCCGCCGGACAGGGACGGTGCGCTGGACGTCGGAGGTAGCGAGGGCATGTCGACCACCCCGAGACGCACCATGCGGCCATGGGTGGTGAGCGCTGCGACCTCACCGCGCGCGGTCCCCGCCACCTTGCTGACCACGGCGTCGTGGGCCGCCCGCCGGGCGGGGTCGGCGGGCGACAGGGCCTCGTCGGACGCCGTCCGGGCCAGCAGGCCGGTGGAGGACATGAGCACCCAGCACGGGTCGTCGGCGATCTCCAGAGGTGTTGCGCGAGAAGCGGTCACGGCCGCCCCGGCGGATTCCAGCAGGACCGTGCGCCGCGGGGTCCCGTAGGCGGAGGCGACGTCGGCCAGTTCGGTGGAGACCACCTCGCGCCGTCGCCCCTCGTCGGCCAGGATCGCGCGGAGCTCGGCCATGGTGGTCTCGAGCTCGATCTTCTCCTTGTCGAGTTCGAGCTTGGAGAACTTGGTCAGCCGCCGTAACGGCATCTCGAGGATGTAGTCGGCCTGCACCCGGCTCAGGTCGAAGATCTCCATCAACCGGGTGCGTGCCTGCGCCGTGTCGTCGCTGGAGCGGATGACCGCGATGACCTCGTCGATGTCGAGGATCGCGATGAGCAGACCCTCGACCAGGTGCAGCCGGTCGGCGGCCTTGCCGAGGCGGTGTTCGCAACGCCGGCGCACCACCTCGAGCCGGTGCCCGATGTAGACCTCGAGCATCTCGCGCAGGCCCAGGGTGCGGGGCTGGCCCTCGACCAGGGCGACGTTGTTGATACCGAAGGAATCCTCCATCGGCGTCATCCGGAACAGGTGCTCCAAGACGGCGTCCGCGTTGAATCCACCCTTGAGCTCGATCACCAGGCGCAGGCCCTGCTCGCGGTCGGTCAGATCGACCACGTTCGCGATGCCGTGCAACCGCTTGGCCTGCACCAGATCCTTGATCTTCTCGAGCACCTTCTCGGGGCCGACCAGGTAGGGCAGCTCGGTGACCACGATGCCCTGCCGCCGAGGGGTGATCGCCTCCACCCGCGTGGTGGCCCGGGTACGGAACGTGCCGCGGCCGGTGGCATAGGCATCGCGGATGCCGTCGAGGCCGACGATCTTGCCGCCGGTGGGCAGGTCGGGTCCGGGCACGAACCGCATCAGGTCGTCCAGCGACGCCTCGGGGTGGGTGAGCAGATGCCGCGCCGCGCCGATGACCTCGATCAGATTGTGCGGCGGCATGTTCGTGGCCATGCCGACGGCGATTCCGCTCGCTCCGTTGACCAACAGGTTCGGGAAGGCCGACGGCAAGACGTCGGGCTGCATCAGCTGGCCATCGTAGTTCGGGACGAAGTCGATCACGTTCTCGTCGAGGCCATCGGTCATGAGCGCGGCCGGCGAGGCCATCCGGGCCTCGGTGTTGTGGTTGACGAAGCCCCCGGCCAGGAACGAGTGGTCCTCGGTCGCCACTCGCACCGAGTAGACCGGTTCGGGTGCCCGGGGTTCGACCGAGGCGACGTGCACGTACCGATAGCCCGGATCCAGGATCTGGGCCACCACCTCGCGCACCGAGGTGCGATCGAGCGTCGCCATCACCCCCGCCCGCCGGTCGGGCCAGCCGTCCAGGGTGTCGGCCGGCACCCAGCTCGTGTCCGGACGGGGGGTGGGCAGGGCGCGCACCAGGTAGTCGGCCAGGAACGGTGCGGCGTCGGCGCTCATCCGGTGCGCGGTCTGCGGTATCTGGTCGAGTGCCCGGTGCAACCGGGCCTGGCTCGAGCCGAGGAACGAGACCGACGCGGCGAACTCCGCCACGTTGTGCCGTCCGGCGATCAACACCCGATAGGCGCCTCGGTGCACGTCCTGCGTCAGCTGGGCGACCACTCCGAACTCCAGCAGCACCTGGGCCAGGTCACGGGCCAGGCGCCGGTGAGGGGTGCGGTAGCGCACCGAGACCGTGTGGCGCCGGCCACGCACGACGCTGCCGTCACTCTGGAACGCTGCGCTGAGGAAGGCTCGTTTGGTCGCCGGGGTGGCGCACCAGACGGCATCCGGGATGCCCTCGACCAGGCCCTCGGCGCCACCGCCGGCCACGTAGGCGGCCTGGCCGTCGACGGCCACGGGATCGGTGCGTTCGGTCGGCCCGGACGACGGGTGCGCGGCATGGCGCGCCAGGCACAGCACGTCGCCGGGCTGCAACTGGTCCAGGCGTCGCCAGACCAGCCGCGGTACCCGGTCGACCTCGCGCAGGGTGAGTACCGGGTGGTTGTGGCTGCCCTGCAGCTCGTGGCCGGTCTCGGTCGAGACCGCGATCACCGGGTGGGTGCCGGAATGGAAGATCCGGTCGGCCCGCACCGGCCGTCCGTGCCGGTCGAGGACCTGCAGGTCGACGTCGGCCTCCGAGTTCGCCTCGAGGCCGTGGCGCGCGGCCAGGTCACCGATGCGCGGCGAGCTGCCGTCGGCCAGCCGGATCCGGGTCTCGCCGGTGACGCAGTAGCGGTAGGCGGCCGGGCCGTCGTCCAGCGAACCGAAGTTGCCGTGGCCGTCGATCAGTGGCAGCCGCATCGTGAAGTCCTGCGCCAGGCGCACCAGTGCGTCGTAGATCGCACTGTCGCCGTGAGGGTGCAGCTTGCCCATGACGTCGCCGACGATGCGACCGCACTTGACGTGCGCGCGGTCGGGTCGCAAGCCCATCTCGGCCATCGAGTACAGGATGCGGCGCTGCACCGGCTTGAGGCCGTCCCGGGCGTCGGGCAGTGCCCGGGAGTAGATCACCGAGTAGGCGTACTCCAGGAAGGCACCCTGCATCTCGGTCTGGACATCGATGTCGACGATCCGCTCGCCGGCGGTGTCCGGTGGTGGGTTGGTGGCGCGGGCCATGCCGCCCATTCTCGCCGAGGGGCGACCTCAGCCGGGCCAGGCCGCGCCGAAACGGCCGTTGTGCGCGACGTCGGACAGTGGGCGGCGGCCTCGGCGCACCGAGGGGGAGGGGCGATCGGCCCCGGGTCGACCCAGACTGACCACCCCGACCAGGTTGCGGTCGGCCGGGATGTCGAAGGCCTCCCGGACGGCGTCGGCCCGTGCGGGAGGAACGCCGAAGAAGCAGCCGCCCAGACCGGCGTCCACGCCGGCCAGCAACAGCACCAGGGCCGCCATGCCGGTGTCGACGTCCCAGTACGGCACCGGCCACCGCGCCGGGTCACGGTCGGTCCAGCCCTTGTCGGGCTCGGCGTAGCGGCTCAGGTAGCGCTGCGGGTCGGACAGGCAGAGCACCAGCGTGGGGGCGGTGCGCATGCCGTCGAGCCACCGGTCGGCCGGGACCTGGGGATCGGTGGTGGCGGTCCAGAACCGTTCCCGGTCAACGGGTCTGGTCAGGACGACGAAGTCCCAGCCCTGGCTGAAACCAGCGCTCGGGGCACGGATCGCCAATTCCAGAAAACGCGTCAATTGATCTCGGGAAAGATCTTCCGTGGCGTCATAGCGGCGGATCATGCGGCGCCTACGAATCACGTCTGTGAATTCCACCTCATTGCCCTCTCTGGACAGTAAGCGATCAGTTCAGATACATACCCGCAGGTCAGAGGCCATATAACAGCAAGGTAACGACAGTGGAAGCTGTCATCGTGGTGACAAGCCTCACGGCTGATATGTCCGTAATGTCCTGACACAACGGACGTTATGACTTTGTTATTCGGTGAATCTAGTGCAACGTTGTCACGGCAACCCCGAACCGGTTGCCGGATGTGCTCATACGCCTAGTTCCGCCGGTGAGCCATCCTCGATTCGGCAGAGACGCCGCCTACCAACGACGCCTACCCAGCTCACGGCGGAAGCGGGGGACCCACCTTCGGTGGCCCACGGTGCGCACCTCGGTGCGTGCCACAGCTGTGCACCTGAGCGATCAGGTGCGTGGCGCAGCACAGGGTCACCTCGGGGTGAAGCCGGTACCCACCGGCCGGGCAGCCTTCCCAGCCCGAACCCGACAGCTCACCTCGCAGGCGACGCCGGAAGGAAATCAACTCGTCATGTCCGACATCCCTCGTAAACGCCTGTCCTCGTACGCCCTGGCCACGGCGGCCGTGGCCTCCACGGCGCTCCTGCTGCCGTCGGCCCCCGCCTCCGCCGCTCCGGTGGTCGCCACGACCACCGCGCTCACCAGCACCGCACCGAGCGCGGCGCCGATCTCGACTGCCCGACTCCGGGCACAGGCCGCCGCGCTGGCCAAGGCACAGTCGGTGCTGCGCACCGCTGCCTCGCTGAAGGGGCGCCCGTACCGCTACGGCGCCGCCGGGCCGCGAGCGTTCGACTGTTCCGGGTACACCAAGTACGTCTACTCCCGCAATGGCATCGCCCTGCCGCGCACGGCGCAGCAGCAATGGCGCAAGGCCCGCAAGATCAGCAAGTTGCAGATCCGCCCCGGCGATCTGGTCTTCTTCGGTGGCAGCTACAAGTACCACGTCGCCGTGTATGCCGGTGACGGCATGGTCTGGCACTCGCCCCGCTCCGGTTCCACGGTGCGCAAGGTCAAGATCTGGACCACCCGCTGGAGCGCGGGTCGGGTCATCTGATCCACCCGCGCGCAGCCGGACGGCTGCCGCCGGGCCGAGGGGTGTTCGGCGAGGGTGATCGGCGGGTGCGGGCATGAGCCGTACCCGCCGATCACCGGTCGGCCGAGACCGGATCGGCAGGGTCCTCGACCCAGAACTCGCTCGGCCCGACAGCGTGGGGCGACTCCGCCCGACGCCGCGCCTCTTGCTCGCGCAGCGTCACCCGACGGATCTTGCCGGCCAGGGTCTTGGGCAGGAGGCCGAACTCCAGCCGCGTCACCCGGTTGTGGGCGGACAGCCGTTCCGCGGCGTGAGCCAGGATCGCGCGGGCCGTCTGCTCCGTGGCCGGCGCACCCTCGACCAGGGTGATGAAAGCCTTGGGGACGCTGCCGTGTCGCAGGTCCGGTGAGGGCACCACGGCCGCCTCGGCGACCGCCGGGTGCGAGACCAGCACGCTCTCGATCTCGAACGGCGAGATCCGTGAGTCGTTGGCCTTGAACACCTCGTCGGCCCGCCCGATGTGGGTCAGATAGCCCCCTGCGTCGCGTCGGGCCATGTCGCCGGTGTGGTAAAAGCCGTGGTACATCGTCTGCGCCGTCCGGCTCTCGTCGTTGCGGTAGCCGACCATCAGCCCGGCCGGTCGCCCCAGCGGTGCCCCCTGATCGTCGCGGGGGGCCAGGCGCAGACACAGTTCCCCCTCGAGGCCGTCGGGCACCTCCTCACCGGTGATCGGGTCGAGGATGGCCACGTCGTATCCGGGCAGCGGACGCCCCATCGAGCCCGGCACCAGCGGCTGGCCCGGGGTGTTGGCGACCTGAGCCGTGGTCTCCGTCTGACCGAACCCCTCGCGCAACGGCAGGCCCCAGGCCCGGTGAACCCGTTCGGCGACCGCCTCGCTCACCCGCTCACCGGCCCCCACGAGTTCACGCAGTGCCAGGCGTCCGTTCCAGGCCTCCAGATCCGCCTCACCGAGCATCCGCCAGACCGTGGGCAGGGCGCAGAAGGTCGTCACCCCGCAGCGCGCGATGATCGACAGCAGCCGCTCGGCATCGAGCCGGGGGCTGCGGACGGCGACCACCGTGGCCTCGGCGTTCCACGGCGCGAACACGGTGCTCCACGCGTGTTTGGCCCAGCCCGGCGAGGCGAGGTTGAGGTGTACGTCGCCGGGACGCAGCCCGATCCAGTACATGGTCGACAAACTGCCGATGGGGTAGGAGGCATGAGTGTGCTCCACGAGCTTCGGGCGCGCCGTGGTGCCCGAGGTGAAGTAGAGCAACAGGGTGTCCTCGGCCTCGGTGCGCGCCACCTCGGCCACGGGCACCGCTGCTGTCGCCGCGGCGTAGTCGTGCCAGCCCACCACCGGTTCGCCCACGGCGATGGGTGTCCATCCCCCGAGATAGTCCGTGAACTTGCCGGTGTCCTCACTGCGGGCGACCACGTACCGTGCCGCGCCGCGCTCGATCCGGTCGCGCAGATCGGCCGAGGCGAGTTGGGTCGCCGCCGGGATGACGGCCGCTCCCAGCCGCATGCACGCCAGCAGGGTCTCCCAGAGCTCGACCTGGTTGTCGAGCATGACCAACACCCGGTCACCGCGCAGCACGCCCAGACCGGCCAACCAGCCCGCCACGCGGCGGGATCGGTCGGCCATTTCGGCATAGGTCACCCGGACGTCGTCCTCGGGCCGCGCCGGATCGACCACCCACAGGGCGGTTCGCGCGCCGCAGGTCGGGTCGGCCGCCAGATGGTCGAACCAGTCGCGTGCCCAGTTGAACTCACCCGGATCGGGCCACCGGAATCGCTCTCGCGCCTCGTCGTAGTCCTCTCGCAAGGTGAGCAAGAGGTCTCTGGCCTGCCGGAACGAGACATGGGCGGGGGAGGCCGTCAGCTGCACGGCGTGCCCCGCCGGGCGCGTCGACGACGGTTGCTCGGGACGCCACGACGGCGTGGTGTCGGTCATATCGCGCACCATGGCACCGGCCCTGGGCGGACGGCAAGAGATCAGTGTCAGTAGGCTGAGCGGTGTGCTGATCCCGGAACGGCCGGCCTACCCGGAGCATTGGGAGGCCGATGTCGTCCTGCGCGACGGCGGCACCGCCCATCTGAGGCCGATCCGGCCCGAGGACGCCGAGGCGCTGCAGCGCTTCCACCTCTCCCAATCCCCGGAGTCCGTCTACCTGCGGTTCTTCGCTCCCATGCCGCGGTTGTCCGACCGCGACCTGGAGCGATTCACGGTGGTCGACCACCGCGACCGGGTGGCCATGGTCATCACCATCGGGGGCGACATCGTCGGCATCGGTCGGTACGACCGGGTGGAGGGCGACGAAGCAGAGGTCGCGTTCAACATCTCCGATCACCACCATGGCCGCGGTGTGGGGTCGGTGCTGCTCGAGCACCTGGCCGCCGCGGCGCGCGAGAACGGCCTGCACCGGTTCATGGCCGAGGTGCTGCCGCAGAACCGCAAGATGATCGGGGTGTTCAACGACGCCGGCTACGAGGTGGCCCACCGGTACGAGGACGGCGTCATCTCCCTGAGCTTCGACATCGACCCCACCGAGAAGTCCCGGGCGGTGATGGAAGCCCGCGAGCACCGTGCCGAGGCCAGCAGCATGCACGCGTTGCTCAATCCGGGCTCGGTGGTCCTGCTCGGCGCGAGCCGCCGGGAGGACACCATCGGGCGGGCCCTGCTGACGGCGATGCAGGCCAGCGGCTTCACCGGCGCGCTGCACGTGGTGCACCCCGAGGCCGACAGCGTTCTCGGTATCCCGGCGCACCGCCGACTGGTCGACGTCCCCCACCCGGTGGACCTGGCCGTGGTCGCCGTGCCTGCCGCCGCGGTACTGGACGTCGTCCACGACTGCACCAAGGCCGGTGTCCGGGGCATGGTGGTGGTCTCGGGTGGTTTCGCCGAAGCCGACGAGGCAGGCCTGGAACGCCAACGCGAACTGGTCACGTTGGCACGCGCCAACGGCATGCGGGTGGTCGGGCCCAACTCCTGGGGTGTGATCAACGCCGACCCGAGGGTGCGGCTGAACATCTCGCTGCGCGCCGAGACCCCGCCGGCGGGGCGGTTCGGCGTGTTCTGCCAGTCCGGTGCGCTCTCGGTCGCGGTGCTCGACCTGGCCGCCCGGCGTTCGGTGGGCATCTCGACCTTCGTCTCGGCGGGTAACCGGGCCGACGTGTCCGCGAACGACTGCCTGCAGTACTGGGAGGCGGACGACAACACCCACGCCGTCGGGCTCTACCTCGAGAACACCGGTAACCCCCGCAAGTTCGCGCGCATCGCGCGCCGGGTCTCTCGCAGCCGCCCCGTGGTGGTGCTCACCTCGGGCACCTCCGGGTTCGCCCGGCACACCACGAGCCGGGCACCCCAGGCGCCGCCGGAGGCCTTCGACGCGATCCTGCGTCAGACCGGCTGCCTGCGCGTGGACACCGTGCGCCGCTTGTTCGACGTCGCCCAACTCCTGCTCGACCAGCCGCTGCCCGAAGGCAAGCGGGTCGCCGTCGTGGCCAACAGCCGGGCGCTGGCCGACCTGGTCGGTGACGCCTGCCTGGCCCAGCGGCTCTCGGTGGTCCACGGGCCCGTCGCCGTCCCCGAGCTGGCCGGCCCCGATGAGTTCCGGCAGGCGCTGCGGGCGGCCTTCGACGACATCTCGGTGGACGCCGTCGTCGCGGTGTTCGCCCCGGCGGTGCTCGCCCACACCCCCGACATCGCCCAGGCACTGGCCGAGACGGCGTCGGCCTCACGGCAGCCGGTGGTCGCCAGCCTGATCGGGTATGCCGGTGACGAACTGATCGCCGAGGTGGGCGAGACGGGGACGATGCAGCGCGTGCCGCTGTACGACACCCCGGAGGAAGCCGTCAGCGCGCTGGCCGACGTGGTCGGCTATGCCCAGTGGCGTCGCCGCGATCACGGTGAACGTGTCGAGGCCCGCGACTGCGACGTCGCCGGGGCTCAGGCCCTGGTCGAGTCGGTCCTGGCCGATCATCCCGAGGGCATCGAGCTCGACCCGCGCCGGACCGCGGAGCTGTTGCGCTGCTACGGCATCGAGGTCTGGCCCTCGCTGGCCATCAAGGATCCCGCGGAGGCAGCCGAGGTCGGTACCCGGCTCGGTTGGCCCGTGGCGCTCAAGACCACGGCGCCCTATCTGCGTCATCGGGTCGACCTGGGCGGGGTACGGCTCGACATCGGCGATGCCGGTGAACTCGCCCGCGACGTGGTCGAGATGTCCGCCCAGTTGGCGCCGCTCGGTGGTGGTGACCTCGTGGTGCAGAAGATGGCGCCCGCCGGTGTGGCGTGTGTGGTGCGTACCGTGGAGGACCCGGCCTACGGTCCGGTCGTCTCGTTCGGTCTGGGCGGGGACGCCAGCGAGTTGCTCGGTGACCTGGCGCACCGGATCGCCCCGTTGACCACGGCCGACATCGCCGACATGGTGCGCTCGGTCCGTGCCGCACCCAAGCTGTTCGGTCACCGCGGCGCTCGGCCGGTGGACGTCGCGGCCCTGGAGGACCTCATCGCGCGGGTGTCCTGTCTGGCGGACGAACTGCCTGATGTCGCCTACCTCGACCTCAACCCGATCGTGGTCGGCGAGCACGGTATCGCGGTGCTCTCGGCGACCGTCCAACTCACCACACTCGCCCGCCACGATGATCGTCGGGAGCTGGGTGCCTCGACCTGACCTGGGAGGGTGACAGGATGGGGCCGTGCGTGAACGAGGAGCGGCGGTTGGGCGCGTCGAGGATGGGCTGCCCAAACACCTGCGGACCGAGGTCGAGCGGGCCGGCTACTACCCGGAGCTGATCTGCGACGTCCTGGACGTCGCAGTGGCCGGGGAGGTGGTCGACAGCTTCCTGGTGCACCCCGAGACCACCTTCGACCGCGAGGAGATCCGCCGCCACGTCACGGTGCTGGCGTTGACGGCGACGCGTCTGGTGGTCGCCCATGCCGACGACCACGAGCCGGACACCCTGAGCCCGGAGCCCTACGCCTCGGCCAGCACCGAGGCCGTCTCGTTGCGTCATATCCGCTCGCTGGTGCTCTCCCACGCGGTGACCCGTCCCGAGCAGCATCGCACCGGCGCCCTGCCGCGTGAGTTGACGATGACCATCGGCTGGGGTGGCATGAGTCGTCTCGACCTGGAACCGGCCGGGTGCGTCGACCCCGAGTGCGAGGCCGATCACGGCTACACGGGGACCGCGGCCGCCGACGACATCACGTTGCGGTTGTCCGCCGATGCCGAGGGCACCGATGCCGTCGGGGCGGCGGTGGCGTTCGCGCGGTCGCTGTCGGCGGCGATGGCGGCCACCGGTCACCACCCGGGGTGAACCCGACCCTCGCCGACGTCCTGCCCGCGGTGGCGACGGCTCTCGGCGTCCCGTTGAGCGGCCCACCCGACGAGGGCCAGGTGGGCGAGGCTGCGGCTCGCCTGGTGCTCGAGCCCGCCCGGCATGCCGTGGTGGTGCTGCTCGATGGTCTGGGTGAGCAGTTGCTGGCCCGCCGCGGCGGACATGCGCCCTTCTTGAACTCGTTGCGACTGAACGGGTCTGGGCGCGTGATCAGCTGTGGCTTCCCCAGTACCACAGCCACCAGCCTGGCGATGTTCGGCACCGGCCGGTTGCCGGGGCAGCACGGTCTGGTCGGGCTCGACGTGCTCGACCCCGACCGCGGCGTGCTGTTCAGTGAGCTGGCCTGGGATCCCATGGTCGACCCCCATCGCTGGCAGCCGGAACCCACCGTGTTCGAACAGGTCGCCGCAGACGGCGTGGACGTCGTCCGGGTGGGGCCGGCCTATTTCGACGGGTCCGGGTTGACCGAGGCGGCTCTGCGTGGCGGCCGCTTCGCCGCCGCCACGGCCCTGGATCAGCGGGTGGAGGCCACCGTGGCGGCGCTGCGCGCGCTCGGCTCGCGGCGGCGCGGCCTGGTCTATCTGTACTGGGGTGAGATCGACAAGGTCGGTCACGTGGCCGGCTGTGAGTCGTGGCAGTGGGGTGAGGAACTCGCCACGGTGGACGCCGCGCTGTCGCGACTGGTCGCTCGGCTGTCGCGGGACACGCTGATCGTGGTCACCGCCGACCACGGCATGGTCGACGTGCCGTTCGCCGACCGGGTGGACGTCGCCCACGAACCGACGCTCGCCGCCGGGGTGGAGCAGGTCGGAGGCGAGCCGCGGGGTCTGCACCTCTACTGCCGCACTGGTGCCGCGGACGACGTGCTCGCGGCCTGGCGGGAGCGGCTCGGCGATCGCCTCGAGCTGTTGAGCCGTCAGGACGCCATGGCCGCCGGCTGGTTCGGTCCGGTGCACCCTCGGGTGGTGCCGCGGATCGGCGACGTGGTCGGTTCGGCCCGGGGCACCACGGCCGTGGTCGACTCGCGGACGGCGCGCAAGGAGGTCCTCGCCTTGCTGGGGCTGCACGGAGCCCGGACCGACGCCGAACAGCTGGTGCCGCTCCTGGTCACCCGCGGCCGAGCCTGAGCGGCTCGGCGGCGTTCACTCCCGGCGTCCGCCGAAGACGATGTCGTCCCAGCTGGGCACGCTGGCGCGCTTGCTGCGCCGCGGTGGCGGTGGCGGTGGCGGTGGTGGCGTGGGTGCCTCGGCCGCGGGTTCGGCCACCACTGGCACAGGCTTGACCACACCGACCGGACTCACCGCCCCGGCTGCCGCGGGGGCGCTGGGTGCACCGGGGGAAGCCGGTTTCACCGCGGGCACCGGCGAGATCGTCACCGCGACCGGGGACTCGGGCAGGGTGAGCACCTCGGCGTCCATCGCCTCGTCCGGTCGTGACCGCGGCGGGTGGGCTGCCGGTGGCAGACCGTCGTCCTCGAAGTCCGACAGGTCGTCGAGTGGTCGCTGTCGCCGACCACGACGCTCCCGCAGCGTGTCCAGCAGGTCGACCGTGGAGGCCGCGGGCCATGCTGCGGGGGAGGAGGGCGGCTCGGCCTGGCGGACCCCGCCGTCGGCCTCGACGTCATAGATGTGCTCGTGGCCGCGGTCGTGGTCATCGGCGGCGCGCAGCGGCACCAGTCGTCGGTGAACCGCCGCCCCCGGGCTCGACCCGGGCGTCTCGTTCTCGGTCAGCCAGCGCGCCTCGTCGTCCTGTGCGGTGACGTGACGCAGCTGTGCGTTGTAGGCCCACTGGGCCTGACGCTGACGCGTCCCGGCGGTGAAGGCCAGGGTGACGATCCAGGTGCCGTCCTCCGTGCGCCAGGCATCCCACGAGCCCTCGCCGTGTTCCACCTCGCGGACGGCCAGTCGTTCGGTCACCAACTCACCGAGGGTGGGGACGGTGCCGTCCAGCCGTGAAACCCCTCGCAAGCGCACCGCACGGGCCTGCCGGACGACGAATTCCCGTTCGGCGAGAACGGGTCCCTCGTAGCGGCGGATGTGTTCGATCGCGACACCGGAGTCGGCGGCGATCTGTTCGGCGCTCTCGCCGGACCTGATCCGGGCCTGGATGTCCCGCGGACGCAACCGCCCGTCCTGTTCGATCTGCAGCTGACCCAGGCGAGGACGGTCGCGGCGCACGGCAGCACGAAGCGGCTCGTCGACCCGGACCCTGAACCTCTGGCCCTCGGCCCCCGCCAATACCAGGTGCTCCCCGTCGTCATGGACGCCGACGAGCGTGAGGTCCTGCATGCGTCACCCCTCCAGCTGCGTCCTGGTTCGACTGTGCCATCCCGCGCACCGATGGCGAAGCATGTCACCGGGCATGTCGGCGAGCGACTGGTCCGTCTGGCTCCCGTGTGGCTGGCGTGTGGCTCGCGTGTTGAGTCGCTCGTGGGTGGTGCGAGGATGCCCGGGTGAGTGCGTTGGCCCCGTACGACGGGGTGTTGCTGGTGTCCTTCGGCGGTCCGGAACGGCCCGAGGATGTCATGCCGTTCCTGCAGAACGTGACCCGGGGTCGGCCGGTGCCGCCGCACCGGCTGGCCGCCGTCGCGGAGCACTACCACGCAGTGGGTGGTCGGAGTCCGATCAACGGGGCCAACCGGGTCCTGCTCGCGGCACTGCGCGCCGAGCTGGATGCCCGTGGGGTGCAGCAGCCGCTGTGGTGGGGCAACCGCAACTGGCATCCGCTGCTGACCGAGGCGCTGAGCGAGGCCCACGAGTCCGGTGCGCGGCGGGTGGTGGCCATCCTGACCAGCCTCTACCCGAGCTGGTCCGGCTGTCGGCAGTACCGCGCCAACCTGGAGGACGCCGTTCGGGAGCTGGCCCGGCAGGGACGCGAGATCGAGGTCGACGTCGTGCGCCCCTTCGCCGGTCGGCCGGGGATCATCGCCGCCGTCGTCGACGCGGTCGACCGGGGCCTGCACGAGCTGGAGGCCCTGGGGCCGGACGTGGCGCGAGCTCCACGGGTGGTGTTCGTCACCCACTCCATCCCGCTGACGATGGACCAGGCCTCGGGCCCCGGGGGTCAGGCCTATCGCACCGGGCACGCGCTGACCGCGCAGACGGTGATGGAGGCCCTCGCTGGACGTCACGGCCGTCGTCACGCGTGGGACCTGGTCTACTGCTCACGATCCGGTTCGCCCGAGACCCCCTGGCTGGAGCCGGACATCGACGACCACCTCGCCGAGTCGGCTCGCCAGGGCACCAGCGGCGTCGTCGTGGTGCCGATCGGGTTCATCAGTGATCACATGGAGGTCGTCTACGACCTCGATACCCAGGCCGCGGGAGTCGCCGAACGACTGGGTCTCGGCTTCGTGCGGGTGCCGACCGTCGGGACGGACCCCCGATTCGTGGCGGCCATGGCCGATGCCCTGGCGGACCACGCCGCGCAGGCGCGCGGTGAGAGCCTGCCGGATCAGCCGGTCAGCTGCGGCGAGGGATGTTGTGCACGATGAGCGATCCGACCGAGGACACCTCGTCCGGCCCCTTGCCCCGAACCGTCGATCCCGGGGCCTTCGACGAGGCATCCCGACGGGCGTTGCTGCACGTGGCCGAGCAGGCCGCCCGGGCGGCCGGAATCCTGGTGGAGCAGGGACGGCGAGCGGCACCGGTGACGGTGGAGGCCACCAAGAGCAGCCCGACCGATGTCGTGACCGCCATGGACCGGGCCGCCGAGCAGCTGATCAGCGAGATGGTGCAGCAGGCTCGGCCGGACGACGCGTTGTTCGGTGAGGAGGCCGGCGGCGTGGCCGGACGCACCGGTCACAGCAGCGGCCTGACCTGGGTGATCGATCCGATCGACGGCACCGTCAACTATCTGTACGGGCTGCCGGCCTACGCCGTCAGCGTCGCCGTCGTCACCGGGGACCCGCGTCGTCCCGGCGGTTGGCAGGCCCTGGCCGGGTGCGTGCACAACCCGGCATCGGGCGAGACCTGGACGGCGATCGCCGGCCACGGCGCCTGGTTGGACGGGTGCCGGTTGCCCACCCGATCCGCGCCACCTCTGGACGCCGCTCTGGTGGGAACGGGGTTCGGCTATCGGCCCGAACGCCGTCGGGAACAGGCCGAGGTGGTCTCGGCGTTGCTGCCCCTGGTGCGTGACATCCGTCGGATCGGCAGCGCCTCGCTCGATCTGTGCGCGGTGGCCACGGGCCGACTGGATGCCTTCTACGAGCGTGGGCTCAACGTCTGGGACATTGCGGCGGGCCAGCTCGTGGTGACCGAAACCGGAGGGCTGGTGCTCGGTCCCGGTGGCGGTCCGCCGTCGCCGGACCTGGTGGTGGTGGGGCCGGCGCCGCTGGCCGAGACGCTGCGAGGGCTGGTCGAGCAGATGTGAGTCATGACACGCCGTCGGACATCACGCCCTAGTGGGTTCGCCTCGGCGACCCGCATAGTGCACAATCGCCCAGCGCGTGGGGAAGGCCAGACCGACCCGACGTTCGGCCACGTGTACCGGCCCGGCACGTGACACCCCTGTTCATCACAACTTTTCACCGGAGCGTGACCTATATGGCGACCGACTACGACGCGCCGCGCAAGACGGACGACGAGCTGAGCGAGGACTCTCTCGAGGAGCTCAAGGCCCGGCGCGTCGACAAGGGTTCCGGCGCCGTCGACGAAGACGAGACCGAGGCGGCCGAGGGCTTCGAGCTTCCCGGCGCCGACCTGTCCAATGAGGAACTCTCGGTGCGGGTCCTGCCGCGTCAGGCCGACGAGTTCACCTGTTCGAGCTGCTTCCTCGTGCACCACCGCAGTCAGCTGGCCAAAGAGGTCGGCGGGCAGCCGGTGTGCAAGGAGTGCGCCGCCTGACGCGGGCGGCGGATCGGGCCGTACCCGCTCGGGGGACCGGGGGTTCGGGGGATGGAATGTCATCAGGGACCTCGCCGACGTCAGTGACATCAGGGACGTCGCCGACGTCACGGACGTCAGGTGACGTCAGGGGAGGGGTCGGTCAGGGCTGAGTAGCCGATGGCTGCTCGGCCCGAGCCGCCTCGATGGCCTCTGCCAGCAGGTTGGGGCGACGGCTGGAGATCAGCCAGTAGGGGGTGGGATCGCGAGGATCGGCCACGGCGACCCGGATTCCGGTGGGGATCCAGCCACGGATGCACAGGTAGGCGCGTGCGTCCAGGCCGGGGCCGTGCGCATGCCGCATGGCTGCGGCGTCCAACGATTCGACCGCGCCGCAGAATTCCAGCGGCAACCGCGCCCGCCCGGCCTGGAGTTGCCCGTCGCGCACGGTGACCTCGGGTGTGGTGCGCGCGAGGAGACCGGCCAGCGTCGCGGTGGCCAGGATGGCCACGACCAGGGCGAGCTGTTCGCTCTTGGGGACGAGGATCAGTCCGAATCCGCAGCCCAGCAGGGAGGCGGTGGCCCAGACCCACGCGGCCGGACGGAGTTTTTCGCGGTAGTCCACACTCACCAGCCCAGGTTCCCACACGGGCTAGGCTCGCGTGCATGCGGATCCCGTTCCGCCGCCTCGACCCCGGGCTGCCGCCGCCCAGGTACGCCCATCCGGGCGATGCCGGCGCAGACCTGGTCAGTGCGGTCGATGTCGTCCTCGCCCCGGGTCGGCGCGAGGTGGTCCCCACCGGCATCGCCGTCGAGCTGCCGGAGGGCTACGCCGCGTTCGTGCACCCGCGGTCCGGGCTGGCCGCCCGGCATGGTGTGACTGTGGTGAATGCACCGGGTACGGTCGATGCCGGATATCGAGGCGAGATCAAGGTGACGTTGATCAACACCGATGTCGATCACCCGTTCACGGTGCGCCGGGGAGACCGGATCGCCCAGCTGGTGGTGCAGCGGGTCGAGCACGCGACATTCCTGGAGGTGGACCAATTGACCGAGACCCCGCGGGGCGCAGGCGGTTTCGGGTCCACCGGAGGATTCGAACAGACGGGTGAACAGAAGGGTGAGGCGCAGTGAGCTTGTTCCGACGTCGTAAGACCGAGGCGGCTGAGGTCAGCGATGCCGAGGTCGGCGCGGCGCAGGAGTTGGACGCCGAACTCGACGAGTTGGACGAACTCGACGAGCCGGACGAGGAGGACACCCGCCCAGGTCTGTCACCGCGGCCCGACGGCCCCTGGGACGTCGTCGAGCAGCCGGATGCCGATGGGTACGTCGATCTGGGCGCGTTGCGCCTGCGGGGCCGCGCCGGGATGGAGCTGCGCCTCGAGATGGACGAATCCACCGGGACGGTGAACTCGGCCACCGTGCAGCTCGGCGAATCGGCCGTGCAGTTGCAGGCCTTCGCCGCACCCCGCAGTGAGGGGATCTGGGAGGAGATCCGCGGCGAGATCGCCTCGGGGATCACGCGGCAGGGTGGTACCGCCGACGAGGTGGCCGGGGTGTTCGGCCGGGAGTTGTTGGCCCGCATCCCGGCGCGTACGCCGGATGGTCGCACCGGGCACCAGCCCGCGCGCTTCGTCGGCATCGACGGACCCCGGTGGTTCCTGCGCGCGGTGTTCCACGGGCAGGCGGTTCACGACGCCGGGGCGGCCCTCGACCTGGAGTCGGTGGTCCGCGACATCGTGGTGGTGCGCGGCGAGGAGGCCATGGCTCCGCGGGAGTTGCTCGTGCTGAGCCTGCCCGAGGTGGTGACCGCCGACGGTCAGGCCTCCACCGAGGTCGAACCGCCGGCCGCCCGCCGTGACGACCTGCAGCCCTTCGAGCGTGGTCCCGAGATCACCGAGATCCACTAGCCCGCGTACGCTGAACCCATGGCAGGCACCGAACAGGCCAAGACACCGACCGCACGTGCGACGACGTCACGTTTTCGCGCGGCGATCTCGCGTCTGGTCGCACCGCAGTCTCAGGTTCTGGCCGAGCAGGAGCAGGAACGTGCCGCCGAGCTCGGCGGAACCTTGGTGGCCGATCTGGAATCGCGCCGCGATGCCACGGTGTGTGGCACCTTGCGTTCGGTGACGCTGCGGCCCCGCGCGGGGGTTCCTGCGCTGGAGGCCGCCCTGTACGACGGCAGCGGCACCTTGACCGTGGTCTGGCTCGGACGGCGGCAGATCGCCGGCATCGAGCCGGGTCGTCGGATCCGGGTCCACGGCATGATCACCAGCTCGGAGGGCGAGCCGGCCCTGTTCAACCCCCGCTACGAATTGGTCGCGCGTGCCGGGGAGTGAGCCGGAGCGGGCGTCATCCCCCGCAGCGGCTTCGGGGGTGCAACCCGGGCCGGCGACGTCGGGCCTGGCCCAGGCCATGGCCGAGCAGTTCTCGTTCGAGTCCGCCGTGGGCGGCGTGCGCGGCCTGCTCGAGTCCGTCGTCCCGACCCTGGTGTTCACTCTCGTCTACACCATCGACAACGACCTGCAACGCGCCCTGATCGCCGCGGTCGGCACCGCCGTCGCGCTCACCGTCGTCCGCCTGGCCCAGCGGCAGACGGTGATGCAGGCGGTCAGTGGCTTGATGGGCGTGGCACTGGCAGCGGCCATCGCCTGGTACACCCATTCGGCGATCAACTTCTTCCTGGCCTCGATCCTGAAGAACGCGTTCTTCACGGTGCTGTGTCTGATCTCGATCGTCGTGCGCTGGCCCTATGTGGGCGTGCTGCTGGGATTGATGCTCGGCGAGGGTACGCACTGGCGGCAGGTGCCCGCCCGAGCCCGGGCGTACACCTGGGCGACCTGGGCGTGGGTGGCCATGTTCGTGATCCGGTTGGGCTTCCAGGTACCGCTGTACCTGCGCGATCACGTCACCGGGCTCGGGGCGGCCTCGGTTCCTCTCGGGTTGCCGCTCTTCGGCGTCACGGTGTTGGTCTGCTGGCTCATCGTCCGGCGGGTTCCGCTCGCCCGGCCCCCGGGCGTCGAGGACTCGGCGCCCATCGCCGCCCAGCCGGACGACGACCCGCACCCCACCTCTCGGTGATCATGCAATCCGTGCACGAAACGTGCACGGATTGCATGATCACCGAGAGGTGGGAGTTGCTCAGACGTTGGACGGGCTGAGCAATCGCTGGAGCTGGTCCTCCGACTCGGGCACCGTGATGAACATCAGCTCGTCGTTGGCCTCGAGGGTGTCGTCCCGGCTCGGCGCAATCGGCCGGTCGGCGCGGATGATGCCCACCAGTACCGTGTCCGCCGGCCATTCGATGTCGCCGACCATGGTTCCGACCACCGGTGCATCGGCAGGCAGCGTCAGTTCGACCATGTTCGCGTGGCTCTGCTGGAAGGTGAAGATCCGCACCAGGTCCCCGATGGAGACGGCCTCCTCGACCAGAGCGGTCATCAGCCGGGGGGTCGACACCGCGACGTCCACGCCCCAGGCCTCGTCGAACATCCACTCGTTCTTGGGGTTGTTGACCCGCGCCACGGTGCGGGGTACGCCGTACTCGGTCTTGGCCAACAGCGAGACGACCAGGTTGACCTTGTCGTCACCGCTGGCGGCCACCACCGCGTCGCACTCGGCCAGCCCGGCCTCGGCCAGCGAACTGATCTCGCAGGCGTCGGCCAGCAGCCACTGGGCATCCGGCACGCTCGAGACCCGGATGGCGGCCGGGTCGCGATCGACCAAGAGCACGTGGTGCCCGTTGGCCAGCAACTCCCCGGCGATCGATCGGCCGACACTGCCGGCTCCGGCGATGACGACGCGCATCAGTGACTCACCGCCACGGGGGGCACGCCCAGCACGGACTCGGCCTGCGGCAGGTCGGTCTCGCGCACCATCAGGTGCACCAGATCGCCCTCTTGGTACACCGTGTCCGGCCCGGGCACGATGCCCTCGCCCAGCCGGGACAGGTAGGCCACACGCCCGCGGGCGGCGTCCTCCAGGGTCGCCATGCGCCGTCCGACCCAGCCGAGGTGCACGCCGACCTCCGCCATGATCAGTGAGCCCGAGGCGTCGCGGTACTCCGAGGCCGCGCCCACCGGCAGCAGGCGACGGACGATCTGGTCCGCCGTCCAGCGCACGGTCGCCACGGTGGGAATCCCGAGGCGTTGGTAGACCTCGGCCCGACCCGGGTCGTAGATGCGCGCCACCACGTTGGACACCCCGAACATCTCGCGGGCCACCCGGGCGGCCAAGATGTTGGAGTTGTCGCCGCTGCTCACCGCAGCGAAGGCGTAGGCCTCGTCGATGCCGGCCTCTTGCAGCGTCTCGCGCTCGAAGCCCGCCCCGGTCACCCGCAGGCCGTCGAAGGAGGATCCGAGGCGCCGGAAGGCGTCGGGGTTCTGGTCGATCACCGCGACGGAGTGACCCCGCCGTTCCACCATCTGCGCGAGGGTCGAGCCGGTCCGGCCGCACCCCATGATCACGAAATGCACTTCTGGTCCGACTCCTCGCCGAGTGCCAGGTGTCCTGAACTGTGTTGGTCGTTGTGTCAGTCACCGTGTCGGTCACCGTGTCGGTCACCGTGCTGGTCACCGCCGGTCACTGTGTCGGTCACTGAGCCGACAACTGTGTCGACACGAACGCTACACGCCCCATCAACACGCCTACGATGCCCAGCGTGCCTGTTTTCGCCGATGCCCTGAAACGGATCGCCCTCGGTCGTCCGGTGCACAGCGAACGCCTCTCGGAGACGCTGTTGCCGAAGCGGATCGCGTTGCCCGTCTTCGCCTCCGACGCGTTGTCGTCGGTCGCCTATGCGCCCGATGAGATTCTGCTCACACTGGCGTTGGCTGGTTCAGCGGCCTACACGTTCTCGCCACTGGTCGGTCTGGCTGTGGTGTTCGTCATGCTCATCGTGGTGATGTCGTACCGCCAGAATGTGCATGCCTACCCCTCCGGCGGTGGTGACTACGAGGTCGCCACCACCAATCTGGGGGTGCCGGCCGGCCTCACGGTGGCCAGCGCACTGCTGGTCGACTACGTCCTGACCGTGGCGGTGTCGGTCTCCTCCGGCGCCCAGTACGCCGCCGCCGCGATCCCGGGGTTGCGGGGGCACGAGGCGCTGCTCGCCGTCCTGGTGGTGGCTGTGCTCACCGCGATGAACCTGCGCGGCGTCCGGGAATCGGGCACGGCCTTCGCCATCCCGACGTACGCCTTCATGGTGGCCATTCTCGGAATGAGCGCCTACGGACTCATCCGCCTGGCCCTGGGGAACCTCCCGCTGGCCGAGAGTGCGGCCCTGACCGCCAAGCCCGAGGCCGCCTTCGAGCAGGGCATGGTCGGCCTCGCCTGGGGCTTCCTGCTGCTGCGGGCGTTCTCGTCGGGCTGCGCCGCGCTCACGGGTGTCGAGGCGATCAGCAACGGTGTGCCGGCGTTCAAGCGGCCCAAGAGCAAGAACGCGGCCACGACGCTGGCGCTGCTCGGCGGGATCGCGGTGACCATGCTGATGAGCATCCTGGTGCTCGCTCGGCAGATGAAGGTGCACATCAGCGAGGACCCGGCCACGCACCTGCTGCGCAACGGCGTCCCGGTGGGCGAGGACTATGTCCAGGACCCGGCGATCGGGCAGATCGCCAAGGCGCTGTTCGACGGATTCCCCGTGGCGTTCTACCTGGTGACGGCGACGACCGGGCTGATCCTGGTCCTGGCCGCGAACACGGCGTTCAACGGGTTCCCCGTGCTCGGTTCCATCCTGGCGCGGGATGACCTGATGCCCCGACAGCTGCACACCCGGGGTGACCGGCTGGCGTTCAGCAACGGCATCGTGACCCTGGCGGCCGCGGCGGCGGGGCTCATCCTGGTCTTCGACGCCGAGGTCACCAAGCTCATCCAGCTCTACATCGTCGGGGTGTTCATCTCGTTCACGACCAGCCAGACCGGCATGGTGCGGCACTGGAACCGGTTGCTGCGCACCGAGAACGACCCGGCAGCTCGTCGCCGGATGCAGCGCTCGCGGATCGTCAACGTGATCGGCCTGAGCATCACCGGCATCGTGTTGATCATCGTGTTGGCGACCAAGTTCGTCCGGGGTGCCTACCTCGCGCTGATCGCGATGAGCGTGCTCTATCTGATCATGCTCGCCATCCGGGGCCACTATCGCAAGGTGCGGCGCGAACTGGCGATCGACGAGGGCGGTGCCGCCCGACAGTTGCCGTCACGGGTGCACGCCATCGTGTTGGTGTCCAAGCTGCACAAACCGACCCTGCGGGCGCTGGCCTATGCTCGAGCCTCACGTCCGTCGACGTTGGAGGCGGTCACCGTGGTGGTCGACCCGGAGGAGACGGCTGCGTTCCAGCGAGAGTGGGAGGCCACCGATCTTCCGGTGCCGCTGCGCGCTCTCGACTCGCCCTACCGGGAGATCACCCGTCCGGTGGTCGACTACGTCAAGAACATCCGCCTCGACAGTCCGCGTGACCTCGTCGTCGTCTATGTGCCCGAGTACGTCGTGGGCCATTGGTGGGAGCACATCCTGCACAACCAGAGCGCGTTGCGACTCAAGACTCGGCTGCACTACATGAGCGGGGTGATGGTGGCGAGCGTGCCGTGGCAGCTCACCTCGTCCGAGGGGGCCGCGAAGCGCTCCGATCATCTGCCCCAGCTGGCTCGGCGTGCGCTGCAGACCGGTGCGCCACGGACCATCGACGAACTGTTGGGTGACGAGCGGACACCGGGTGAGTGAGCCGCTGCTCCGGCTCGAGGTCGGGGCCGTGGCCGCCGGCGGGTTCTGCGTCGCCCGACACGAAGGTCGCGTGGTCTTCGTCCGTCATGCCCTGCCCGGCGAGGTGGTGATGGCCCGGCTGGACCCGGCGTCGTCCGGGCCGCGTGCTGCAGGCAAACGATTCTGGCGGGCGGACGCCGTCGAGGTGCTCGAGCCCTCGCCGGACCGCGTGGTGCCCCCCTGCCCGGCGGCTCGCCCGGGCGGCTGCGGCGGCTGTGACTGGCAACACGCCTCGCTGGCCGCGCAGCGGCTGAGCAAGGCGGCCGTGATCCGGGATCAGTTCTCCCGGTTGGCCGGGATCGAGCTGCCCGACCTGGTGGTCGAGCCGCCCGGCGGCCCCTCGAACGGCACCGAGCCGGACGACGGCCTCGGCTGGCGTACCCGCGTGCGTTTCGCGGTGGACGCGCGGGGCCGGGCGGGGTTCCGCTCGGCCCGCTCGCATGCCGTGATCCCGGTGGCCGGGTGCCCGATCGCCCACCCGGGAGTGGCCGCGGCCGACATCCCGGGGCGCAGCTGGCCGGGGGCTGCGGCGGTCGAGGTGGTCGACGGTTCCCCCGGGCCCGCCCTGGTGATCGTCGAGGAGTCCTCCGGACCACCACCGTCCGGACGCCGCGGCGCCCGTAGCGCGTCGCCGCCCCGCGAACCGGTCCGTCGCGTCGAGGGCCGGCGGACCTGGGTGGAGCACCACGTGAGTACCCCGCTGCTGCCCGAGCCCCGGCGGTTCCGGGTCAGCGACGGTGGGTTCTGGCAGGTGCACCCGGCGGCGCCGGCCACCCTGGTGGACGCCGTGCTGGGTGTGACGATGCCGGCAGCGGGTGAGCGGGCCGTTGATCTCTATGCCGGGGTCGGCCTGTTCGCCGCCGCCCTCGCGCTGCGCGTCGGACCAGCAGGGTTCGTGCACGCCGTCGAGAGTGAGGGGCGGGCCTGCAAGGACGCCCGGCGCAATCTGCACGACCTGCCACAGGTGCGCATCACCCAAGGGTTGGTCGAGGCCTCACCTGACCCGGACGACCCGGATCACACAGCCGATACAGCCGACGCGTCGCACTGGAGCAGTGGCCGTGCCGATGTGGTGGTTCTGGACCCGCCTCGGGCCGGCGCCGGACCCGAGGTGATGGCCCGCATCGCGGCTTTGCGCCCCCGCGTGGTGGCGTATGTGTCCTGCGATGCGGCGTCGCTGGCTCGCGACATCACCCATGCGGCGCAGAATGGCTACCGCCTGACAGGGCTGCGCGCCTTCGACATGTTCCCCATGACGCACCATGTGGAGTGCCTTGCCACTCTGCACCCGAACGAGATAGTTTGACATCGAGATAGTTTCTCTCGGCGAGACGCGAAGGAGCGGACCGTGACCAACACCTCCAAGGACAGCTTCGGGGCCAAGAGCACCCTCGACGTTGGTGGGACCAGCTACGAGATCTACCGACTGTCGGCGGTGGACGGCGCCGCGAAGCTGCCGTTCAGCCTGAAGGTGTTGCTGGAGAACTTGGTTCGCACCGAGGACGGCGCCAACGTCACGGCGGAGCAGATTCGCGCCCTGGCCTCCTGGGACCCGGCGGCCGAGCCCGACACCGAGATCCAGTTCACCCCCGCGCGCGTGGTGATGCAGGACTTCACCGGCGTGCCGTGCGTGGTCGATCTGGCCACCATGCGCGAGGCCGTGGCCGACCTGGGCGGTGACCCCGCGCGGATCAACCCGCTGGCGCCGGCCGAGATGGTGATCGACCACTCGGTGATCATCGACGTGTTCGGTCGGCAGGACGCGCTCGAGCGCAACATGGAGATCGAGTACCAGCGCAACCGCGAGCGCTACCAGTTCCTGCGGTGGGGGCAGGGCGCCTTCGACGAGTTCAAGGTGGTACCGCCCGGCACCGGCATCGTGCACCAGGTCAACATCGAGTACCTGGCCCGCATCGTGATGACGCGTGAGGTGGGCGGCGCCGTCCGGGCCTACCCCGACACCTGCGTCGGCACCGACAGCCACACCACGATGGTCAACGGCCTGGGGGTGCTGGGCTGGGGCGTCGGCGGCATCGAGGCCGAGGCCGCCATGCTCGGTCAGCCGGTCTCGATGCTCATCCCGCGGGTGGTCGGCTTCAAGCTCACCGGGGCGATCCCGGCCGGCGCCACCGCCACCGACGTGGTGCTGACCATCACCGAGATGCTGCGCAAGCACGGCGTGGTCGGCAAGTTCGTCGAGTTCTACGGCGAGGGTGTGGGCGCCGTCCCGCTGGCCAACCGGGCCACCATCGGCAACATGAGCCCGGAGTTCGGCTCCACCTGCGCGATCTTCCCGATCGACGACGTGACGATCGACTACCTGCGCCTGACCGGGCGCAGCGAGTCCCAGCTCGCCCTGGTCGAGGCGTATGCCAAGGAGCAGGGCCTCTGGCACGACCCGAGCCGCGAGGCCACCTACTCGGAGTACCTCGAGCTCGACCTGTCGACCGTGGTGCCCTCGATCGCCGGCCCGAAGCGCCCGCAGGACCGGATCCTGGTCTCGAACGCCAAGCAGGCCTTCGCCGCCGCGCTGCCCACGTACACCAAGGACGTCACGGCCTCGGTGACGGTGGCCGACGGGTCGTACGCCGTGAAGCACGGTGCGGTGGCGATCGCCTCGATCACCTCGTGCACCAACACCTCCAACCCCTCGGTGATGATGGCCGCCGGGCTGCTGGCCAAGAAGGCGGTCGAGAAGGGGCTCACGGTCAAGCCGTGGGTCAAGACCTCGCTCGCCCCCGGCAGCAAGGTGGCCTCGGACTACTTCGACAAGGCCGGGCTGACCCCCTACCTCGAGAAGCTCGGCTTCCATGTCGTGGGCTTCGGCTGCACCACCTGCATCGGCAACTCGGGTCCACTGCCTGAGGAGGTCTCGGCCGCCGTCCAGTCGGGCGACCTGGCCGTGGTGTCGGTTCTGTCGGGTAACCGTAACTTCGAGGGTCGGATCAACCCCGACATCAAGATGAACTACCTGGCCTCACCGCCGCTGGTGATCGCGTACGCGCTCGCCGGCACGATGGACATCGACCTGGACGCCGAGCCGCTGGGCACCGCTGCCGACGGCACCGAGGTCTTCCTGCGCGACGTGTGGCCGACGCCGGCCGAGATCGACGCGACCATCGCGTCGTCCATCACGCGCGACATGTTCACCGCCGACTACGCGGACGTGTTCGCCGGCGACGCGCGCTGGCAGAACCTCGAGACGCCGACCGGCAACACCTTCGCCTGGGACGCGGCGTCCACCTACGTGCGCAAGCCGCCGTACTTCGACGGCATGGGCATGGACCCGGCCCCGGTCGCCGACATCAGCGGCGCCCGGGTGCTGGCCAAGCTGGGTGACTCGGTGACCACCGACCACATCAGCCCGGCCGGCTCCATCAAGGCCGGCACGCCGGCGGCGCAGTACCTCAGCGAGAACGGGGTGGGTGCCAAGGACTTCAACTCCTACGGCTCGCGCCGCGGCAACCACGAGGTGATGATCCGCGGCACCTTCGCCAACATCCGGCTGAAGAACCTCCTGCTGGACGGCGTCGAGGGTGGCTTCACCCGCGACTTCACCGCCGGGGGAGCGCAGGCGTTCATCTACGACGCGGCCCAGAACTACGCGGCGGCCGGGATCCCGCTGGTGGTGCTGTCGGGCAAGGAGTACGGCTCGGGGTCCAGCCGTGACTGGGCGGCGAAGGGCACGGCGCTGCTCGGGGTCAAGGCCGTCATCGCCGAGAGCTACGAGCGGATCCACCGCTCGAACCTGATCGGTATGGGCGTCCTGCCGCTGCAGTACCCGGCGGGCCAGAACGCCGACTCGCTCGGGCTCACCGGAACCGAGACCTTCTCGATCACGGGCGCGACCGAACTCAACAACGGGACGACGCCGCGCACCCTGCACGTGACGGCGACCGCCGAGGACGGCAGCACCGTCGAGTTCGACGCCGTCCTGCGCATCGACACCCCCGGTGAGGCGGACTACTACCGCAACGGCGGCATCCTGCAGTACGTCCTGCGCCAGCTCGTCCGCAGCTGACCCGAGCCCACCACCAAGCCCCACCCCAACCCGCTCATGCTCCGCGGGTGACCGCTCATGCTCCGTAGGTGACGCGCAAAACAGGACAAATCCTGGGATGATGCGTCACCCACGGAGCATGAGCCGGTTTGTTACGAGAGCGTGACCATCAGATGACCCGGAATGACTTCCGTCACTGACGGCGGGCGAATATGTTGTCGGCCACAACATATCCATCACTCAGATGAAGGGTGATGGGGGCCGTGGGGCGCTCGCCCGGCGGCACGCGATCCCGGAGCCATCCTCGGCTCCAGGAAGGACCGGAGTATGCGCAAGCGTAGTGTCGGGCTGCTCGCCCTGACCGCCATTGGTGCCCTGAGCCTGTCGGCGTGTGGCGGGAGCGACACGTCCACGTCGGGTTCGTCCGGCAGCACGTCGGCCGCGGCCGGCGCCAGCGTCGGCAAGGTCGGCGTGATCCTCCCCGACTCGGCGTCCTCGGCTCGCTGGGAGACCGCGGACCGCAAGTTCCTCGGCGACGCCTTCAAGGCGGCCGGTGTCGAGGCGGACATCCAGAACGCCGGCGGCGACAAGGCCAAGTTCGCAACCCTGGCCGACGGCATGATCGGTGCCGGCGTCAAGGTCCTGATGATCGTCAACCTGGACTCCGACACCGGTGCGGCCGTCATCAAGAAGGCCAATGCCGCAGGCATCCCGGTCATCGACTACGACCGGCTCACCCTGGGCGGCGGCGCCAAGTACTACGTGTCGTTCGACAACGTGAAGGTCGGTACGGCCATCGGTGAGGGCCTGGTCAAGGGCCTGCAGGCGGCCGGCAAGAAGACCGGCAACGTGCTCGAGCTCAACGGGTCGCCGACGGACAACAACGCCACCCTGTTCAAGCAGGGCTACGACGCGGCCATCAAGGCCGCGGGCTACACCGTGACCGACTCGCAGGCCGTGCCGGACTGGGACAACACCAAGGCCGTCACCGTCTTCGAGCAGATGTTCGCCAAGGCCGGCGGCAAGGTGGACGGCGTTGCTGCCGCCAACGACGGTCTGGGTGGCTCGGCGATCTCGGTGCTGAAGAAGAACGGTCTCGCGGGCAAGGTGCCGGTGACCGGTCAGGACGCCACCGACGAGGGTCTGCAGCGGGTGCTGCTCGGCGAGCAGTACGTCACGGTCTACAAGGCCGTCAAGAAGGAGGCCGACGCGGCCGCCCAGCTGGCGATCGCGCTGGCCAAGGGTGACACCGCGGCAGCCGACGCCCTGGCGACCGGCAAGGTCGAGGACACCACCGCCAAGACCCAGGTGCCCTCGGTGCTGCTCGAGCCGCAGGCCATCTTCAAGGACACGGTCAAGGACGTCATCGCCGATGGCTTCACGACCAAGGACAAGGTCTGCACCACTGACGCCCTGAAGGCGGCCTGCACCGCCAACGGCATCAGCTGATCCACCTCTCGCTCCACAGCACGACGACGTGACGGGGCCCGGGCCGCATCCGGTGCGGCCCGGGCCCCGTCCGCGTCGGGCACTGCAGCATCGGCGCACCGTTGACCCGTCACCGGAGGGAACGTGAGGACACGATGAGCAGCACGTCAGCCCACCCGCAGTTGACTCCCTTGTTGAGCCTGCGTGGAATCACCAAGAGTTTCGGCGCCGTCGACGTCCTCAAGGGCGTCGACCTGGACGCCTGGTCGGGCAAGGTCACCGCTCTGGTCGGTGACAACGGTGCCGGTAAGTCGACCCTGATCAAGGGCATCGCCGGCATCTACTCCTTCGACGGTGGCAGCTACACCTTCGAGGGCCAGGAGGTGAACGTCACCAGCCCCAAGCAGGCCAACTCGCTCGGCATCGAGGTCGTCTACCAGGACCTGGCGTTGTGCGACAACCTCGACGTGGTCAACAACCTGTTCCTGGGCCGTGAGGCGATGTCCGGCGGCACCTTGGACGAGGCCACGATGGAGCAGCGCGCCATCGAGACCCTCAAGGGTCTGTCGGTGCGCACCCTGAAGTCGGTGCGCCAGAACGTCTCCAGCCTGTCCGGTGGGCAGCGGCAGACGGTGGCGATCGCCCGGGCCGTGCTCTGGAACAGCAAGCTGGTGATCCTCGACGAGCCCACCGCGGCGCTGGGTGTGGCCCAGACCGAGCAGGTGCTGAACCTGGTGCGCCGGCTGGCCGACAACGGCCTGGCGGTCATCCTGATCTCGCACAACATGAACGACGTGATGCAGGTCGCCGACAACGTGGCGGCGCTGTACCTGGGGCAGCTGGCCGCTCAGGTGTCGACCGAGTCCCTCGACCGGGGGCGCATCGTGGAGCTGATCACCTCGGGCCGCAGTGGTGACATCGGCCTGACGTCGAAGGAGGCCGTGCTGTGAGCGCGACGACCGAATACGCCATGGAGGAGCACACCTCGACCCCGCCCACGCTGGGCTCGATGATCGGGGACTACGTCACGAAGCTGCGTGGCGGAGACGTCGGTGCGCTGCCGGCCGTCCTGGGCTTCCTGTTCCTCGTCATCCTCTTCTCGGCCATGAAGCCGAACCTCTTCGCGACCGCGTACAACGCCGCCAATCTGTTGCAGCAGAGCGCCGGTGTCATCTACATCGCCATGGGCCTGGTGTTCATCCTGCTGCTGGGTGAGATCGACCTCGGGGCCGGCTACACGGCCGGCACCTCGGCGGCGATCATGGGCGTGCTGATGACCAAGCAGGGTCTCCCCTGGCCGATCGCCGTCATCGGCTGCCTGATCACCGGGGTCGTCATCGGTCTGGTGGTCGGCCTGTTGGTCGCCAAGCTCGGCATTCCCTCGTTCGTCGTGACCCTGTCCACCTTCCTGGGGCTGCAGGGCGTGATGCTCTGGGTGATCGGTGACGGCGGCACCATCTCGATCAAGGACGACACGATCCTCGCGATCCAGAACAAGAACCTGCCGGTGGTGTGGGGTTGGGCGCTGTTCGTCGTCGCCGTCCTCGCCTACGCCGGCGTGGGATTGCTCCAACGGGCTGGTCGGGCCAAGGCCGGTCTGCCGACCGAGCCGATTGTTGCGCTGTTGGCCAAGGTCGGGGCGTTGACGGTCGTCCTGGGATTGGCCACCTGGATCCTCAACGCCGAGCGCAGCCGTAACCCCGGGGTGTCCTCACTCAAGGGTGTCCCGATCATCGTCCCGATCACCGCGGTCGTCGTGGTGGGCTTGACGTTCCTGTTGCGCCGCACCAAGTTCGGCCGGCACATCTATGCCGTCGGCGGCAACGCCGAGGCGGCGCGCCGCGCCGGTATCAACGTGACCCGAGTGAAGATCGTCTGCTTCGTGATGGGTTCGTTGCTGGCGGCCATGGCCGGCATCGTGCTTGCCTCGCGGGACAACTCGATCTCGCCGACCACCGGTGGCTCGACGACCCTCTTGCTGGCCGTCGGCGCGGCGGTGATCGGTGGTACCTCGCTCTTCGGTGGCAAGGGCCGCATCATCGACGCGATCATCGGCGGGCTGGTGGTTGCCGTCCTGGCGAACGGTATGCCGTTCATCACCAAGGAGTCGTCCTACCAGTTCATCGTCACGGCCCTGGTGCTGTTGCTGGCTGCGAGTGTGGACGCCATCTCGCGCCGTCGCACGGCAGCCACCGGGCGCTAGTCGATCAGGCTGATGCCCGGCGGCCCTCATCGCCCGCGCGCGCCCGGACCGGTTCAGCCGGTCCGGGCCGCCCGCGGCGGTACCCAGGAAGACGTCCGGCGACACAACCTCGGCACGCTGCTGGCCCACCTGCACGAGTCCGGCCCGTTGACCCGGGCCGAGCTGACCGCGCGGATGGGTCTGAACCGCAGCACCATCGCCGTCCTGGTCGCCGAGTTGGCAGCCCTCGGCGCCGTCCAGGAGCAACGTCCGGACGCCGCTCAGAGCCAGAGCGGGGCCGGGCGGCCCTCGCTGGTCGTGACGCCGGCCAGCGATCAGATCCAGGTGATCGCGGCGGACATCGCCGTCGACCGGGTCACCGTGGCCCTGATCGGACTCGGCGGCACGGTCTGCACGCGCCGCACCCGGCGGCAGAGCGACTGCCGACCGACTGCGGTGCTCGAGCTCGTGCTCGCCCTGGTCGAGGAGGTGCTGGCCGATCCGGCGGCGGGCCAGAACGTGGTGGGGCTGGGCCTGGCGCTGCCCGGGGTGATCCGGCAGAGCGACGGCTGTGTCCGCTTCGCACCCAACCTGGCCTGGGTCGACGTGCCGTTCGGCGAGATGCTGCAGCGACGGCTGCCCGACCTGCCGATCTGGCTGGGTAACGACGCCGACCTCGGCCTGCTCGCCGAACACCGGCGCGGGGCTGCCCAGGGCGTGGACGACGTCGTGTTCCTGGCCGGCGAGGTCGGCGTCGGTGGCGGCATGGTGATCGGAGGTCACCCGGTGGCCGGCGCCGGGGGATACGCCGGCGAACTCGGGCACATGGTGATCCGCCCCGGCGGGCGGCGCTGCCGCTGCGGGGCGCACGGGTGCTGGGAGACCGAGATCGGGTTGCCCGCCGTGGCCCGAGCACTGCACCTTCCCGAGGACGCCGCCTCCGACGACCTGATCGCCGCCCTCGCCCGGCTCGAGCCGGACGACGGCACTCTCGCCGAGGTGGGTCACTACCTCGGCCTGGGCATGGCCAGCATCATCAATCTGGTCAATCCACGGCTGTTCATCGTCGGTGGTCTGCTCCGGGAGGTCTTCCCGCTGGTTCGGGGGCAAGTGGAGGCGACGTTGCGCTCGGCCGCCCTCACGGCGCCCGCCGATCAGGCGCGGGTCGCCGTCCCGGCCCTGGGTGGTGACGCGGCGCTGTTCGGCGCCTCGGAGCTGGCGTGGTCGGACCTGCTGGCCGATCCCACGGCCGTGCTGGGAGGGCGTGACCTGCAGGTGATGCCGTGACGTCGGGCCCACCGGGCTGGCCGACACCGGTGCGTCCCCCGGACACCCCCGGTTGGCAGCGTTCGGCGGTGTCGTGGGTGCTCGACCTGTGCCCGCCGGACTACCGCGGCTACCCCCTGCTGCAGCGTCATCCGCTGGCTCTGCTGCACCTGGCCCTGGCCCATGTCGAGGCGCAGCTGACCGGGTTGCGCGATGCCCGCGCGACGGCGCGGACCCAGCTGGCCGAGGCGCTCGAGGTGCAGGTGCTGAGCGAGGTCTTCGAGGTGCTCGACCGCGAGGAGGCGCGGCTGCTCGCGGCGCTGCGCGGCGTCCGGCTGGTCGAGACCGCGCTACGAGGCGGACGCCACACGCCTCGGTTGTGACCCGCGGCCCGGCGCGCCGACATGCAGCTGCCGACACGCAGCTGCCGACATGCAGATGTGGAGATCCTGCGCACGTGAGCTGGATTCGAACGGCTGCTCCGGGCGGGGCCACCTAGTATCGGTATCGGTGTCGGTGTGTGGCCGGACCAGGGAGGTTCCAGCCCGGATGGTGCAGCTCGCCTCGATCGGCGGCCCGGAGGATCTCCAGCCCTTGCGCCCCGAGGACCTGGACGACCTCGCAACCCAGATCCGTACCTTTCTGGTGGAACAGGTCTCGCGCACCGGGGGACACCTCGGTCCCAACCTGGGCGTGGTCGAGCTGACCCTCGCCCTGCACCGGGTCTTCGCCTCACCGACCGACCGGATCGTGTTCGACACCGGCCACCAGGCCTACGTGCACAAGCTGCTCACCGGCCGGCACGACTTCTCGGGCCTGCGCCAGGAGGGTGGCCTCTCGGGCTACCCGAGCCGCGCCGAGTCACCGCACGACATCGTCGAGAACTCCCACGCCTCGACCGCGCTCTCGTGGGCGGACGGCATCGCCAAAGCACACCAGTTGCGTGGCGAGGACCGCCACGTCGTGGCCGTGATCGGGGACGGCGCGCTGACCGGCGGCATGGCCTGGGAGGCGCTGAACAACATCGCCGCCGGCCCCGACCGTCGCCTGGTGATCGTGGTCAACGACAACGGGCGCTCCTATGCGCCGACCATCGGTGGCCTGGCCCACCACCTGTCGACATTGCGCACCACCCGTGGCTACGAGCGCTTCCTCGACTGGGGCAAGGGCGTACTGCAGCGGCGGGGTGCCCCCGGCAGGCTGGCCTACGAGGCGCTGCACGGCGTGAAGAAGGGCCTCAAGGACGTGGTGGCCCCGCAGGGCATGTTCGAGGACCTGGGCATCAAGTACCTCGGCCCGGTCGACGGGCACGACATCGCCGAGCTCGAGCACGTGCTGCGCCGCGCCCGCGAGTACGGCGGCCCGGTGATCGTGCACGTCCTCACCCGCAAGGGCCATGGCTATGCCCCCGCCGAGAACGACAGCGCCGACCACTTTCACGCGGTGGGGGTGGTCGACCCCGAGACCGGCCAGCCGCTGGCCGCCTCGGGCACGGGCTGGACCTCGGTGTTCTCCGACGCGGTGGTCGAACTCGCCGACGAACACCCGGAACTGGTCGGCATCACGGCCGCCATGATGATCCCGGTCGGGCTGCACCGGTTCGCGGCCAAGCACCCCGAGCGGGTCTTCGATGTCGGTATCGCCGAACAACACGCGGCGACCAGTGCCGCCGGTATGGCCTTCGCCGGTCTGCACCCGGTGGTCGCGGTGTACGCGACCTTCCTCAACCGGGCCTTCGACCAGGTGTTGATGGACTGTGCCCTGCACCGGGCAGGCGTCACGTTCGTGCTCGACCGGGCGGGCGTCACCGGTGATGACGGCGCCAGCCACAACGGCATGTGGGACATGTCGATGCTGGCCATGGTGCCCGGCTTGCGCCTGGCGGCCCCACGTGACGGCGCCACACTGTGCGCCGAACTCGCCGAGGCCGTCGCGATCACCGACGGCCCCACGGTGCTGCGGTTCCCGAAGGGCGCCGTTCCGGCGGACATCCCCGCGATCGACACCCTCGGCGGCGCGGCCGGATCTTCCGGTGGCTCAGGCCCGGGCGCTGTCGACGTGCTGTATCGCGAGGGTCCCGCCGACGTCCTGCTGGTGGCGGTCGGCGCGATGGTCGGTACCGCGCTGGACGTCGCCGCGCGCCTGACCGCCCGCGGGATCGGTGCGCAGGTGATCGACCCACGATGGGTACTGCCGGTACCGGACGCCGTCCTCGACCTGGCTGCCGGGCACCGACTGGTGGTCGTCATCGAGGACAACCTGGTGCGCGGCGGCGTGGGCAGCGTGGTGCGCGAACACCTTGCCGGGCGTCGGATCGACGTCCCGGTGCGCACCTTCGGGATCCCGTCGACCTTCCTGGATCACGCCGGCCGTGCCAGCGTGCTCGACCAGATCGGCCTGACCGCCGTGACGATCAGCGACGAGGTGATCCAGGACATCACCCCTCGTGCGGCCGACGTCAGCGCGTTTCGACCGCGGGCCGGGTGAGGTCGCCACGGATCGAGGCGGAGACGACCTCGTCGGCGGTGACCAGCAGAGGCACCCTGACGCCGCGGTCCACCTCATCGGTGAGTTGCCAGGCCAGCGCCACGTAGGCCGGGTCGACCCGGGTGAGGTCGTACCAGCCCTGAGCGCGGGCTGGGACGGCGACGGCTCGCATGCCGCTGCCGTCACCGGCGGCCAGCGCCCGGCGGAGCCCGCTGCCGGCGAGCAGCGTCAGGACGTCACTGCCGGCGACCGGTCGCAGCGTGCCGGCGTACCGCCCGCCCCGCGTGAGCAGTTCGGCAGCCACCGTGGCGTGCCGCTCGAGATGGACGGTCGCCCGCGGCCAGCAGTCCTCGGCGGACAGGCCGTAGCGCTGCAACAGGCTGTGTGGCACGGGAAGCGGGGGCCGGTCCTCGGTGGTGCGCAGCCCGAGGCCCAGTGAGAGGGCACGCCCGGCCACCTCGCGGTGCTGCCAGGCAGGCCCCAAGTGGTGCACGTGACCACGAGGCAGCGCCATGATCTCGGCGCTCTCGCGCAGCACGTCGCGCGCCGTCCGGCCCTGCTGTACCCGGGTCGAGGGGTGGTCCAACCGGGCCAGGTGATCGTGGATCCGCAGCAGGGCGGCGATCCGGTGCCGGGCTGCGGGGCTCATCGGGGCTCGGGAGCCGCACACCTGGGCCAGCTGGTCCCAGGCGAGCAGGGTGCCGCCGGCCAGCACGACACCGCGATCATGCGGCGTGATGTCGATGTCGTGGGTCACGATGACGCTGAGTACTGCTCGACGCAGTTCGGACGCCGATTCGCCGGTATTCATGTCACGCACAGTAGTTGCCCCACGCGTCTGATTGGCCTTACGAGGGCCGGTCTCGCCCGTGTGGAGCAGCAGTAGGTGAGCGACGGGCACGGATGCGGGCCTGTGGTGAACCCTGAAACACGGCGCGTGACCAGGGCGGTGCGGTTACCGTGCTGGTCGTGGATCACAACGGACGAGCGGTGGTCGACCCTCAGGTCGCTGCCACCCGTCCGATGGGGTTGCCCCTGGCGCACTTGACCAGACCTCCGACCGAGGCGATCAGCACCGAGGCCATCGCGCGGGCGGGCGACCGCCCGCCGCAGCTGGACGTGCCCGCCCGGCCCACTCTGCCCACGGCCGGGCGACGTCGGCGCCGCTCGATGGGGTTGGCCGGTTCCGTGGCGGCCGTGGTGGCGCTCGGGTCGCTCGCCGTGCTGGCCCCCTCACGGGTGCCTGGCCTGAACGGTCTGCTCGGTCGGGGGCCCGCCGCCTCCGCAGCGCGGCCGGGGGATGCCCGGATCGAGATCACTCAGCTGCTCAGTCGGATGCAGACCGCCGTGCGTGCGGGGGACACGGCCGGCATCGCGGCCCTGGTCGACCCGGCTGACCAGGCCCTCGGTGCGCGATGGGCGGCGCTGCCGGCCCGAGTGCGCACCGTCGGAGCGAGCGCCGTCCAGTTCAGTCTCTTGCCGGGGCCGTTGCCCGCGCTGCGGACCGATCCGGCACCGGCGCGATTCGACCGCTACGTGGATGTGCCGGTGCAGTTCGGGTACACCCTCGCCGGGTGGGACCGCAGCCCGGTGGCCACCGTGCTCGCGCTGCGCTTCGGCCGGGTGGGGTCGGCCTGGCGACTGGTGGGGGACAGCGCCGCAGCCCCGGCGGCCCGGCCGATCACCCCGTCAGCGGCAACCCCGATGGAGCCCTGGGTGACCACCGAGGTCACCGTCGCGCGCACGACGCACGCGCTCGTGGTCGGTGACCCGGCACGCCGGGCGGACAACCAGAGGCTGGCCGCCGAGCTCGAGCAGGCGAGCCGCGCCGTCCGGGCGGTGCTGCCGTCGACGCGCTGGAACGGGCAGGTGGTGGCGTACGCCTCCACCGATCCGGTCATCGTGGCGAGCTGGTTCGGCGGGCGGGCCGCTCGCGAGGGACGCCGCGCCGGCAACGATCCGGCGGCCTTTGCCGCCGAGGTACGCACCCTGACCGGTCAAGGTCGCAGCGGCACGACGAGCTCGGCACCCGTGGCCGCCCGGCTGGCGGTCACGCCCTACCTGTTGACCCGGCGGGACAGCCGATCGCAGGCCGTGCTCCGGCACGAGATCACCCACGTGGCGCTCGCCCTGGAGGGTCAGGGGGCCGTGCCGGCTTGGTTGGTCGAGGGGGCGGCCGAGTTCATCGCCTACCGCCAGCTCGTGGCGGGCCGAGTCAGCGCCGTCGTCGCCCTCGACCGTCGTGGCCTACCCGCCCCGACCTGGCAGCAACTGCAGAAGCGGGTCTGGCGGCCGGTGCTGGTCACCCAGAGCACGACGTTCTACACCGGCACCAACAGCCAGGTCGCGCGCAACTACACCGACGCCTGGCTGACCTGCCTCTACATCGCCCAGCACTACGGTGAGGCCCGGCTGTTCCAGCTCTACGCAGCCGCCGCGACGTCCCCGGAGCAGGATCCCGCGGTGGTCGAGAAGGCGGTGCTGCGCAGCGTGCTGGACGTCGACCAGGCCGAGTTGCGTCGTCAGGTCGCCGCCTTCGCCCGCACCCTGCGCACCAACTTCAGCTGACACTCGGGCGTCACACCCCGCACCCCGTGATCATGCAATCCGTGCACGCTTGTGAAGACGCTTCACAAGCGTGCACGGATTGCATGATCACGGGGGAAATGTGCACGAATTACATGATCACGGGGGGTGGGGTCAGAGGTGTCCGGTGTGCTTCAGGTACGGCGTCATCCCGCCCAGGTGGAACGGCCAGCCGGCTCCGAGCAGCATGCACAGGTCGATGTCGGCCGCCTCGGCCACCACTCCCTCGGCCACCATCAGCCGGCACTCCTGCGCCAGCGCCGCGAGCGCCCGGTCGCGCACCTGCTCGGCGGTGGACGGCGCGTCGCCCTGCACCAGGATGGCCTTGGTCTCGTCGTCGACATAGGGCTTGCCGTCCATGCCCCAGGTGAACACCCCGGAGCGGCCGGACGCCACGATGGCCCGCAGGTTGGTCGAGACCCCGAACCGGTCGGGGAAGGCGGCGTGCATCGTCTCGGCGACGTGCAGCGCCACCGCCGGGCCGACCAGTTGCAGCAGCAGGAACGGGCTCATCGGCAGGCCCAGCGGCTCGAGGGCGGCATCGGCCACCTCGATCGGGGTGCCCTCGTCGACGGCAGCGGTGACCTCACCCAGGAAGCGGGTGAGCAGCCGATTGACCACGAACGCCGGGGCGTCCTTGACCAGGACGCACGACTTGCGCAGCTGCTTGCCGACGGCGAAGGCGGTGGCCAGCGTCGCGTCGTCCGTCTGTTCGGCCCGCACCACCTCGACCAGCGGCAGCACCGCCACCGGGTTGAAGAAGTGGAACCCGACCACCCGTTCGGGGTGGGCCAGGTCGGCGGCCATCGCGGTGACCGACAACGAGGAGGTGTTGGTCATCAGCACGCACTCGGGGGAGACCACCTTCTCGACCGCGGCGAAGACGGTCTTCTTGACCTCGAGCTCCTCGAACACGGCCTCGATCACGAGGTCGGCGCCGGCGAAGGCCTCGGCTGCCTCGACCGAGCCGCTGACCAGGGCCTTCAGCCGGTTCGCCTCATCGGGGCGGATCCGTCCCTTGCCGGCCTGGGAATCGATCTCGGCCCGCACCGCGTCGACGCCGCGGGTGACGCGCTCGGCGTCCAGGTCGGTCAGGGCCACCGGCACCTTGAGCCGACGCAGGAACAGCGTGGCGAGCTGGGTCGCCATCAACCCGGCGCCCACCACGCCCACCTTGGTCACCGGGCGGGCCAGCGACGAACTCGGCACCCCCACCGGGCGCTTGGCGCGCTTGTTGACCAGGTCGAAGGCGTACAGGCTGTTGGCGAACTGCGGGCTGACGATCAAATCGGCCAGCCCCTGCGACTCGGCCTCGAAGGCGGTGTCACGGTCGGCGGTGCGCGCCAGCGCCACCAGATCGAGGGCCTTGTAGCAGGCCGGTGCGGCGCCGTGCAGCTTGAGGTCGACCCCGGCTCGCGCCTCGGCGAGGGTCGCCGTCCAGGTCTGCTCGTCGCGGTCGATCTCGGCTCGTTCGACGGTCGTCACGCCGGTCAGGACGTCGCCCGCCCACGCCAGCGACCGCTCCAGGAAGTCGGCCGGGTCGAACATCACGTCGGCGATGCCGAACGCCAAGGCCTTGCGGCCGTTGAGCATGCGGTTGTTCTGCAGCGGGTTGGCGACGATCACCTCGAGTGCCGGGGCCAGCCCGATCAGGTTCGGCAACAGGTAGGTGCCACCCCACCCGGGCAGGATGCCCAGGAAGCACTCCGGCAGCGCGAGCGCCGGCACCCCGGACGAGATGGTGCGGTAGGTGCAGTGCAGCGCCAGTTCGACCCCGCCGCCGAGCACCGCGCCGTTGACGAAGGCGAACGAGGGCACCCCCAGCTCGCCGAGCCGGCGCATCACGTCGTGGCCGTAGCGGCCGATCGCGACCGCCACCTCACGCGCCTCGGCAGGGCCGGACGCCGACGCCGCACCTGAAGCGGCCATGGTCAGGTCGGCCCCGGCGAGGAAGAAGAACGGCTTGCCGGTGACGGCCACGGCACTGATCTGACCGGCCGCGACCTGGGCGGCGACCTGGTCGAGTGCCTCGTTCAGGCTGCGCAGCCCGGCGGGGCCGAACGTGGTCGGCCGGGTGTGGTCGCGCCCGTTGTCCAGCGTGATCAGGGCCAGGGTGCCCGGGTCGCCGCCGACGGTGCGGGGCAGGACGACGTCACGCACCAGGGCGCGAGTCACCACCTCGTCCGGCAGGGCCGGCAGCGCATCCGCATTCGACGAGGTCGGGCCGGTGGTGGTCGGGCTCGAGGCGGTCATGCCGCACGCTCCTTGCCGTAGTCGGCGTGGTGGGGGTTCTCCCAGATGACCGTGCCGCCCATGCCGATGCCGATGCACATGGTGGTCAGCCCGTAGCGCACCTGCGGGCGGGCCTCGAAGTGGCGGGCCAGCTGGGTCATCAGACGCACCCCGCTGGAGGCCAGCGGGTGCCCGACCGCGATCGCGCCGCCGTCCGGGTTGACCCGCTCGTCGTCGTCGGCGATGCCGAAGTGATCCAGGAAGGCGAGCACCTGGACGGCGAACGCCTCGTTGACCTCGAACAGCCCGATGTCCTCGATGCTCATGCCCGCCCGGGCCAGCGCCTTCTCGGTGGCCGGTACCGGGCCGACTCCCATCACCTCGGGCTCGACGCCCGCGAAGGCGTAGCCCACCAGACGCATCCGGGTGGGCAGACCGAGTTCTGCCGCGGTCTCGGCCGAGGCCAGCAGGCACGCCGTGGCGCCGTCGTTCAGGCCTGCCGAGTTGCCCGCGGTGATCCGGCCGTGGGGGCGGAACGGGGTCTTGAGGGCGGCCAGGTCGGCCAGGGTGGTGCCGGGTCGGGGTGGTTCGTCGACGGTGGCCAGGCCCCAGCCGGCGTCCACGTTGCGGGTGGCCATCGGCACCAGATCGGCCTGGATCCGACCGGCTTCGTAGGCCGCGGCGAGCTTGGCCTGACTGGCCACGGCATAGGCGTCGGCCCGCTGCTTGGTCAGCTGCGGGAATCGGTCGTGCAGGTTCTCGGCGGTCTGGCCCATGACCAGCGCGGAGGGGTCGACCAGCTTCTCGGCCAGGATGCGCGGGTTGGGGTCGATCCCGGTGCCCATGGGGTGGTGGCCCATGTGCTCGACGCCACCGGCGATCACGACGTCGTAGGCACCGCTGGCGATGCCCGATGCGGTCGTGGTGACCGCGGTCATGGCCCCGGCGCACATCCGGTCGATCGCGAAGCCCGGCACGCTCTTGGGCAACCCGGACAGTAACGCGGCCATGCGGCCGATGGTCAGGCCCTGGTCGCCGGTCTGGGTGGTGGCGGCGATGGCCACGTCGTCGACGCGTTCAGGGGGTAGCTCGGGGTGGCGGCGCAGCAGTTCGCGAATGCAACGGATCACCAGATCGTCCGCCCGGGTCTGGGCGTACATCCCGGTGTCACGGGCGGTGCCGAAAGGGGTGCGCACGCCGTCCACGAAGACGACGTCGTGCAGGATGCCGGCCACTCGAGCCTCCTCGCTCATGGGGGTTCGCCGTGATGCTACTCGACAGTAATAAAACTGCCGAGGCCCCGCGACGAGAGTCCTCTCACGCCGTCGCCGACCAGTGACGGGTGGGGTGCCCGCGACGTGCACGGACACCCCACCCTGTCAGGTTCCCGGGGCGGTCAGACCCGGTTGAACGTGCGAGCCAGGCGTGGCACCCGGGTGAGCACCAACTGGTCGAAGGCGAGCACCAGCAGCAGGCTCGCGCCGAACAGCGGGAAGAAGATCGCCAAGGCGACGCCTGCCGCGATCAGCCACGGCGTGGCCTTCCACGGCATCTTGCCGCGCGGGGCCGCGACCCCGCCGCCGGTGGGACGGCGCCGCCACCACATCAGCGGGCCGCTGATGCACAGGAACAGCACGGCGAGGCAGAACGCCGTGCTGGCCATGGTGTTGAACGAGCCGAAACGTCGGCCCTCGTGCAGCGCGATGCCCTGGCTGACCGTCTTGGCCGCCACGGTGTAGTCGGAGTAGCCGTAGCGGGCCACGACCTGACCGCTGTACTGGTCGACGTGGGCGGTGCGCTCCTTGCCGACGTTGGTGAACGCCGGGTTGGACTTGTCGTGCCACTGATCGGCCAGCACCGAGAACACCCCGTCCTTCTCGTCGGGGTAGGTGATGTAGTACGGCTGCGGTAGCCCGTCGCTCGCCGCCGCGGTCATCACCCGATCGATCGAGATCGTGCCGGACGACGAACTGCCGGCGGCATCGGTGCCGTGATCCATGCCGGGCATCGATTCCGGCATCGATTCGGGCATCGGCGCCGCGCCCTCGGCCCACGGTGCCGGGGCCGAGTTGCTGCCGATCTCGGTCAGCTTCTCGCCCAGCGTCGAGGTCGCACCGGGGTCCTCACCCCACAGGCTGGCCGAGTGACCCGAGGCCCACTTCTGCACCACGCTGCCCCACAGACCGGTCCAGGGCAGGCCGGAGAACACCAGCAGCAGGATGCCCGCGCCGATCACCGCGCCGGTGACGCCGTGCTGGTTGCGCAGCTTCGCCCCGACCGCGGCAGATGCCTTGCGCCGCAACCGCGCCGCGCGACCCCGGAAGAACAGGTAGTACCCGGTGAGGGTCATCACGATCGCCCAGCAGGCGGCGAGCTCGATGATCCGGTCGCCGGCGGTACCCACGGTGAAGGTGTCGTCGACGATGGGGTCGTGGAACAGCTCGATGTCGCGCAGGCTGCCGAAGACGATGCTGCCGTGCACCTGAACGGCCAGGTTGGACAGCAGGTCGGTCTCGCCCAGTGAGCCCAGGACCTTGCCCGTGAAGGGGTCGACGTAGACGTTGCGACTCGAATCCTCACCGGTCTGCACGGTGAAGAAGGTCGCCCGGTTCTCGGCGCCCTGCTGCACCGCGGTGACGGTCTGGTCGGGGAAGGCGGCGTGGACGGCCGCCTCCTGGCGGCTCAACGGGATCGGCGCACCGTGCTCGGGCACGCTCACCGTGAGCACCCCGGGGTGCATCACCGGGTCGATCTGCCAGCGGAACAGGTAGATCAGGCCGGTCAGGGCCAGCATGGCCATGATCGGGATGACCAGGACGGAGGCGTAGAAGTGCCAGCGCCAGAAGGCGCGGAACACCCCATTCCCGGTGCGTGGGGTGGTGGCCCGTTCGTCGTGGGCGACGTCGGGCACCTCCTCGGTCGTGGTCACGGCGGTGCCGTGATCGGAGGTGGTCGACATAGCGGTACTCCTGAGGATGAGGGCGCGCTCCATCGAGCGCGCAGCACGAGAACCACGGACGGCGCACCGCAGCGGCGGGCGGCGTTCGCGTGATGAGTGAGGTGATGGGTGAGCAGGCTCGTCGGCCTGCTCAGGCAGGGGTGAGTGCCCCCGCCGCCGCGCCGAAGGTCAGGCGGCGCAGAGGCCCGGCAGCACGGCCGGAGGGCCGCGCCAGTACCGGCCACCGCTGACCCGATGGCGGCGGGTGGCGGGGTCGAGCCACGGGGTGGGCCAGGCCTGCCACCGCGCAGGGCAGTCGCAGGGGTCGATCGTCGTGGTCCCGGCCAGGGCGCGCAAGACGTGCACGACGAGCGACAGCCGGTGCGCGAGGTGACGGGCCGTGGACCACAGAGCGGCCTCACCACACCGCAGCAGGAAGCCGAGCAGCGCACCCGCGACGGCGTGCGCCAGCACCATGCGTCCCGAGAGCCCGTCGTGGCCGAGGCCGTGGCCGGCGGCTTGGGCAACCTGGGCGACCTGCGCTGCGACGTGTGGCAGGGGATGGCCGGTCGAGGGCCTCGGCTCGGCGCCGGCCCAGAGCAGGTGCAGGCCGAGCTGGATCAGGGTGAGCGTGGCGGCCAGCACGAGCCAGGACTGCTCGGTGCGGGCCAGCGCCAGCCGGTGGGCCAGGGCGACGATCGTCCAGGCCAGGACGACGGTGAGCAGGCTGGGGGTGCTGCCCCCGGCCAGACAGTGGCTCACGGCGCTGACGGGAATGGCGGTGGCACCGAATCCGATGGCGCGCAGCGACGGCAAACTGGCAGCGCGGACTGCTGCAGTGCGTCGGCTGGGCACGGGGAGGACTCCCGGAGTGTCGTCGATGGCGAGGCCACCAGGGCGGCTCGGGGAGGTTATCAGTCGGCGGTGGGCCGATGGACGAGGGCGCACATCGGCTCGGTCACACCGTCTCTCGGGCTGGCAGACCCGCTCAGCCCAGGGCCTCGGTCAGGGTGTCCACGGTCAGGTCCAGCTGCCAGGTACGGACCCCGAGATCAGCCAGCATGGCCCGGACCGCCTCCACCTCGACCGGTTCCGGGGGCGACCAGCACAGCCGCCGGACGGCGTCCGGGCTGATCAGGTTCTCGACCGGCAGCGTGTGCTCGGTGGCGATCACCTGAATCGCGGCGCGCGCGCGGGTGAGCCGGGCGGCGGCCACCGGATCCTTGTCGGCCCAGACCCGGGCGGGCGGCGGCCCGTCGGCGGGCAGGTGCTGCGGGGGGAGCTCGGCGTCCGGCAAGGCGGCTGCTCGGGCGAGCGCCTCCACCCAGAGCGGCAGCTGGCGCCGGGCGGCCCGCCCGGTGAACGTGGTCAGCGCCGCCAGGTCGCGAGCGTTCGTGGGTCGGGCCGAGGCGGCCTCGACCAGCGAGGAATCGGGCACCAGACGTCCGGGGGAGACGTCCTGGTCGCGGGCCAGTTGTTCCCGCGCCAGCCACAGCTCGCGCAGGGCAGCCAACTGGCGCCGGGTGCGCAGCCGGTGCAGACCGGAGGTGCGCCGCCAGGGGTCGACCCGCGGCGGCGGTGGCGGGGCGGCGGCCAGGGCGGCGAACTCCTCCTGCGCCCAGGCGAGCTTGCCCTGGTGTTCGAGGTCGGCGGCCAGGACGTCCCGCAGCTCGATCAACACCTCGACGTCGAGCGCGGCGTAGCGCAGCCAGGGCTCGGGCAGTGGCCGGGTGGACCAGTCGACGGCGGAGTGCTCCTTGGCCAGCCCCAGCCCGAGCAGCTGCTCGACCACAGCGGCCAGGCCGACCCGGGCCAGACCGGCCAGGCGCGAGCCGAGTTCGGTGTCGAACAGTCGGCTGGGCCGCATGCCGACCTCGGCCAGGCACGGGAGGTCCTGTCCTGCCGCGTGCAGGATCCACTCGGCGTCCTGGATCGCCGCGCCCAGCGGGGACAGATCCGGCAGTGCGGCCGGATCGACCAGCAGGGTGCCGGCGCCCTCGCGGCGCAGTTGCACCAGGAAGGCCCGTTGGCCGTAGCGGTGACCGGAGGCACGCTCGGCGTCCACCGCGACCGGCCCGGTTCCGGCGGCCAGAGCGGCGACGGCGGTGGCCAGGGCGTGCGGGTCGGCGATGACGGCCGGGGTGCCGTCCCGTGGCACGTCCAGACGGGTCAGCGGCGGCGCAGGCGGGGGCGCCTCGATCTCGGCTCCGACCTCAGGCGCACCCTCACTCACGGTGCCAACCTATGCGATGGCTCCGGAGCGCAGGGCAGTGGCCACCATTTCGGCACGATCACCCGTACCGAGCTTGCGCGCGATGCGCGCCAGATGACTCTTCACGGTGAGGGCGGACAGTCCGAGCTCCTCGCCGATGTCCTTGTTGGACTTGCCGTCCGCCACCAGTTGCAGCACCTGGATCTCCCGAGCGGACAGGGAGTCGACGCCATCGCCGCGGTCGGCGGTGGATCGCGGGGCCGCCGAGGCTGCTGCCGAGACCAGGTAGGCCCGGACACCGGCACCGATGGCTGCCCGCACGCTGTAGGGATCGTCGGCCGTGCTGAGCACCAACGCACGCACCCAGCCCGCGGCACGCAGTTCGCGGATCAGGGTGATCCCCGAGCCGTCCGGCAGTGCTGCCTCCGCCACGCAGATGTCGGCGATCCCGGCACCCGACTTCACCCGGGCGTCGGCCACCGTCCCCACCTCGAGCACGTGACGCGCACCCAACACGCGCAGGGTGTGGGCTACCGAGTCCCGCAGTGACGGGGTGGCCACGACGACCATCGCAGCAAATCGACCAGGGCGAGGCACCGGGACTCCAGCTCGTTCGACCATCGTGGTCACGCCGACCTCCATGTCCAGCGGCCTGGGAAGGCCGGGGGCTTACCCGAAATGGATCGGCACCCCCCTGGGGGGCCTTGAGGACGGCAGGGCTGCGAGCTGGTCCGCTCGTCACGGCGCGCGAGCCCGATTCGGCTCGGGGCGGCCCGGATCGGCTCGGGCGGTCAGCTGCGACGGCGCGGCAGCGGGGCCACGCCGGCCGGCAGTGGTGGCAGCCCACCCACGGTGCACAACAGGGCCGCCCACGCCTCGAGGTGCGAGGCGACGTCCGCGAGTGGCGTCCAGGACGCCCGTACCTCGATCTCGACCGTCGCCGGACGCTGGGCCAGCGCACCGAAGCTCTCGGAGACCACTCGGGTGACGGTTCCCCCCGCGGCGGTGTACTCGGCGCCGGCGGCGTCGAGGCACTCCTGAAGCCAGGTCCAGCCGACCTGGCCGATCATCGGGTCGGCGCCGAGGTCCGGTTCGAGTGCCGCCCGCACGAAGGTGACGGCCCGGAACCGGCCCTCCCAGGCATCCTGGCCCGCAGGGTCGTAGAGCAACACGAATCGGCCGGTGGCGAGTTCTTCGTCGTCCTGCAGTACGTCGGCGCTCACCGCCACCGCATGGGGGGCGATGCGTTGCGGAGCAGGCACTTCCTCGAGGACGATCTCGGGCCGTAAGCGCACTGAGCGCAAGCTCTGCATCGCGGCCGCAAACTCCTCGGGCGCGTCGTCCGGCATCCTGCGCAGGGCCACGGACGGCAGCGTACGGGGCACGCCCCCGCTGTCGAGGTCACGACGCGCGGACGGATGGGGCCATACCTCGGAGTGTCGTGCTCCCACGATCACCCGAGCCCGGGGCGAGGGGGCCGGAGGCGGCACCGGAGGTGGGCCGGGCAGGGTTACCCTCGCCCGATGGCCGCCGCTCTCGCCCTGCTGTCCGGACTGCTCTGGGGGACTGCCGATTTCGGTGGCGGACTGGCCAGTCGGCGGCTGCCCGCCCTGGTCGTGGTGGGCTGGTCTCAGGCGGCGGCCTTCGTGGACCTGGTCGCCGGTGCCCTGCTCACCCGGACCGGCCTGCCGGACGGACCGTGGTTGGTCTGGGGCATGCTCAGCGGCGTCGCCGGGGCGGGCGGCTTGGTCTGCTTCTACCGGGCGTTGTCGACCGGCACCATGGGGGTCGTCTCCCCGATCGCCGGGCTCGGTGCGCTGGTTCCGGTGGTCGCCGACCTGCTGGCCGGTCACACCCCGACCCTGCTGCAGGGGATCGGCATGGGCGTGGCGCTGGCAGGGGCGGTGGCGGCGAGCGGGCCGGAGCTGTCCGGTGGGGCCAGCTCGTCCAGCGTGGTGCTGGCGGCGGTGGCCGGCTTCCTGTTCGGGCTCACCTTCGTCGGCATGGACCACGGGGCGACCTCCAGCCCGCTCTACACCGCGATCGGCATGCGGTTGGCCTCGCTGCTGCTGTTCGGAGCACTGGCCGTGGCCGCTGCCAGCCTGGGCGGGGTGCGTCCGGTGGACCTGCCGATGCTCGCGGCGGTGGGGATCGCGGACGGCGCCGCGAACCTGATCTTCAGTATTGCCTCGACGATGGGCTTGGTCAGCGTGGTGGCGGTGCTGGGGTCGCTGTACCCGGTGGCCACGGTGTTGCTGGCCCGGGTCTTCCTGGCCGAGCGGTTGCGACCGGTCCAGGTCGCCGGGGTGGTCGCCGCGCTCGGCGGGGTGGCGCTGGTCTCGGTCGGCTGAGGGCGAATCCGGCGCCGCCGGTCCGGCAGCAGCGTGATTACATCGGGTCTGTGACCCCGCCCCGCGACGACCCGATGCCCACGACGTCCGCCCTGCTCGATGCCTGTCACCGCCGTCCGGTGAGCCACACGCCGGTCTGGTTCATGCGTCAGGCCGGCCGGTCACTGCCCGAGTACCGCCGGGTGCGCGAGGGCGTGGCGATGTTGGAGTCGTGCCGCCGACCGGAGCTGGTGGCCGAGATCACCCTGCAGCCGGTACGCCGCTACGGCGTCGACGCGGCGATCTTCTTCTCCGACATCGTGGTGCCGCTGGCTGCGGTCGGCCTGGGGGTCGAGATCAGGCCGGGCGTGGGGCCGGTGGTGGACGAACCGTTCCGCACCGCGGCCGACCTCGACCGGTTGCCCGAGTTGGACCCCGCGCAGGTGCCGGACATCGCCGAGGCGGTGCGGCTGGTGGTCGCCGAGCTGGGCTCCACCCCGCTGATCGGGTTCGCGGGGGCTCCGTTCACGTTGGCCAGCTATCTGATCGAGGGTGGTCCGAGCCGAGACCTGCACCGGACCAAGGCGTTGATGTACGGCGATCCGCCGTTGTGGGATGCCCTGATGCAGCGGTTGGCGGCGATCTCGGCGACGTTCCTGCAGGTGCAGATCGCGGCCGGGGCACGCGCCGTCCAGCTGTTCGACTCCTGGGTGGGGGCGCTGCCCGCGGCCGACTACCGGCGCTTCGTGCAGCCGGCCTCGGCCACCACGCTGGCCGCCGTCCACCGGGCGCACCCCGGCGTGCCGAGGATCCACTTCGGCGTCGGCACCGGGGAGTTGCTCGCCGACATCGGCGCGGCGGGCGCCGAGGTGGTCGGCGTGGACTTCCGGGTGCCGTTGGAGGAGGCGAGCCGCCGTCTCGGCCCGGCCTACGCCGTCCAGGGCAATCTCGATCCGGCGCTGCTGTTCGCTCCCTGGGAGGTGCTGTCCGAGCGGGTACGTGCCACGGTCGAGGCCGGACGCCGAGCGCCAGGGCACGTGTTCAACCTGGGGCACGGCGTACCACCCTCCGCCGACCCGGACGTGTTGGCCCGGGTCGTCGACCTGGTGCACTCGCTCTGAAGACCTCGTGGTGATCATGCAATCCGTGCACGAAACGTGCACGGATTGCATGATCACCGAGGGTTGGGTCAGGGAGTGGGTGGTTGGGGTGGTTGGGGTGACTGTGAGCCGGACGCGGCGCCGAGGCCGGCCGGGATCAGGGGATCCTGCGGGGCCGGCGGCGCGAGGGGCGCAGGTTGGCGAGCCGGACGCCGCCGCGAGCGACGCCACCGCCAGAGTGGGATCCCGATGAGGGCGCCGACCACGGCGAACGGGATCAGCCCCCCGATCAGGGTGACGAGCACGGCTGTGGCCGACACCAGGGCGTCCCACCCGCTGGCCAGGGCTCGCGTGAAGCGGTTCTCCTCCTCGGCGGGGGCCACGTCGGGGGTCTGCAGCACCACCGTCAGCGTGGCCAGGTCGGCCCGGTCGGCGAGGGTGGCCAGGCGCGCCTGGAGTGCCTCGAGCTCGGCCTCACGTTTGGTCAGCTCGGACTCGAGCAGCACGACGTCCGAGAGGTTCTTGGCGTCGGCGAGAAGCTGTCGCACCCGGGCCACGCTCGCCTTCTGGGTGGCGGTGCGACTGGCCAGATCGGCGATATCGCCGGTGACGTCCTCGGCGGTCGAGGTTCGGCTGACCTCCGTGCCCACCCCGGCGGAGCGGTCGAGGGCCTGATTGAACTTCGGTTCGGGCACGCGCAGCACCAGCACCGATTGCCCGATCTGCGCCTCGCGCACCACCTCCCTGCCCGAGGTGGTGTCGGACTTGGCACCGACAGGGGCGGAGTAGCCGGTGCTCTCGGTGGCGACGAAACCGCCCAGATCGGTGGCCAGCTGGCGGACCCGGGTGGCGGCGGGTGCGAGCTGTTTCACCTCGATGGTGATCTCGGCGTTCCGGACGATCCGTCGTTCGGCGGCGGCTGCGGCTGCGGCGGTCGCACCGGCCTCCTGCTTGGCGCCGGCCGCCGAACCCGCGCCGCCGGCCTGATCGGCCATCCCTTCGGCGGGCGCGGCCACAGCGGGGGCCTCGCCCCCGGCGGCAGAGCCGCTCGACGTCTCGGATCCACTGCCGCAACCGGCGAGCAGCCCGGTGCCGAGCAGGGTCAGGCCGATGGCCAGGGCAGTGGCAGCCCGCCGGACGCCGGACACCCGAGGGGTGCCGGCTGGGCGGGGCGAGCGGGGCGTGGTCACGGCGGGACCCCTCCTGGTTGCATGGACTGGACTGGACTGGACTGGGCTTGACGTACCTGTGTGGGCGGTCGTGCCGTGAGATGCGCGGCTCGCCCCCGAGGTTCCCTGCGTGAGATCACGTTTGGGTCGCGAACCGATGCCGCGGCGGTACCGATGCGCCGTCGGCCCGAGCGCCATCGGCCAGAATGGGGCCATGAGCACCCCCTCGGCGCGCCAGATCAACGACACCATCCGCTACACCATGTGGTCGGTGTTCGCGGCGGAACCGCTCACCGATCCGGCGACCGGGCACCGGGCGGATCGGCGGGCGTTGTCCGAGGAGGTCGAATACGCCCTGGAGGCGCTGGCGGCCAAGGATCTGGTGGTGCGTGGCTGGTACGACGTGGCCGGATTGCGGGCCGACGCCGATCTCATGGTGTGGTGGCATGCTCCCGAGGTCGAGACCGTGCAACAGGCCTACCGGGCACTGCGGCGCACCGGGCTCGGCTCGCAACTGCACCCGGTGTTCTCGGTGGTCGGGATGCATCGCCCGGCCGAGTTCAACAAGGGGCACGTGCCGGCCTTCATGGCCGGTGAGGAGCCTCGGGGGTACCTGTGCCTGTACCCCTTCGTGCGCTCCTACGACTGGTACCTGTTGCCGGAGGAGGAGCGCCGCGCCATGTTGGTCGAGCACGGCATGGCGGCCCGGGGCTATGCCGACGTGCGTGCCAACACCGTGTCGTCCTTCGCCCTGGGCGACTACGAGTGGCTGCTGGCATTCGAGGCCGACGAGTTGCACCGCATGGTCGACCTGATGCGCGAGCTGCGGGCGGTCGAGGCCCGGCGTCACGTGCGCGAAGAGGTGCCGTTCTACACCGGCCCACGGGTGGCGTTGGGCGACCTGGTCGCGGCGCTGCCCTGAGGCGGGTCGGCGCTTCACCTGCCCGGACCTTCAGGGTGCGTCGCGGGTCGGTTACCGTGTGGGATGTGTGGGACGTGTGGGACGTGCTGATATCGCGGCATTCGCGCCGTGGGCACCGATCGCGATGACGCGCGACCAGGCACCGTTCTACCGGCCGGCATCGTCGGACCGTCCGGCACCGGCGCCCCAGGTGATCCTGGGCACCGAACGCCTCCCACCGGCGCGCCACACGGCCGGACAGGGCTCGCGGCGGGCACCGGCGTGGTACCAATTGCGCCCCTCACGCGCGAGCGGGACAAGTACCGTGGATCCGGTGAAGCGGGCGCTGGCTCTGGTCGAGCCTCTGGTGGTGCTGACCCTGGGGGCGGGCCTGGGGTTGGTCGACCAGCGTGCCATCGGCACGTCCGGCTGGTTGCGCGTCCCGGCCCTGGTGGCCTCGCTCATCCTGGTCGCGCAGGCGATCTTGATCATCGAGACCCGGCGTCACGACGCCGAGGAGGCCGCGTCCGACGAGATCGTCGCCGACTCGATCGACGTGGTCGCGCACCCGTTGCCGGTGGGCCGTCCGGGGGCCTTGACGCCGGTGTCTGTTCCGTCGCCGGACGAGCCGCCCGCCAAGAGGATGCGCGAAGGTCCCCAGGTCATGTACTTCGTGATGGGCCTGGCCGTCTGGCTGGGTCTGGCCACCCTGGCCAACCCTCGCGCGCCGCGACTGCTGTTGACGCTGTCGTTGCTGGCCTCGTTCCTGCTGTTCGCCGAGGCCTACAAGCAGATGCGCGGGCGAAGTTGACCCTGGCCAGGACGGCGCGGCGGGCCGTCCTGCCCGCGGCGGTCGGGGCGGCCACGGCGGCGCTGGGTGCCGCCGGCGTGTCGGCGCTGGCCACGGTGCTCGCCCGGCGGGCGGTCACCCCCGAGGTCGGCGAGCGGGCGGACGACGTCCAGGTGCTCGGCGTGGGTGCCGGCACCGTGACGTTGCGCGCCAGTGAGGAGACGATCGCCCCGGGACGCTACGGCCTCTGGCTGGACGGTGGCCTGGGCCACGCCCGGCTCGGCGAGGTGATCGATCACGACGAGCACTCGGGCACCGTGACCCGCCGCGTGCTCGGGGTCGACCAGGGCCACCTGCGTGAGGGTGGCGCCCGCTGGAACCAGTACCTCTACGCCGGGACGCCGCGCAGCGCGCTCGGTCTGGAGCATCACGACGTCACCGTCGACAGCGACCTCGGGCCGTTGCCCGCCTGGCTGGTGCCCCCTGCGGACTCGGAGCCGCGCAACGGCACCTGGGTGATCATGGTGCACGGGCGCGGCGCGACCCGGGAGGAGTGCCTGCGGGCGCTGCCGGTGGTGCACCGGCTCGGGTTCGCCTCGCTGGTGGTCAGTTACCGCAACGACCGGGACGTCGACACTCCGGCCCGCCGCTCGCGCTATCACCTGGGGGAGTCGGAGTGGCGTGACGTCGAGGCGGCCGTCGTCCACGCGCTGACCCAGGGTGCCCGTGACGTGGTGCTGATGGGGTGGTCGATGGGCGGGGCCATCGTGCTGCAGTTGCTCGATCGGTCCTGGACCCGCGACCGGGTCGGTTCCGTCGTGTTCGATGGCCCGGTCATCGATTGGCGTGACGTCCTGGATCACCACGCCCGGGTCAACCGCGTGCCCTACCGCATCGGGCGGCTGTCGCAGGCATTGCTGGCCCACTCCCACGGGCGTCGGCTCGCCCAGCTCGAAACCGCGCTGCCGCTGGACCGGATGGACTGGGTGGCGCGGGCGGACGAACTCGTGGTGCCGATGCTGGTACTGCACAGCGACGACGACGAGTTCGTGCCGTCGGGTCCCTCGCGCCGGCTCGCCCTGGCGCGGCCCGACCTGGTGCACCTGGTCTCGTTCCGCGGGGCGCGGCACACCAAGGAGTGGAATGTCGACTCCGAGGCGTGGGATGCCGCCGTGGCGCGCTTCCTGTTGCGGGACTAGCCGAGCGACAGTTCGTGGGCCTGCTTGTAGACCAGGTCACAGCGCTGCAGCAGGTCGTCCCAGGAGTGCTCGGGCCGGACGGTGCGGTTGCGCTCGGCCATCTCGGAGCGCCTGGCCGCGTCGGTGGCCAACTCGACCAGCGCCCGCGTCAGCCCGGCGTCGTCGTGGGCGAGCCGGCCGTGCACCCCGTCGGTGACGAAGTCGGCGATGCCGGTACGGCGGCGAGCGATCACCGGCAGTCCTGCGCAGCGGGCCTCCAGGGCAGCGATGCCGAACGACTCCAGCGTGGCCGGCGCCAGGTACAGGTCGGAGTGACGGTAGACCTCACGGATGGCGTCGTGATCGAGTCGTCCGGGCAGCATGACGTGGTCGGTGAGGCCGTAGCGCCGGATTCGGCGTCGCACCGCACGTCGTTGAGGCCCGTCCCCGATCACCACGAGCCGCAGCCGGATCCCGTCGGGTAGAAGGGCTGTGGCGTCGCGCACCACGCGCAACAGGGCGCGGGGGCGCTTACGCAGTGCCAACCGCATCACGCTGACGACCTGCACCTGCTCGACGGCGCCGGACCCGCGAGCAGGCTCCTGATCGGGATCGGGATCGGGATCGGGATCGGTGCGCGGTGCCCACGCCGCGGCGTCCACGCCGTTGGGCAGCACCGCCACCTCGGCCCGAGACCCCAGGATGTGGCGCAGCGGAGCCGCCGCCAGATCGCTGACCGCTGTCCACTGCACCGCCCAGTCGCCCCACCCGGTGAGCACATCGGCCCAGCGGTACAGCGTGCTGGCCCACCACCACAGTGAGTGCAGCGTCACCACCACCGGGATGCCGCGGTGCGCGGCCGCCCGCACGGCCAGGATGCCGAGCGGTGAGAGCACCGACAGATGAACGTGCACGACGTCCGGACGGCGTTCGTCGAGCAGGCGGTGGACGGCGGCGTTGCTGAGTGGCACGTGAGGCCACGGGACGGCGGCGCGCCACACCGGTGGCTCGGCCGCGTCGCGGCGAGGGGTCGGCCCGGCGGTCCAGCCCCAACCCGGCCGTGACCCGTCCGGCGGAGCGCACGTGAACACCTCGACCTCGTGCCCGGCGAGCTGCTGGTGGGTGGCCAGATCGCGCACCTGCACCTCGATGCCGCCCTGCTTGGGCAGGTAGGCATCGGTGACGTGCAGGATCCGCATGGTCCTGATCGTCACATACCCGGCGCCGAAGGCGAGGTCGACTCGGCTGATGTCCGCTCGATCAGCCACCGGCCGAGCAGCATGCCGTCCCCCTCGAGCAGCTGAGCCATCCGCAGCCGCGCCGATGCCGGGGCACCGGAGATGATCCGTGGGCCCGCGCCGCCGACCAGCACGGGGGACAGGCTGAGGCACAGTTCGTCGAGCAGTCCCGCCGTGAGGGCCTGGCCGAGCACCTGCGGGCCGCCCTCGAGCAGGATCCGACGCAGCCCACGCCCGGTGAGGCCGGCGATGGCGTGGTGCAGGTCGCCCTGCAGCACGAGCACCTCCCCATCGGGCCCGTGAGCCCCAGCGGCCAGCGAGGCGGGCAACGAGCCGGTGCGGCTGAGGACGGCCAACACCGGCGCGGGCGACTGCCCGAGCCGGGATCGCAGGGCGGCGAAGGCGGGCTTGGCCACCGGCACCCGATAGCCCTCGGCGCGGGCCGTGCCGGCCCCGACCACGATGACGTCGGCCAGGCCCCGCAGGACCGTGAACACCGCGCGGTCGGCCGGCCCCGAAATGCTGCCCGACAGCCCGTCCGGGCCGGACGCCGCCCCGTCGAGGGTGGCCACCATGTTGGCTCGCACCCAGCCACGCTCGGGGACCGGCTGTGGGTAGGCGTACAGCTCGGCCAGGACCGCGCGCACCGCCTCGGCGTCGCCACCCGACGGGTCGCCGATGACGACCGGGTCCGGTACCACCCGGCGCAGCAGGGTCATCGGGGCACCGGGGTACCGACAGCGGCGGCGGGCTCGGTGAGTTCGCGGACCTGCCGCTTGATGCGGCGCAGCAGCCCGGCCATTCCGTTGCGGCGCAACGGACTCACCACGCCGCTCAGCCCCAACCGGTCGGGTAGGTCGTCCGGCAGCCCGAGCACCGCGGCGGCGCTCACGCCGTCCAAGCCCTGGCAGAGCACGGCGGCGAAGCCCCGCGTGGTGGGGGACTGCGCCGGCGCCCGCACGTGGACGTGGACCCCGCGTGGCGTTGGATCAGCCGGGTCGTCGAGATCACCGAGCCGTTCGTGCTCGTCGAGCTCGACCAGCACGAACACCGGCGACTGGCACTCGGCGACCGGCTCCATCTCGTCGCGGCGTGCGGCGATGTGGGCCGGCAACTCGGGAAGCTCGTCGGCGAAGTCGACCAACATCTGCAAACGGTCGCCGGGAGCGAGGGCACCGAACTCCTCGGCGATGTCGGCCAGCACCGGAGGCAGCGGCGTCCCGATCATGCCCGGCTCGCCAGGTGCACCACGGCGACGCTGTCAGCCGGCAGCCGCAGACTGCCCGACCCGGGCACCAGGGTCAGATTGCTCGGCCAGGCGAGCACCACGTCGGCGGTCGTGGGGACGGGCAGGTCGACCACCACCGGTGACAGATTGACCAGGACGTCGAATCCGCCACGGTGCACCACCAGCCAATTCTGGCCCACGGTCACGCTCACGGCGTCGAGGTCGTCGGCCCGCAGATCCGGCTCCCGCCGGCGCAGCGCGATCAGGGCGGTGTACCAGCGCAGCATCGCGGCGTGCTCGCCCAGATCGGACTCGGCCCAAGCGAGCACCGAGGCGTCCCGGGTGGCGGCGGCCTGCGGGTCGGGGATCTCGAGATCCGACCAGCCCTGATCGGCGAACTCGGCGTAGCGGCCACGGCGCACCGCGGCACCGAGCTCGGCGTCGAAGTCCGTGAAGTACTGCCAGGGGGTGGACGCCGCCCACTCCTCACCCATGAACAGCATCGGCGTGAACGGTGAGGTGAGCACCAGAGCGGCGCCCGCGGCCACCCGCCCGAGCCCCACCTGGGCGCTGATCCGGTCGCCGAGGGCGCGATTGCCCACCTGATCGTGGTTCTGCAGGTAGCCGAGGAACTGGTGACCACGATGCAACCCCGGGTCGACCGGGCGGCCCCAGTCCCGGCCGCGGAAGCTGGAGAAGTCGCCGGCGTGACGGAACACCCGCGTCAACGTCCGGGCGACGGTCAGCTCGTCGCCGAAGTCGGCGTAGTAGCCCTGCTTCTCGCTGGTGATCCAGGCGTGCAACGCGTGGTGCAGGTCATCGCTCCACTGGGCGTGCATACCCAGGCCGCCGTCGGCGGTCGGCTCGACCGTGGCCGGGTCGTTCAGATCGCTCTCGGCGATCAGGGTCAAGGGCCGGCCGAGTCGATCCGACAGGGCGGCCACCTCGTCGGACAACTCGGCCAGGATGTGTCGCGGCGAGTCGTCGACGAGGGAGTGCACGGCGTCCAGGCGCAGGCAGTCGAGGTGGAAATCGGTGAACCAGGCCAGGGCGCTGTCGATCACCCAGCGGCGCACCGGGGCCGAGTCCTCGCCGTCCAGGTTCACCGCCGGACCCCAGGGCGTGGTGTGGACCCGGCTGAAGTAGGGACCGATCTCGGCCAGGTAGTTGCCCGCCGGTCCGAGGTGGTTGTAGACGACGTCGAGGCACACCGCCAGCCCGCGGGCATGGCAGGCGTCGACGAAGCGCTGCAGTGCCCGTGGCCCGCCGTAGGACTCGTGGACGCCGTAGGGCGCCACGCCGTCATAACCCCAGCCGCGCTCGCCCTCGAACGGCGCCAGTGGCAACAGCTCGACGACGTCGACGCCCAGTCGCACCAGGTGATCCAGCCGCTCGGTCGCCGCGGCCAGCGTCCCCTCCGGGGTGAAGGTGCCGACGTGCACCTCGTAGAACACGGCTCCCAGCAGCTCGCGCGCCTGGTTCGGCCACGCCGCCTCCGCTGCCGACCACTGGTGGCGTGCCGGGTCGAAGACGCGGCTGGCGGCATGGACGCCGTGTGGCTGCCATCGGGTGCGTGGGTCGGGTCGCGGGGCGCCCGGACCGTCGCCCCGATCGACGGCGAAGGCATAGTCGGTGCCGTGCCCGGCCTCGGGGACGTCGAGCCGCCACCAACCGTCATGCTCGGCCCGCATCGGGCGGACGTCGGTGAGCTCGCGCCGGACGTCGTCCCGTGACCGATCCCCGGGCAGATCCACAGCCGGGCCCACGTGAAGGTTCACGCCGTGCGCCTGCGGTGACCAGAGCCGGAAGACGTGCATCGCCCAACCCTGTCAAGACACGCGGGCGCGGTCTAATCCGCGGGATGGGTGACATCGGCCACGGGGTGCCTGCGATGATCGGCGCCATGTCCAAGTCGAAGAACAACGGGAAGGCCGACAAGGCCGCCAAGGTCAAGGGATCGGCGTCGACGAAGCGTGCCCTGGGCGAGGTGCTGCGCGTCGGTGAGGGCTTCGAGCTGTCGAGCATCGACCCGGCGGGAACCCCCGGTTTCCCGGGGTCGCGCTCGGATTCCGAGAAGGCGCTCGCTGCCGGCACCCCAGTGCTGTCCGATCTGCAGGAGCGGCTCTGGGCCGAGTCCCGCGGCGGCGGAACGCGTTCGGTGCTGCTCGTCGTCCAGGGCATGGACACCTCGGGCAAGGGCGGCATCATGCGCCACGTGGTCTCGAGCGTCGACCCGCAGGGCATCCGGTACACCGCGTTCAAGGCGCCCACGGCCGAGGAGCGGGCCCACGACTTCTTGTGGCGCATCCGCAACGCCCTGCCGAGCGCCGGCCAGATCGGGGTCTTCGACCGGTCGCACTACGAGGACGTGTTGATCGCCAGGGTGCTCGGTCTGGTGCCCCGCGCCACCTGGATGCGGCGCTACGCCACCATCAACCGGTTCGAGGAACAGTTGGCGGCCAAGGGCACCACGGTGCTGAAGGTGATGCTGCACATCAGCAAGGACGAGCAGAAGGCGCGCTTGGCTGCCCGGCTCGATCGCCCGGACAAGTACTGGAAGTACAACCCCGGTGACCTCGACCAGCGGGCGCACTGGGACGAGTACCAGGAGGCCTACCAGGCGGCGTTGACCCGGTGTTCGACCGAGGCGGCGCCCTGGCACGTGGTGCCCGCGAACAACAAGTGGTACGCCCGGTGGGCGGTGCAGCGGCTGCTGCTCGACACCCTCACCGAGCTCGACCCGACCTGGCCGCCGGCCGACTTCGACGTCGAGGCCGAGAAGGCGCGCCTGGCCGGGCTCTGATCTGACCCGTCAGACCGGTCAGACCCTTCAGACCGGTCAGACCGGTCAGACCGGGATCGGCACCGCCGAGGTCGCGTCGGAGCTCAGCGCGACCGCCAGCACGTGTCCGAGTTGGCCCAACCGCCACAGCTCACTGCGGTGGAACCCGTAGCCGGTGTCGCGTGCCAGCAACAGGGCCAGACCCATCCCGCCATCGGTGGGGTCGGGCAGTCCGAGCGGCACCAGGGCACCGCCGCCCGCCGAGGGCGACCGGTCGCGGCGCAGGTCGACCGACGCCAGGCGCAACGGACCAGCGGGCAGGATCTGCGTTTCGGCCGGCGCATGGTCGCTGCGGGCCAGCACCCCGCGCAGGTCGCCGGCGTAGTCCAGGATGGCGGCCCAGTCGGCGCCGAGGGCAGGCGGGGCGCCGTCCACCAGGGTGCGCAGGGCCGAGTTCGGGCGCGTCAGCACCTGCTCGACCAGCTGCAGGTCGGCGTGCCCACTGACCGGTGGCACCCCCGAGCGCACGCCGACCACGTCGATCCCGGCCAGCCCACTGATGGCAGAGGTCACGGCGGACAGGTGGGACAGATCGCGCACGGTGACGGTCACGTCGTCCAGTGCCCGACCACCCTCGCTCTCGAGCACGTCGACGGCCTCGATGTCCGCGCCGGCGGTGCCGAGCGCCGAGGTGAGGCGGCCGAGTGAGCCGGGACGGTCGGGCAGGCAGATCCTGATCAGAGCCAACATGGATTCAGCATTGCCAACGTGTGTTCCGGCAACGTTACAGATCAGTTACCGGGATCAGGCCGGGCCAGCAAGGCCACCGGCAGGGTGGCGAGCAGCTCACCCAGAGCGCACGATCCGCCGTCCAGCTCTCGTCCGGTGAGCAGATCGCGCCAGCGACCCTCGGGCAGCGTCACGGTGTGTTCGCCCCAGCCACCGCGCCGATCCAGCGCGACCGGCATCCGGGTGATCACGGTGACCGCGACGGGTTCGTCGTCGCGGGTGCGCGCGAAGGCCACCGCGTTGCCGGTGGTGGTCGGCACCGGTGTGTAGCCGGCCAGCGGGCCGACGAAGGCTTCCGGATGGTGGCGGCGCAGTCGCAGCGCGGCCGCGGTCACGCGGAGCTTCTCGGCATCCAGCGGCCGCCACGCGCCGGCGGGCACGGTGTCGGCGTCGTCGTCGGTGTCGGCGTCCAGGCCCGCGAGCAGTTCGCGCCGCCGGGCGTAGTCCACCGGACGGCGATTGTCCGGGTCGACCAGCGACAGGTCCACCAGCTCACAGCCCTGATAGACGTCGGGCACCCCGGGCATGGTCAGTTGCACCAACTTCTGACCGAGCAGCGCCACCCGGGCGGGGGCGCGCAACTGCTCGCAGAACGCCCCCACCTCGGTCATCAGCTCGGCGTCGTCCAGCACGTCACGGGCGAAGTCGGCGACCGCGTCGTCGTAGCCGGGCGTGGGATGGGTCCAGGAGGTGTATCGCTTGGCCTCACGGGTGGCCTTCTCGAGATAGCGCACCAGGCGGGTGGCCTCCGGCGGACCGAGTGGTTCGTGCGGTTCGTGATGTTCGTGCGGTTCGTGGTGTGCCTGCCGGTCGGGCGAGGCGCCGTGGTCGTTCCAGGTGCCGACCAGGCTCTGCCAGAACAGGTAGACCGTCGCCGTGTCCGGCGCCGGGACGGCGGCGTCGCTGCTGCGGTAGCGCCCGGCCGACTCGGTCCAGCCCCGCACCGCCTCGGCCCACTCGGCCGACAGTTCGGTCAGCGCGTAGAGCCGCGCTCGCACGTCCTCGGACCGCTTGGTGTCATGGGTCGACAGCGTGGTCATGGTCGCGGGCCAGTCCCGCTGGATCCGGCTGGCGTAGTCGTGGAAGTCCTCCGGTGGCACCCCGACCAGGTTGGGATCGCCGCCGACCTCGTTGAGTGCCACCAGCCGGTGCCAGCGGTAGAACGCGGTGTCCTCGACGCCCTTGGCCATGATCGGGCCACAGGTCTGCTGAAACCGGACGACGAACTCGGCGCGCCGCTGGTCGAGCCAGGGCGAGGGGCGTACCGGCAACGGGCGGTCGAGCACCAGGTCGCGCAACAGGTCGAGGGTCTCGTGGGAGAACTGCGGCAGGCGTGATCGGGCGATCTCGCAGGCGGCGTCGATCACCTCCACCGCCTCGGGTGGCGCCGCCACTCCCGGGACGACGTAGGCGCGGTAGCGATCCATCGCCACCAGGAGCTCGACCAGGCAGGCCAGGAGCTGGCGGGGGGTGTGATCGCGCAGCACCACCTCGTCGCGGCAGATCTCGGCGGCCAGGTCGACCAGGCGTGACACCTCGGCGTAGAGCGTGCCCTCGATGACCTCGCGCTTGGCCTCCTCGACCACCCCGGCGAAATCGGGGGAGTCGCCGGTGAGTTCGGTCAGCAGCGCCGCCAGCGGGGCGGCGCACGAGGGATCGACGAACAGACCCCCGACCCGGTGCAGCGCGTCGTATCCGGTCGTGCCGGCACAGGCCCAGTCGGCGGGCAGACGCTCGTCGCCCTCGAGGATCTTCTCGACCACCACCCAGGGGGCGTCGGGAGCCTCGGCGAGTCGAGCCAGGTAGCCGGCCGGGTCGGCCAGCCCGTCCGGATGGTCGATCCGCAGCCCGGTCAGGTCGCCCGCGGCGACCAGGTCGAGCAGCAGGGCGTGCGTGGCGTGGAAGACATCGCCGTCCTCGACCCGCACCGCCGCCAGGGTGTCGACATCGAAGAACCGCCGGTAGTTCAGCTCCTCCGCGCCGACCCGCCACCAGGCCAGCCGATACCACTGCCGGTCGACCAGTTCCTCGAGCGGCAGCCCGGCGGTGCCCGATCGCAGCGGGAAGACGTGATCGCCGTAGCGCAGCACCGGCTCGTCGTCGAGCGACTCGACCTGCAACTCCCCGCGCGAGAGCACGGTGCCGATGCGTTCGCCGAGCACCGGCATGAGCACCGCACGGTGTTCGACGCTCCAGTCGACGTCGAACCAGCGGGCGAACGGCGAACTGGGTCCGTCACGCAGTACCGACCACAGGGCCGCGTTCAGCCGTACCGGGGTGGGCACCGCCATGTGATTGGGCACCACGTCGGCCACGGCCGACAGGCCGTGCGCACGCAGTGCGGCGCTCATCCGGTCGAAGGCCTCACGCCCCCCTGCCTCGGTGTTGAGCTGCGAGTGGTCGATCACGTCGTAGCCGTGGCTCGACCCCGGCGCCGGCTGCAGGATCGGGGAGAGGTAGACGTGCGAGACCCCGAGATCGGCCAGGTAGGGGGCCAGTGCGGCGACGTCGTCGAAGCCGAACCCGGAGTGCACCTGCAGCCGGTAGGTAGCGGTCGGGACGATCACGGGCTCCGCCTCCGCGACCGGCGGGTGGTCGGCGCCGGTGGCGGCACCTGGGGATCGTCGTGGCGGCGGCGCAGCGCCGGCGTGGGTGGGGGAACGGCACCGCTGATCGGCCGGATGGCCGGACCCCGGTTCGTCGGGCGGTCGGTGTCCGGCGGTGTGGCGCGCAACACCACCATCGAACGGGACTCCACCGGCAGGACGTCGCCGGGCGCGTAGGTGTCGCCGCCGTCGGACCGGTCGAGCTCGTCGTCCGCGGTGTCGATCAGAACTGCCCACCAGGCGCCGTAGTCCTTGGCCGGGATCGTCACGTCGAGCGCCTCGTAATGGGCGTTGAAGACCACCAGGAACGAGGTGTCCACCACACGTAGACCCCGGGTGTCGGGTTCCTGGATCCGCTCACCGTTGAGGAAGACCGTCATGGCGCGGGCGTATCCGTTGCGCCAGTCCTCCTCGGTCATCTCGATGCCGGACGGCGTGAACCAGGCGATGTCACCCACCGCGCTCGTGCCGCCCTGATACGCCGACCCCTTGAAGAACCGCCGACGGCGGAAGACCGGGTGGTCGCGGCGCAGCCGCACCAACCGGCCGGTGAAGGCGAGCAGGTCGGCCTGGGCCTGGTCGAGATCCCAGTCGACCCACGACAGCTCGTTGTCCTGGCAGTAGACGTTGTTGTTGCCCTGCTGGGTGCGGCCCAGCTCGTCGCCGTGGGCGAGCATCGGCACGCCCTGCGACAGCAGCAGCGTGGTCAGGAAGTTGCGGTGCTGACGGCTGCGCAGCGAGATCACCGCGGAATCGTCGGTCGGGCCCTCGGAGCCGCAGTTCCACGAGCGGTTGTGGCCCTCGCCGTCCGCGCCGCCCTCGCCGTTGGCCTCGTTGCGCTTCTCGTTGTACGAGACCAGGTCGCGCAGCGTGAAGCCGTCATGGGCAGTCACGAAGTTGATGCTCGCGATCGGGTGGCGGCCGTCGTCCTGGTACAGGTCGGACGATCCGCTGATGCGTGAGGCGAACTCGCCCAGGGTCGAGGGCTCACCGCGCCAGAAGTCGCGCACCGTGTCGCGGTACTTGCCGTTCCACTCGGTCCACAGCGGCGGGAAGTTGCCGACCTGGTACCCACCCTCGCCGACGTCCCACGGCTCGGCGATCAGCTTGACCTGAGAGACCACCGGGTCCTGCTGCACGATGTCGAAGAACGCGCTCAACCGGTCCACCTCGTGGAACTGGCGGGCCAGCGTGGCGGCCAGGTCGAACCGGAAGCCGTCGACGTGCATGTCGAGCACCCAGTACCGCAGCGAGTCCATGATCAGCTGCAACACGTGCGGGTGGCGCATCAGCAGGCTGTTGCCGGTGCCGGTGGTGTCGTAGTAGTGCGTCCGGTCGCCATCGACCAGCCGGTAGTAGGCGTTGTTGTCGATGCCGCGGAAGCACAGCGTCGGCCCCAGGTGGTTGCCCTCGGCGGTGTGGTTGTAGACGACGTCGAGGATCACCTCGATGTCGGCCTCGTGCAGCGCCTTGACCATGGCCTTGAACTCCTGCACCTGCTGGCCGCGCTGGCCCGCCGAGGAGTAGGCGTTGTGCGGGGCGAAGAAGCCGATCGTGTTGTAGCCCCAGTAGTTCGACAGGCCCTTGGCGACCAGCGTGGTGTCCTGCACGAACTGGTGCACGGGCATGAGCTCGATCGCGGTGATGCCCAGATCGGTCAGATGCGAGATCACGCTCGGGTGGGCCAGGGCGGCATAGGTGCCGCGGATCTCGTCCGGCACCCCCGGATGGGTCATGGTCAGGCCCTTGACGTGGGCCTCGTAGAGGATCGACTCGTGGTACTCGTGGCGGGGTGGCCGGTCGGTGCCCCAGTCGAAGAACGGGTTGATCACCACCGACAACATGGTGTGGCCCAGGCTGTCGGTCTGGTTGAAGGCGTTGGGGTCCTCGAAGGTGTACGAGAACAGCGCCTCGTCGCCGTCGATCTGACCCTCGATCGCCTTGGCGTAGGGGTCGAGCAGCAGCTTGGCCGGGTTGCAGCGGTGACCCCAGCTCGGGTCGTAGGGGCCGTGGATGCGATAGCCGTACCGCTGGCCGGGGCCCACTCGGGGCAGGTACCCGTGCCAGACGAAGGCGTCGACCTCGGTGAGGTCGATCCGCTCCTCACCGCCGGCCGAGTCGATCAGGCACAGCTCGACGCGCTGTGCCACTTCGGAGAACAGCGCGAAGTTGGTGCCGGCGCCGTCGAACGTGGCGCCCAACGGGTAGGGATTACCGGGCCAGATCTCCATGACGTCCTCTCCTCAGTGCGGCAGCGCCCGGTCGACGATCGCCTGGGTCGTGCGCCGCCCGACGGGCAAGGTGCCGGCGAGGAACCCGCCGCCCCCCGCGACCCGCGTGGCCAGATAGGCGGTGGCGACAGCCGTTGGTGCATACCGCACCACCAGCGAGGCCTGCAGCGCAATGGCCAGCCGTTCCACCATCCACCGGGCGCCGGCCTCGACGGCAGCCGGGTCACGGCGGGCCTCGCGGGCGGCGGCCTGCAGGAACGCGGCGACGTCGTCCATCGCCTGATCGAGCCTCGAGTCGGCCCCGCGGCCGCGGTCGATCTCGCCGAGCAGCACCTCCATCGCCCGTGGCTGCAACGACATCGTGCGCAGCACGTCCAGGGCGGTCAGGTTTCCCGTGCCCTCCCACAATGAGGGCAACACGGCCGCCCGGTACACCCTGGCGAGACCGTGATCCTCGACATAGCCGTTGCCGCCCAGACACTCCAGGGCCTCGGCGGCCAGGTGCGGAACGCGCTTGGCCACCCAGTACTTGGCGACCGGGACGATGACCCGCAGCAGGTCGTTCTCGCCCGCGTCCGCGGCGGCGGCCAGCCGCATCGCGAGGGTGGTGGCGGCCTCGGACTCGACCGCCAGATCGGCCAGGACGTTCTGCATCAGGGGTTTGTCCACCAGGGGCGACCCGAAGACCTCTCGTCCGCGGGCGTGCTGGATGGCGCGCACCACACAGGCCCGCATCATGCCCGCCGAGATCACCACCCCGTCGCGACGCAGCGCCGTGGTCGCGATCGCGAGGCTGCGCAGGCCGCGTCCCTCATCGCCCAACCGCCGGCCCCAGGTCTGGTCGAGGTCCACCTCGGCGATGCCGGTCGAGCGGGTGCCGAGGGTGGTCTTGAGCCGTTGCAGGTGCCAGGGGTTGCGCTCGCCGTCGGGCAGCACCCGAGGCACCAGGAACGTGGTGGGGCCGCCATGGGTCTGCGCCAGAACCAGAAAGGCATCACTCATGGGTGCCGAGACGAACCACTTGTGCCCGGTGAGCAGGTAGGACGCGCCGTCGCTGCCCTCGGGGCGCGCCACCGTGGTGGTGCTGCGCAGGTCGGTACCGCCGGAGCGCTCGGTGACCGCCAGCCCCGCGGTGTTACCGAGCTTGCGCGCCGGGGGACGCAGCCCCGACTCATAGGCGCGCGAGGCCAACCGCGGCAGCCACTCGGCCGACAGGGCCTCGTCCTGGGCCAGGGCGGGGGCCACAGCATGGGTGGCGCTGAGTGCCGTGAGATGGCCGATGTCGATCTGGGCCCACAGCAGCAGGGCCGCGGCGCGCACCGTGTGGGGCTGGTGCGGCGGTTCTGTGGTGCGTAACCACGGGGTGGCGGAGAGCCCTGCCCGGACACCCGCCTGCATCAGGCGATGCCATGCCGGGTGGTACTCGACCTCGTCGACCCGATTGCCGAACGCGTCGTGGGTACGCAGTGTCGGGGGATACCGGTCGACGAATTCCGCCCAGCGAAGTGAGCGCGCCGACCCCGCCACCGCGGCCAGATCGCGCAGCCGACCGGCGTGCTGTTCGGCCCCGTGTCGCCGCACCGCCTCGACCAGCGCGGCGTCCGTGGAGTACAGATCGACAGGCTCGGACGCCGGGTCGGCGGCACGATCCTCGGAGTCCGGCACGTCGTCACCGTACCCAGGGGCGGGCGCCGGGTCATACCGGTCACTCCCCGGCGCGCCCGGAGGCCAGTGATCCCGGACATGGTTACCGTGGGTGGCGTGTGCGGGCTGAGGCATGGCAGAGGTGGCGATGACGGAGGCAGGGCGTGCATGCCCCCGACTCGCTGGTGACGGTGCGCCGGGCACCGGGGACGTGGCCGGGAGTGCGTGACGTGCGGCGGGTCGGGTGGCGCCGGACCGGGTCCGCGCTGGCCCGACTGACCGCTGGAACCGTGCGTACCTGCCTGCGGTATCGGGTCACCGGCCTGGCCGCGGAGGCCGGCTTCTTCGCCCTGCTGTCATTGCCTCCCTTGGTGCTGGGGTTGGTCGCCAGCCTGGGCTATGCGGGCAACTGGCTCGGCGCGGACGTGGTCGGGCGGCTCAAGAGCCGCATCGGCGAGTTGGCCGGCACCGTGCTCAGTGACCAGGCGGTGCGCGAGGTGATCCTGCCCACATTCGACGACGTGGCCACCAACGGCCGCCTCGAGATCGTCTCGTTGGGTTTCGTGCTGTCGCTGTGGTCGGGGTCGCGCGCCCTCAACGTCTACGTCGACACCGTGTCGATCATGTACGGCCTGGGCGGTCAGCGGGGGATCGTGCGCACCCGCGCGCTGTCGTTCTCGATGTACCTGCTCACCCTGATCCTGGGTGCGGTCGCGTTTCCGCTGGTGCTGGTGGGGCCGGGGTTGATCGGGCAGTTCCTGCGCTCGCGGATCGGTGGTCTGCCGTCGTTGGGCTGGCTGGAATCGCTGTACTGGCCCATCGTCGTGGTGTTCTCGGTCGTGCTGTTGACCACGCTGTACCACGTGGCCACGCCGGTGCGGGTGCCCTGGCGCAAGGACATCCCCGGAGCGGTGTTGGCCCTGGTGATCTGGACGGTGGCCAGCGCCGTGCTGCGCGTGATCGTGGCGCAATCGGTGGGCGGTACCTCGATCTACGGTCCGTTGTCGGCGCCGATCGTGTTGTTGATCTGGCTCTACTTCCTCGCGATCGCGGTGCTGATCGGGGCGGCGTTGAACGCCACCTTCGACAGCATCTGGCCCGATCCGGCCCGGACGGCGGCGCGTCGCGCACCGCAGATGCATGCCGCCGAGCGTCCGGTCACCCCCGATCCGCAGCAACGGGTGGGGGCACCGCCGCCACTGGCACAGCCGCCCGCCGAACAGGAGTGAGCCCGGGAGCGGGCTGCTCGGCTCACCCGAAGAGCCACCGCCCGGCCTGATAGATGCACAGGGCAGCGACGGCGACGAAGGCTCCCACCCACACCTCGGCCGGCAGAGCGGTGAGTTCGGAGAGCGCGGACGCGTCATCGCCCCTGCCCTGGTTGATCACCCGCACCAACTCGATGTTGTCACGCAGTCCGGCCAGCAGCAGGAACCAGGCAGCGATCAGGACCGCGATGGTCTGGGAGATCGGTCCGGCACGGTGGATCAGGATCGCCAGGGCGGCGATCACCGTGCCGACCACGAGCACGGCGCCCAGGTTGCGGCTGAGCACCAGGATCGCCACCACGGGCAGCAGAGCGATGAGGAGCAGGGTCGAGACCGAGGCCCCGTTCACCAGCGCGGCCACCAGGGCCAGCCCGATCAGTGGGGGAGCGGCGTACCCCGCGGCGGTCACCGGGATCAGCAGCGGGCCGGGTGCGCCGTAGCTGGTGGTACAGCCGCCCCCGTTGAAGAAGATCTCGACGGCGGTCACCAGCCGGCCGCTCAGCAGAGCGACCACGGCGTGCCCGGTCTCGTGCACGAAGGTGCTGAAGAGTTGGGTCCAGCGCCACAGCGCCGGTACGACGGTGGCCAGAGCCGCCACGCCGAGGGCACCGAAGACCCCCGTGGCCGTGACCGCGATCATCGACTCCTCCCACCCGTCGGTCGATGGGCGGGAGCCTAGTGTCGGTCCGCAGTCCGGCTGCGGACCGACACCGATCCGGCCGGGGTCAGCCTCGGCTGTGGTCGGCGATCAGGTGCACCGCGGCCTCCTCGGCAGAGGCAGCGCCGGCGTCGATACCGATGTCGTCGGCGATCAGGTCCTTCTCACGATCTTCGGCCAGGCCCTCGTCGGGAGCGACCAGGCGTCCCGAACGTTCGGTCCCCACCTCGCCGTCGTCGAGGTTCTCGGCCACCGGCACACCGTCCTCGTCGACGGCTGCCGGGGCCAGGTCCGCGGCCAGATTGGGGTCGGGCAGCTCCTGGTCCAGGCGTTGATCGAGGCTTTCCCCCCGTTGCTGCTCGGCTGCCGTGGTGCCGAACAGATTCACCCCGCGGGCGTGGTCGGGTGGGCTGTAGCCCGCGTCGAGCTCGGCGTCCTGCTCGTCGCCGAAGGTGTAGTCCTGATCGATCGGCTGATCGGGGTCGATCAGGTCGTCGACGAATCGCTCGGTATCCGTCAACTGTTGGTCGGTGTCCTGGTCGAGTCCTGGTGCGCCGTCCCTGGGTTGGGTCATACCCCTAGGAGTACCCATCCGGTGCCGGCCGCAACCCAGGAGCCGGTTCGGGCTCGGCGGGCAACTCGACCATCACCACGGTGCCAAGGTGCCCAGGCGAGGTGACCTCGATCCGGCCGTGATGGGCGCGCACGAGCTCGGCCACGATGGCCAGCCCCAGCCCGCTTCCGACCGATCCGGTGCGAGCGCGTGAGGACCGCCAGAATCGCGTCGTCACGTGGGCCAGATCGGGCTCGTCGATGCCGGGGCCGGTGTCGCGGACCGTCAGCCGCACCAGGCCCGGCTGCGACGGGTCCGGTGCGGCCGGTGCATCGACCCGCACGGTCACCGTGTCGCCGGGCCGGCAGTGCCGTACGCAGTTCTCCAGCAGGTTGCCCACCACCTGGTGCAATCGTCCACGGTCGCCACGCACTCGGGCCGGGGTTGCGGCGTCCAGCTGCAGGTCGAGTTCGGCGGCTCGCACCAGGGCAGCGCGCTCGGCACACTCCTGGCGCACCAGGGCCGCGAGATCGATCGGTTCCCACCGCAGCGAGTGCCCGGAGGCCTGGGCAGAGGACAGGTCGGCGAGATCGGTGACGACCCGCGCCAACCGCAGGCTCTGGTCGTGCAGGCGGGCCAGCGTGTCGACCTCGGCCGGGACCAAACCGTCGCGCAGCTCCTCGAGGCCGGCCTGCAGCGCTGCCAGCGGGGTGCGCAACTCGTGGGCGACGTCGGCGGCCATCTGTCGGCGTTGGGTCTCGGCGTCCTGGACGGCGCTCGCCGCCTCGTCGAAGGCATCGGCCAGTGCTCCGAGCTCACCGGAACCCCGCAGGGCCACCCGCGCCGACAGGTCCCCGGCCGCATACGACCGCGAGACGGCGATCAACGCCTGCACCGGTCGGGTCAGGGAACGTGCGGCGAGCAGGCCCGCCGCCAGGGCCAGGGCCAGCGCGACCACCGCGGCCGCCAGCACCCACGACCAGGCGACCGGGCGGCCGGCGATGACGGTGGTGGCCGGGTAGAACAAGCGGATGGCCGCCACCCGGACCCCGTCGACGACGACCGGGGACGACACCACGGCGGCCGATTCGCCGTCGGCGCCCTGACGCATACCCGCCCCCATGCCGCGCCGGCCGCCGCCGAACACGGCCAGCTCGGTGCCGTCGGCGGCGGTCAGTGAGAGTTGGGTACCACTGCCGAGGACGGCGGCGCGCAGCTCGTCGAGATCAGCGGCGTCCCACGCGCCGGCCCGGGCGTAGGCGGCCGCCGCGGCGGCGGCCAGGTTGTCGGCGAACTCCTGCCGTTGCTGATGCACCTGGCTCGTCAGCCCGCGATCGGTGCCGATCAGGGCGGCCACCGTGACCAGCGCGATGGCCAGCGCGGCGACTGCGGTGAACGCGGCCACCAGGCGCCGGCCGAGGTGGCCGAGTGCGGTGGGAGCCGGGGCCTGCGGGTCAGTCGTCACGCCGCACGCCCAGCCGATAGCCCACGCCGACAACGGTTTCCACGAGCCCCGCGGCATCGCCGAGCTTGTGGCGCAGGTTCTTCACGTGCGAGTCCATGCTGCGCTCGTAGCCGGCGAACTCGTAGCCACGAACCCGGTTGACCAGTTCATAGCGCGAGAACGGTCGCCCTGGCACCGACGCCAGCGTGGCCAGCACCCCCCACTCGGTGGCGGTCAGATCCACGGTGCGGCCGTCCACCACGACCTCGTGGCGGCCGCTGTCGATGAGGAGCCGTCCCTCGCCGAACGAGGTGCGGTCGGGATCATCGACCGATCCGGTGGTGCGGGCCAGGATCGCGCCCACTCTCAGGACGACCTCGGTGGGGCTGAACGGCTTGGTGACGTAGTCGTCCGCGCCCAGCGACAGGCCCCTGATGCGGTCGTCGGTCTCGCTGCGGGCGGTCAGGACGAGCACGGGCGGATGGCCACGGGGGTGGACGGCGCGCAGCACCTCGAGCCCGTCGACGTCGGGTAGGCCGAGGTCGAGCACCACGAGGTCGGTACCGCCGTCCTCGACGATGCGCAGCGCCTCGGCCCCCGAGGCGGTGGTCAGCACGGCGTGACCGGCGCGCTCGAGATAGCGGCGCAGCACCTCGCGGATGTCGCGGTCGTCCTCGACGACGAGCACCGTGGCCATGGGGACATCATGGTCGACCCCCTGGCCCTCGACCCAGCGTGAGGCGGTGAGTCTCCACATCGTCTCCACACGAACTCCGCGGCTCCCTCGAGATCGGGGCCGAGTGTTGAACCCGAGCACGACACCAGCGCCGGCACCCCGCCGGCCGACATCGGGAGATCGAGATGCGTCGCACAGTTGCCGTCACAGCCATCGCCGGTGGAGCCCTCGCGGCTGCCGTTCTGGCCGGGACGACGGCCTTGGCCGGTACCACGGGCACCGCCGCCACCCCCACCAGCAGCACTCAGACCTGCTCCGCGGACTGCCTGGGTAACGGCACGGGCTCGGGCCGGGCCGGGGCGCAGGGACAGGGAATGCGCCAGGGCAATGGTCAGGGCAATGGTCAGGGCAATGGCCGGGGCAATGGTCAGGGCGGTCAGGGCCGTGGCATGGGCAACGGCGTGGGCAACGGTGGCGATCACGCGGCGCTGCCGGCCTCCGGCACGCTCACCGCCGATCAGAAGGCGGCCTTGTTGTCGATGGCAGAGGAGGAGAAGCTGGCCCACGACGTGTACGTCGCCCTCGCCGCGAGCAGCGGTGACTCCCGGTTCACCCGGATCGCCGGATCCGAGGCCCGTCACGCCGACGCCGTCCGGACCCTCCTCGACCGCTACGGCCTGGCGGATCCGACGGCCGGCAAGGCCGAGGGCCAGTTCGCCGATCCGGCGATGGCCTCGCTCTACACCAAGCTGGTCGCACAGGGCTCGGTGTCCCTGGACGCGGCCCTCGAGGTCGGGCGCACGATCGAGCGGATGGACATCGCCGACCTGGCCAAGGCCACTGCGGGCGTCACGGCTGCCGACGTCCGGCAGGTCTACGCCAACCTGACGGCCGGCTCGCAGAACCACCTGCGTGCCTTCGGCGGGTAATGAGCGCCGAGCTGAGGGTCATCGTTGGGTAAAGCCAGCCGTAACGTTGGGCTATTCATGCGATGGTCATGACGTTGGGTAGATGGTTGAATCCGTAGCGCTGCCAACGGGGGCGTGCAGGGGTTCCTACGTCGTCAGGGGATCGTGCATGGCTCGCCGATTGAGAGCGCTCGACGGCCTGCGAGGGCTCGCCGTGCTGGCCGTCCTGGCCTCGCATGCGGTGAACGTTGCCCACGGCGGGTTCATCGGGGTCGACGTCTTCTTCGTGCTGAGCGGGTACCTGATCACCGACCTGTTGCTGACCGAGTGGCAGGCGACCGGGCGGATCGATCTGCTCGACTTCTACCGTCGGCGCACGATCCGGCTCGCTCCGGCGTTCGTCCTCATGCTGCTCGTCGCGGTCCCGCTCATGATCGGGCCGCTGGCCGGTAGGGCCACCTGGCCGACCGCGGGTGCGGTGACGGCTGCCGCCGTGTACTCGGCCAACTGGGTCGCTGCGCTGGACGTCGACGCGCTCGGCCCGATCGTGCACACCTGGTCGCTCGCCATCGAGGAGCAGTTCTACCTGGTGTGGCCGCTGCTGCTGCTGGCCATGCTGCGACGACGGTCGCGGCTGATGCGCTGGCTGGCGGTCGCGGTGCTCTGGATCGTGGTGATGCGTGCCTCGGGGTGGCTGGCCACGCACTCGATTTGGCCCTACTTCGCGACGGTCACCCACGCCGACGGCCTGTTGCTGGGTGCCCTCGTGGCCTTGGCTCGCCGCCGAACCCGGGTACCGGCGTTCGGCAGCTCACCGTGGACCGCTTACCTCGCCGCGGCGGTCTTGCTGGGGTTGTCGGCCACGCTCACGATCCAGGGTGGGGCCACCTATCTGGTGGGTCTGACCCTGGCCGGGCTGGCGGCCGCAGCCCTGGTCTGGCACCTGGTCACCGATCAGACGTCCCGGCCGAGTCGGATGCTGTCGTGGGCGCCGCTGGCCGGGGTGGGACGCATTTCCTACGGGATCTACCTGTTCCATCTGCCGGTGTTCGACCTGGTGCAGGCCCAGGGCTGGGGCCCGGCCGCGACCGCGAGTGTGGAGTTCGGTGGCACGGCTCTGCTCGCCATCGTCTCGTGGTTCGTCGTGGAGCGACCGGTACAGCGTCGCTTCGGACGCCGTCCGGCCGCGCCCGTCATCCCGGCAGCCCGGGTGGCTCCGAAGGTCGTGGTCCTGCCGACCGATCGGCTGATCGACCTGCGGGTGTCTGCCGGAATGGCCTCGCGGGAGTCCTGAGCGTCAGTCCCGCTCCGTGGTCGGGCACGGGCTCGCGGGGCATCCGGTCCCTCGGCGTTCAGTTCGCTCGGGCCTCGGCTCGCGCACTGGCTCGCGAGGCGTCCTTGTGGAGGGTCCGCAGCGCATAGATCGCCTCCTTCTGGTCGATGCTCAGCCGCTCGATGCGGTCGTCGTCCATCTCGATCAGCACCATGAGGGCATCGAGGACGCGATTGAGCTGCTTGCCGTAGCTGCCGACGTCGCCCAACACCTCGTGCTCGGTGTCGATGTCGTTGACGTTGCAGCCGAAGTAGAACGTCGGGCGGAAGAACTCGCGCCAGACAGTGGTCGGCAGGTAGACGAAGTCGCGCAGGTTCTGCGACAAGATCGAGGTGGCGCTCATCGGACTCACTCCGTGACGGGTGCTGGTGGCTGGACGGTCCTGCCGGGAGGCGAACCCGTGTCAACGATGAGGCGCCCGCGGGCGCTGGTCGTACCGGTGGGGGCTGTGGCGGGTGCCACATCATTCGCGTTCGGGGCACACAACCCCTTCTGAGGCAAGGCGATTCGGCGCTCCGCCATGTAGCGATCGAACAGGTGTTCCAGTAGAATCGGGGCATGTTCACGCCCGATCTCCTGCACGACGCGGACGCCGAGGTGGCTCGGCTCAGCGTCGAGGTCGAGGCGTTACGCGGCGAGGTCGAGGCATTGCGGGCCGAGAACTCGGTGCAGCGGGAGCAGCTGGCGGGGCGCGAGGAGCGGTTGTCGGCGCGGGCTGCGGTGTGGGACTGGTTCACCGACGGTGGACCGGAGAACGAGGACGACCGGGACGCGGTGGCGGGGCGGATCTGCCGGACGTTCCTGACCCCGGGGACCGTGGAGCCCTCGTTGGTGACGGTTGCGGCGGTGACGTTGGCGCAGTCGCAGCCGTCGGGACTGTCGGATGCTGAGGTGGTGTCGGCGGCGGTGGCGTGCCGGCAGGCGATCACCCACATCGAACTCACCCAAGCCCAGCTGACCCGGGAGTTGGCGTGGCGGTACCAGGCGCGGCACCCGCACGAGTTGGACCTGGATGTCGAGGTGAACCTGCCGGAGTGGGTCCGTGACCCCGAGGAGCGGGCGTTGACGGCGGCGATCGAGGAGGTCGCCGCCGTCGCGCGGATCAGTCCGTCGGGACTCCGGGCGCGGGTGGAGATGTTGGCGACCTGGCCCGAGGACCACGGCCGGCTGTACCGGGCGCTGCTGGAGGGCACGATCTCCACGACCCGGGCGCGGGAGGTGGCCCGCCAGACCGGACGCCTCGCGGCGGGTCGGGCGCGGGACTGGGTGGAACAGATGATCCTGCCGGTCGCCGAGCAGCTCGGCGCCGTGGGGTTGAAGAACCGGATCGAGCGGCTGATCGCGCAGGCCGATGCGGTGGCGTATCGGCGGATCCTGGACGACGCCGCGGCGGAGCCGGACACGGTCAAGGTTCGTCAGCAGGGCTACGGCCAGGCCACCATCACCTACCGGGGCTCGATCACCAACGTCGCTGAGCTGCATGCTGCGCTGCTGCACCGGGTGCGGGCCGCCACCTGCCCTTCAGGCGCCGACACGGGCACCGCTGCGGGCAGGGGTGATGGCCCCCGGGGTGGTGGCTCGGTGGGGCAACGCGAACGGCAAGCGAGCTCGATGGCACAGGTCATGTTCGACCTGGTCACCGACCCCGCCACCATCCCCCCACTGCTGCCCACCGCACCCGCCAGCGCCGGCGACGGTGACCCTGACGCCGCGACCACCACCCGGCACACGGACACCCCGCACGCACCGGAACCGACCGAGGCGACCACGGCCCCGGCGACAGGCGAGGACGAGACCGGTGACGACGTGGTCAGTGACGACGGGACCGGCGGCGACGTGACCGGTGGTGGCCTGCTCGGCGGCGGGGCCGTCAGCGCCCCGGCACCGGCCTGCCCGGGGATCCGGGTCGAACCCAAGGTGTCGTTGAACGTGACCATCCCGTTCCAGGTCCTCACCGCGCTCTGGGCCGGACAGCCACCACCAACCGGATCCGGATGGGTCGAAGCGGCCGGCCACGGACCCATCCCCACCGACGCGCTCGCGGCGATCCTCGACAAGTACGGCCAACGCGCGCTGTGGCGCTGCCAGGTCCTCGACGACCGACCCGACTCCCCCACCTACGGCACCCTCATCGCCATCGGCCGCGCCGCCACCGACCCGGGGTACACACCGTCCCCGTTCGTCACGGCGTTGGTGAAGGCCGCCCGGCCGCGGTGCTCCCACCCCGGCTGCGGACGTCCCGCCATCGAGGCCGACCTCGACCACCTCACCGCCCACGCCACGGGCGGCACGACCGAAGAGAAGAACCTGGCGCCCCTGTGCCGGTTCCACCACCTGCTCAAGCACCACGCCGGGTTCACCCCGACCCTCGACCCGACCACCGGACAGGTCACCTGGCGCACGCCGTCCGGACACCACGTCAGCGAACCACCCGACACCCCACCGCCCTTGGCCACCGAAGGCGACCTCCCCGGCGCCTGGCCCGAACCGCCACCCTTCTGAACGTTCGGGTGGAGTCGTAACCGGCGCGGCACGGCGCCAGTAGCGTGTCGGCGTGAACGTGGTGATCGTGGCCTCGGGTAGTCACGGGGACGTCGCGCCCTATGCAGGGCTCGGCGTCCGGCTGCGCGAAGCGGGCCATGAGGTCTCGATCGCGGCGCACGCACCGATGGCGGAGTTGGTCACCGGTGCAGGGCTCGGTTTCCACGAGCTACCAGGTGACCTGCTCAGCGTGATCTCGGTGCCCGCGGCCGACCGTCCGACCCCGCCCTGGTACCTCAATCGCCGGATACCGCAGCTGAGCCGCTACCTGCTCGCCGTCGCCGAGGGCACGATCGAGGCGACCCGCGACGCCGAGGTGGTACTGGTCGGGGGCGCCACCCCGTTCGCCGTGCACGCAGCACAAGGTCGTGGTGTGCCCAGCCTGGGGGTGTACCTGCAGCCGTTCGAACCCACCGGGGCGCTGCCCTGCCCGATGACCAACTCGGGGCGTTCCCTCGGGCGGTTCGGCAACCGGTGGATCGGTGAGCTGCTCACGGCCGGGCTCTACCCGTACACGCGCGCCGGGGCGCGGATCCGCGAGCACTTCGGGCTGCCCCCCGAGTCGGCCATCGCCACCCGTCGCCGGTTGCGCGCCGAGCGCTGGCCGATCTTCCACGGCTTCAGCCCGGCCGTGCTGCCGCGACCGGACGACTGGCGTCCGGGGCTCGAGGTGACCGGGTACTGGTGGCCGCCCGAGCCGACGGGCTGGGTTCCGCCCGCCGAGTTGAGCGCGTTCCTGGCCGCCGGCGACCCGCCCGTGCTGGTGACGTTGGGCAGTATGGCCTCTGGCGCCGGGCCGTGGTTGACCCGCGCGATCGAGGGGGCGGTGCGCCGGGCCGGGGTGCGCGCCGTCGTCCAATCGGGGTGGGCCGGCATCGAGATCGACGGTAGCGACGACATCGTGACCATCGGCGCGGTGCCGCATGCCTGGCTGATGCCGAAGGTCGCTGCGGTCGTTCACCACGGCGGTGCCGGGACGACGGGGGCCGGTCTGCGGGCGGGGGTCCCGACCGTGACCACGCCCGTCTATGCCGACCAACCGCTGTGGGGTGGGCGGGTAGCCGCGTTGGGGGTGGGGCCGGCCCCGGTGCCCTTCCGGCGACTGACCGCGGACCACCTCGGGGCCGCGATCCGTGCAGCGGTGACCGATCGCGGCTTCGCCGAGCGGGCTGCAGCGTTGGCCCGAGTGATCGCCACCGAGGACGGCGCCGCGCCCGTGGTCGAGGCGGTCAACCGGCTCGCGGGTCGGTGATCGACTTCGGTATCCGGCTCAGCCTCAGCGGCCGGGCTCGGGCTGCAGGCCTCGGGCACGGATGCCGTCGATGACCGCTTGGAGCCTCGCCGCGTTGAAGGGCGGAGCGTGCATCAACACCACACCACCGGCGGTGGCCGGACGGGTCGTCGCGTCGCCGTACTGAACCCTGCTGCGCATGAGGGTGGCACTGGCGCCCGCCCAATCGCTGGTGTCCGAGGTCCAGCGGCAGACCTGGTAGCCCGCGGAACCAACGGACGCCGTGACGTAGGTGCTGAACGAGCCGGCGCCGTACGGCGGGCGCACCTGAGCCGGTTTGGCGCTGGGCCGTGGGCCGTTGCGGAGCTGAGCGGTGATCTGAGTGGAGGTCAGCCGGTTGAGCGCCACATGATCACGGGTGTGGCTCTGGACGACGTGCCCCGCCGCGATCAGGGCGGCGCGGTCGGCGGTCGAGACGCGGTTGAGATAGAAGCGTCCCCTGACATGGTTGCGTGCCAGGGTGGCGATGATCTGCCGGGTTGTCGTCGAGCTCGGGAGGTAGTCGTCGAAGGTGAGCCAGACGGATCGGCTGGTGTTGCCGCAGTGTTCGATGAGGTCGACCTGACGCCAGGGCAGTGCTCCGGACGCCGGTCCCGCGGTGTAGACCTTCTTGGGTGTGCTGCCCCGCACCTCGCTGACCTGGCCATCGGCGGTGCGGGTCAGGACGGCGAAGGCGGTGATCTTCCCGGTCCAGACTCGCGACGGCAACCGGATGTAGCAGACCTGGGCGCGCAGCGATCCGTGGCTCCACGCGCCGTCCGGCTGGGGATTGCAGTAGCCGCCGGGCACGCGGAACCGCACCGTGGTGCCGGTCGGCACGCTGGTCACCGCGACGGTGAGGGGAATGGTGGCTCCCGGTGCGTCATAGCTGACCGCCCGGACGCTCACCGTGGGTGGGGCTGCGGCAGCGGCCTAGGCGGGGCCCGCCCCACCGGCGGGCGCGGCAGCTGCGGCGATGATCGTGCCGGTGGTCAGGACATGCCAAAGGTGGTGCACCGTAGGGCCTCTCGATGCCGAGCTCCGACCGGGGCCGAAGCGGGGCGCTCGGTGCCCCAGGCTTCACATCGACGGCCGGCGGCAGAAACTTGATCATCTGCGGGCGGCGCCGCACGGGCTCAGCTCGTCAGGACCACCAGCTGCTGGGTCGCCCGGGTCATCGCGACGTAGTGGTCGACGGCACCCTCGATGCCGGTGCCGAACGAATCCGGGTCGATCAGGACCACGAGGTCGAACTCCAGACCCTTGGACAGCTCCGGGGTCAGCGAGCGGACGCGGGACGTGGTCTCGAACGTGGGATCGCCGATGACGCAGGCGATCCCGTCGCTGTGCGCGCTCAGCCAGGCATCCAGGATCGCGTCGCGTCGTGAGACCGACCCGTGGACGACGGGAACGCCGGTCCGGCGGATGGACGTCGGCACGTTGGCGTCCGGCAGCACGGCCCGGATCACCGGCTCCGCCTCGGCCATGACCTCCTCGGGGGTGCGGTAGTTGATGCTCAGCGTGGCCTGGTTGATCTGGTGGAACCCGAGGCGTTCCAACCGTTCCCGCCACGACTCGGTGAACCCGTGCCGGGCCTGGGCACGATCACCCACGATCGTGAAGCTGCGCGACGGACAGCGCAGCACCATCATCTGCCATTCGGCGTCGGTCAGCTCCTGGGCCTCGTCGACCACGATGTTAGCGAACGGCCCGGCGAGGTGGTCGGGGGTGGCCTGCGGCAGGCCGGCCTCGTCGACCTGGACGGTCTGGAGATCGGACCCGCGCAGCATCGACATGACGAGCATCTCGGAGTCGTCGGAGTTGATCAGGTGCTCGACGACCCGGTCCATCTCCTCGCGCTCGGCCGCCAGCAGCGCGGCCCTACGCCGGGCGCGTCGTGACGCCCGTGGGTCACCGAGCCGCTGGCGGGCGGCGTCCAGCAGGGGCAGGTCGCTCGTCGTCCACGCCTGGGGGTCGCGGCGTTGCAGCGCGCGGATGTCCGTCGGGCTCAGCCACGGCGCGCAATGGCGTAGGAACGCCGGCACCGACCACAGGTCGCCGACGAGGTCGGTCGCCTCCAGCAGCGGCCAGGCGCGGTGCACCGCGGTGAGCAGTTCTCTGTTCCGCCGCAACGCCGTACGCAGCATGTCGGGCGTGACCTCGTCGTCCTCGCCGTCGGCCTTGTCCATCAGGATCGCCACCAACGCCTCGAGGATCACCTCGCGGGCCTCGTTGTGCGGCGTGCCGACGTCCGGGGTGTCGAAGGCCTCGACCCAGTCATCGGGGCTCAGCCAGACGTCCGACCAGGCGGTGGTGACGGTCAGGCCCGCGGTAGGTGGGTCCTCGTAGAACCGGACGGCCGCCTCGACCGCACTGACGAGCTGCGCCGAGGACTTCAGGCGGACGACGTCCGGGTCGGCTTCGGGGACCGCGGTGGCTCCCTCGGTGACCAGGTCGCGCAGGGTGCAGGTCTGGACGCCGTCCTCACCGAGGCTGGGCAGGACGTCGGCGACGTAGTCGAGATAGGGCTGATGCGGGCCGACGAACAACACCCCGCCGCGGCGGTGGCTCAGGCGTGGGTCGGAGTAGAGCAGGTAGGCGGAACGGTGCAGGGCGACAACGGTCTTGCCCGTTCCCGGCCCGCCATCGACCACCAGGGCGCCACGCGAACCGGCGCGGATGACGGCGTCCTGGTCGGACTGGATGGTGCCGAGGACGTCACGCATGCGGGGCGAGCGATTGCTGCCGAGGCTGGCGATGAAGGCGGACTGGTCATCGAGGGCTGCGTTGTGCTCGAGCCCGGCGGCGGTGAACACCTCGTCCCAGTAGTCGTTGATGCGGCCGCGGGTCCAGCGGTAGCGGCGGCGGCTGACCAATCCCATCGGGTTGGCGTGGGTGGCGCCGAAGAACGGCTCGGCCACGGGGGAGCGCCAGTCCACGAGCAGCTGGCGGCCGGTGCTGTCGGTGAGGCCGAGGCGCCCGATGTAGACCGGTTCGGGGTCGTCGGCAGCGACCATGCGCCCCAGGCACAGGTCCAGGCCGAAGCGCCGCAGGGTGCGCAGCCGGGCCGACAGCCGATGGACCTCGAGGTCACGGTCCATGGCCTCCTGACCGCTGCCCCCGGGGGCAGCGAGCTCGGCCTGGAGTCGGGCCGACAGATCGGCGAGGGAGTGCTCGAGAGTCTCTGCGAGCGCCACGAAGTGCTGCTCGTCGACGGCGACGAGCAGCGGGTCGGCCTTGGCCGCGAGGCGGTCCGGCAGGTCGAACGCGCTGGTCGTCAGGGGGCTCACGTCGTCGGCTCCGATTCTGAGGTGGCCATCCACCTTGGCGCGGTTCGAGCCAGTTCGCGAACCCTGGCGGCCCGTGGACATCGGTGCACTCGTGCCGATGAGCCATAAGAATAGCTCAATGAATAATGGTTTAGAGCCGATAACCCTGATACATTGCGGTTAGGAGGTGATGGGAGTGCGAAGAGCGCACACGTACTCGCCGCAGACCCAAGAGGCCGTTCGCGTCTTGGGCTTGGACATTGCCCGCGCTCGACGTGCCCGCCGCTGGACCCAGGCAGAGCTGGCCGAGCGCGCCGGGATCTCCGATGGCACATTGCGCAGCATCGAGCGCGGGGCACCCACAGCGACCATCGGCGTGGTCTTCGAACTTGCCTCCCTGCTCGGCATCGACCTGTTCGGCGCTGGGCCCGAGGAACTGTCGGCGCTCGTTGCCCAGAGCCGCGACCGCTTGGCGCTTCTGCCGGCCCGGGTCCGTGCCCGGCCAGCGCAGGTCCAGGACGACTTCTGATGGGTCTGCAGACACCGCTGACCTCGACGCCCAGCGAGGCATTCGTATGGGTTTGGCTGCCCGGTGCGGTCGACCCGGTCCCTGCGGGCAGGCTCGTCTCTGAGGGCGAGGTCATCACCTTCAACTACGGCCGCAGCTACCTGGATCGTCCTGGGGCCATCCCGCTGTCCTTGCCAGAACTCCCGCTCCGGCGTGGCCGCCAGCGTCCGCAGGGTGCGATGCGGGTTGCCGGTGCCATCCGCGACGCCGGACCGGACGCCTGGGGCCAGCGAGTCATCCTGGCCCGTCACGTCGGCCGCCTCGATCGCAGCCGCGACCCCGACGAGCTCGGGCTGCTCACCTATCTCCGCGAGTCCAACAGTGATCGGATCGGTGCGCTGGATTTCCAAGAGAGCCCAGATGCGTACGTCCCACGATCCAGCTCGGCCACCTTGGAGGAGGTACAAGCGGCCACCGAGAGGTTCCTTGCCGGTGAGCGGTTCTCCCCTGACCTCGACGAGGCTCTGATGCGTGGCACGTCCATCGGGGGAGCGCGTCCCAAAGTCGTGCTGCACGACAACGATGACGGCCCTTTCCGAGGTCGCCGGTTGATCGCGAAGCTCTCCACTCAGACGGACCCCTACCCCGTGGTGCGGGCCGAGGTTGTCGCGATGGACCTCGCGGCTCGGGTGGGGCTCGACGTCGCCCACACCTCCCTCACCCAGGCGCTGGGTCGCGACGTCCTGCTCGTCGAACGGTTCGACCGCGTCACCAACACTGATGGCGGGGAAGGACGCCGGCTGGTCGTGTCCGGGCTGACACTGCTCGGGCTGGACGAGATGGAGGCCGGTGGGCCACCTACCCCGATCTGGCGGATCTGATCCGGGCACGGTTCATCCACCCGGATGCGACGCTACGCGAGTTGTTCGCCCGGATCGTGTTCAACATCTGCGTGTCCAACACCGACGACCACGCTCGCAACCACGCCGCGTTCTGGGACGGGGAGCAACTCACCCTGACCCCGGCGTACGACGTCTGCCCGCAACTGCGATCGGGGGAGAGCGCCGCTCAGGCGATGGCCATCACCCGGGATGGGCGCCGCGAGAGCCGGTTCGCCACGTGCGTCGCTGCGGCTGAGATCTACCACCTCACTCGTTCGCAGGCCGCCGACATCATCGAGCATCAGGTCACCGTCATCACGGAGCAGTGGCGCGATGCCGCTGATGCCGCCCAGTTGACCGAGGCCGATCGCGCTCAGCTGTGGGGCCGCCAGATCCTCAACCCGGCGGTCCACTACACCGGCTGAACGGTGAGACGGCCCGCCACTGCCCCTCGCTCAGAAGTCCACGACTGAGGCACAGGCGCGAGCCCCTGCCAGGGTGAACCCCAAGCTCAGCGTCGTGGTGAGCTCGGTTTGCTCGGTCATGATGTCCATGAGTCGCTGTGAGAAGACCGGATGGCCGGCATAGATCGTGGCCGCCTCGGTCGAGAGCTCGGAGTATTGCCGCAGCCCGCGAATCAGGGTGGTAGCCCTGGACGGCGTCGACCCGATGCGGGACAGTCCGGACGCCGCAGCTCCGGTCGAGTCCGCGAGCCAGGCAGAGTAGAGCGCCATGTCGTCGTCCAGGTTTCCCGATTGCGCCCGAGGTGCCGATCCCCTCGTGGAGACCACGTCGGCACAGACCTTGTCGGCGTTGTCGAACCACGACTCCTCGCCGTCACCGGTGTCGTCCGATTCAGCCGTACGAATCACGTGCTTCGTCCGACTCGGCTGATGCGTTGCGGTTCTCGGCGCGGCCGAGGCTGTCGTCGTCGAGTCGGAGGGCGTGGCGTCGGTGGAGCACCCGGCGACCGACCCGCAGAGGATGAGCCCGATCGCACCGTAGGACCTGAGCCGTCCGATCTGGTTGAACATGACGAACCCCCTGAATCTCATGGCTGAGCGACCGCGTTGCCTCGAGCGGCATGACGGCCCGGATGACTCGAACGGCTCGAGGCCGCCGGCAGCGCGCGGAGCAGCACCCGAGCGCTGTCGGCCGGCTCACTGGATCGGGCGCGCACCAGGCGAACCGCCGGGGTGCGCTCGCGCCGGTTCGGCGAGTCGCCGGAGACCCTGGCCCAGAGCTGGTGCAGCGTCCCGTGCAGAAACCGCTCGTCGGTCGATTCGTCCACCAGGAGAATGGATTTGGTGAGAGGAGCCAGGTCGAGCAGGAGTCCCAGCTCGTAGATGCACCCGGAGTTGGCGGCCGAGAATCCGCGCAGGTCCATGAGGATCGCGTCACCGGATACGACCAGGGACGCGACGGCGCTGCGCCAGGTGTCCTCGAAACAGAAGAACTCGTTGATCCGATACCGACCGTCCGGGTCCACCCGATGATCCAGCGTGCTCAGCCGCAGCGCGAGGTCGGTCTGGTCGTGCACGAAGTTCCGGTCCAGCCGACCACTGACGAAGTCGAGGAACTCGTGTGGCTCGACCGTGGTCGACACCAGATCCGGCCCGGCGATGAGCGCGATGGGTCCCTGCCTGCGCCACAGGCTGCCCAGGACGTCGAGCAGCCCCACCTCGCGTCGTCCCAGGGCGAAGACGCGCAACAGCACCAGCAGACGACCGTCAGCGCGTGGACGGCGACTGATCCATCGGAAGCACAGCGTGGTGACGATGCGATAGGCAGCAAAGGCCGCGAGGCCGGCGAACGCCCAGTACCACCCCTCGTACGACAGGTCCGCGCCGTGCGCGGCACCGAAGATGAGCACCAGGGCGTCGAGCGTGATGGACTGGTCGCTCACCGCCTTGTCGCGGTAGCGGCGTCCGATCAAAGACAACATCGCCAGCGCGGCCACGGCGCACACTCCCAGGGCGAGGACCAGGATCGCCAGGTCCAGCCCACCCGGGGGAAGGTGCGCCAGGCTGTACCCCAGCCTGAGCCCAGTGCTCAGCGGGGTGTCCGAGATGGCGGCCCCGATCAGCATGAACAGGCCGAGGTCGGCGATGAAGATCGAGGACAACACCAGCGGGCCGACGGCGCGAATCCGGCGGGCGAGATAGGCGCAGATCAACAGCGTCTGAGCAAGGTCCGTGAGCACCCATAGCCGGAGGAGTTGGCCCACGGAACTCGAGTCACTCTGGAGCACCACGGCGGCGATGAGCACGGCGTAGCCGATGCCGTAGCCGGCGACCAGCTCGACCCGCTCACGCCAGCGCACGGTCGCGGCGAGACTGGCCGTGAGCACCCCGGGCCAGGCGCCGACCCAGAACAGCACCAGGAACCGCAGGAGGGTGAAGTCCGTCGCCGTGGCCCTCAGGAAGGTCACCGCGGCGACCACGCCGAAGGCGGCGCCACCGGCCAGCTGGACGGCGCCCGCTCGTCGTAGATCGCCAAAGGCTCCGTGGACGAAGGGCTCTGCCGCCGGGTCCGGCCCGGCCGGGCCGTCAGCCTCCGATACGGCGATCAACAACGGCGGTGGGAGAGCCGCCGGGGCGAGCGGGGGCTCGGCGAGCGCTCGAGAGCCGGACGGAACGGCCGTTGTCCGCATGCGGCGGACGACCGCTCGGCGGTAGAGGAACAGCAACCCGACCGATACCGGGACGGCGAGGACGCCTGCCACCAGGAGGGCAACGGGCGCCGACCACACCAGGGGATCGCCGGCCGAGCCGGCCGCGTCGAAGGGGCAGGGCGCGATGGCCGTCACGAGGATGAGAAGCATGGTCGTCATCAGGAACCCACCCGCCCATGGGTTGTCCCGTGCGCCGACAGCTGAGGTCCGGCGCTTCCATGCTTCGCCGCGAGATCATCCCCGGCCAGGGGCGAACGACATCGACGCGAGTGTTGCCAGCCACACCCCGGAGGGGACGTCCAAAACGCCGGCTGATGCTCAGGACAGGCCGAGTGCCGCGAGTTCCGCGCGGGAGGACACCCCGAGCTTGGTGAACACGTTGCGCAGGTGGAAGTCGATCGTCCGAGGTGACAGGAACAGGTGGGCGGCAGCGTCGCGGTTGCTCAGTCCCTGCCGCACCAGTTCGGCGACGTGTCGCTCTTGGGGCGTGAGGTCGGCGGGGGTGATGGAGTCCCGCTTGCGTGCGGTCTCGCCGGACGCCCGCAGCTCGTGTCGCGCCCGCGCGGCCCAGCGCGATGCGCCGACGTCCTCGAAGGTGTCCAGCGCGGCGCGGAGGTGTTCGCGCGCATCGACCCGACGACGCGAGCGTCGGAGGAACTCGCCGAACGCCAGCTCTGTTCGGGCCCGGTCGACCCGGCGGGGGGAGTGGGCGTGCGCGTCGAGGGCGCGCTCGAACCACGTCTGTGCCTCGGATCCGTCGGCCAGCAGGGCACGAGCGTGCGCGGCGGATGCCATCGCCCAGGGTGCCGCGGTGAGTTCGGCAAGGGTTGTGAGCTCGTCCGCCCACGCGCGCACCAGGTCGGCTCGACCGGCTCGTGCGGCTGCCTCCACACGGTCCAGCGCCGACATGTGCTTCACCATCGCGTGGGTGATCTGCTCCAGGTGATACAGGGCGGCGTCCGGGGTGTCGGCTGTGGCGACACCCCGGGCCCAGAGCATCACGTCGCGGCTGACGATGCTGGTCAGGCCGACGTCCCGGCTCCGGGTCGGTCGGTCGTAGTCGGTCAGACAGCGGTCGAACTCGGGCTGGTCGCCGCGCAGCGCGGCCAACAGCGTGAGCCAGGCCAACGGCAGGCTGCCGAGTGCGTCCTGCCCGGTCCCCCGAGCGAGGTCCAGCGCCTCGGCCGAGCCGGCGGCAGCGGTGCGCCAGTCGCCGGTGCTGATCTCCGCCGGAGCGCGACGGGCGAGCCCGAACAGGATGGTGACCGGTGCCCCCGCATCCCGCGCGTGGGCCACGAACCGGCCGTACTCGCGCAGGGCGACATCGTCGTCCCCGATGTAGAGGGCGGCCAGACCGAGGTTCGGCACCAGGTCGACGTCCCCGCCGGCCAGGTCCTGGGCGAAGGCCAGCCGGAACTCGGCTGTCGCGTCGCGCAGGTTGCCGCGGGCGATGTGGGCGAAGCCGCACAGCAGCAGGGCCGACGCGCGCGCTGCGCCCGACGGCAGACAGTCCAGGTCGCCGACGAACTCCGTCGGATCGATGTCGATGCCCGAGTCGGCGCCGAAGGTGGCGGCGGCGGCCGCCATCCGGGCCATCACCGTGGCCCGGGCGAGGTCCGCTCCGGCGACGTCACGAGCGGCCTGCAGCAGGATCCGGTGTCCCACCGGCCCCGACCCGATGTTCCACTCGATCCGGGCGCGGAGCCGATCGACGTCGGCGCGCACCACGACGCTGTCGGCGGCCGCTCGGGCGGCCTCTGCCAGGGCGCGGGCCCGCCGTGGTTGGGCACCGGCCCATGCGGCACCGGCAGCGGCCACGAGCCGGGTCGCGCGCGGCCCTGCGGCGACCGTGAGCTCGGCCGCCCGTTCCCAGGCCGCCGAGGCAGCTTCCAGGCCGCCGCGCTGGGCGGCACGCTCGGCGACGTGGTCGAGGTCGGCGACGACGGACTCGTCGGGCTCCTCGACCGCTGCTGCGCGGTGCCACGCACGCCGGTCGACGTCCCCGGTGCCGACCAGAGCATCGGCGAGCGCCCGGTGGGCCGCTCTGCGTTGGCTGCTCGTCGCCGCGCCGTATACCGCGGAACGCACCAAGGGGTGGCGCAGGGTCACGGCGCCGTCGATCACCCTGACCAGGCCGGAGTCCTCGGCAGCGTCGATCGCCTCGGGTGAGGCGCCGAGGGCGAGCGCTGCCTGCCGCACGATGGCCACCCGGCCGGAGTCGTCGGCTGCCGCGACCAACAGGAACGATTGCGCGCCCGAGGGCAGGCGTCCGACTCGATCGAGGAAGGCGCGTTCCACCCCCTGGGTCAACGGCAGGTGGGCCGGCAGGGGGTCCCGGCCGCTGAGCTGATCGGCCGGGAGTGCGTTCGCGAGCTCGACCAGGGCGAGCGGGTTGCCGCCGGTGCTGGTGACGAGGCGGTCGAGTACCTCGCCTGGAACGGGGATGCCTGCGAGCGTGGTGAGCAGGACGCCGGCGTCGGTCGCGTCCAGCTCGCCCAGCGTGAGGTCAGGCAGCCCGGCCTCGAAGCGACGCACGTCGCCGTCGCGAGCGGCGAACAACAGGGCGATCCGCTCGACCTGAAGACGGCGTGCCACGAAGAGCAGCGCAGCGGCGGAGGCGTCGTCCAGCCAGTGGGCGTCATCGATGACGGCCAGTACCGGTGCCTGCTCCGCTGCCTCCGCCAGCAGGCTCAAGGCGGCGAGGAAGACCAGGAACCGGTCGACCTCGCCGTCCTCCTCACCGAAGGCCCGGCGCAACGACCGTGCCTGCGGCGCGGGCAGGCGTGAGGCGAGGCGCAGGACGGGACGCACGAGTCGCTGAAGGGCTGCGAACGCCAGCGGCGATTCCGACTCGATCCCCGAGGTCCGCAGCACGGTGAACCCGTCCGCCTCGGCGGCAGCGGCCGCGAGCACCGTGGACTTGCCGACTCCCGGCAGCCCGTGGATCACGAGGGCAGACCCGCAGGAGTTGCGCGCCTGGTCCAGCAGTCCCCGAACCGCGGCGCGCTCGGCTTCTCGACCCGCGAGCACGCGGCGAGCGTAACCGGATCGAGGTCAAACCCGGCGAAATGACCGGCGCGACCTGGTGTGGCCCGGACGCACGGTGAAGGGGTCAGGAACCACCACACAGCGTCGGGAGAAGGAAGCCATGAACCCCTCAGTCCGCCAGTCGGTGCACACCGAAACACCCGTCGGGTCCGCGCCCGCGAACCCGAACGCCCCGAAGGGGCGCCTCGGCCGGATCGTGGCCGGCTCGTTGGCCACCGGCCTGGTGGCCGGGGTACTGCTCGTCTTCGCCCCGTTCATCCCCGCCGACGAGACCGGCGCGACCGGCGCGATCCTGTGCGGCTTCGCGCTCGGCTGGGCCTTGCTCGCCGTGCTCTCGGTCCGCATCACCGATCAGCCCCAGCGCTGGGCTGCGGCACCGGCCCTGTTCCTGGGCCTGGGCGGGCTGCTGCTCATCGCCTTCGGCACGGCGGCCCAGCAGCTGCTCCAGTGGGTGTGGCCCCCGGCGTTGCTGGCGCTGGTCGTCGTCAGCCTCGTCGGTGCACGCCGCCGGCTGCACTCCACGAGCGCACGCGTCATGGTCTACCCGGTCCTGGCCGTCCTCGCGCTGGCGTCCGTCGGCGGTGGCATCGAGACGGCCCTCGAGGCCTACGACGCGAGCCACTACCCGATGCCTGGTCAGCTGATCGACGTCAACGGGCACCGGATGCACCTGCGCTGCACCGGCACCGGCAGCCCGACCGTCGTCCTGCAGCCCGGTGCCGGCGACATGGCCTCGACCATGGCTGCCTGGATCGCGCCCGCCGTGGCCCGCACCACCCGCGTGTGCGTCTACGACCGCCCCGGCCGCGGCTGGAGCGACCCGGTCGACACCCCCCAGGACGCCGCCCGCGTCGCGGACGACCTGCACACCCTGTTGCACAACGCTCACGTCCCCGGCCCGTACGTGCTGGCGGGCCACTCCTTCGGTGGTCTCTACGTGCTCGCTCACGCCGCGCGGTACCCGGCGGATGTCGCCGGGATGGTGCTCATCGACTCGGCGGCGCCCGCGTCGCCGGCACCTGGGGCGGCCGCGCCCGCCGGCCGCAACGACCTCCTGGTCCGCGCCGCCGCCCTCGCGTCCATCGGGTCGCGCGTCGGCCTCGGTCGGCTGTACAGCCAGATCTCCTACGGCACGCTGCCCTCCCCGGAGCGTGAGCAGGTGCGGGCCAGCATCTCGACCCCCGCCACGCTGCGTTCGACGATCGACGAGTACGTGCAGGGCAGCCCGTCGATGCAGGAGGCCGGTGAGCTGCGCAGCCTCGGGGACATTCCACTGTTCGTCCTCACCGCGGGCAGTGGCAGTGACGAGCGCTGGTTCGCGAACCAGGACGAGCTGGCTCGGCTGTCGACCGACTCGAGGCACCACACCGTGGACGGCGCCACGCACGAGATGCTCGTCGCGGACCGGACCGCGGCCGCCTCGTCGAGCGCGGCCATCCGGGACGTGGTCTCGTCGGTGCGGACCGGTGCGTCGCCCTCCCGCTAGGTCGAACCCGGCGATTTCCCCGGCGCGACCCGGCAGCCTCGCCGGTCAGTGTCGACACAGCGCCACGAGGCGCACTCACCCCGAGGAGATGAGAGAGATGACCACCATGAAGGCGATCGTCCAGGAGACCTACGGCTCGGCCGACGTGCTGGACTCGCGCGAGATCGATCAGCCCACGGCCGGAGCCGGCGAAGTGTTGCTGCGCGTGCACGCGGCCGGCCTCAGCCGAGGCGATGTGCATCTGATGACGGGGGAGCCGTATCTGATGCGCGCCGTCGTCGGGCTGCGCAGGCCGAGGAACCAGGTGCCCGGTCGGGATGTTGCGGGGACCGTCGTGGCGATCGGTCCGGACGTCACGCGCTTCGGCGTCGGTGAGGAGGTCTTCGGTATCGCGCGCGGCGCGTTCGCGGAGTACGCCGTGGCGCGCGAGAGCAAGCTGGCCCACAAACCGTCGAACCTCACGTTCACTCAGGCTGCGGCCATGCCGGTCTCGGGACTGACGGCCCTTCGGGCGCTCGACGTCGCCGGAGTCCAGGCCGGGCAGACCGTACTCGTCATCGGTGCCTCCGGTGGGGTGGGGACCTATGCCGTGCAGCTCGCGGTCGCGGCGGGCGCGACCGTCACCGGGGTCGCCAGCGCCGCCAAGGCGCAGCTCGTCAGGGATCTCGGTGCGGCGGAGGTCATCGACTACGCGCAGGAGGACTTCGCCGACGGCTCGCGCACGTTCGACGTCGTGCTGGACATCGGAGGCATGACGCCGGTCGCCCGCCTGCGACGCGCTCTGATGTCGAAGGGGACGTTGGCCATCGTCGGCGGCGAGAACGGCGCCAGGTGGAGCCCGGGCATGGGCCGTCAGGTGCAGGCGGTGCTGCTCAATCCCTTGGTCTCCCAGCGGCTCACGATGGTGACCAACAAGGAGCACTACTCGGGCCTGGAGCGCCTTGCGGCGCATGCCGTGGCGGGCAAGCTCGCCTCGTTCACGGACCGTCCCTTCGGTCTGAGCGCCACCGCGGACGCCGTCCGTCACCTCGTGGCCGGCAAGGCCCGAGGCAAGGTCGTCATCACCGTCTGAGCACCCGCCGCGATCGCTGCCGCCCGAACCGGAGGAGGAGAACGCCATGTCCCTGCACAGCCCTCGGACGACACCCGCGGCTCGCGGTCGCACCGGTCGGCTCGACAGCTCGCCGCGGCGCCGTTCCGCGGAAGCGATCGCCTTCGTGGCCCTGTGGATGGCGGCGGGCTACCTGTTGCCGATCGACAGCAACGGGTATCTCCTGCTGGGGATCCCGCTGACGATGGTGTTCCAGCTGTTCGTCCGCCGCCGCCCGTTGCGCGAGCTGTTCGCCCCCGCCACGAGCACGGTCCGGTGGGACGGCAGGGCGCTCGCGATGGCCGCCGCGCTGGTCCTGCTACCTGCGGTGTACGCCGTCCGCGCCGTGGCGAGTCAGGACTGGGTGGTGGCCGGGTGGTACCTCGCGGCCGTCGTCGGGGCAGGTTGCGCGGCGTTCGCCCTGCGTGCCGGAACGGTGCTCGGGGCGCTGCGTTCGGCCGCGCTGCCCATCGCGATCGGCGCCACCGGGTTTGCACTCGTCTATTCGGCGATGCACGTTGTCGCCGGCGTGCCGCTGTCGGCTGCAGCGGTGGTGGCAGCGGTCGTGAAGTACACCGCGCTGTACTTCCCCGCGAGCTTCCTGCTGGAGGAGGTCTCCTTCCGGGGAGCGATCGACCCGCACGTGCACGGGCACGAGGACGGCGGGCAGCGCGGCTGGCGGTCTGCCGTGTTCGTATCGGTCCTGTGGGGGCTGTGGCACCTGCCTGTCTCCCACGGTCTGCCGTTGCCGCTTCAGGCGATCGAACTGGTCGCGGTGCACGTGCTGCTCGGCGTCCCGCTGTCCTTCGCGTGGCGTCGCACCCGTAACCTCGCCGGGCCGGCACTGGCGCATGCTGTCAACGACGCCGTCCGCAACGGCTTCATGCTCGGGTTGTAGGCGCAGCACCTGCGGCTGACACGAGCCTGCTCCGGCGCATCGCGACGGTCGAGTCTCGCGTATCGGGTTAGAAGGTGACGACCTTCACGGTGATATGGCCGTCTGCCGCGAGCTGGTCCCAGTAGCTGTCCCTCGAGACAACCTGACAACGCAGGCCTTCGGCCGTGGCGATGATCATGGAATCACCCAGGGAGAGAGTCGCGGCCACCCCGTGCCGGTTGACCGGGCCCGGGTTTTGCTTCGAGAGTTCCAGAAGCTCGGCAGCTCGTAGGAGCATGTCTCGTTCGGGCGCGACGACACGTACGCCTCGACTGGCGATGAGCTGGGCGATCACGCCGGTGTTGACGCTTCCCTTCCGGCGGGCCGTCTCGACCACCTCGACCAATCCCACGCTGGGCAGGACCACGTCAGTGTCAGGGGTGGAGAGGATCGTCTCCACCACCTGCCACTGCGGTTCCTGCAGGATCCACGTCAGGAGAGTGGATGAGTCGAGAACCAGGGCGGTCGTCACGGTACGACTCAGATCCCGAGTTCGGCCAGCACCCGCTCGGCGACCTCGTCCGGGTCCTGATCGGCACTGACGCCGACGGCCTCCGCGACCCTGTCCTCGCGTGCCTGTCGAGCCTGCTGGTCCTCACTTCGCGGCGGACGCACGTAGGCGACCGAGTCACCGGCGTCCCCGCCGTGGTTGTTGGCCCAGACCGCCATCGTCAACTGACGGGGAGAGATCAGCCGGACCTCACCACCCGTCATGACAAAGCGCACGCGGTCCCCTGGCGCGATTCCCAGCGCACGGCGAATCTCAGCAGGGATCACAACTCGCCCTTCCGGGCTCACTGGGCTGCCGTCCACCTTCGAATCTGCCATGTGTCTCACCTTAAGGCAGACCATGCCAAGTTGCCAGGTCTATGCCACTCTGCCATGCCGGTTGCTCCTGCCAGCAGAAGATTGCCTCTCAGGCACCATCCATCGGCAGGTCCGTGGCCGCCCTAGAGCAGCATCTACGCCTCGCCCGTACGACCTTGATCGTCGCCATGCGGAAGTGGCGCGGTCACGGTGATCGAGGCCGCGTGCGCGGTGCGGCTGGCGCCGGACTCTGCCGTCAGGGACGGCGAAGCCTCCTGGCGCCTGTCATCGTCTGGTGAACGTTGCGCGGGTATCGTCGTCGGCATGTCGATCGCGCAGCCCGACCCCGTCGCGGGCGTGCAGGGTCGCTCTCCGCGGGCGATCCGGCTCTCTCTCCTGCCCGAGGAGGCGGGGGATTTCGACCGGGAGTATCGCCAGGTGATGCGTGAGGCGATGGAGACCCTGGAGCTGACTCCGGTACTGGAGATGCTGGAGCGGTGGGACCGGGTGGCGTCGCTGTCACGAGATCCGGAGCGGCACCGTCGGATGCTGGATCGTGCGGAGCGGCTGCAGCACGGTGAGGACCTCCCGATGGAGTCCTGGTCTGCGATGAAGGCTCGCCTGGATCTCTAGGTGTACGAGCTGGAGATCGACCCGAGGCGGCCGGCGACATCGGGGCTCCGACGTCTCCGCTCCTCATGGTCAAACTCGTACTGGCACTCACGGCAGGCCTGATCGAGCGCGGTACCGAAGTGCCCTCCGGGGTGTTCCCGCCAGTCGTGCTGGCAGCTCGGACAATCTCCGTAGTACTTCACTCGATCCCGACGGACGATGCGCCCGAGGCGATCGAACATGCTACGAATCGTAGGCGAGGGACCAACCAGCACGCTCAGAAGACGGATGGTATGCGCGGCACTGAGTTGGTCACCCGGGGCTGGATCAGCCCCCAACAGTTCGAGAACACCCACCACCAACAAACCCTCGACTCCTCAGCCCCGTGTCCGTAGAACCGGGGCAACATCAAGGTGTCCGGGAAACCGGGGCAAGCTCCCCACCGCCACCGAGCCCCCTGCCGCGAGGCCTGGCTGAACCCTCAACTGACGTCACGATCACCGTGACACCGGTCACGTGGACTAGGTCGCGTCCCACAGGACGTGGTCCCATGGCGCGCCAGGGTCGCTCCGGCTAAGAAGCAGCTGCAGCCGGGCATACCGAACGTCCCGCCAGGCCATCTCCTCCCGGGCTTCGTCCAAGACGGGGACCGGCAAGATGAGGAACTGCGGGGCAGGGGTCCCTCGGTCAGGTCGACGGGGACGGTATCCCCGGCGAGTGGACCATCGGTGAGGAACGCTATCTGGGCCATCCCTCGAGGATCGCATCGGATCTACAGGACCCGTCAAAGGAGCCTCCGCTCGTGGATCTCGCTACGGTTTGCACGTTTTCGAACCATATGTCCTGGTTGGGAACGGCTCACGAGACCCGAGCCCATGTTGCACGCCTCGTGATCGATTGACTGCGCAGTGCTCTTATCCTGGATCACGTGAGCACCGAAAACGACCAGCCATCGTCTGCCATGCAAGCGCTCGGCGGAGGGTTTGCCGCCCTCGCTGGTGTGCTGTTCGAGCTGAGTGGGGCACCGCCGGGGACTGGGAGCGTCGCAGCTGGGGCACTCCAATCTCCACTGACCGTTGCTCTATCCAGGATGGGGGCTGAGGTCTTTGGGCGGCCCAGGCGACTCGAAGCCATTGCCGTTAGCCAGTCGCGCCTTACCGACGAGGAGTTCATGACCCGCCTCGCCGGCGATCCTCGCCTCTCTGCATTAGCCGCCCGATCGCTTATCGCTGTTCAGTGCTCGGCGTACGAGCCGAAGCTGCGTGCGCTTGGCTGCGTGCTTGGCGACCAAGTGCGTGGTGATGGACGAATGATCGACGAGGCAGAACTTCTGGCCGAGGTTCTGGGCAAGCTCGAGGCGGCACACGTGGCCGTGCTGCACTCCATGATCGAAAGAGACGAGCAAGGTCAAGTCGCGCAGGAACGCGGAGAAGCTGCTCCTGAGATCAATGTCGCCGTACGCGCTGGCCTGCCAAGCGAACTCGCAGGCTCCGTCACATACATGCTTAACGCTCTTGGCCTTCTCGATGCGATTACGTCGTTCAGCATCGTGACGTACCGCGTGAACGACCTTGGGCGAGAAGTCGACCGGGTTCTCAGGCTCGCGGCCGAGAGCGACACGATCGACAGTGTGCTCTGAAGGGTTCGCTTGGGCGCTACATCTGCGACCGGCGCTCCGTATGACTGGCGATAGTGATTTGCTGACGAAATGGGGCTATGAGTGAGTTCATATAGAAAGAGTCGAGAATGGTTCGCCTGGCAGGGCACTTTGGCTGACTTGCGACGCCTTGCCGACCTGGTCCGAGAGCTGGAGGAGGATCATGCGAAAAAGGAAGCCGCTGCCCTTGATCGCAGTCGCGACCCACTCGCCATCGACACGGCCGATGTTGACCCTGCACCCGCACCCGTGAGGATCTCAATGACTATTCGTGAGGCCGACGGCCAATCAACTGATGAACTGCAAGTCATGATGCCGCAACTTGATTCACGGTCAGCAAGCGGCCTCGTGCTCGGTGGCGAGGCGGGCGGGGCAATTGAGCTGGAGCTTCCACGTGAAGGGCCCAGCCCGATGATCGCTCTCAGCGTGAAGACCGGAGATATCAAGAGGACGAAGGCCTACTTCGCCCAATTATCGGAGGAAGTCGACCGAGGGGTGCCCAAGTGGGCAGAGCATTCACTATGGCCGGTTCACCGTGGCATTGAGTATCGCCGCCTTGGTGGGAACTGTCGTTGTAGCGAGTGGCAGACTCCGAGGGCTGAACGCGGGAGCTGTTACAACGATCGGTATGGGAATTGTCATTCTCTCGCTATTCATCTCCACGGAAATACTTGAGGATAACGACACCGCTGTGACTCGCCGGCTATATCCAGCTTTTGAGCTGGTTAGTGAGAACCGAATCGCTTCCGCAAGAATCCGCACAGGGTTCATGTTGGCCGGGCCTGTCGCTTTCATCGTCAGTTTACTGGCTTCCGGGGTTTATGCATCACTGACGAGTTGAATTCATGCAGTCATCGCACACGCCAGCGCATTGTTCGAGAAGATAGCGAACGCTCGTCGACCGTCAGTCCGGCCGGTCCGGTCACTCGCCCAAGACCGACAACGCCGCGGCCGCGGAGCCTTGCCTGCTGACGTTCGACCTCCATCGGATCGAGGCCTCGGCGAGTCTGTCAGCGTGAGGCCCAGAGGCCCGCGTCCGGCACGTGTTCGGCACGCATCTCAAACAGCCCCTGTCCCGCGTTTCCGCTGGTCAGGGGCCTGTTCCCGTTGGTGGGCGATACTGGGATTGAACCAGTGACCTCTTCCGTGTCAAGGAAGCGCTCTCCCACTGAGCTAATCGCCCTCGAGCTTCACCGGCCCAGGGGGCCGATGCTGCGAGGTGGAGACGGGATTTGAACCCGTGTAGACGGCTTTGCAGGCCGTTGCCTCGCCTCTCGGCCACTCCACCGTGTTCCGGGTGAACCCTTTCGAGCGGACGACGGGATTCGAACCCGCGACCCTCACCTTGGCAAGGTGATGCTCTACCAACTGAGCCACGTCCGCATGCTCGCCTCGTCGCTCGGCCGAGGCCGTTGCTCCGAAGCAGCGGTTCAGACCATAGCCGACCGGCGCGCCGAGCGTCCAACCACTAGCGTGCGCACGTGTCCCCACGGCTCGACAACCCCTCTGGCAGCGCCTGGTTCGGCGGCGTTCTGGCCACCGGCGTGGTCGAGGTGAGCGATGACGTCGCCGTCCTGGATGGGGGTGGCTGGTGGGCCGTGGTGCTCACCTTCGAGGGCGACGTCCGGCTGTGGCGCTTCGCCCACCGGCGTCCCGCGCCGCTGCCGCCACCGCGCTGCCCCTGGCCCGGCCTGCCCGGCACGTGGACGACGTCCCTGGACCGCCCCGGCTACGTCGCAGGCGTCCACGAGATCCGCCGCCGGATCCACGAGGGCGAGGTCTACCAGGTCAATCTCTGTCGCCTGGTCTCCACCGACGTCCCGCCCCTGGACGACGCCGCGAACGACCCGTGGGCGCTGGCCCAGGTGCTCGCGGCCGGCAACCCGGCCCCGTTTGCGGGGGTCATCGACGTCCCGGCGCTCGACGGCCACCCGGCTGCCCGCGTGGTCTCGGCGTCCCCGGAGTTGTTCCTGCGCCGCGACGGCGAGGTGATCGCCTCCTCGCCGATCAAGGGCACCGGGGTCACCGTCGCCGACCTGCTGCCCAAGGACACCGCCGAGAACGTGATGATCGTCGACCTGGTGCGCAACGACCTGCAGCACACCTGCCGCCCCGGCACCGTCGAGGTCACGGGCCTGCTCGAGGTCGAACACCACCCGGGACTGGTGCACCTGGTCTCGACGGTGCAGGGCCGCCTGGCCGACCAGGCCGGCTGGACCGAACTGCTGGCGGCCACCATGCCACCCGGCTCGGTCTCGGGGGCTCCCAAGAGCAGTGCCCTGCGCGCCATCACCGACCTCGAGCCGGTGCCGCGCGGCCCCTACTGCGGGGCGGTGGGCTGGGTCGATGCCGACGCCGGAACCGCGACTCTGGCCGTCGGGATCCGCAGTTTCTGGTGGGATGGGGGACGCCTCTGGTTCGGCACGGGCGCCGGCATCACCTGGGGCAGCGACCCGGACGGCGAGTGGGCCGAGACCGAGCTGAAAGCCGCACGGTTGGTGGGCCTGGCCTCCCAACCCGCCGGTGAGCACGGCGCGAGCGGAGCCGGACACGGGGCCGAGAGCAGACGAGGAGTCAGGCAGTGAGCACGATGACCACGACGGTGTGGATCGACGGGCAGGTCATGGACGCCGCCGCGGCGCGGGTCGGCGCGCTCGATCACGGCCTGACCGTCGGCGACGGCGTGTTCGAGACCTGCAAGGTGCTCCACGGCGAGGTGTTCGCGCTCAGCCGCCATCTGCGCCGCCTGGAGCGCTCGGCCGCCGTCCTCGGGCTGACCTGCCCGGCTCCCGAGGTGGTCCGCGCCGCCACGACGCAGTTGCTGGTCGCTCGGCCATCGCTACCGCTGGGACGGTTGCGGATCACGCTCACCGGGGGAGCGGGGCCGCTCGGCTCCGACCGCGGCGACGCCGCGCCGACGCTGGTGCTGGCGATCAGCGCCGCCTCACCCTGGCCCGATCGGATCGCCGCGGTCACCGTGCCGTGGGCTCGCAACGAGCACTCGGCGGTCGCGGGCGCGAAGACCACCTCCTACGCCGAGAACGTGGTCGCGCTGCAGCGTGCCCACGACCAGGGCGCCCATGAGGCGCTGCTGCCGAACACGGCCGGCAACCTGTGCGAGGGCACCGGGTCGAACGTCGTCCTCGATCTGGACGGCGTGCTGGTCACCCCGCCGCTCAGCTCCGGGTGCCTGGCCGGTATCACCCGCGAGCTGTTCCTGGAGTGGGCGGTGGCCGATGGTCTGCCCGTGGTCGAGCGCGATGTGCCGGTGGCCGCGTTGTCTCGGGCGCGCGACGTCCTGCTGACCAGCTCGACGCGCAACGTGCAGCAGGTGCAGACCATGGATGGGCGCCCGGTGCCCGGCAGCACGCTGGGACGCACGGCTGTGGAGCTGTTCGAGCGCTACGCCGCCAAGGGCATGGACCCCTGATCCCTCGCCCGGGTCAATCGGTCGCAAACGTGCAACGTCCCGACCCCCAGAACCGGGGAATCGGAACGTGAAGCGCGTGCCGAGCCGTCAGGAGAGCAGTCGAGCGAGCGTGGACTCCAGGTCGAGGTGGGCGCTCTCCTCGCCGTCCGGCACCACGGCAGCGGTGCGGTCGAGGAAGGCACGGACGTCGTCCGCAGCGGCCTCGAGCACGGCCTGGCCGTCAGGGGAGGTCAGCGAGATCATCAGCAGCTCGCGGCCGGTACCCCAGGAGGGCCAGACGTGAACGTCCCCGTCGCCGACGGGGGAGATCAGGCCGGTACGCAGCAGATCGCGGGCGAAGACCCACTCGACCTCCATGCCGTCGCCGGAGAACACGGCGCGGACGGCGTACGGGTCGGCGGCGCTGTACCGAAGGCTGACGGGCAGCGGCACCGCGTCGGCGTCAGCGACGACCAGGCGAAGATGGACCGACGCCTCGACGTCCACGTGCGGGTGCATGCTGCTCCTCGATCTCGGTTCGGCCCCCTGTCGGCCCGACGTCGGCACCTTTCCCTTCGCCACCTCCGGTGAAACCTCGGGGCTGCGACTTACAGTGAAAGCGTGCCTGTCGAACCGTCTCGCGATGAACAGCATTCCACTCTTGGTGCCTCCGTGGGTCCTGATACGACGGCGCGTCCCTCCTCTGGCGGTCAAATTCTGTCCAGAGCGTTCCGGCGAGTGCGGAATGCCCGAGATCGTGTGAAATCACAGCCAGTGATCGGTCATGCATACAGAGTGACGGTTGGGATCGTTGGGGCGGCGGTGGTGATCGTCGGACTACTGATGGTGCCCTTCCCGGGGCCCGGCTGGTTCGTCGTGATCCTAGGGTTGCTGATCTTGGGATCCGAGTTCGTCTGGGCACGGCGACTGCTCGGCGTCGTCCGGGTGCAGGTGCGTGCCTGGACCGAGTGGATGGGGCGGCAGTCCTGGTACGTGCGGCTGGCGGTGGGGCTCGCCACGGCCGCGTTCGTCGGCCTGGTGCTGTACCTGACGGCGCGATTCATCGGCTTGCCGACGTGGATTCCCGGCCAGATCGTCCCGCCGCTGCCCGGGCTGGAGCAGTACAGCGACTGGAATTGAGCGCCGGGGCGCGCATCGGGGTCGGATCTGATTGGTGGCGGACGGCGTCCGTTCGCTACGATCGCGGTGCAGCACCACGGGCGATTAGCTCAGCGGGAGAGCGCCTCGTTCACACCGAGGAGGTCACTGGTTCGATCCCAGTATCGCCCACTCCAAACCCCCAGGTCACAGGCCGGTTTCCGAAACGTCGGAACCGGCCTGAAGATCGTTTGTTGACAGATTGTTGACGAACGTAGGCGGCAGTCAACGAACAGGGGCGCACGCAGGGGGCCTTGCGCGGCCGCATCTTTCGAGTCCGTTCTCGGCTTTCTGATGGTGGCTCCGTCGATCTGCCGCCGTCGCGACGCGAACCGGCGCTCCCCGTGGAGCAGCGACCGGAAGGATGGCTCGTCTCGTATGCTGGTCTGGAGTCGCTTGTGGCGGGAGGTGCGTGGCGTGAGCACGTCGGCGATGGACACCCCGGACGTCCCGCGTCCGCGTCCCCGGGTATCTCTCGAGGAGTTGTTGGTCGCCAAGGGGACCAAGCCGATCCGGGGGATCGAAGATCTGGCGGCCGATACCTTCACCTCGGATAAGGAGGTGGAGGAGTTCGTCGCCTTCACCTACGCCGAGCGGCACCGAGACCTGTCCTGATCGTCCATGCAGCCTGTGGTCCTGGACACCGACGTAGCGTCGTTGTCGCACAAGGGCAGACTGCCTGGGTCGCTGGCCGGTCGGCTGATCGGTCGACGTCCAGTGATCACCTTCGTGACGTTCGGGGAGCTGGCCAAATGGGTCGAGATCCGGCAATGGGGCGCTCGGAGCCGTCAAGAACTGGCGGACTGGATGTCGGGGATCCCTGTCCTGCCCGGCGATGAGTCTGTCGCGGCGACGTGGGGCGTGCTGTCGGCGGCGGCGTCGCGTCGGGGGCGCCCCCGGCCAGTGAACGACATGTGGGTTGCGGCCTGTTGCCTGACCTATGACTTGCCGCTGGCGACGGGAAACCTGAAGGACTATCAGGACTTCGTGACGAACCACGGCCTGCGCCTGCTCGGGGTCGACTGAGCTGGGCGCGTTACCCCAGCCAGGTGATGTGAACGGATAGGCGGCGGCAGGTAGGTGTAATTCTCCCTCGTCCGGGCCTCGAGCACATGGTGGGGGAACCAGGTCTCCTCGACGTACTGACGTAGTTGCTGCCGGCCTCGCTGCCTGCCGATCGGCGTCGCCCCCGATGTCGCGGTACATGGCCGTTTATCGCCTGCGGCCGCCGTCACCGACCCGCTCGACGACGTAGCCCATCCCCGCTCCAAGATCGTTTGTTGACAGCACTGAGGAGGTCACTGGTTCGATCCCCGTATCGCCCATCACGAAGTCGCAGGTAGCAGGCCGGTTCCGGAGTGCTCGGACCGGCCCGTGGCGTGTCAGGACAGCGCGAACGCGTGATACCAGACGGCCGGTAGCCGCAGGCGTGAGCGCAACGTCGTCCCGCTGACCGTGGACCGGGTGCCGTCAGCGGAGGTCGCGGTCACCGCGACCGCCGCCCCGGCGCGATCCCGCGTGCTGACGACGATCGAGGCGACGTCCGGCAGTGAGAAGGCCGCGGCCACCTGGGCGATCGGCAGCGTGCGGTGCCACCGGGCGTACTTGGGGTTGGTGCCACTGGTGAGGCTCCACGGGTCGGGCGCGCCGCGCAGGTAGGGCACCGCCGTTCCCCACGCCGACCGCGCGTCGCGGGTTCGCCCACCGGATGAGGAGGAGTAGTAGGCACGGATCGGCATGCCCCGGTGGAGCACCACGAGGGCGCTGCGGGACGAGGTCTGCGTCGCGGTGACCGCCTGCACCCAGCGGGGGGCGAGGCGTTCGGCGTCCCAGCCGCGGTAGACCTGGCTGCGCGAGTCGTCCCACAGATGGCAGCCGCCGCATGCTGTCGAGGTGCCGCCGCGGTAGTCGCTCAGCGCGTACGTCCGTGCTGCGATCACCTGCGCCTTCAATGCTGAGCTGTGCCACGACTGCGGCACCTCGGCGAGCCCGCGCAGGTACTCCCGATGCAGGTTGAGCGTGAGGACCGCCGCGAGACGCACCCGGGTCACGGCGTCCGAGTCGGCCCGTCGCACCGGCAGCACCTGCAGGACGCCGTACCGGTACCGCCGCTGTTTGGCCGACGTCGACGCTGCGTTCGCGCTGGCCGACGACACCGCGAGCGCGCTGGCCGGCCCGCGCAGCCCGCGGGCGCCGGACCAGCGAACGGTCAGGGCGCCGGTGGTGAACGATCGAGCCGTGCCGGCCGGCGGGGTCACCGTCACGGCGAGCCGACTGCCGGCCACGTCGACCCGGACGGCGCTGCCCGGCGGCAGCGCGCTCACTCGCCGTCCGCCGTCCACGAGGTGCATCGCGCCGCCCCCGCGAGAGATCGCCTCGGTACGCAGCTCGACCGAGGTTCCGCGGTCGACCACGTTGACCCGCAGGTCCATGGCGTCCGGGTGAGCGGCGACGGTGGTGCCGGTGTAGTAGTGCCGCAGGATCGTGCCCGCCGACGCCCCGGCCCTGGCCATGCCGAGAGCACCGAATTGCGACATCCCGACCCCGTGCCCGAACCCGGAGCCGGTAACGGTCACGGTGGTGTCGGCCGCAGCGGCCGATGCCGATCGCGGGCTCTGCGCCCGCGCGGACGACGCGACGACGATGACCGAGGCGATCGTGACCAGGGCTGCAGCGCCACCTGCCCGCAGCGCGACGGCCCTCACCGGCGGACTCCCCCCGGGTCATGTCGCACGGTATCGATCCCCTCACATCCGGTCACCACGCCCAGAGTAGTCACCTGGGCGGACGTGCGGTGGACGTACTGTGTGAGCCTATGTAATGTAGTCGACATGGTAGATGCGCCCCCGGAGCAGCTGGGCAAGCTCGAACAGGACCTGCGCAAGGGCGTTCTGGTGCTGGCCGTGCTCTCCCAGCTGCAGACGCGGCAGTACGGCTACTCGCTGCGCCAGGCGCTCGCCGGGCGCGGTATGCCGATCGAGGAGGGCACGCTCTACCCGCTGCTGCGGCGCCTGGAGGGTCAGGGACTGCTCGCCTCCGAGTGGCAGATCGAGGATGGCCCGCCGCGCCGCTACTACGTGCTGAGCACCCCGGGGATCGAGGCCTTCCGCGCCTTGAGTGCCGCCTGGGGATCGCTGACATCGGTCGTGGATCGCTTACTGCAGGAAGAGGACTGACATGGATCCCGAGGCAATCATCGAGGGGTATGTCCGCGACGTCGTGCGTCATCTGCCGCGCAGCCAACGCCAGGACGTGGGCTTCGAGCTCCGCTCGCTGCTCCTGGAGGACCTCGCCGGCAGGGCCGCCGACACCGGTCGCCCGGCCGATGCGGCGATGACGATGGAGTTGCTCACGGCCTTCGGCCGCCCGCTGGACGTGGCGGACCGCTACCGGCCCTCCGGCTTCACCGTGATCCGGCCGGCCGACGCCCCCCGCTTCGCCTGGGTGGCGCTCGGCGGCGTCCTCGTGCAGTGGGCGATCACGTTGCCGGTCGTCCTCCGGGGCGGTCTGCAGGCCGAGGGCACCACCTCCTGGGCTGGCCGGCTGGCCAGTTGGTGGCTCACCTGGGGCCTCGGTGCGTTCTGGTGGCCAGGCTTCCTGATCGCCCTCACCCTCGTTGCCGCCGCGGTGAGCAGTCGCCGCGCGGATCAGCCCTGGACGCCGCCACGCGCCCTGGATCGCGACCAGGTCCATCGCCCGGGCTTGGTGCTGGCGCTCACCTTCTGGGTGGTGGGTGCGACGATCCTGATCGCCCTGCCCTGGCTCGACACCTGGGCGCCCGGTCTGCCCCAACCCGTGCTGGAGGCCTTCGCCTTCACGCCGGACTTCCTGCGTGAGCGGGCTCCGTGGGTGCTGCTGTTGTGGGCGATCGACTTCGGCCTCTACGCCGCCGTGCTGCGCGATGGTCGCTGGAACCGGCAGACCCGGCGCCTCGCGTTGGCCACCAACCTCGGCTGGCTGGTGCTGCTGTCGTGGTGGCTGTTCGCCGGGCGGATCTTCCGGGCAGAGGCTGCCGAGGACACGGTGCGGTTCGGTCTGCTGGTGGTCGTGGTGATCGTGGTGGTCGACGTCGTCGCCACCACCCGTCGTCACCTCACCGCGATCCGGCCGCCGGCCGCGTGACGGCGCAGGCCAACCTCGGATCAGCCCCCGGGCACCCCTCAGAACGGGACGCCACAGCGCAACACCACGTTCGCGTAGGGGGTCTGTTCGCCGGTGCGGATGGCGAAGACCGTGTCGGGCAGGGCGAGCTTGAACTCCTCGTGGGGCACGGCCTTGAGCCGGCCCAGTCGATCGGAGCGTTCCTCCAGCCACTGCGCGACCGGGCCGCCACCGGCCTCGGTGGCCACCAGGTGGGCCTCGATCACGATCTCCTCGAGCAAGGCGTCGAGCACGGTGCGAAAGTCGAGAATCCCGGGCACCAGCGCCAGATCGACCACCGGCAAAGCACGCGGGAGCGGCAGACCACGGTCGGCCACCACCACCTTGTCGGTGTGCCCCAGTCGAGCGATCAACCCGCTCAGCTCGGCGTGGATGATCCCGTCCTGCTTCATCTCCGCTCCCGTGGCTGCTGGCCGGCGTGGTTCGCGGCTCGGTCTGCCCGAGCCCGCGCCACCCTAGCGGGAGGTTTCGGGTCACGTGCTCCGGGTACCGCCTCGAATCGTTGAGGTTCGAGGATCAGGAGGATCCGATGAGTACCTGGACGTGGATCGCTGTCGTGGCGTTGGTCGTCGTCGTGGCCGTGGCGTTGATGACGCTGGCCCGCCGGCGCAGCACCGCTCTACAGGAACGGTTCGGCCCGGAGTACAACCGGGCGGTCGAGGCCGCAGGGCTGCGGGGCGGTGAGGCCGATCTGGCCGGCCGGACACGTCGCCACGACGAACTGCACCTCATCACGTTGTCCGAGCCCGAGCGGCTGTCGTACGCCCAGCGGTGGCGATCGACCCAGGAGCGGTTCGTCGATCGCCCGGCGGATGCTGTCGACGAGGCAGAGCGGCTGCTCACCGAGGTGATGGAGCAGCGGGGTTACCCGGTGACGGACTTCGAGGAGCAGGCCGAGCTGGTCTCGGTCGACCACCCGCAGATGGTGCAGGACTATCGCGTTGCGCACGAGATTCACGTGCGCAACCTCGACCGGCGGGCGAGTACCGAGGACCTACGCGAGGCCCTCTTGCGCTACCGATCGCTGTTCGACGACCTGCTGCGACCGCTGTCCGGCCACGAGCCCGTGACGACCGGATCACGTTGGGAGAGCACACCAGACCGGGAGGGTCGACGATGACCGACCAAGATGCGATGGAGCGCGAAGCGAATGCGCGCATGACCGCCGAGGGCGCGCCGCCGACCCCATCCGCGGCCGAACGGCCGCCGGCGGCGAGCGGCGGCGATGAGATCACCGCACGCTGGCACGAGATCCAGGCCACCTTCGTCGATGATCCGCGGGCCGCGGTCGAGCAGGCTCGAGCTCTCGTCGCCGAGGCAGTCGACCGCGCCTGCCGTGGCCTGCAGGGACGCCGCGACGACCTGAACAGCCAGTGGAGCGCGGGGACGCCGTCGACCGAGGATCTGCGCACCACGCTGCAGGGCTACCGAGCCCTGCTCGACCGGGCGCACACGATCGAGATCTGATCCGTGACAGGTCTGGTATCGACCATCACTCTTTGTCATGATGTGCGGGGGTCACCACGAGACGGCAGGATGCTGGTCTCGTCGTATCGAGAGTGCATCGGGGGGTTGCCTTGACCAACGCCGGAACTGCCCCCGCGCCGTTCATCGACACCAGCCAGGTGAGTGCCGCGCGGCTGTACGACTATCTGCTCGGCGGCAAGGACAACTACGAGATCGACCGCCAGGCCGCCGAACGATTGCTCGAGGTCGCGCCGTACATGCGTGACCTGGCTCAGGCGAACCGGGGATTCCTGCGGCGGGCGATCGACATGATGGTCGGCGAGCGCGGCGTGCGGCAGCTGATCGACATCGGCGCCGGCATCCCCACCTCGCCGAGTGTCCACGAACTCGCCCGGACGCTGGACGACGCCGTGACGGTGGCCTACCTCGACAACGACGCGGTGGCACTGGCCCACAATCGCGCGTTGCTCAGCACCGCCACCGGCACGATCACGTTGGCTCACGATGTGCGCGACCCCGAGGCCATCCTGGCGGACGCCGAGTTGCATCGCCTGATCGACGTCGACCGGCCGGTGGGGCTGCTCTTCATCGCCGTGCTGCACTTCGTCGGCATCGACGAGGCGCCCGCCCTGGTCGCCCGCCTGCGCGACGCCGTCCCGGTGGGTAGCTGTCTGGCGATCTCGGCCGTGAGCCGCGACGGCAGTGACCCGACCACCGTGGCGGTCGCCGAGTCCATGTACCAGAACTCGTCGGCCTCCCTGTACGTCCGCGATCACGCCGAGGTGGAAGCGCTCTTCGAGGGGTTCGAGCTGACCGAACCCCTCGCGGACATCACCCAGTGGCGCAATCCGTCCGGGACCACCCTGCCGTTGCGGGCACTGTGCGGGGTGGGCGTCAAGATCTGACCATCGGTCTGGTCAGCGCAACACGAAACCCGTCCCGAGATCGTCGTCCGGATCGAGGACGAACGTGTGTTCGCCGGTGCGAAACGCCGTCCCGGTGACCTCAGGGACGACGACCTGACGCACCCCGTCGTGCGCGCTCGACACCACCCGCCCGATGAACCGCGAACCCACGATCGAATCGTGCGTCAGCACCTTGTTGCCACCGACACGGCCCTCGGCGGCGAGCAGCGCCAGCCGGGCCGAAGTTCCCGACCCGCACGGTGAGCGGTCCACCTCGCCGTCCGCGAACACCGTCACATTCCGTTGGTGGGGGCCGGTTTCCAGCTCGCCGAGGTCGTCGACCAGGATCGTCCCGTAGATGCCGGACAGGCGTTCGTCACTCGGGTGACGCGCCACCTCGTGCTCGTTCAAGGCCCACTTGATCTCGCGCCCGATCGCGATCAGCTCGCCATAGTGCTCGGGAGTGACCGCGAGCCCCACTGCCGCGGCGGGCAGCGTGGCGTAGATCGCCCCGCCGTAGGCGACGTCGACCGTGACGTGACCCCGCGAGGTCGGCACCGGAACCGACCGGGCCACCACCCACGACGGCACGTTGCGAAACGTCACGGCGCTGACCCGACCCCCGGTGCACCGCACTCGGGCGATCACCCGCCCCGACGGGACGTCGATGCGCACCTCGGTCTCGCCGTCCGGCTCGGCCGCCACCAGACCCGAGTGCACCGCCCACGCCCCGAGCGCGATGGTGCCGTGTCCGCAGGCCGTGGAGTAGCCGTCCTTGTGCCAGAACAGCACGGCCAGGTGAGCGGGCAGCTCACCCTCCGCCACCGGGTTCGGGGGCACCAGGAAGCAGCCGTACATGTCGGCATGGCCGCGCGGTTCCTGGCAGAGCAACCGCCGGACGACGTCCACCTCGTCGTGGGTCGAGGCATACGCGCGGCGGTCGAGCACCGTGGTGCCCGGGATCTCGGGCACGCCGTCCAGCACGATCCGGAACGGCTCGCCGCCGGTGTGATAGTCGACGGTGCGCACCCGGCGGGCGGTGGGCTCGATTGTCTGCTGTGGGGTCGAGGCGAGGGACATGGCTGGCAGAGTAGGGGCGATGGGATCGCTGCTGGTGGCCGGAACCACCTCGGACGCCGGCAAGAGCGTGCTCACGGCGGGAATCTGCCGGTGGCTGCATCGTGACGGCGTCTCGGTGGCGCCGTTCAAGGCCCAGAACATGTCCAACAACTCCGTGGTGACCGCCGACGGCGGCGAGATCGGCCGGGCCCAGGGGCTGCAGGCTGCCGCCTGCGGGCTCGAGCCCGAGGTCGCGATGAACCCGATCCTGCTCAAGCCCGGGGGCGAGACGCACAGCCACCTGCTGGTGCGGGGCCGGCCCGACGGCGAGGTCACGGCGATGAGCTACCCGCAGCGTCGCGATCATCTGCGCGGCGTGGTGCTGGCCTCGTTCGACGAGCTGGCGGCGCGTCACGACGTCGTGGTCTGCGAGGGGGCCGGGGGAGCGGCCGAGATCAACCTGCGCCGCTACGACCTGGTGAACCTGGGGCTGGCCCGTGAGCGGGACATCCCGGTGGTCGTGGTCGGCGACATCGAGCGCGGGGGTGTGTTCGCGGCCCTGTTCGGCACGGTGGCCCTGCTCGAACCGGCCGATCAGGCGCTCGTGGCGGGCTTCGTCATCAACCGGTTTCGGGGCGACGTACGGTTGCTCGAGCCCGGCCCGGCGATGCTGGAACGGCTGACCGGTCGGCCGGTGCTGGGCGTGCTGCCCTGGCTGCGTGGCCTGACGCTGGACGTCGAGGACTCGCAATCGCTCGACCTCGCGCCGCCACTCGCCGGGCCGCCCCTCGGGCGCGACACCCTGACCGTGGTCGCGATCCACCTGCCGCGCACCTCCAATGCCACGGATGTCGATGCCCTTGCCACCGAGCCCGGGGTGCAGGTGCGCTGGACGACGTCCCCCGGTGCGCTGGCCGAGGCCGACCTGGTCGTGCTGCCCGGGAGCCGGGCCACGGTGGCCGATCTGGGGTGGCTGCACGAGCGCGGTCTGGCCGACGCGCTCACGGCGCGCGCGGCGTCCGGCGGGGCGATCCTGGGCATCTGCGGGGGCTATCAGATGCTGGCCCGCACCATCACCGACCGGGTCGAGTCCGCCGCCGGTGAGGTGGCCGGCCTGGGCTTGCTGCCCGCCGTGGTGGAGTTCACCACGGCCAAGACCGTGCGCCGGGTCAGCGGTGAGGCCCTCGGTGAGATGGTCGACACCGGGTACGAGATCCACCACGGGCAGGTCAGGGTGGACGACGGTGCGAGGGCCTTCCTCGACGGGTGCCGCCACGGCAACACCTGGGGCACGACCTGGCACGCCGCGCTGGAGAGCAATGCGTTTCGGCGCGCCTTCCTGCAGCAGGTCGCGGGCACGGCGGGGCGCGACTTCGTCCCCGCCCCGGACACCGATCTGGCGGCGGTGCGCGCTCGGCGGCTCGACGTCCTGGCTGATCTGGTCGCCGATCACCTGGACGTCGACCGGCTTCGCCGGTTGATCGAGGACGGCGCGCCCCCCGGCCTGCCGGTGGTGCCCCCCGCCGGCCCCTGATGACGCTGGGTAGGGTCGCATCAGGCCCGCTGGGGTTGTTTCTGACACATCACCGATAGTCGGTGACATAGGGTGCAGTCGATCTGTCGCCGCGCATGCTGGGAGACTGCTGTGGCCCCACGATCCGTGACCGTCCCGCCGCTGCGGCGAGCCAGCTCCTGGCACGCCGTCGTCCTGGCCCTGTCAGCGGGCCTCGGCCTGTCCGCGCTGATCGGCCTCGGTGTCGCCGCTCCGGCACACGCTGCGAGCACGCCGACCCCCACCGCCTCGAGCGCGCCGGCGCCGTCCGGAGCGGTGTCGTGGTCGCCTGAGGCGCCCGCCACCCCGGCCACCTTGCTGGCGGCCAAGACGTTCCCGGGGGTGCAGCTGATCCAGACCGACTACAGCGCCACGGTCTCGGTGGCCGAGCCGCAGCTGAACCAGACGGCGGTCGACGCCCTGTTCCAGCGATTGCTGAAGCAAGCCCAGGCCGGGGTGATCGAGGCCAGCCAGGACGCGGTGATCGAGGCCGTGGTGGCCGACATCGTGCGCACCCCGTTCCGCTACTTCGAGTCGACCAAGCGGATCTTCACTGACGACGGTGCCCTGTCGAGCGTCGGTACCGGCTGGGTGATCACGCCGGACGGCTACATCGTCACCGCGGCGCATGTGGTCGAGGCCGAGAAGACCGAGCTGCAGACGCAGTTCGCCCGAACCACGCTGAGCGGCATGAACACCCGCTTCGTCAAGTCACTGGCCGACAGTGACACCCCGTTCACGGCCGACCAACTCGACCGGCTCAGCGCGGCCATGACCACCTGGCTGGCCAAGAACGTGGCCGTCAGCGATGTGACGATGAAGGTGAGCGCGCAGGTGGGGGTCGGGGCCTCCAAGACCCCGCAGGAGCACCCGGCCACCGTCGTCGCCGTGGGTGAACCGTTCCCCGGCAAGGACGTCGCGCTGCTCAAGATCGAGGGCCAGACGGCGATGCCGACGCTGGCTCTGGGCAACGACGCCGACGTCACGACGGGATCGACGTTGTATGTCGTGGGCTATCCGGCCGCGTCGACGTTCCTGGCGGGCATGTCGCTGGACTCGCAGTTGCAGCCGACGGTCACCCAGGGGCCGCTGTCGGCGGTCAAGAGCACCAAGGACGGCATGCCGGTCTTCCAGACCCAGGCCCCGGCGAGCCCGGGCAACTCCGGTGGACCGGTGCTGGACGAGCTCGGCAAGGTCGTCGGGGTGCTCGTCGCCGGGGCCGTCGGGCCGGACGGGGTCGCCGTGGCCGGACAGGAGTTCGTGGTGCCGGTCAGCGTTGTGCGAGAACAACTCGCCGAGAAGTCGGTGGCGCCCGCCGCGAGTCGGACCAGCACCCTGTACGCGCAAGCGGTCGATGCCTACTACCGCCAGGAGTACTCGGGGGCGCTCGCGCAATTCCGTACCGTGATCGAGCTCTACCCGGGCCACCCGTACGCCGCGCAGTTCATCGACAAGAGCCAGGCAGCGATCGCTGCGGGACAGGACAAGACCCCGGCCGGCTCGGCCGGACGATCGGCGGATCTGCCGAGTTGGTTGCTGCCTGCGGGGGCCGGGGTCGGCGTCCTCGCGCTGGCCTCGGTAGGTGTGGGCGGGGTGATGGCGCGCCGTCGCAACCGTCGTCCCGCGGTGATCGCGCTGCCGGATCAGGGACAGCTGCCCTGGCCGATGCCCTATCCGCCGAACCACCCGCCGCAGCAGCCTCAGACGCAGTACCCGCCTCAGCAGCAGTACCCACCGCAACACCAGTACCCACCACAGCAGTACCCACCACAGCAGTACCCCCAGCAGCAGTACCCGCCGCCCCAGCAGCAGTACCCGCCGCCCCAGCAGGGTGCACCGGGGCCGGGGTGGCCCGGCGTCCAGCCACCGCCGGCCCAGCCGCAACCGCCGGCCCAACGGACGCCGTCCCCGCCGCCGCCACCCGGCCAGGGCGGCTGACAGGGCATTCGCCGCGTGGGGCGATAGTGAGGTGAAGGCTCACCGGCCACGCCGATACGATCGAACACGGGCCCACCACCGGCCCGGCCGCTGTTCCGATCTGCGAGAGGTCCGTCGTGTCCGAGGTCTCCATCGTCGTCCGTTCCGCCGAGTCCGTAGCTGCATCTGTAGCTGCGTCTGAAGCTGCGTCTGCGGAGGACAAGCGAACGGTGGCGGCCGGTACCACCTGCGCCGAGCTGTTCGAGGACCGCGCCATCGTGGTGGCTCGGGTCAACGGGGTGCTGCGCGACCTGGCGCACGTGGTCGACGAGGGCGACGTGGTCGAGCCCGTGCTGGTGACCAGCGACGAGGGCCTGGCCGTGCTGCGCCACTCCTGTGCGCACGTGCTCGCCCAGGCGGTGCAACAGGCCAATCCGCAGGCGCGCCTGGGCATCGGCCCGCCGGTGCGCGACGGCTTCTACTACGACTTCGACGTCGAGCAGCCCTTCACCCCCGAAGACCTGCGCGCGCTCGAGAAGACCATGGCCCGCATCGTCAAGGAAGGCCAGGGGTTCCGCCGACGGGTGGTCACCGACGACGAGGCTCGCGCCGAGCTCGCCGCCGAGCCGTACAAGCTGGAGCTGATCGGCCTCAAGGGCGGGTCGGCGACCGACGACGACGGGGCCTCGGTCGAGGTCGGGGCCGGCGAGCTGACCATCTACGACAACCTGCGTCGCGACGGCTCGGTGGCCTGGAAGGACCTGTGCCGCGGGCCGCACGTGCCCACCACTCGGTTGCTCGCCAACGGATGGCAGCTCACCCGCAGCGCCGCCGCCTACTGGCGGGGCAGTGAGAAGAACCCTCAGCTGCAACGGATCTACGGCACCGCCTGGGCCACCAAGGACGACCTCAAGGCCCACCTGGACCGGCTCGCCGAGGCCGAACGCCGCGATCACCGCAAACTCGGCGTCGAGCTCGACCTGTTCAGCTTCCCCGACGAGTTGGGCTCGGGCCTGGCGGTGTTCCACCCCAAGGGTGGCGTGCTCAAGCGCGAGATGGAGGACTACGTCCGCAGCCGGCACATCGAGGAGGGCTTCCTCTACGTCGGCACCCCGCACATCTCCAAGGAGGGTCTGTTCCATACCTCCGGGCACCTGCCGTACTACGCCGACACCATGTTCCCGCCGATGAGCATGGAGGGGTCGGACTACTACCTCAAGGCCATGAACTGCCCGATGCACAACCTGATCTTCCGCTCGCGGGGCCGCTCCTACCGCGAGCTTCCGATGCGGTTGTTCGAGTTCGGGTCGGTGTACCGCTTCGAGAAGTCGGGTGTGGTGCACGGCCTGACCCGGGTGCGCGGCATGACCCAGGACGACTCGCACTCGTACTGCACCAAGGAGCAGGCGCCGGCCGAGATCAAGCACCTGCTGAACTTCGTCCTGAGCCTGTTGCGCGACTTCGGCCTGGACGACTTCTACCTGGAACTGTCGACCCGCGACGAGGACGGCGACAAGAAGGACAAGTTCATCGGCTCGGACGAGGACTGGGCCAGCGCCACCGCCGTGCTGGAGCAGGCCTGCCGTGAGACCGGGCTGACCCTTGTGCCGGACCCGGGTGGCGCGGCGTTCTACGGTCCGAAGGTGTCGGTCCAGGCCAAGGACGCGATCGGGCGCACCTGGCAGTTGTCGACCATCCAGTACGACTTCAACCAGCCCGAGGGCTTCGGTCTGGAGTACCAGGCCGCCGACGGCACCCGCCAGCAACCGGTGATGATCCATTCGGCGAAGTTCGGCTCGATCGAGCGGTTCATCGGGGTGCTCACCGAGCACTACGCCGGGGCCTTCCCGCCCTGGCTCGCCCCGGTGCAGGTGGTCGGCATTCCCGTGGCGGCCGACTTCGCGCCCTACCTGCAGGACGTCGCGGCACGTCTGCGCGCCGAGGGGATCCGGGTCGAGGTGGATGAGAGCGACGACCGCTTCCCGAAGAAGATCCGCACCCACACCAAGGCCAAGGTGCCGTTCCAGTTGATCGCCGGCGGGGACGACGTCGCGGCCGGTGCGGTCTCGTTCCGGTTCCGTGACGGTCGGCAGGACAACGGCGTTCCGGTCGACGAGGCGATCACCCGGATCGTCGAGGCGGTGCGCACCCGGGTTCAGGTGTAGCCGGTGTCGGACTCGGTGCTGTTCGACGCCGTGCCCATCCTCGTCGCCGTCATCGGGGCGCTCGTCGTCGGCTTCATCATCGTCGGGATCGTGCACGCGCTGATCCGGTGGTCGCGGAACAACGCGGCCCCGGTCGAGACGCTACGGGCCGTGGTGATCACCAAGCGCACCAACGTGCACGGCGGTTCCGGGGACTCCTCGTCGTCGACCTCGTACTTCGCCACCTTCGAGTTGCCCACCGCCGAACGCCTCGAGCTGGCGATGTCGGGCGAGCACTACGGTCAGCTGGCCGAGGGCGATCACGGCATGCTCACGCGTCAGGGCACCCGGTATCAGGGATTCGCCCGGGACATCACCGGTCGTGCCCTATGAGCGGTGAACTCGGTTCCGGGTTCGTCGTCTTGGTCTTCATCGGCGCGGCCGCCGTCCTGGCGCTGGGGTACACGCTGCTCGGCGGGGCGCTGCGCCGGTGGCGTGGCTCGGCGGCCGATGCGGTGGCCAGCGCACCGGCGACGGTGACCGAGCGTTGGGAGGAGGACCGCCCCGAGGGCGTGGTGTACGGCATCAGCGCACGGCTGGACGACGGCAGTACGGTCGAGTTGTACCTGGCGGGCAGCGATCACGCCCGGATCGCGATCGGCGACCGGGGCGTGCTGCGCTACCTCGGTGACCAGTTCCGGGGATTCACGCCGGGGCTGCGGGAGGAGCCGACGACATGACGCTGGACGCATCGACCCCCGGGTCGCAACCCTGGCAGCTCGCCGGGGCTCAGGACGGTTTCGAGCGACTCTGGACGCCGCACCGCATGGCCTACCTCGGGGGCGAGGACAAGCCCGCCACCGCGGACGCCGGCCCGCAGTGCCCGTTCTGCCGCGCCCCCGGACGCAGCGATGAGGACGGCCTCGTGGTGGCCCGTGGCGAGCTCGCCTACGTCGTGATGAACCTGTACCCGTACAACACCGGGCACGTGATGGTCTGCCCCTACCGGCACGTGTCGATGTACCCCGACCTGACCCCTGCCGAGACGGTCGAGGTCGCCGAGCTGACCCAGACCGCGATGCGGGTGCTCAGCGCGGTCTCGGGGTGTCAGGGCTACAACCTGGGCATGAACCAGGGCGCCGTGGCCGGTGCCGGCATCGCCGCCCACCTGCATCAGCACGTCGTGCCCCGCTGGGGTGGTGACGCGAACTTCCTGCCGATCATCGGGCGCACCAAGGCGCTGCCCGAACTGCTCGCCGACACCCGCAAGCGACTCGCCGAGGCCTGGCCGACAGGGGCCTGACACCTGCGCCGTGGGCACTGGGTGGCGGGGCCGTCGTCCGAGCGGACCCTCGGCGTCGTCCTGAGCAGCAGCGCTGTGCGCTTCGGCCTACGATCTTGCCATGGCCTCGCCGTTCCCCATCACGACGCCGCGGTTGACCGTACGCATCATGCGCGTGTCGGACGCCGAGGTGTTCGCCGCCTATCGCAACGATCCGGCCGTGGCGAGGCACCAACTGTGGGACCTGCCCTACACCCTCGACCGGGCTCGGCAGGATCTGGCCGACCAGGACGAGCGGGACGACGTCGCGCCGGGGGAGTGGACCCAACTCGCCGTCGAGCTCAACGGAACGGTGATCGGTGACGTCTGCTGTCACCTCGACCCCACCGGATCGGTGGCCGAGATCGGGTACACCCTCGCCACCCCCTTCCAGGGCAAGGGGTTTGCGACCGAGGCGGCCCGAGCGATGGCCGACGACCTGGTCGAGCGGGTGGGCGTCGTCCGGCTGTTCGGTGAGCTCGACCCGGCCAACATCGCCTCACAGCGGGTGCTCGAGAACCTCGGTCTGACCTTCGAGTCGCACACCCGGCTCTCGTTCCTCTGGCGCGGTGAGTGGACCGACAACATGACCTACGGGGCGACGGCCCAGGACTACCGCGCCTGGCGCGATCGCCCGCTGACGCCGCCGGACGACGTCCGCTTGATCTCGCTGACCACCCAGAACGTGCAGCAGTATCGGCGGCTCGCCACCCATCATTCGCAGCAGCGGTTCGTTGCGCCGATGCTCGACTCGTTCACCGACGCGCTGTTCCCCGAGGACGTCGACGGTGCCCCGGTGCAGCCGGTGATGTGGGGCATCGAGGCCGATGGTGAGGCGGCCGGGTTCGTGATGATCGCCGACGTGACGCCGGCCCACCCGGTGCCCTACCTGTGGCGGCTGCTGATCGATCGGCGTCACCAGCGGCGGGGCATCGGGTTGCGCGCGCTGGAGGACCTCATCGGTCAAATGCGCGCAGCCGGTCACGCGGAACTGTTGGTCAGCTGGGTAGAGGGGTCGGGCACCCCGGCGCCGTTCTACCGGCGCCGGGGTTTCGAACTCACCGGCCGGATCGTCGACGGTGAGGTCGAGGGTCGCTTACCTCTGACGTCGTGACGCGTGCACGGATTGCATGATCACCAACGGTTTGTGCACGGATTGCATGATCACCGGTTACTTGACCCCTCCGGGTGGCTCAGCTGTTGGCGATGACCTTCTCGGCCTGGTGCTGGGGCATCGGCGCGTGCCGCACATAGCTGCGGGCCATCGTGCCGGTGCCATGGGCCAGACTGCGCAGGTCGGTGGCGTAGCGGGTCAGCTCGATCGCCGGTACCTCGGCCGAGACCTGGGTGCGGCCGTGGCCCATCGACGTCGTCCCGGTCACCCGGCCACGCCGCGACGACAGGTCACCCATGATCGCGCCGACGTACTCGTCGTCCACGATGATCTGAACGTCGTCCACCGGTTCGAGCATCGCCACCCCGGCGGCCGCAGCGGCCTCCTTCAAGGCCAGCGAACCAGCCATCTGGAAGGCGGCGTCGGAGGAGTCGACGCTGTGGGCCTTGCCGCCGACCAGGGTCACCCTCAGGTCGACCATCGGGTACCCGGCGGCGACGCCCCGATCCATCTGGGCCCGCACCCCCTTCTCGACCGAGGGGATGAACTGGCGGGGCACCGATCCGCCGACCACCTTGTCGACGAACTCGAAACCCGACCCCGCCGGCAACGGCTCGACCTCGATGTCGCACACGGCGTACTGACCGTGTCCACCGGACTGCTTCACGTGGCGGCCGTGCCCGGCGCCGGCCTTGGCCAGGGTCTCGCGCAGCGCCACCTTGACCGGTTCGCTGTCCAGCTCCAGCGAGTGGCGTGCGCGCAGCTTGTCCAGCACCACCTCGAGATGCGACTCACCCATGGTCCAGACGACCATTTGGTGGGTGTCGGAGTTGACCTCCACCCGCACCGTCGGATCCTCGGCGACGATCCGCGCCAGGCCCTGCATCAGCTTGTCGTCCTCCGTGCTCGACTTGGCCACCAGGGCGCTCGGCAGCAACGGCTCGGGCATCAGCCACGGCTCCATCAGCGCCGGGGCGGCCGGGTCGGACAGCGTGTCGCCGGTCTCGGCCTTCGACAGCCGCGCGATGGCCAGGACATCGCCCGCGACCCCGGCATCGATCGGGTTGAGCGTCGCCCCGAGCGGCTGCGACAGGGCACCGACCCGCTCGTCGAGGTCGTGGTCCGGGTGACCGGACGCCGCGCGTTCACTACTGAACCGGCCGAAGTGGCCCGAGACGTGCACCGTGGCCTCGGGCACCAGCGTGCCCGAGAACACCCGCACGATGCTCAACCGGCCCACGTACGGGTCGGAGGTCGTCTTGACCACCTCGGCCACCAAGGGGCCGGCCGGGTCGCAGCTGATGGGTTCGCGCGGCTCGCCCGAGGGCAGCGTCACCAAGGGCAGCGGGTGCTCCAGCGGCGAGGGGAATCCCCGCACCAACACCTCGAGCAGCTCGGCGATGCCGATGCCGGAGGGGGAGATGACCGGGATCACCGGGTGGAACGAACCGCGCGCCACGGCCTTCTCGAGGTCGGCGATCAGGGTGTCGAGCGCGACGTCCTCGCCGGACAACCAGCGGTCGAGCAGCGTGTCGTCCTCGGACTCCTGGATGATGCCCTCGATCAGGGTCGACCGGGCCGCCTCGATCGCCGAGCGCTGCTCGTCATCGGCGGGACGCTCGGTGCGCGCGCCACCCGAGTAGTCGTAGACCGCCTGCGACAACAGCCCGATCAGCCCGGCGGGCACCTCACGTCCGGGGGCATCGAGCACCGGCAGGTAGAGCGGCTGGACGCCGTCACCGAAGGTGCGCTGGCAGATCGCCAGGGCGTCGTCGAAGTCGGCGCGCTGGGCGTCGAGGTGAGAGACCACCACGGCCCGCGGCATGCCGACGGCGGCGCACTCCTCCCACAACATCCGGGTGATGCCGTCCACACCGTCCACGGCCGAGACCACGAACAGCGCGGCGTCCGCGGCCCGCAGGCCCGCGCGCACGTCACCCACGAAGTCGGCGTGTCCGGGGGTGTCGATCAGGTTGATCTTGACCCCGGCCGAGGTCGTCGCACACACCGACAGCGAGACCGAGCGTCCCGTGCGGTGTTCGATGTCCTCGTGGTCACTGGCGGTGGTGCCGTCCTCGATGCGCCCGGCCCGGCCGATCGCCCCGGTGCCCAACAAGAGCGCCTCGATCAGCGTTGTCTTACCCGCGGCGGCGTGGCCCACCAGCACCACGTTGCGGATCCGGTCCGGGCTCACATGGGTGACCTCGGCTCCACGGGCCCTGACATTGCTCGCCATGGGTACGACCTCCTCGTCGTCGGCTCCCGCGCGGGTGCTCGGCAAACCTCTACCCCCGCGATCCTGCACCCGTGGAGGACGAAGGTCGAGCCCTGATCGCCACGCTCTGCTCCGCACCGTGTACCCCGCGCGGGAGGGCGTCCGGGCGAGGGGGATGTCCCGCCGCTCGGGCTCGAGACTGGATAGAGTGCCCTGGCCATGCTCAACCGCTTCGCCCGTGCCCTGTTCACCCGGCTGCTGACCCCCGTCGCCCGGGCGCTGGTCTCGCTGGGGATCAGCCCGGACGTCGTGACCCTGGTGGGCACCCTCGGCGTCTGCTTCGGGGCGCTGGGCTTCTACCCCCGCGGTGAGTTCCTGGTGGGCACGCTGGTGATCACCGCGTTCGTCTTCGCCGACACCGTCGACGGCATCATGGCGCGGATGTCGAACCGCTCCAGCCGGTGGGGCGCCTTCCTCGACTCCACCCTGGACCGGGTGGGGGACGCCGCGGTGTTCGGCGGTCTGGTGCTCTACTACGCCGGCGGCACCACGGGCCGGGACCGACTGATGACCGCGTTGGCCCTGCTGTGCCTGGTGCTGGGTAGCGTCGTCTCCTACGCGCGGGCGCGCGCCGAGGGACTGGGTATGACCGCCAGCGTCGGGATCGCCGAACGGGCCGACCGGTTGGTCGCCGTCCTGGTCACCACCGGTTTGGTCGGCCTGGGCTGGGACACCGGCCTGGGACTGCCCGAGCCGGTGCTGGGCGTCGTCCTCGCCGTGCTGGCCGTGGCGAGCGCGATCACCGTCGTGCAGCGGATGGTCGTGGTACGCCGTCAGGCTCTCTCGGTCACGACTCCGGCTGGAAACGATTAACCTGAGCCGATGAGCGACCGGGTGAACGTCTGGGCGTACACCGCCGGGTGGCGGATCGTCCGGCTGCTGCCCGAACGTGTCGCCTATCTGATCTTCTCGGTGATCGCCCAGTTCATCTGGTTGCGGCAGGGGCAGGCCGCCCGGCAGCTCGAGCTGAACCTGTCACGCGTCGTGCCGGATCTGTCGCCGATGCGGCTGAAGATCCTGGCCCGCAAGGGGCTCCACTCCTATCTGCGCTACTACTGCGACACCTTCCGGCTGCCCGACTGGTCGACCGAACGGATCCTGGCGACCTGTCGTGCGGAGGGCGACGCGCCGGTTCGCGAGGCGCTCGCCGAGGGTCGTGGCGTCGTGATGGCCTTGTCGCACAGCGGAAACTGGGACCACGCCGGTGCCTGGTCGACCCTGGCGATGGCCCCGGTCACCACGGTCGCCGAGCGGCTGCGCCCCGACGAGGTCTATCAGCGCTTCCTGACCATCCGGCAACAACTCGGCATGGAGATCCTGCCGATCGGCGGTTCCGGGGGCGGCGTGGACGTCTTCGGGCTGCTGGTCCGCCGGTTGCGCAAGGGCGGCTTCGTCCCGTTGCTCGCCGATCGCGACCTGACCGCCACCGGGGTGCCGATCACGCTGTTCGGCGAGACCGCGCGGATGGCTGCCGGGCCGGCCTCGCTGGCCCTGGTCACCGGCGCCGCGCTGCACCCGGTCTCGATCCGCTACGAGCGGCTCCCGGCGGGTTCGCCGGCCCGCTGGGGGATCGTGGTGCACTTCCACCCCGAGGTGCTGCCGCCGGTCGATGGGGGGCGTGCCGAGCGGGTGGCCTCGATGACGCAGGCGTGCGCCGATGCGCTCGCCGCCGGGATCGCCGCTCACCCCCAGGACTGGCACATGCTGCAGCGGGTGTTCGTCGCCGATCTGGTGCCCGCCGACCCCGCTGCCCCTGCGTGAGGATCGGCCTGGTCTGCCCGTACTCCTTCGACGTTCCCGGTGGAGTGCAGTACCACGTGCGTGACCTGGCGGAGCACCTGATCGCGGCCGGTCACACCGTGAGTGTGCTGGCGCCGGCGGACGACGACACCCCGGTACCGGACTATCTCGAGGCGGCCGGACGCGCCGTCCCGGTGAAGTACAACGGGTCGGTGGCCCGGCTCACGTTCGGCCCGGTGAGTGCGGCGCGGGTGCACCGGTGGCTGGCCGAGGGCGACTTCGACGTGGTGCACATCCACGAGCCGGTGACCCCCTCGCTGTCGTTGCTGGCGCTGTGGCTGGCCACGGGGCCGATCGTGGCGACCTTCCACACCGCCACGGTGCGATCGCGGGCGATGCAGATGGCCCAGCCGATGTTGCGGCCCTCGCTGGAGAAGATCTCGGCCCGGATCGCGGTGTCCGAGGACGCCCGGCGCACCCTGGTCGAACACCTCGGCGGCGACGCGGTGGTGATCCCGAACGGTGTCGAGGTCGCGGCCTTCGCCCGGGCCGAACCCTGCGCGCGGTGGCAGGGGACGTCGTCCGCGCCGACGTTCGCCTTCGTCGGCCGGCTCGACGAGCCCCGCAAGGGGCTCGAGGTGTTGCTGGCTGCGGTTCCGGCGGTGCGGCAACGGCATCCGGCGGCGCGCTTCCTGGTGCTGGGTCGGGGTGAGGCCGAACCCATGCTCGAGGAGTTGGGCGAGCACGCCGCTGCGGTCGAACTGCTCGGGGCGCTGGACGACGAGGCCAAGGCCCGGCTGCTGCGGTCGGTCACCGCCTACGTCGCCCCCCACACCGGGGGCGAGAGCTTCGGCATCGTGCTGGTCGAGGCGATGAGCGCCGGCGCGCCCGTGGTGGCCAGCGACCTGGGCGCGTTTCGCCGGGTGCTCGGTGAGGGTCGGCTCGGGGTGCTGGTGCCCCCGGGCGAGCCCGAGCCGTTGGCGCAGGCCCTGAGCGACCTGGCGGACGACGAACCGCGTCGCCACCTGCTCGCCGAACGGGCCAGGGTCGCGGTGACCCGATACGACTGGTCGCGGGTCACCGGCGAGGTGCTCGAGGTGTACCAGATGGTGGCCGGGACCCCGGTGGTGAGCAGAGCATGATCGAGACCTGGTGGCCGCTGCTCGTCGTCCTGCTGGTGCTCGGCTGGTACCTCAGCTACACCGCCAGCCGGCTCGACCGGTTGCACGCCAAGGTGACCGCGGCCCGCACCGCGCTGGATGTGCAGTTGTTGCGGCGGCGGATGGCCGCCATCGAGGCCGCCCGCTATCTCGACCCGGCCAGCGCCCTGCTGGTCACCGCCGCCGCCTCACAGGCGCTGACCGCGGCGGAGCAGGACGACGAGGGGCGGGCGGGCGAGGCGCGCGACCCGCTCGACGTCCCGCCGTATCTCGAACCGATGGAGAGTGAGGTCTCACGCGCTCTGGTGATGGCCTTCCCGGAGCCGTCGGAGGCTCCGGCGGCCGATCGTGCCTGGCCGCCGCTGGTGGGTGGCCCGGGGCAGACCCCGTTCGCGGACGACGCACGGCGCCAACTGGTGCAGTCGTGTGCCCGGGTGCAACTCGCCCGGCGGCTGCACAACGACGCCGTGGCCCAGGCCCAACGGGTGCGCGACAAACGGGTGGTGCGGTGGGCCCATCTGGCCGGCCGGGCGCCCGTGCCACAGATGATCGATTTCGACGATGCCTTGCCGCCGGGGTTGTCGCAGGTCTGACGCATGCGGGTTTCTCGCCGGTTCTGCTCGACCCAGCCACCCCCATTCGTCGGTGATCATGTAATCCGTGCACATTCTCCGACGAACGTGGTGTCAGACCACGGTGGCGGCGGCGATGATCCGGGCGATCTCGTCCGCACGGTGTTCGGGGACATTGCCGTAGCCCAGCACCAGTCCGGGGGGTGCGGATGCCTGGCCGGGGGAGGGGCCGACGCGGCACGCGGACTCGCCGGCCACCGCGAGCCCGGACGCCGCGCACCGCTCGATCACCGTCGCCTCGCTGCAGGCCGAGGGCAGGCGCCACAGCACGTGCAGGCCCGCGTCCATGCTCGGGGCCGGTTCACCCGGAACCTGGCGGTGCAACGCCTCCAGGAGAGCGCGACGACGGAGCTGGTAGCGGCGGCGCATCCGGCGCAGGTGCCGGTCGTAGGCGCCAGAGGTGATCAAGTCCACCAGGGCGAGCTGTTCGATGGTGGGCGTGAGGGCACCCAATCCCGCTCTGGCCGAGGCGATCCCGGCCAGCAGACGGCTGGGGGCGACCATCCAGCCCAGGTGCAGCGCCGGCGAGAGGGTCTTGCTCACCGAACCCAGGTAGGCGACCTGGTCGGGTGCCAGGGCCGCGACGGCGCCGACCGGACGACGGTCGTAGCGGAACTCGGCGTCATAGTCGTCCTCGATGATCCACCGGCCACCGGTGGCGGCCCATCGCACCAGGGCCACGCGGCGTCCGGCCGACAGCGGTACCCCGGTGGGGAACTGGTGGGTGGGCATGGCGAACACCGCATCGATCCGCTGCTCGGCATCGGCTCGCAGCAGCTCCTCGACGCGCAGGCCCTCACCGTCCACCCCGATCGGGACGGCGTGCAGCCCGTTGCCGGCCACGATCTGACGCAGGCGGGGCCAGCTGGGGTTCTCGATCGCCACCCGGCGGGCGCCGGCGGCCGCCAGTTGCCGGCAGATCAGGTCGACCGCGTTGCCCACGCCCTGGGTGATCAGGACCGCGCTGCCGTCGGCGGGCAGGTCCAGCGCACGGACCCGGCGCAGGTAGTCGGCCAGGGTGCGGCGCAACTGGGGCGTGCCGGCCGGGTCGGGGTGGCCGAGTTGGTCGTCGCTGACCCGGTCGAGCGCGCGAGCGGTCGCTGCCCGCCAGGCCGCCCGGGGGAACGAGGACAGCTCCGGCAACGCGGGGGACAGGTCCAGCGTGATGGGCCGTGCGGGCGTGGCGTCCGGTCGGGACGGCGCCGCGGGTGAGGTGACCGCCGGTGTGATCGAACCCCGGGTGGACGGCGGGGGCGCCGCGGCGTCCGGGCCGGTGGCACTGCCGGCCACGCGGGTACCGGACCCGACCAACCCGGTCAGGTAGCCCTCGGCCTTGAGCTGGTCGTAGGCCTCGGTGACCACCCAGCGCGAGAGTCCGAGTTGCTCGGCCAGCGCGCGCGAGGGCGGCAGCCGCTCGCCGGGTCGTAGCCGGCCGGTGTTGATCTCGGTGCGCAACAGGGCCGCCAGGCGTTGGTGCGCCGGACCGGCGTGCTGCACGTCGTCCTGCCACGGGACGGCCAGGCCGGTGGCTCGAATGGTGGTATTGGCCTGGTCTACGTGCATGCAAGTGGACTGTACTACCAGGCCGATCGGCGTCTACCGTGTCTGCATGACCTCCAGCTCCAGTTCCAGCGCGCCCGTCGTCGGCACCGCCCGGGTCAAGCGCGGCATGGCCGAGATGCTCAAGGGCGGTGTGATCATGGATGTGGTCACCGCCGAGCAGGCGAAGATCGCCGAGGACGCCGGCGCCGTGGCCGTCATGGCCCTCGAACGCGTCCCGGCCGACATTCGCGCCCAGGGTGGCGTCTCGCGCATGAGCGACCCCGACATGATCGACGGCATCATCGCCGCCGTCTCGATCCCGGTGATGGCCAAGGCTCGCATCGGCCACTTCGTCGAGGCCCGGGTGCTGCAGTCGCTCGGGGTGGACTACATCGACGAGTCCGAGGTGCTCACGCCCGCCGACTACGCCAACCACATCGACAAGTGGGCCTTCACCGTCCCCTTCGTGTGCGGCGCGACCAACCTGGGCGAGGCCCTGCGCCGGATCAACGAGGGCGCCGCCATGATCCGCTCCAAGGGTGAGGCCGGCACCGGCGACGTCTCCAACGCCACCACCCACATGCGCTCGATCACCGGTGAGATCCGCCGGCTCACCTCGATGAGCAAGGACGAGCTGTACGTCGCCGCCAAGGAGTTGCAGGCGCCCTACGACCTGGTCGCCGAGGTGGCCGAGCGGGGCAGCCTGCCGGTCGTGCTGTTCACGGCCGGTGGCATCGCCACCCCGGCCGATGCCGCGATGATGATGCAGCTGGGTGCCGATGGCGTGTTCGTCGGGTCCGGCATCTTCAAGTCCGGCGACCCGGCGGCCCGGGCGGCCGCGATCGTCAAGGCCACCACCTTCCACGACGACCCCGACGTGATCGCCAAGGTCTCGCGCGGTCTCGGCGAGGCCATGGTCGGCATCAACGTCGAGGAGCTCCCGGAGCCGCACCGGCTGGCCGAGCGCGGCTGGTGAGGCCCACGATCGGCGTCCTGGCGGTTCAGGGCGACGTCCGCGAGCACGTCCGGGCGCTGGAGTCGGCGGGTGCCCGGGCGGTGCGGGTGCGCCGTCCGACCGAGGTGGCCGAGATCGATGCCCTGGTCATCCCCGGCGGCGAGTCGACCACGATCGACAAGCTCACCCGGATCTTCGAGCTGCGTGAGCCGATCCTGGACCGGCTCAAGGGCGGCATGCCGGCCTACGGCTCGTGTGCCGGCATGATCCTGCTCGCCGATCGGGTCGAGGACGCGATCGAGGGGCAGCTCAGCTTCGGCGGCATCGACATGACCGTGCGGCGCAACGCCTTCGGTCGCCAGGTCGACAGCTTCGAGGAGGACCTGACCGTCGAGGGCATCGACGGCGACCCGGTGCGCGCGGTCTTCATCCGGGCGCCCTGGGTCGAGCAGGTCGGCGACGGCGTCAAGGTGCTGGCGCGCCACGAGGGTAGGATCGTCGCAGTCCAGCAGGGTGCCCTGCTCGCGACCGCGTTCCATCCGGAGATCACGGGGGACACGCGCGTCCATCGACTCTTCGTCGACCTGGTCGGCAGGTGTTTGCGCACGGAAGGAAACTGAATGTCCGGCCACTCCAAATGGGCCACCACGAAGCACAAGAAGGCGGTTGTCGACGCCAAGCGCAGCAAGATGTTCGCCAAGATGATCAAGAACATCGAGGTGGCGGCGCGCACCGGCGGTGGTGACCCCAACGGCAACCCGACGCTGTGGGATGCCATCTACAAGGCCAAGAAGGCCTCGGTGCCCAACGACAACATCGACCGAGCCGTCAAGCGCGGCTCGGGGGCCGAGGCCGGTGGCGCCGACTATCACACGATCATGTACGAGGGGTACGGCCCCAACGGCGTCGCCGTCCTGATCGAGTGCCTCACCGACAACCGCAACCGCGCGGCGGCCGAGGTGCGCACCGCCCTGACCCGCAACGGCGGCAACCTGGCCGACCCGGGCAGCGTGTCGTACCTGTTCACCCGCAAGGGCATCATCGTGGTGCCCAAGGCCGCGGGGGTCAGTGAGGACGCCGTGCTGGATGCAGTGCTCGAGGCCGGCGCGCAGGAGGTCAACGACCTGGGCGAGGCGTTCGAGGTGGTCACCGAGGCGACCGACCTGGTCGCGGTGCGTTCGGCGCTGCAGCAGGCCGGGATCGACTTCGACTCCGCTGACGCCGAGTTCGTGCCCAGCATGGAGGTGCCCCTGGACGAGGAGGGCGCCCGCAAGATCTTCCGGCTGATCGACGCCCTGGAGGACAGCGACGACGTGCAGAACGTCTACGCCAACTTCGACGTGTCGGACGAGATCATGGAGGCGGTGGGCTGAGACTCGCAGCATGCGAGTTCTCGGCGTCGACCCCGGCCTGACCCGATGTGGTCTGGGCGTGGTCGACGGCCGTCCCGGCCGCAAGGTCGAGCTGGTCGCCGTCGACGTGGTGTGCACCCCGCCGGAGGCCGAGCTGTCGGCTCGACTGCTGGGCATCAGCGAGGCGATCGAGGGCTGGCTCGACCAGCTGCGCCCCGACGTCCTGGCCGTGGAGCGGGTGTTCAGCCAGCACAACGTCCGCACTGCGATGGGGACGGCGCAGGCCGCCGGCGTGGCGATCACCGCGGCGGCCCGGGTCGGCATCCCGGTGGCCCTGCACACCCCCAGCGAGGTCAAGGCGGCCGTGACCGGGTCCGGCCGGGCCGACAAGGCCCAGGTGGCGACCATGGTCACCAAGATCCTCTCGCTGCCCGCCCGCCCCACCCCGGCGGACGCCGCCGACGCCCTGGCGCTGGCGATCTGTCACCTGTGGCGCGACGGAACCACCTCCGCCGGCCGGTTGGCCCCGGCAACCGCTGCGCAGCGCCGCTGGGTCGAGGCGGCGCGAGCGGCCGACCGCACCCGCCGCCGCGCCTGACCCACCCCGCGCTCTACCCACCCCCCGTGATCATGCAATCCGTGCACAATTCCCCCGTGATCATGCAATCCGCGCACGCTCGTGAAACCGTTCACGAGCGTGCGCGGATTACATGATCACCGCGGGGTGGTGCGCGGGCACGTTGCGGTCGCCAATCCACGCCCGTGTCTGCGCGTCGTCCAGCGGTTGTCGTCGCATCGGGCGCTACGGTGACCTTCGTACACCTGTTCGGCGGTGGGTCGGCGCGGGTGAGGCGCTGGTGAGGAGGTCGTGGTGATCGCATCGGTGCGTGGTCGGGTGCTCGCCGTCCGGTTGGACGCCGCGGTGGTCGAGGTGGGTGGGGTCGGGCTGCTGGTGCAGGCCACGCCGGCCACTCTCGCGACATTGCGGGTCGGGGCCGAGGCCGAGCTGGCCACCAGCCTGGTCGTCCGCGAGGACGCGCTGACCCTGTTCGCCTTCACCGACGCTGATGAGCGCGACACCTTCGAGGTGGTGCAGACCGTGTCGGGTATCGGGCCACGACTGGCGCTGGCGATGCTCGCGGTGCACACCCCGGACGGGCTGCGGACGGCGGTCGCGGCGCAGGATCTGACCTCGCTCATGAAGGTGCCCGGCATCGGGCGCAAGGGCGCCCAACGGATCGTGCTCGAGCTGACCGATCGGCTGGGCGCGCCGTCCGGGGCTGCGGTGTCGGTGCTGCCGGCAGCCGGCGTCGGCGCAGCCTGGCACGACCAGGTGGTCGAGGCCCTGGTGGGGTTGGGGTGGTCGGCCAAGCAGGCTGCGGACGCCGTCGACGTGGTCGGGGCCGAGGTCGGCGTGGGCGGCGCAGCCTCGAACGCCACCCCGGACGTCGCGCGTGTGCTGCGTGCGGCGCTGCGCCACCTCGGGCGGACGGCGTGAGCACCCCGCGCGCGGGGGAGGCGCTGTCGGACGAGCTGTCGGTCGAGGCGCTGCGAACCCGCGAACTGGTCGAGGCCGGCGCGGACGCCGAGGAACGCGCGGCCGAGAGCGCCCTGCGTCCCAAGATGCTGGACGAATTCGTGGGCCAACGTGTGGTGCGCGACCAGCTCTCCCTGGTGCTCGAGGCGGCCCGGGGCCGTGGCCACACCCCCGATCACATCCTGCTCTCCGGGCCACCCGGGCTCGGCAAGACCACCCTCGCCATGATCGTGGCCCACGAACTGGGTGCGCCGCTGCGGGTGACCAGCGGTCCGGCGATCCAACATGCCGGTGACCTGGCGGCAGTCCTGTCCTCCCTGGAGGAGGGCGAGGTGCTCTTCCTGGACGAGATCCACCGCATGGCGCGTCCGGCCGAGGAGATGCTCTACGTCGCCATGGAGGACTACCGGGTCGACATCGTGGTGGGGAAGGGGCCGGGGGCCACCGCGATCCCGCTCGACCTGCCGCCGTTCACCATCGTCGGGGCGACCACGCGGGCCGGCATGCTGCCCGGGCCGCTGCGCGACCGGTTCGGCTTCACCGGCCACCTCGACTTCTACTCCCCGGACGAGCTCGAACAGGTGCTGACCCGTTCGGCCCGCCTGCTCGGCGTCCGGTTGACCGCCGAGGGCGGGCGCGAGATCGCCCGCCGATCCCGCGGGACGCCGCGCATCTCCAACCGGTTGTTGCGTCGGGTGCGCGACTGGGCACAGGTCCGTGGCGACGGGGTACTCGACGAGGCGGCCGCGCGGGCCGCGCTGGCGGTGTACGCGGTCGACGAACTCGGCCTCGACCGCCTCGACCGGTCGGTGCTCGAGGCGCTGTGTCATCGCTTCGGCGGCGGTCCGGTGGGGTTGTCGACCCTCGCCGTCGCGGTGGGGGAGGAGGCCGAGACCGTCGAGACGGTGGCCGAGCCGTTCCTGGTGCGTGAGGGCCTGATCGGCCGGACGCCGCGTGGCCGAGTGGCCACCGCGGCCACCTGGCGGCATCTGGGCTCGAGTCCACCGCGACACGCCACCTCACCGGCGACCATCGAGCAGCAGGCGCTGTTCGACGAAGCACCCGACCCGGCGGGCTAGACTCGCCGCGTGCCTGCCTTCGACCCCAGTGTGCTCTTTCTCGCAATCGTGCTGGTCATGGCCTTCTTCGTCATCCGAAGGGGCAACCGCCAGCGCCGCGAGCTCGCCACGATTCAGACCGAGTTGGCTCCCGGCGCCGAGGTCATGATGGCCTCCGGCCTCTACGCGACCGTGGTGGCGCTGGACGACGAGAAGGTCACCGTCGAAACCGCCCCCGGGCAGACCTCTCGGTGGGACCGGCGTGCCGTGGCCCGGATCGTGAGCGCGGCCGCCGGCACGGTGTCAGCCGAGCACGAGACCGGGTCCGAGCAGGGCACCGAGACCAAGGACGAGCCCGCCTGAGGGCAGGCTCGTAACGAGAGAAGAGACGCGTGGCTCGTACGTACTCCCGGCCGGGGCGTTCCCTCGGCGTGCTCCTCGGCATCGTGGCCGTCCTGTACGGCCTGATCGCCGGCGGCGCCCTCTGGAGCAATGGTCAGTGGACACCCAAGCTGGCCCTCGACCTCGACGGTGGCGTCGAGATGGTGCTCAAGGCCGTGCCTCAGGCAGGCCAGTCGGGCCAGATCACGGCGACGACCATCGAGGAAGCGGTCAAGATCATCCGGCAGCGGGTGAACGGGTCGGGTGTGACCGAGGCCGAGATCACCACGCAGGGCACCGACAGCATCGTGGTCACCCTGCCCGGCAAGAACATCGACGAGGCCACGCGGCAGTCGATCCGCAAGTCGGCCGCCCTCGAGTTCCGGCCGGTGCTCGTGGCACAGCAACCGACAGTGCCCACCCCGACCCCGACGGGTACACCCTCCGGCTCGGCGAGCCCGAGCCCGGCAGCGTCGAGCAAGGCCTCGGCAGCAGCGTCCGGCAACCCCTCGGTGACCTCATCGGCCAACGGTGGCGGGCTGCTGGCGGCCGGCACCCCCACGCCGACCGGTGCGGCGAGCGCCGCAGCCAGCCCCGCGACGTCCCCGAACCCCAAACCGACCGATGCCAGCGACGAGGCATGGCTCACCGCTGACGTGGCCACGGTGTGGGACGCCACCGACTGCAGCACGGCCGCCGGGCGGTTGAAGTCCCAGAACCAGGTCAACGACCCGGCCAAGCCGTTCGTGGCCTGCGAGGACGACGGCAGCAAGTACGCGCTCGGCCCGGTCGAGGTGCGCGGCAAGAACGTCACCGGGGCCACCGCCGGGCTGGAGGTGACCCAGCAGGGTCAGACCACCAACAACTGGCAGGTCAACCTCGAGTTCGACAGCACCGGCGCCGACCAGTTCGGCAAAGTGACCACCCGATTGGTCGCACTCCAGGACCCGCGCAACCGATTCGCCATCGTGCTCGACAACGGCGTGATCTCGGCGCCCGTGACGCAGTCGGCGATCGTGGACGGCCGGGCGCAGATCACCGGAAACTTCACGCAGGTCACGGCTCAGACCTTGGCCAACCAGCTCAAGTTCGGTGCGCTGCCGATCTCGTTCCAGGTGGCGACCGAGAACCAGATCTCGGCCACGTTGGGCGCCGAACAGTTGCGCAACGGGCTGCTGGCCGGGCTGATCGGCCTGGTGCTGGTGGTCGTGTACTCGTTGCTGCAGTACCGCGCCCTGGGCATGGTGACGGTCTTCAGCCTGATCGTCGCCGGGGTGATCACCTACGGCATCGTCGTCATGTTGGGCTGGCGGGCGGGGCTCCGGCTCAGCCTGTCCGGTATCGCCGGTCTGATCGTGGCCATCGGCATCACCGCGGACTCGTTCATCGTGTACTTCGAACGCATCCGTGACGAGGTCCGCGAGGGCCGAGCCTTGGCCACCGCGGTCGAGTTGGCCTGGCAACGCGCCCGGCGCACCATCTTGATCTCGGACGCCGTGAGCCTGCTGGCCGCTGTGGTGCTGTTCGTCCTGGCCGTGGGCAGTGTGCGCGGATTCGCGTTCACCCTCGGGTTGACCACGGTGATCGACGTCCTCGTGGTGTTCCTCTTCACCAAGCCCATGGTCACCTTCCTGTCGCGCACCCACTTCTTCGGCAGCGGCCACAGGCTGTCCGGTTTCGACGCCGAGCACCTGGGCCGTGCGGTGCAGTACACCGGTCGGGGCACCACCCGGCCGCCGGTGAAGAAGGCGGGTGTGGCACCAGCCACGCCCGGTTCGACCATCGCCGAACGTCGTGCCGCGGCCGAACGTGCCGCCGCCGAACGATCGGGGGGCGCGACGTCCACCAAGGTTCTCGACGGACCACCCGCCTCGACGCCGGACGGCGACGCCGGGGAAGGGAACGCCTGATGCCGAGTTTCGCCGCCTTCGGCAACGACCTCTACACCGGACGCCGCTCGATCGACTTCGTCGGTCGGCGCCGGCTCTGGTACCTGATCGCCGCCGTCTTGATGATCATCAGTATCGCTGCGGTCGGCATCAACAAGCTGAACCCCGGCATCGAGTTCCGGGGCGGCACCGAGTTCCGGATCTCCGGCACGGCCATCACGAGTGACACGGTCGGCGCGGAGGCCGTCACCTCCGTCGTGCCCGGCGCCCGGCCCCTGGTGACGAAGCTGGGTTCGGACAGCATCCGGGTGCAGTCCGACAAGATCACCGATGCTGAGCTGACATCGGTGCAGAACGCCCTGGCCAAGGCCTACCAGGTTCCGCCGGAGAGCGTCTCGCGCAGCTTCGTCGGCCCCACCTGGGGATCCGACGTCACCCGCCAGGCGCTGATCGGCCTGTTCGTCTTCCTGGCGCTGGTCGCGCTGGTGATCGCGGTGTACTTCCGCACCTGGACCATGGCCGTCTCGGGTCTGGTGGCGCTGATCCACGACCTGATCCTCACCGTCGGGGTGTACGCCCTGGTGGGCTTCGAGGTCACCCCGGCCTCGGTGATCGGCTTCCTGACCATCCTGGGCTACTCGCTGTACGACACCGTCGTGGTGTTCGACAAGGTGCGCGAGAACACCGAGTTCATCGCGACGTCCAGCAAGCGCACCTTCGGTGAGGCGGCCAACCTCGCGGTGAACCAGACCCTGGTGCGTTCGATCAACACCTCGGTGGTGGCGCTGCTGCCGGTGGCCTCGATCCTGTTCATCGGCGCCTACCTGTTGGGTGCCGGCACGCTGAAGGACATCGCCCTGTCGCTGTTCGTCGGGATTGCGGCCGGTACCTACTCCTCGATCTTCATCGCCACCCCGTTGTTGGTGCAGTTGCGTGAGCGTGAGCCCGAGCTGAAGGCACAGGCCGAGCGGGTGCGCCGGCGTCGCGCCGAGGGGCCGCGGGGCGAGGTGGCCGAGCCGGTGGCCGCCGGGGTGGTGGCCTCGGGTGATCCGTTGACGAGCGAACCCTCGGGCGAGGTCGCCCGCGGTCAGCGACAGCAGCCGCGCCGCAAGGGCCGGTGAGCATGGCCCTCGATCTGCTCTCGCGGATCCGGGAGATCCCCGACTACCCCTCCCCGGGGATCATGTTCCGTGACATCACCCCGCTGCTCGCCGACGGGCCGGCGTTCGCCGAGGTGGTCGAGGCGTTCGCTGCCCCGTATCGCGGTGCTGCTGGTGTGGCCACGATCGACGTCGTGGTGGGGATCGAGGCGCGCGGGTTCATCCTGGCGGCGCCGGTGGCCCTGGCCCTGGGCGTTGGGTTCGTTCCGGCCCGCAAACGCGGCAAGCTGCCGCACAGCACCGTGGCCGCGGCCTATGACCTCGAGTACGGTCAGGCAGAGATCGAGCTCCACACCGACGCGATCCACCCGGGCCAACGGGTTCTGGTCTTGGACGACGTGTTGGCCACCGGGGGAACCGCGGCCGCTGCCTGTGACCTGGTGCGCCGCCTCGGGGGCGAGGTCGTCGACGTGGCCGTGCTGATCGAGTTGATCGCCCTGGAGGGCCGCCGTCGGCTGCAAGGGTGCGGCGTACGGGCACTCCTCTCACTCTGACCTCGTACACTCGGCAGATGGCCGAGGAGGCAGTGACCGCAGCAGCGACGGATGTCGTGGGCTCGCCGGATGCGCCTGCCGCCGAACCGGCCGAGGCCACCGGCCCTGCAGCGCAGCCCCGGCATCGCCAAATCGCGGGTAGCGAGGCCCTGCCCACCACCAGCCGGGTGTTGTCGCGCATCGCCCGCTTCGGCTCGGGCCGGGGGTCGAGTACCTCACCACTGCTCGACCCACTCTTGCGCACGGTGCGAGCCACCCACCCCAAGGCCGACCTGAGCATTCTGGAACGTGCCTTCGACGTGGCGGCCAAGGCCCACGCCGGGCAGAAGCGCAAGAGTGGCGACCCGTACATCACCCACCCGGTCGCCGTGGCCTCGATCCTGGCCGAGCTGGGCATGACCGCACCGACGTTGGTGGCCGCGCTGTTGCACGACACGGTCGAGGACACCGCCTACACCCTCGATGCGCTCGAGAAGGAGTTCGGCAAAGAGGTCGCGATGTTGGTCGACGGGGTGACCAAGCTCGACAAGGTCACCTACGGCGATGCGGCGCAGGCCGAGACCGTGCGCAAGATGGTCGTGGCGATGTCCCGCGACATCCGGGTGCTGGTGATCAAGCTGGCCGACCGGTTGCACAACGCCCGCACCTGGCGGTACGTGCCGCAGGCTTCTGCCGAACGCAAGTCGCGCGAAACGCTCGAGATCTATGCCCCGCTGGCTCACCGGCTCGGCATGAACACCATCAAGTGGGAACTCGAGGACCTCTCGTTCGCCACGCTCTATCCCAAGATCTACGACGAGATCGTGCGCCTGGTGGCCGAGCGGGCGCCGGCCCGTGAGGACTACCTGGCCCAGGTCCGTGAGCAGGTGAGCGCGGATCTGCGTGCCGCCAAGATCAAGTCGATCGTCACCGGTCGCCCCAAGCACTACTACTCCGTCTACCAGAAGATGATCGTGCGTGGCCGCGACTTCGCGGACATCTACGACCTGGTGGGCGTACGGGTGCTGGTCGAGTCCGTCCGTGACTGCTACGCCGTGCTGGGGGCGTTGCACGCGCGCTGGAACCCGGTGCCGGGGCGGTTCAAGGACTACATCGCGATGCCCAAGTTCAACATGTACCAGTCACTGCACACCACGGTGATCGGTCCCGAGGGGCGTCAGGTCGAGATTCAGATCCGCACCCACCAGATGCACCGACGTGCCGAGTACGGCGTCGCGGCGCACTGGAAGTACAAGGACGATCCGAACCGCACCGGGCGTGACGGCGACAGCTCGGCCAACGACATGGTCTGGCTGCGCCAGTTGCTCGAGTGGCAGCGCGAGACCAGCGACCCGGGGGAGTTCCTCGACTCGCTGCGGTTCGAGATCAACGCCCAAGAGGTCTATGTCTTCACGCCCAAGGGCGACGTGGTGGCGCTGCCCTCGGGCTCGACGCCGGTCGACTTCGCCTACGCGGTGCACACCGAGGTCGGTCATCGCTGCATGGGCGCTCGGGTCAACGGCCGGCTGGTCCCGTTGGAGAGCATGCTCGACAACGGCGACATGATCGAGATCTTCACCTCGAAGGCGGACGGCGCGGGCCCGAGCCGCGACTGGCTCACCTTCGTGCGCAGTCCCCGGGCCCGCAACAAGATCCGGCAGTGGTTCTCCAAGGAACGGCGCGAGGAGGCCATCGAGCAGGGCAAGGATGCCATCGCCAAGGCGATGCGCAAGCAAGGGCTGCCGATCCAGCGACTGCTGTCCCACGAGTCGCTGGTCTCGCTCGCCCAAGAGATGCGCTACCCCGACGTCTCCTCGCTCTACGCCGCGGTGGGCGAGGGCCACGCCGCAGCGGGGAGCGTGGTCACGCGCCTGGTTCAGACCCTGGGCGGTGAGGAGGGCGCCGAAGAGGACCTGGCGGAGGCGGCCACCCCGAGTCGGGCCCGCCGGACCCGACTGGGCGGTCCGGGGGTCATCGTCCGAGGCGTCGAGGACGTCTGGGTCAAGCTCGCCAAGTGCTGCACCCCGGTGCCCGGCGACCAGATCATCGGGTTCGTCACCCGCGGCAGCGGCGTCTCGGTGCACCACGCCGACTGCGGCAACATCAGCGGCCTACAGGCCGAGCCGGAGCGGATCGTCGAGGTCGAGTGGTCGCGCAACACAGGCAGCCTGTTCCTGGTACAGATCCAGGTCGAGGCCCTGGACCGCAACCGGCTGCTGGCGGACATCACCCGGGTGCTGTCCGACAACCACCTCAACATCCTGGCGGCCAACCTGACCACCGGCGGTGACCGGATGGCGATCTCGAAGTTCACCTTCGAGATGGGCGACCCGACGCACCTGGACCATGTGATGGCCGCCGTCCGCAAGGTCGAGGGTGTGGTCGACGCCTATCGGATCACCGGGGTGTCATCCGCCAAGCGCGGCTGAGGCCCACGAGGTGGCCCAGGCATGCACCAGGCGCCGGCCTCGGGCCACGCCGCGACACCGGGGCATCCGGTCGAACTGCTCCACCACGTCGATCGCGCGCACCCCGCACGTGATGCGAAGCCGGTCGAGCGCGACGAGCGCCTGATCGCCCGGCAGGGTGCGGACCAGGTCGGCGGCGGTGCGCACCGGAGTGGTGAGGCGTACCCCGCACATCGTGTCGACATCGCGTGGCCCGAGCCGGTGCTCGTGCACCACGGCCCCACGCAGACGTGGCCGGTGGGTGCCGGGCGCGATCACCAGGTCGATGCCGCAGTCCTCGGGGCCGCAGTCACCGCCCGCATGGACCCACTGCGCGGTCCGAAACCCGACCACGCCCCGGTCGATCACCTCGTCGCTGGAGCGCGGTCCGGGCCCGGCGAGGGCCAGTTGGACGGCGCGTGCGCGCAATGCCAGCGTGTCCGGCACATCGGAGCGCACCAGGACGCGCCCGGTGACCCGCCGCAGCAGGCCGTCGCCCACGAGCCGACTCATCTCGGCCCGATGCCGGTCCTCGGGGATGAACGGTTGGGCGAGATCGATGGTGTCGGCTGTCATGAGTCGACTGTGGCGCGGGCATCGACCTGCACGCCACCCAGTCCACGGCGCCTGTGGACAACTCCGCTGCCGAGGCCTCGTGTGGACGCAACGCCGAGGTTGTTGCGAGCCCGGCCTACGGTGGTGCGGGAGCGGTGGGGACTCAGCCGCCGAACTCGGCCAGGGCGGCGCGAGCCTGCTCCAACCACTCCTGACGGGCGGCGATGGCGGCTTCGGCCTCGGTGACGCCGCGCTGGTTTTCCGCCGCCAGCGCCTTGTCCCGCTTGGTCTGCAACGAGGCGATGGTGTGCTCGAGTTGGGCGACGGCGTCCTGCGCCCGGGCCCGGGCCTCGGGGTTGCTGCGTGTCCAACGCACCTGTTCGGCGTCCCGAATCGCCTGTTCGACGGCCCGCAGCCGACCCTCCACCCGGCCCATGTCGGCGCGGGGCACCTTGCCCGCGGCGTCCCAGCGGTCCTGCAGGTCGCGCAGCGCGGAACGGGCCGCCGCGACGTCCTTGATCGGGAGCAGGGCCTCGGCCTCGACCAGCAGCGACTCCTTGACCTCCAGGTTGGCCCGGAACGCGGAGTCGGCCTCGTCGACGGCGACGTTGCGCGCCGCGAAGAAGGTGTCCTGGGCGGCCCGGAACCGGCCCCACAGCTGTTCCTCGTCGCGTCGACCCGCGCGGGGGGCGACCTTCCACTGATTCATCAGCTCGCGGAACCCGGAGGCACCGGCGTTCCAGTCCGTGGTGGCCGACAGTTCCTCGGCCCGCAGCACGATCTTCTCCTTGACGCTGCGCGCCTGAGTGCGCTGTTCGTCGAGGGCGCCGAAGTGTTGGCGGCGCCTGCGGTCGAAGGTGGTGCGCGCGTGGCTGAAGCGCTTCCAGAGCTCGTCCTCGGTGTGCTTGTCGAGGCGGTTCTCGCGCTGCATGGTGCGCCACAGGTCGAACAGCTCGCGCAGCCGGTCACCGGAGGCCTTCCACGGCAACCGCTCGGGCTCGACGGCGACCAGGGCCTCGGCTTCCTCCACCAGCCCGGTGCGTACGGCCAGGGCTTCGGCCTTGGCGGCGGCCCGGGCCTGATCGGCCTCGTGCTTGCGTGCCTCGGCCAGCGGCTCGAGCGCCGTCAGCCGGGTCAGCAGCGCCTCCAGATCGCCGACCGCATTGGCGTCGGTGATCGCCGCGACCAACTTGGCGATCGCGGACGACGCGGCCGATCCCGTGACATGGCCGGCCGCGATCCGCTGCTCCAGCAGCGAGACCTGGGCCGACAGGTCGTCGTACTTGCGGGCGAAGTAGGCCAGCGCATCGCTCTCGGCGGCACCCGGGTAGGAGCCGACCGCACGCTCACCTGCGGCCGTGCGTACCCAGACCGTGCCATCGGGGTCCACCCGGCCCCACTGCTCTGCACTCACCGCTGCCCGTCCTTCGTCAGCTGACCGTTGTCCCGGTGATGGCCACGGCCCGGGCCGGGGCGCCATCGCTCCCGCCGCCGAGCACTCCACCTGCCGCAACCTTCTCCACCACATCCATCCCCCCGACGATCTTTCCGATCACCGTGTAGCCACCGGCTGAATCGCTGGGGATGGTCGAGTCCTTGTACACCAGGAAGAACTGGCTACCGATGCTGTCGCCCTTGCCGCCCTGGCGTGCCACGGCCACCGTACCGGCGGGATAGACGTTGTTCGCGGGGGCGTTCTCCACCGGGCCGTAGCTGTAGCCCGGACCGCCGCCGCCGGTGCCCTGGGGATCGCCGCACTGCAGGACGAAGATCCCCTCGGTGGTGAGCCGGTGGCACCGGGTGTTGTCGTAGAACCCCTTGTCCGCCAGGAAGATCGTGCTGGCCACCGCCTGGGGTGCCTTGGCGCCGTCCAGGGTGATCGCGAGGTCGCCGCAACTGGTCTCGACCGCGAGCTTCCAGGTCTTGCCCTGCGCCGTCGCGGCGTCCGGCGCCTTCTCGAACGTGGTCGCGGCAGGCAGGGTGTCGGCGGGCTTGGCGCACGGGTTGTTCGCATCCACCGAAGCACTCGTGGCCGCCGAGGCTGCGCCGCCGCCGTCTGGGAGGAGTCGGATCGCTGGGCGAAGAACGCCACCGCGCCGACGATGCCCAGCACGGCGATGACCGCGACCGAGGCGATCACGGCCCGTCGACGGGCTGCCGCGAGTTGCGCGGCCTTGGTGTCCTGACGCTCCTGCCACTTCTCGTAGCGGCGTCGGGCGTATTCCTTCTCGCGGCTGCTGGGCGACACGCCCACCCTCCCTACCCGTCGGTGTGCGGGGCAAGTGTAGGCGGCATCGGCCCTGACGTGGGTGTTCGCCCGTCCTTCGGCCGGGCGCCGGGCGGATCGGCGGTACTGGGTAGGCTCTCGGCGTGCTCCTGGTCGGATTCCCCGCGGCGGCCTTCGCCACCAACTGCTACCTCCTGGCGCCCTCGGCGGGGCAGGAGTGCCTGATCATCGACCCCGGGATCGGGGTGCTCGACACCCTGGCCGAGGTACTTGCCGAGTACCGGCTGCGCCCGGCCGCGGTGTTGCTGACGCACGGGCACGCCGACCACGTCTACTCGGTGACCCCGGTGTGCGGTGGCCACGGTGTGCCGGCGCTGATCCACGGCGATGACCGCTACCGGCTGAAGGACCCGCTGCGCACCCTCGATCCCGAGCTCGTGATGATGCTCGAGCAGCAGTTCGGCGACAAGGCCGCTGGACCGAGCCGGACGACGTCCGGCTGGTGGGCGACGGCGAGCAGGTCGAGCTGGCGGGGCTGACCACCACGGTGATCCACGCGCCCGGCCACACCGAGGGCTCGGTGATGTTCGCGCTGGACGCCGTTCCCGAGGGCGTGCCCGCCGACAGCGGTATCACCTCGACCCTGATCAGCGGCGACGTGCTGTTCGCGGGCAGCATCGGGCGCACCGACCTGCCGGGCGGGAACCACGCGGCCATGATGCGCTCGCTGCGCACCAAGGTGCTGGCCCAGCCGGACGGCGCGTTGGTGCTGCCCGGGCACGGGCCGGCGACCACCATCGCCCGGGAGCGGGCGAGCAACCCCTACCTGCGTGAAGCGAGAGGCTGACCGATGGCACGACCCGCACCGCTGTCCGGCTTTCCCGAGTGGCTGCCGCCTCAGCGCATGGTCGAGCAGCAGGTCATCGATTCGCTCCGGCGCACCTTCGAGTCCTGGGGGTTCGCCCCGATCGAGACGCGGGCCGCCGAGCCGTTGGCCGAGCTGTTGCGCAAGGGCGAGATCGACAAGGAGGTCTACGTCCTGCGCCGGCTGCACGCCGACGAGAACGAAGGGGGCGAGGGGGCCGAGGCCGCCCATGCCGAGGCCAAGCGTCTGGGTCTGCACTTCGACCTCACGGTGCCGTTCGCGCGGTACGTGCTGGAGAACTCCGGCAAGCTGCAGTTCCCGTTCCGGCGCTACCAGATCCAGAAGGTGTGGCGGGGGGAGCGACCCCAGGAGGGTCGCTACCGCGAGTTCTGCCAGGCCGACGTCGACATCGTCGGCGCCGGGTCTTTGCCGTTCCACCACGACGTCGAGATCGCCCAGGTGATGACGGAGGCGCTGGCGGCCCTGCCGGTGCCGCCGTTGACCCTGCAGGTCAACAACCGGCGGCTCATCGAGGGGTTCTACCTGGGCCTGGGAGCCCAGGACGTGCCCGCGGTGATGCGCGCGGTGGACAAGCTCGACAAGATCGGCCCGGACGGCGTGCGCGACCTGCTGCGGGCGGTCGGACTGAGTGCCGCCGAGTCCCAGGCGTGCCTGGACCTGGCCGAGATCTGCACGCCCGACAGCTCCTTCGCCGAACGCGTCGGCGCCCTCGGGGTGAAGCACGACCTGCTCGATCAGGGCATCGCCGAACTGGTGGCGGTGATCGACGGTGCCGCGGCGCTGGCGACCGAGCGGGTGCGGATCCACGCCGACCTGCGGATCGCTCGCGGTCTGGACTACTACACCGGCACGGTCTACGAGACCCGGATGGCCTCGCTGGAGCACCTGGGCTCGGTCTGCTCGGGCGGGCGCTACGAGTCGCTGGCCAGCGACGGGTCCACGACCTATCCCGGCGTGGGGATCTCGTTCGGTCTCACTCGCACCCTGGGGCCGTTGTTCGCCCGAGGGCAGCTCACGGCGAGCCGCAGCGTGCCGACGTGCGTCCTGGTGGCCCTGACCGACGAGGGTTCTCGGGTGGCCGCCGGTCGGGTGGCCGCGGCATTGCGCCGGCGCGGGATCGCCGCCGAGGTGGCGCCGTCCGCCGACAAGTTCGGCAAGCAGATCCGGTACGCGGACCGGCGCGGCATCCCGTACGTGTGGTTTCCGGCCGCGGGCGTCGGCGACGCGCCGTCCGCAGATATCTCATCGGGGAGCGTCAAGGACATTCGCAGCGGTGAGCAGGTGGACGCCGACCCGGCCACCTGGCAGCCCCCGGCCGCGGACCTGAACCCCGGATCATCAGCGCGGACTAGCCGTTGTCAGCCGGATCCGCCGCCTCCCGGCGGGGCCGGGGTACCTCTGGAACACCCTCAGGGGGTACGCAATTCGGGGTGAAACAGGTGATCTGGGTCCGCAGTCGGGTGTCCTCGCGTTGTTGCAGCCATTCCGCCTCGCCGCCACACGTCGGGCAGGACGCCGCGAACAGCACGATGTCGAAGGCCAGCGCAGCCCGCATCCGGGCACGGTCGTCCAGGCTCAACACGAACGAGGGATCGGCGTTCCGCTGGCCCGACTTGACCTTGCTCGGGCGGGGGTGGGCTTATCGTGACCTGCGTGGAGAACCGCACACTCGGCCGCACCGGCCGCGATATCGGTGTGATCGGGCTCGGCTGTTGGCAGCTGGGCGCCGACTGGGGTCAGCTCGACGATCGTGACGCCCTTGCCATCCTGGACGCCGCCGTGAACGCCGGAGGCTCCTTCTTCGACACCGCCGACGTCTACGGCGATGGGCGCAGCGGAGCAGCTGATCGCCCGGTTCCGGGCGATCAGTCCGGAGGTGGAGGTGATGGTCGCCACCAGGCCGGACGACGCGCCGATCCGCACGTCGCCGAGGCCTTCACCCCGGCGAACCTGCGGGCCTGGATCGACCGGAGCCGCACCAACCTGCGCACCGAGACCCTCGACCTGGTGCAGCTGCACTGCCCGCCACCCGAGGTCTATGCCGCGGACGCCGTGTTCGACACTCTGGACACGTTGGTCGGGCAGGGCGCGATCGCCGCCTACGGGGTCTCGGTCGAGACCTGTGAGCAAGCCCTGGCCGCCATCGCCCGGCCGAACGTGGCGACCATTCAGATCATTCTCAACGCCTTCCGGCTCAAGCCGTTGGACGCCGTGCTGCCGGCGGCCCGCGAGGCCGGCGTCGGCATCATCGCCCGGGTGCCGCTCGCCAGCGGCCTGCTGGCGGGGCGCTATGACGAGACCACCGTCTTCGGGCCGGATGATCACCGCACGTTCAATCGCGAGGGCCAGGCGTTCGACATCGGCGAGACCTTCTCCGGCGTGCCGTTCGAGGTGGGGGTCAAGGCGGCCCGGGAGTTGTCGGCCGTGGTGCCCGAGGGTGTCTCGATGGCGGCCTTCGCGTTGCGCTGGGTCATCGACCAGCCGGGCGTGAGCGTGGTGATCCCCGGTGCGCGTACGGCTCGCCAGTCGCGGTTCAACACCGAGGCCGCCGAACTCGCCCCGCTGACGCCCGAGCAGCTCACCGCCGTCCGGGACGTCTACGACCGGCACATTCGCGAGCACGTACACGAGCGCTGGTGAGGTTCGCGGCGCGGGCCGCTCGGGGTGAATCGTGAACGGCGCGCGGCCCGTGCCCGCGTAGGATCGACGGACCCACCGTGAACGAAAGGGATCCGTACCGTGTTGCGCACCCATCAGGCCGGCTCGCTGCGAGTCGACCACGTCGGCCAGACCATCACTCGCCGGGTGGGTGGCACGGCGGCGCGATCACGGCGGCGTCGCCTTCATCGATCTGCGCGACGCCTCGGGCACCGCTCAGGTGGTGGTGCGCGACGAGTCGCTGGCCGCGCACCTGCGCACCGAGTCCTGCCTGCGGGTCACCGGTGAGGTGAACCGGCGTCCGGAGGGAAACGAGAACGAGGCGTTGGCGACCGGGCAGATCGAGGTCGTCGCCAAGGATGTCGAGGTGCTCGGCGAGGCGGCCCCGTTGCCGTTCCAGATCGATGAGCACATCGAGATCGGCGAGGAGGCGCGGCTGCGCCACCGTTATCTCGACCTGCGCCGGCCGAAGCAGGCCGCGGCACTGCGATTGCGCAGCGAGGTGAGCCGGGCGGCGCGAGAGGTGCTGCACGCCCATGACTTCGTCGAGATCGAGACCCCGACCCTGACCCGCTCGACCCCGAGGGCGCGCGCGACTTCGTCGTGCCCGCTCGGTTGTCGCCCGGCTCGTGGTACGCCCTGCCGCAGAGCCCACAGCTGTTCAAACAGCTGCTCATGGTCGCCGGCATGGAGCGCTACTACCAGATCGCCCGCTGCTACCGCGACGAGGACTTCCGCGCCGACCGGCAGCCGGAGTTCACCCAGCTCGACATCGAGATGAGCTTCGTCGAGCAGGACGACGTCATCGCGTTGACCGAGCAGCTCCTGGTGGCGATGTGGCGGCTGATCGGGCACGAGATCACGCTGCCGATCGCCCGCATGACCTACGCCGACGCGATGGCCCGCTACGGCAGCGACAAGCCCGATCTGCGATTCGGACTCGAACTCGTCGACTGCACGGGCTATTTCGCGAACACGTCCTTCCGAGTGTTCCAGGCCGAGTACGTCGGCGCCGTGGTCATGCCCGGCGGCGCCTCGCAGCCGCGCAAGACGCTGGACGCCTGGCAGGACTGGGCCAAGCAGCGCGGCGCCCGGGGCCTGGCGTACGTGTTGGTCGGTGAGGACGGCACCCTGGGTGGTCCGGTCGCCAAGAACCTGACGGACGCCGAGCGTGCCGGCTTGGCCGCCCAGGTCGGTGCGAAGCCGGGGGACTGTGTGTTCTTCGCCGCCGGGGCAACGGCCGCCTCGCGCGCGCTGCTGGGCGCCGTCCGGCTCGAGGTGGCTCGCCGGGTGGGCTTGATCGACGAGTCCGCCTGGTCGTTCGTCTGGATCGTCGATGCCCCGCTGTTCGAGCCCAGCGCTGCGGCGCGGGCGAGCGGGGACGTCGCGGTGGGCGGCGGGGCGTGGACGGCGGTGCACCACGCCTTCACCTCGCCCACCCCGGAGTGGATCGACCGGTTCGAGGAGGACCCGGGCGCCGCGTTGGCCTATGCCTACGACATCGTCTGCAACGGCAACGAACTCGGCGGTGGGTCGATCCGTATCCATCGCCGCGACGTCCAGGAGCGGGTGTTCGCCGTCATGGGCATCACCGGCGAGCAGGCGCAGGAGAAGTTCGGGTTCCTGTTGGAGGCGTTCAAGTACGGCGCCCCGCCGCATGGCGGAATCGCCCTGGGCTGGGACCGCGTGGTGATGCTGCTGTCCGGGGCCGAGTCGATCCGCGACGTCATCGCCTTCCCGAAGTCCGGTGGTGGCTTCGACCCGCTCACCGGCGCCCCAGCCCCCATCACCCCGGAGCAGCGCAAGGAAGCCGGCGTCGACACCCCCGCCCCCACCCCCACCCCCCCCCCCGACACCCCCACCCCCCGGTGATCATGTAATCCGTGCACGTTTGTGTGGTGATCATGCAAGTCGTGCACGTTCTGGTCACCACGCGCGGCGGCCGATGCTCGGGCTCATACCCAAGGCCTCGCCGACGGCGAACTCCAGTGCCATGGATGGCCCGAAGACGAGGTTCTTGCGAACGGGCAGGATGGTCCACCCCCATCGGTGGGCCACCTCGTCGCGGCGCAGCCGATCGGCCTCCGCGGCGCCGGGGGCATCGTGGAACTCCTCGCCGTCGTACTCGATGGCGTAGCGCACGTTCGGGTAGCCGAGATCGAGCCGCCGCACCTCTCGACCGAGCTCGTCCTGCAGACTGATCTGGAGCTGCGGCGGCGGGAATCCGGCCTCGAGCAGCCGCAGCCGCGTGCACGACTCGCCGGGGGACTCCGCGCGCGGATCGCACCAGCTGATGAGGCGGCGAGCCTGATCGATGTATCGGGCGCCGTTCCACCGCTCGACCAGCGCGCCGAGCTCGGTCGGCTGCACCAGGTTGCGGCGCGCCATGGCATCGAGCACCCCGGAGTCCGACGCCCGGCATCGACCAGCGCGCCAGGTCGATGGCGGTCCGGGCCGGCCGCACGCAGCGGACTCCCTGGACGGTCGTGAGATCCTCATCGCGCAGATCTGTGGTGTAGCAACGGATCTCAGGGCGGCGCACCGGGCTGTGTCCGATGGGGACGGCGCATTCGAGGGGCGGCAGGTCGCGATGCGTTCCCGGTCGCCGAGCATCGATGCCGAACAACCAGGCCGCGGTCGCTCGGCAGACGGCGGCGCCAGGAGGCAGAACGAGGGCGGCGGCCGCCGCCCGGAGACCGACGTCGTCCTCCGCATCCGCACGGACGAGGACGCCACGAAGGGGCTCGCGCAACAGACCTTCCTCGAGCAGCTGGCTCAAGGCGCGGCGGGAATGGCCGCTGTCGACTGCGGCCCTGCGCAGGAAGGGTGTCCGGGGCAGGCAGGCCAGGAGGTAGAGGGCGCGGTGACTAGCCACCTGGCCAGCCTGACCGAAATCGGTCAAGTGCCTCGAAAGTTATCCACAGGCGTGCGCGGATTGCATGATCACGGGTGTTTTGTGCGCGGATTGCATGATCACGGGGTGAGGCGGATCACTGGGTGGCAGGGGGTGCGAGGGACCTTCAGCCGGGGAGTGGGCCTGCCCGATTGCCTAATGTGCATGACATGCAGGAGCGGCAGAAGACGGCAGGAAAGGCACTGCTGAGTGCGCATGACGTGCAGGAGCTGCTTCATGTCGACCGTTCGACCGTCTACCGGATGGCGGAGGACGGCCGGCTGTCGGCGATCAAGATCGGGCGGCAGTGGCGGTTCCCGGCGGCGGACATCCAGGCACTACTCGATGGATCTGCCCCGTTGGGGACGGCGAGTGTCGCCGAGATCCTCCCGGCCCGGAGGGTCGATGAGCCTGCCGTGCGGTCGTCGCTCGACGTCGACCTCGCGGCCGCGGTCACCCAGGTCGCTGCCGATCTGCTCGGCGTGATGATGGTGGTCACCGATATGGACGGTGTTCCGATCACCGAGGTGTCCAACCCCTGCCCCTGGTTCGCGGAGCGCCTGGACGATCCGACGCTGCTGGAGACCTGCGCTCAGGAGTGGCAGCAACTGGCCGACGACCCCCGGTTCGAGCCCACGCTGCACACCGGTCAACACGGCTTCGAGTGTGCGCGGGCGTTCATCCGCTCCGGAAGCTCGCTCGTCGGCATGGTCCTGGCCGGCGGAATCGCCCCCAGGATGTCCGCCGACTCGCCCGACCCGGTCGGCGTGCCCCAGGGCCTCTACGACCTGGACGACGCCGAGCGGGCTCGCGTACTGGCAGCACTGCCCAGGGTGGCCGCCACATTGTCCCGGGTCCACACCCGGACTCCACAACCATCACAGACCTCGCACATCCCTCAGGGAAGGAACGCATCATGAAGCGCCTGTTGGTCCTCGGTGCCGGTACGGCGGGCACGATGGCGGTGAACAAGCTGCGGCCTCGTCTGTCCGCCTCTGAGTGGAAGATCACTGTCGTCGACCCGGACGAGGTGCACTACTACCAGCCGGGCTACCTCTTCGTGCCGTTCGGCATCTACCAGCCCGATGAGGTGCGCAAGCCGACGAAGCGCTTCCTGCCCGCTGGGGTGGACCTGGTGACCACCGAGGTCGACCGGATCGTGCCGGATGAGAACCACGTGCTGCTCATGGACGGAGCCCGGCTGGACTACGACTACCTGATCATCGCGACCGGTACGACTCCTCGCCCGGACCAGACCCCGGGCATGGACGACGAGGCCGTCTGGCGAGACACGGTTCACGAGTTCTACACCTACGAGGGAGCCTGCGCGCTGGCCGAGAAGCTGCGTGGCTGGCAGGGCGGTCGGCTGGTGGTGCACATCACCGAGATGCCCATCAAGTGCCCGGTGGCACCGTTGGAGTTCACCTTCTTGGCGGACGCGTTCTTCACCGAACAGGGAATGCGTGACCGGGTCGAGATCACCTATGTGACCCCGCTCGAGGGCGCCTTCACCAAGCCGGTGGCGAGCAAGTACCTCGGGGACATGCTGGACGACCGCAAGATCCTGCTGGAGTCGGACTTCATGGTCGAGCGGATCGATCCCGAGGCCAAGGCCCTGGTCTCCTACGACGAGCGGGAGATCCCCTTCGATCTCCTGGTGACCGTCCCCCTCAACATGGGCTCGGACATGATCGCCCGCTCCGGGCTGGGCGACGACCTGAACTACGTCGCGGTGGACAAGGAGACCCTGCTCTCGAAGAAGTACGACAACATCTTCGCCATCGGCGATGCGAGTGACATCCCTGCCTCCAAGGCCGGCTCGGTGGCGCACTTCGCCATGGACCTGTTCCCCGAGAACTTCCTGCGCCACGTGCAGGGCCTGGCGATGACCAACAAGTTCGACGGCCACGCCAACTGCTTCATCGAGACCGGTCACGGCAAGGGTCTGCTGATCGACTTCAACTACGAGACCGAGCCACTGCCCGGCAAGTACCCGCTGCCCGGGGTCGGCCCTTCAGCCTGCTGAAGGAGACCGAGATGAACCACTGGGGCAAGGTCATGTTCCGCTGGATCTACTGGAACATCCTGCTGCCCGGCAAGGAGTTGCCGGTGCCCGCCCTGATGTCGATGGCCGGGAAGATGCGGGAGGACGTGTGATGTCCACGGCCACAACGGTTCCCGTTGACCAGGCGGTTGACCTCGCTCATCGACTGGACCGGATCGAGGCTCAGCTGGTGCGGGTGTCCGACCAGTTGGAGGCCACGGCCCTCGAGCGTGACCGCTGGCGCGAACTGACCCACGAGCTCATGCCGGTCGCGCAAGGCGCCATGACGGTGGCCTCGCGTGAGCTGGAGGAGCTCAGCACCGAGGTGACGGTCGAGGACCTGCTGCGTTTCGCCCGCACCGCGGTTCGGGCGTTGCCCCAGCTCGAGGCCCTGCTGAGCCAGGTGGGCCCGGCCAGTGAACTGGTGCACGAGGCGACCTCACTGACCGGGGCCGGGGTCGGCGCCCTGTCGTCGGCGCTGGCCCAGGCGGAGGAGAAGGGTACTTCACCTTCTTGCGGGGCGGGGCGCACGTGGCGAACGAGGTCGTCACCTCCTTCGGCGAGGAGGACCTGAAGGCGTTGGGTGCCAACGTGGTGCTGATCCTCAAGACGGTGCAGCAGATGACCCAGCCGCAGATCATGCACTTCCTCTCGACCGCGATCTCCGACATCCAGGAGGTCGACGAGGCACCACCGCCATCCGCCGTGAAACTGCTGTCGCAGATGCGTGATCCGCAGGTGCGGCGCGGTCTGTCGCGCACCCTCGCGGTGCTCGGCGACCTGGGGGGCTGCCGGTGAGGCCGAGCCGGGCGCCCGCAAGAAGTCCAAGGACCACAAGAACCCGTCACGAAAGGGCTGAGCAGCCATGCCGGTCACCACCATCAACGGAAAGTCCATCACCGTCAACGACGAGGGCTTCCTCACCGAGTACGACGAGTGGGACGAGGACCTGGCCAAGGTGCTCGCCGCCAACATCGGCATCGACCTGACCGATGCCCACTGGAAGGTCATCCACTTCCTGCGGGAGGACTTCAAGGCCCAGGGTGAGACCCCCACAACCCGCCGGGTGCAGCAGGTCGCAGGCATCCCGATCAAGGAGCAGTTCGTCCTGTTCCCGAAGAAGCCGGGACGCAAGATGTCCTACATCGCCGGCGTGCCGAAGCCACACGGCTGCGTCTGAGCCCCGTCCACACCCCTCGAACACACACTCCTGCAAGGGAAGTCACGCCATGACCGCCGAAACCGCCCCGATCATCCCGTCGTTCGACGACGATGACGAGGATCGCAAGCTCGCCATCATCTGCTCCAAGGGCAACCTCGACATGGCCTACCCGGGGCTGATCCTGGGCAATGCCGCGCTGGGGGAGGGCGTCGAGACGCACCTCTTCTTCACCTTCTGGGGCTTCGACATGATCATCAAGTCCCGGATGAACGACCTGCAGTTCAGCCCCGCCGGCAACGCCGCGATGCACCTGCCCGGCAGCGACCTGCACATGCCGCAAGCGCTGGCCCCGGCCATGACCGGCATGGCGACCAAGATGCTCAAGAAGCAGATCGCCGACCTCGGCGTGCCCGAGGTGCCCGGAGTTCCTCGACCTGATCACCGCGGCCGGTGGCCACCTGTGGGCCTGCAAGTTGTCGGCCGACATGTTCAAGGTGGACATGCCCGACCTGCGCGACGACGTCGAGGGCATCATCACCGCGGCCGACTTCATCGAGCTGACCAAGGGCGCTCAGCTGCTGTTCGTCTGAGTCGACTCGCCCGACCGGTTCGGATCGCGGGCACCACACCCGATCCGAACCGGTCACAATGCCCGCATGACCGACGTGCTGCGCCTCGGCGTGATCTCGACCGCCATGATCGCGACGACCAAGGTGATCCCGGGGATCGCCTCGTCCACCCGGTGCCGGGTGGACGCCATCGCCTCGCGCTCGTCGAGCACCGCCGAGGCGGCGGCGGCCCGCCTGGGGATCCCACGCGCCCACGGCTCCTACGAGGCGCTGTTGGCCGACCCCGACATCGACGCCGTCTACAACCCGTTGCCCAACCACCTGCACGCCGAGTGGAACCTGGCGGCGATCCGGGCGGGCAAGCACGTGCTGGCCGAGAAGCCGTTCGCGCTGACCGCGGCCGAGGCCGAGACGGTGTTCGCCGAGGCCCAACGCCACGGGGTGAAGGTGGTCGAGGCCTTCATGTACCGCACCCATCCGAGTTGGCTCGAGGCCAAGCGCCTGGTTGCCTCGGGCGAGATCGGCACCCTGCGGCACGTCCAGACCTTCTTCGGCTACCACAACCTCGACCCCGGCGACATCCGCAACGTCGTCCAGTTCGGTGGCGGCGCGCTCTACGACGTCGGCTGCTACGCGATCAGCTCGGCGCGCTGGCTGTTCGATGCCGAACCCGAGGTGGTCGGCGCCACCCTGGAGCGTCGTCACGCTTCGAGGCACGTTCGGAACCGACACCGTGACCGCCGGGCTGCTGCGATTCCCCACCGGCAGTGCGACGTTCGCCTGTGCCACCTCGATCGAGGACGGGCAATGGGTGCACATCATGGGCGAGGCCGGACGTATCGAGCTGTGGATCCCGTTCAACATCCCGACCGACCGGCCGACCCACCTGACGCTCACCCACGGCGGGGCGCCGCCGGTCGACCCGGCCGTACGGCGCATCGACATCCCGGTGGCCGACCAGTACGCCACCCAGGCCGATGCCTTCGCCGCCCACGTGCTGGACGGCGCGCCACCGGCGGTGAGCCCGCAGGATTCGATCGCCAACCTGCGGGTCATCGAGGCGGTCTTCGCGGCCGCCCGCTGACGGCCGGCCGCCCGGCCCGCTAGCCCTCGCGGATGCCGAACCGTTCGTGCAATCGGCGCAACGGTTCGGGCGCCCACCAGTTCCACTCGCCCAGCAGGGTCATCGTCGCGGGTACCAAGAGCATGCGAACCAGCGTGGCGTCGACCGCGACCGCCACCGCCAGGGCAACCCCGAGCTGCTTGATGATGAGCAGCTTGCCCGCCGCGAACCCGGCGAAGACGATCACCACGATGAGTGCGGCCGAGGTGATGATGCGGCCCGAGTGCTGCAGCCCCTGGCGCACCGCGGCGTCGTTGACGCCGGGGCCGGCTCCGCCGAGCTGATCACGGGTCTCCTTGATCCGAGACAGCAGGAACACCTCGTAGTCCATCGACAGCCCGAACGCGAAGGCCAAGGCCAGCGCCGGCACGGTCTGGTCGATGCCGCCGGTCGAGGTGAAGCCCAGCAACCCTTCCAGGTGGCCCTGCTGGAAGATCCAGACCAGGACGCCGAAGCTCGCCCCGAGCGAGACGGTGTTCATCACCAGCGCCTTGATCGGGATCAGGATCGAGCCGGTCATCAGGAACAGCAGCACGACCGTCGTGAGCGCCACGACGCCGACCGCCAGGGGAGCGCGGTGGGCGATGTCGGCCATGAAGTCGCGCACCACCGCGGTCTCGCCGGTCACCAGGATCGGACTGTTGTCGCCGCGCAGCTCCCGGATCCGGTCGACCACGTCCCGGCCCGCGCTGAGGCGGGGGTCGCCGTCCGGCCGGACCCCGGCGACGGCGATGCGGTCGGCCCCCTCACCGATCACTTGCACCGGCTCGACGGTGGAGACCCCCTCGACCGAGGCGGCGCGGGCGGCCAGCGCCTTCACCGCCGCGGCGTCGCGGCCCACGATCCGGATGGGGGCCGGATTCAGCGCGGGGAAGGAGGCTTCCATGGTGTCGAACAGGTGTCGTTGCTGGGAGGCGGGGGGAAGGATCGAGGTGCCCGTGGTGACCACCTCGATGCCCAGCACCGGCCACGCGGCGGCTGCCAGGGCCATCAGGCAACCCAGGAACACCACGACCGGACGCCGCTGCACCCGCCGGGCCAGCCGCGAGAAGGCACCCTCCTCGGGGGCGATGTCACCCAGCCGCCGGGCCAGCCGATTCAGGCCCGGGATCCAGTGGGTGATGCCCGGGCGCACCAATCGGGTGCCGCCCAGGGCGAGCAGGGCGGGCACCAGGGTGATGGCCACCAGGACGGCCACCACGACCACACTGACCCCCGCCGCGCCGACCGCCCGAAGGATCGATGCGTGGAAGAAGAGCAGGCCGGACAGACTGATCGCGACGGTGATGCCGCTGAAGAGCACGGTACGTCCCGCCGTCCCGAGGGTGTGCTCGAGGGCGCCCCGCATCACCTCGTCGTCCGGACGGCGCCGACGATCCCCGTTCTCCAGGTGCAGCCGGCGGACCTCCTCCCGGAACCGGCTCACCAGCAGCAGGCCGTAGTCGATGCACAGCCCCAACCCGAGCACGCTCACCACGCTCGGGACGCTCGAGTCCAGCTCGATGGCCAGCGAGAACAGCAGCAGGCTCGCCAGGCCGCCCCCGATCGAGGCGATCGCGCCGATGATCGGCAGGCCGGCGGCCAGCAGGCCGCCGAACACGAGCACCATCACCGCCAGGCTGATCGGTAGGGCGATCGCCTCGCCGATGCGCAGGTCCTCCTGCACCTGGCTGTTGACCTCGTCGACCAGTTGCTGGACGCCGCCGATGGTGATCCGGTCGGCGCCCACGGTGCGTAGCTGCGCGCCGAGGCGGTTCAGGTGATCCTCGACGGTCGCGGTCACCGCGTCCTGCGCCGGCCCACTCAGCTCGGGTGCGAGGCGCACGCTGACGATGATCGCCGTCCGGTTCGTGGAGACGAACATCGACGGCGCGGCTGCGGTGGCCGGGGGGAAGAACGGGTCGACCACCATCGCCACGTTCGGTACGGCGGAGAGTTCGGCGCGGGCCGGTTGCAGCACCGTGGGCAAGGTGGGGGCCGCCGGGTCGATGCCCTCGGCGAGCAGGATGACCGAGGTCTGGCCGGGATCGGCCCTGGCCAGCAGATCCTGGCCGTCCCGGCTCTCGCCGGGAACCGTGGGGGCATCGCCCGCCTTCAGCCGTTCGAACAGGCCGGTGAAGCCCAACGCGCCGCTGGCGGCCGCGAAAGCGAACACCAGCAGGATGAGCCAGACAGCCACGAACCAACGGGCCGATCGATGGATCCGCCCACCCAACCAATGCAGCACGGCAGATAGCGTGGCAGGTGTGCACGACCTGTTCGCACCCGACCCCGACTCCGGACCCGACATGGGGCCTGACGGTGGGCACGATGCCGGCCGTCCGGTGGGTACCGCCCCCCTGGCCGTACGGATGAGGCCGCGCGCCGTCGAGGAACTGGTCGGCCAGGCCCATCTGCTCGAGCCGGGCTCGCCCCTGCGGCGGCTGGCCGAGACCACCCCGGGCGAGTCCGGGCGGGCAGGGCCGGCCTCGGTGATCCTGTGGGGTCCGCCGGGCACCGGTAAGACGACCCTGGCCCATGTGGTCTCGCGGGCGACCGGACGCCGCTTCGTGGAGTTGTCGGCGGTCACCGCCGGGGTGAAGGACGTGCGGGCGGTCATGGACGACGCCCGCGACCTCTCGCAGCTGAATCGCCGCCAGACCGTGCTGTTCCTGGACGAGATCCACCGATTCACCAAGGCTCAGCAGGATGCGTTGCTACCGGGAGTGGAGAACCGTTGGGTCGTGCTCGTCGCGGCCACGACCGAGAACCCCTCGTTCAGCGTGGTCGCGCCGTTGTTGTCGCGCTCGCTCGTGCTCACCCTGCGGCCGTTGGACGACGACGACATCCGCACCCTGGTGCAGCGCGCCCTGGACGACGTGCGCGGCTTCGGGGGCACGCTGGCGATCGAACCGGACGCCGCAGCGCACCTGGTGCGCATCGCCGGGGGGGACGCGCGGCGCGCGTTGACGGCCCTGGAGGCGGCGGCCGGTGCGGCGCTGTCGGCGGGGGAGGACCGGATCACGCTGGTGATGGCCGAGCAGGCCATCGACCGGGCCGCGGTGCGCTACGACCGCGCGGGTGACCAGCACTACGACGTGGCCAGCGCACTGATCAAGTCGATGCGCGGCAGTGACGTGGATGCCTCGCTGCACTACCTGGCCCGGATGCTCGAGGCGGGGGAGGACCCCCGCTTCATCGCGCGCCGCATCATGATCGCGGCGAGCGAGGACATCGGCATGGCCGACCCCAGCGCGCTGCAGACGGCTGTCGCCGCGGCCCAGGCCGTGGCCATGATCGGCATGCCGGAGGCCCGGATCATCCTGGCCCAGGCGGTGGTTCACCTCGCCACGGCACCGAAGTCGAATGCCTCCTACCTGGCCATCGACGCGGCCATCGCCGACATCCGCGCGGGCCGGTCGGGTCCGGTTCCGGCGCCACTGCGCGATGCGCACTACCCGGGGGCACGCAGCCACGGGCACGGCACCGGCTACCGCTATGCCCACGACGATCCGCGAGGAGTGGTGGAACAGCAGTACGCGCCCGACGCGATCGCCGACGCGGAGTACTACCACCCCACCGAGCGGGGCGCCGAACGGGAGATCGCCGCCCGGCTGGAGCGACTGCGGGCCATCATCCGCCGCCCCCCGTCGAGCCGAGATCCTCGGTGATCATGTAATCCGTGCACGCTCGTGAAGGAATTCACGAGCGTGCACGGATTACATGATCACCGAGGGTGGGTGGCGTCCGACATGAGCTGTCACACCAGCGCGATAGGGTCGCGGCATGGATGTCGGCGACGTCGCTCTGCTCATCATTGCCTGCGCGTTCCTGCTGCTGGTCGGCTTCCTCGGGGTGCCGTTGATCAAGCTGGGGCGGGTACTGGACGAGACCCGGCTGACCGTCCGTGGGGTCAGCGACGGCACCACGCCGCTGTTGTCGGAGGTGACCACCACCGTGGCCACGACCAACCAGCAGCTGACCAAGGTCGACACCATCACCTCCAATGTGGCGCAGGTGTCCACCAACATCTCGGCGCTGACCTCGCTGTTCGCGGCGACCTTGGGCTCGCCGGTGGTCAAGGTCGCGGCCTTCAGCTACGGCGTCCGGCAGGCCGTCAACGGGCGCAAGGCGCGCGATGCGCGCCGCGCCACCCGCTGACCACTGACCACTGACCACTGAACGACCCTGACGACTGAACGCTGAACGCCGACGAAAGCAGGGGAGGCACCATGTTCGGATTGATCCGTCGCCTGTTCTGGGTGCTGCTGGGCGCCGCCCTGGGGGTGTACGCCGTCCGGCGACTCGGCGCCCTGGCCTCGGGAGGCGCGCTCGGCGAGCGTGCCCGCGAGTTCGGCGACATCGTGCGCGAGGGCATGGCCGAACGCGAGGCCGAGCTGCGCGTCGCTCTCGGCGTCGACGACCCGGACGACCCGACCGGTGCGGCCCGACCCACGTTGACCCCCGAGCAGGCCCGTGACCTGCTGGAAAACCCGATGACAGAGCGCGATCGCTGAAGGGACCGTTGACGTCATGGAGTCCGCAGAGATCCGTCGTCGCTGGCTGAGCTTTTTCGAGAGCCGTGGCCATACCGTGGTGCCGAGCGCGCCGTTGCTCTACGACGACCCCACGCTGTTGTTCGTCAACGCCGGCATGGTGCCGTTCAAGCCCTACTTCCTCGGGCAGGAGACCCCGCCCTACCCGCGGGCGACCAGCGTGCAGAAGTGCGTGCGCACCCTGGATATCGACGAGGTCGGCAAGACCACCCGGCACGGCACGTTCTTCCAGATGAACGGCAACTTCTCGTTCGGTGACTACTTCAAGGAAGGCGCCATCGAGCTCGCGTGGGAGTTGACCACGAAGCCGATCGCGGACGGCGGGTTCGGCTTCGCCGAGAAGGACCTCTACGTCTCGGTCTACGTCGACGATGACGAGGCGATCGCGCTGTGGAAGAAGGTCGCGGGACTGAGCGACGACCGCATCGTGCGGTTGGGCATGAAGGACAACTACTGGTCGATGGGCGTACCCGGCCCCTGCGGCCCGTGCAGTGAGATCCTCATCGATCGCGGTCCGCAGTTCGGTGCCGATCGTGACTGGGACGCCGGTGACCGCTACCTCGAGTTCTGGAACCTGGTCTTCATGCAGAACCTGCGGGGCGAGGGTCCGGGCAAGGAGGGCTACGAGATCCTCGGGGAGCTGCCGGCGAAGAACATCGACACCGGTCTCGGGCAGGAGCGTGTCGCCTACCTGTTGCAGGGCAAGGACAACATGTACGAGATCGACGAGGTCTTCCCCGTCATCGCGCGCATGGAGGAGCTGTCGGGCAAGCGCTACGGCGCTGCCACCGCCGCGGGAGACCCGAGCGACGACATCCGGATGCGCGTCATCGCCGACCACGTCCGCAGTGGCCTGATGCTGATCGGGGACGGCGTGACGCCGTCCAACGAGGCCCGCGGCTACGTGCTGCGACGCATCCTGCGTCGGGTGGTGCGCGCCGTCCGGCTGTTGGGTGTCGCTGACCCCACGCTGGTCGATCTGACCACGGTCTCGAAGAACGTCATGAAGGCGTCCTACCCCGAGCTCGAGGGCGAGTTCTCGCGGATCAGTCAGGTGGTCGCCGCCGAGGAGGAGGCGTTCCGCCAGACGCTGAGCTCCGGCACCACGATCCTGGACGTCGCGGTGCGCGAGGCGAAGTCGGCGTCAGGGGCGGGCACCGGTCCGGTGGTGCTCTCGGGTGCCCAGGCGTTCCAGCTGCACGACACCTACGGCTTCCCGATCGACCTCACCCTCGAGATGGCGGCAGAACAGGGCCTGAGCGTCGACGAGGACGAGTTCCGCCGGCTCATGACCGAGCAGCGTCAGCGCGCCCGCGCCGACGCCGCGGCCAAGAAGACCGGCCACGTCGACACCACGGTCTACCGCTCGATCGCCGAGACCCTCGGGGCGCCGGTCGAGTTCATCGGGTACGACCACCTCACGGGCGAGGCCGGGGTACGGGCGCTGCTGGTGGACGGCGTACGCGCCGACGTGGCGCACGAGGGGCAGAACGTCGAGGTGATCCTCGAGCGCACCCCGTTCTACGCCGAGGGCGGCGGTCAGCTCGCCGACGGCGGCCTGATCGAGCTCGATGGTGCGGTCATCCAGGTCGACGACGTGCAGTCGCCCATCACCGGCCTGGTGGTGCACCGCGCCCGAGTGCTCAGCGGTGAGGTCAAGGTCGGTGCCCCGGCGCGGGCAGAGGTGGACGTCGAACGCCGCAAGGCGATCAGCCGGTCTCACACGGCGACCCACATGGTGCACAAGGCGATCCGAGAGGCCTTGGGGGACACCGCGACCCAGGCCGGTTCGGAGAACTCTCCGGGCCGGTTCCGATTCGACTTCCACGCCAACGCAGCGCTGCCCGCCAGTGCCGTGCGTGATGTCGAGGCGCGGGTCAATGCCCTGCTCATCGAGGACCTCGAGGTGCGCGCCGAGGTGATGACCCAGGAGCAGGCCCGGGCGGCCGGGGCGATGGCGTTGTTCGGCGAGAAGTACGGCGACCGGGTTCGGGTGATCTCGGTGGGGGAGTGGACCCGCGAACTGTGCGGCGGCACCCATGCGCCGCGCTCGGGGCAGCTCGGCATGGTCCGGCTGCTCGGCGAGGGGTCGATCGGCTCCGGGGTGCGCCGCGTGGAGGCTCTGGTGGGCGTGGACGCCTACCAGTTCGCCGCCCGGGAACACCTGCTGGTCTCACAGCTGACCGATGCCCTCAAGGTGCGCCCGGAGGAGCTCACCGACCGGGTGGCCTCGCTGGTGGCCCAGTTGCGCGATGCCACCAAGGAGATCGACGCGATGCGGGCGGCGGCGGTGCTCGCCGGGGCCGGCGCGCTGGTCGACGGGGCAGCCGAGGTGTTCGGGGTCCGCGTGGTGACGCATGACGCCGGGGACGTCTCGACCGACGAATTGCGCTCGCTGGCCCTCGACGTCCGGGGCCGGATGCCGGTCGACACGCCGGCGGTCGTCGCCGTGGCCGGCCGCTCCAAGGGACGGCCGCTGGTGGTCGTGGCCACCAACGACGAGGCACGGCGCTGGGGGGTACGGGCCGGTGACCTGGTGAAGCAGGCCTCCGCTGTGCTCGGTGGCGGCGGTGGCGGCTCGCCCGAGGTGGCCCAGGGCGGTGGCTCCGATGTCTCGAAGCTGTCCGAGGCGCTGCAGCGGGTCGAACACGCCGTCGGAGAGATCGTCACTCGGCGGTGAGACGTGGTGTCCGGCTCGCTGTCGATGTCGGCAGCGTGCGCGTCGGAGTGGCCCGCTGCGATCCCGACGGGATGCTGGCGGTCCCCGAGTGCACCCTGGCTCGCGCTGCGGACAGTAACGGTCCGACCACGGATATCGACCAGTTGGCTGAGCTCGTGGCGGAGTATCGGGCTTTCGAGGTGCTGATCGGGCTACCGCTGACCCTCGCCGGTGCCGAGGGGCCTGCGGCGGCTGCGGCCCGCGGATACGCTGAGGCCGTCGCGCGCCGAGTGGCGCCGGTCGGCGTCCGGCTGGTTGATGAACGGCTGAGCACGGTGACCGCAGCCCGCTCGATGCGCGACGCCGGCAGGAAGCAGCGACGCAGTCGTCCGGTGATCGACCAGGCGGCCGCGGTGGTGATCCTGCAGGCTGCCCTGGACGCCGAACGCGCCACCGGGCGACCACCCGGACAGCCGGTGGCGAGTACGACCACCGCTCGGCAGGGTGGGCAGGGGGACGACGCCGGAGAGTCCGGCGCGCAGAGAGCGGAGGCACCGCCGTCGTGAACGACATGCCCCTGGGCGCGTCGTCCCCGCCCCCCGTGCGGCAGCGACGGGCGGCGCGCGAGAGCGAGAAACGCCGGCGCACCCGCTCGCGTCGGGGTCGAGTATCGGTGATCATCGGCCTCGGCGTTCTCGTGGCCGCCGCCGGCCTGGCCTGGTTCACGATCCGCCCGCTGATCAACTCACTGTTCGCCCCGGACGACTACCCCGGCCCGGGCACCGGTCAGGTCAGCGTGACCATCCCCGAGGGGGCCACCGGCGCAGCCATCGGTCGGGTGCTGCGAGAGGCCGACGTGGTCAAGACGGCCGACTCCTTCGTGTCGCTGGCCGACAAGGACGCTCGGGCCTCGAAGATCCAACCCGGGGTGTACACGTTGCGCAAGCAGATGAGCGCCGCCGGAGCGTTGCAGGTGTTGGCCGATCCGGCGAATCGTGTCGTCAAGAAGGTGACGGTGAAGGAGGGTCTGCGTCTCGTCGAGATCCTCGACGCCCTGGCGAAGGGCAGCGGCATCCCCCTCGCGGACTTCCAGGCGGCCGTGAAGCAGCCGGCCGAGATCGGCCTGCCGGCCGAGGCCGGTGGCCGGGTCGAGGGATGGTTGTTCCCGGCGACCTACGAGATCTCCCCGCAGACCACCGCACTCGATCTCATCGCCGACATGGTGCAGAAGACGAAGGCGGAACTGACTCAGCTCGGGGTGGAACCCCCGCGGTGGAAGGCTGTGATCATCGAGGCCAGCCTGGTGGAGGCCGAGCGCGGATCGGATGAGGATGCGGGAAAGATCGCCCGGGTCTTCGCCAACCGGATCGCCCAGAAGCGCCCGTTGCAGTTGGACACCACGGTCAACTACGCGTTGAACCGGCGCAAGGTCGCGGTCTCGCTCAAGGACCTCACGGTCGATTCGCCGTTCAACACCTATCGTCACGCCGGCCTTCCGGTGGGGGCCATCTGCAGCCCGGGGGTGGTCGCGATCCAGGGGGTGCTCAATCCCGTCGAGGGCCCGTGGCTGTACTTCGTGGCGGTCAACCCCGACACGGGCGAGACCAAGTACGCCACCACCGAAGCGGAGTTCGCTGTCCTCAAGGCCGAGCTCGACAAGTGGCTGGCCGCCAACCCGGGGCGTTGAGGTGACCGCCGGGCGGCGGGCGGCGGTTCTCGGCCACCCGATCGCGCACTCGCTGTCGCCCCTGATGCACCGCGCCGCCTACGCGGCGCTGGGTCTGAACACCTGGACGTACGAGTCGTTCGACGTCGACGAGCCCGACCTGGCGAGCTTCCTGGCGACGGTGGACGGGGGCTGGGCGGGTCTGTCGCTCACGATGCCGCTCAAACGGGCGGTGCAACCTCACCTGGCGGGCCAGAGCGACCTGGCGGCACAGGTCGGCGCCGTCAACACCGTGGTCGTCGAGGGCTCCGGATCCTCGGCGTCGGCAATCCGCCTGCAGGGCTACAACACCGACGTCTACGGGATCATCCACGCGCTCGGTGAGGCTGGGGCCACAGCAGTCGAGCACGCCGTGGTGTTGGGTGGTGGCGCCACCGCGGCGTCTTCGTTGGCTGCGCTGCGCGACCTGGGCTGTCCCGTGCCGGTGGTGCTGGTTCGCTCCCGCGAGCGGGCAGTTCCCCTGCTGGCCGCAGCCCGGCGGCTCGGCGTCGCCCCCGAACTCGACAGCCTGGACGTCGCCACGGCGGCCCGGCGTCTGGCCTCGCTGCCGCCGGGTGCTGTGGTGATCTCGACCCTGCCGGGTCAGGCGGGTGACGCCCTGGCCGAGGACCTCGCCGGCGCGGTGGCGTCCACGCCCGCCGTCCCGGTCCTGCTCGACGTCCGGTACGACCCGTGGCCGACCCCACTGGCCCGCGCCTGGTTGGTGGCGGGCGGGGAGGTCAGCGGGGGGTTCTCGATGCTCGTCCATCAGGCCGAGGGCCAGGTTCGGTTGATGACGAGGCTGCGTCCACCGCTCGACGTGATGCGCGCCGCCGGACAGCTCGAGCTGGACCGCCGAGCGGCATCGCGGGGCCGGGCGGGCTAGCGCACCTCAGCACGAGCACGAGTACCTGCCCGAGCTCAAGCTCGAGGCCTGGGGGGCCGACATCCGGTGCATGAGGCCGTGTCGCCGTGGCGGGCGCCAGTGAGACAACTGGCCGACATCCTGCTCGACGCACGCCTCGTCGACGAGGGGCAGCTGGCAGCTGCCTACGACGAGCACGAGCGGGTGGGGCGCAGCCTGGGCCGCATCCTGGTCGAGCACGGTGTCCTGACCGAGGCTCAGTTGGTGCAGGCCCTCGCCGCGCAGATCGGCCTGCCGTTCGTCGACCTGGCCGAGCACCCGGTCGACGGTCACACCGTGAGCCTGGTCTCCGAGGCCGTGTGCCGGCGTTACGCGGTCCTGCCGATCGGGGTCGAGGAGGGCCGGCTGCTGCTCGCCATGGCCGATCCCGGCAACGTGTTCGCCGTGGACGACGTCCGCTCACTGACCGGCCTGGAACCGCGGCCGGTGGTCGCCACGCGCGAGGACCTGTTCGCGGCGATCGAACGGTACTGCCGCGCCGACGGCGACCTGGACGATCTGAGCACCGCGTTGTCCGAGGACGCCGATCATGACGACGCGGCCATCGTCGCCGAGGTGATCGACGACGCCCCGATCGTGCGCTACGTGAACCTGCTGATCACTCAGGCGATCAGTGACGGTGCCTCGGACATCCACATCGAGCCCGCCGAACACGACGTCCGGGTGCGGTATCGCATCGACGGAGTGCTGCACGAGGTGATGCGTTCACCCAGGTCGATCCAGTCCGGGGTGATCTCGCGGCTGAAGATCATGTCGGACATGGACATCGCGATCCGGCGGGTGCCCCAGGACGGCCGGCTGTCGGTCACCGCCGGTGGGAAGAAGATGGATCTGCGCGTGGCCACGCTGCCCACGGTGTGGGGCGAGAAGGTGGTCATGCGGGTGCTGGACAACAGCACCGCCCGGTTGGCGCTGCCCGACCTGGGCTTCGACCCGGCCAACTATGAGCGCTACGCCACCAGCTACCGCAAGCCGTACGGGATGTTGCTGGTCACCGGCCCGACCGGGTCGGGGAAGTCCACGACGCTCTACGCGACCCTCAATGCGATCGCGCGGGACGAGATCAACGTCATCACGGTCGAGGACCCGGTCGAGTACCGGTTGCCGGGCATCAACCAGGTGCAGGTGAACACGAAGGCGGGGCTGACGTTCGCCGCCGCCCTGCGCTCCATTCTGCGTTCCGACCCGGACGTCGTGCTGATCGGCGAGATCCGCGATCACGAGACCGCGCAGATCGCCATCGAGGCCGCCCTGACCGGTCACCTGGTGTTGTCGACGCTGCACACCAATGACGCGCCGTCGGCGATCACCCGATTGACCGAGATGGGCATCGAACCCTTCCTGGTCGGATCTGCGGTGGAATGTGTTCTGGCGCAACGGCTGGCGCGCAAGCTGTGCGTGAAGTGCAAGGAGGCCTACCAGCCGAGCGAGAAGGAACTGCTGGCTGCTCGCTACCCCTGGCAGCCGGGGGAGCCGCTGCCCCAGTTGCACCGGCCGGCGGGTTGCGCGGCGTGCGCCAAGACCGGTTACAAGGGCCGACTGGCACTGCACGAGGTCATGGTCGTCTCCGAGGAGATCGAGCGCCTGTGCGTCGCACGCTCAGCCGCCGCGGAGGTGGGCGACGTGGCCAAGGCCCAGGGGATGCACTCGTTGCGCACCGATGGCATGTACAAGGTGCGCGACGGCCTCACCTCGCTCGAGGAGGTGCTGCGCGTGGTGGCCTGAGGCTCTCGAGCCTCAAGCGCGCCGCGGCAGCGACCGATCCACCACTGAGAGCCAATCGGGCACCACCCTGCCATCGAGGAGCGACGTTGGAGCACAGCGCGCAGCCGCAGTATCCGCCGGCGACACCAACGCTGGCGCCCTCGCCGGTCCCGATGCAGCCCGCTGCTCCGGTGCCGACCCTGGCTCCGCCGCCGCAGCCCCCGATGCCTCCCGCCCCCGTGCACAGCACTCAGTCGGCCCAGCCGCCCCAGCCGGCTCAGCAGGCCCATCCCACGCCGCAGGCCGTGGCTTCACCTGCTCCGTCGCCCCACGGTGGTGGCTTCGAGCGCAAGGGCACCGAACAGCAGGTGGAGGAGAACGACCTCGACCTGAGCTCCGTGCTCACCACCATGATCGAGATGGGTGCCTCCGACCTGCACCTGACCGTCAGCGCACCACCCCTGGCACGGGTCAACGGCGACCTGGTCGAGTTGCCCGATCAGCAGATCCTGACGCCGCAGATCCTGCAACGGGTGATCTACGCCATCCTCACCCAGAAGCAGCGAGAGCGATTCGAGGCCGAGCTCGAACTCGACCTGTCCTACTCCCTGCCCGGGCAGGCCCGGTTCCGGGTGAACGTCTACCGCCAGCGTGAGGCGCTGGGTGCAGCCTTCCGCCGCATCCCGTACGAGATCCACTCGCTCGAGAAGCTCGGCATCCCGCCGTCCGTCTCGAACTTCGCGGCGCTACCTCGCGGCATGGTGCTGGTGACCGGTCCGACGGGCTCGGGCAAGTCGACGACGCTGGCGGCACTGGTCGACCTGGCCAACCGCACCCGCAAGGACCACATCATGACCGTGGAGGACCCGATCGAGTTCCTCCACCGGCACAAGTCGTGCATGGTCAATCAGCGTGAGGTGGGCGAGGACACGCTCTCGTTCGGCAACGCGCTCAAGCACGTGCTGCGCCAGGACCCCGACATCATCCTGGTCGGTGAGATGCGTGACCTCGAGACCATCTCGGTCGCGCTGACCGCCGCCGAGACCGGCCACCTGGTCTTCGCCACCCTGCACACGCAGGACGCCGGCCAGACCATCGACCGGGTCATCGACGTGTTCCCGCCGCACCAGCAGCAGCAGGTGCGGGTGCAGCTCGCCGGGGCGATCCAGGGTGTGGTGTGTCAGACCCTGTGCAAGACCCGGGACGGGCGAGGCCGGGCAGCGGCCACCGAGGTGATGGTCGCCACCCCAGCCATCCGCAACCTGATCCGCGAGGGCAAGACCCATCAGATCTACTCCGCCCTGCAGGCGGGAGCCCAGTACGGCATGCACACGCTCGACCAGCATCTGGCCGAGTTGGTGCGCACCGGGCGGATCACGATGGATCAGGGTCGCGAGAAGTGCCACCACGTCGAGGACTTCAACCGCCTCGTCGGCCGGTTCTGAGCGCCAGGAGATCAGTGATGAGCACGGCCACCAAGACCTTCGAGTACTCCGTCCGCGACCGCAAGGGCAAGCTGGTCAACGGCAAGCTCGACGCCCCGACCGAGGCTGCCCTGGCGCAGAAGCTGCGGGGGATGGGCTATGCGCCGATCTCCATCCGCGAGGCCAACTCGGGCATGAACCGCGAGATCTCGCTGCCGTTCGGTGGCGGGGTCGGGTTGAAGGACCTGGCGGTGATGAGCCGCCAGTTCGCCACGATGATCAACTCAGGTCTGTCGTTACTCCGTGCTCTGGCGATCCTGTCCGAGCAGACCGACAACGCCAAGCTGGCCAAGACCCTGGGCGAGGTCCGGGGAGCGGTCGAGGCCGGGCAGTCGCTGTCCACCGCGATGGCCCGCCATCCGGAGGTCTTCCCCCCGCTGCTGGTGAACATGACCCGGGCCGGCGAGGTGGGTGGCTTCCTCGACTCGGTCCTGCTGCAGATCGCCGCCAACTACGAGGCCGAGGTACGGCTCCGGTCGAAGATCAAATCGGCGATGACCTACCCCACGGTCGTCTTCGTGATCGCCGTGGTCGCCGTGATCGGCATGCTGATCTTCATCGTTCCGATCTTCGCGAAGATGTTCAAGGATCTCGGCGGGGAGCTGCCGGGGCCCACCAAGGTGCTCGTGTTCCTGTCGGACTCGCTACGACTGGGAGCGCCGGTGTTGCTGGTGCTCGGCATCGTCGGTGTCGTGGTGTGGGGCCGGGTGAAGAACCGCGAGGGTGTGCGGCGGGTGGTCGACCCGATGAAGCTGCGGCTGCCGGTGTTCGGCTCGCTGTTCCAGAAGGTCGCGATCAGCCGGTTCACCCGCAATCTGGGCACCATGCTGCAATCGGGTGTCCCGATCCTGCAGAGTCTCGAGATCGTCGGTGACACCAGCGGCAACATCGTCATCCGTGACGCCTCCAAGGCCGTCGAGGAGAACGTGCGGCGGGGGGAGTCGCTGACCGCGCCGTTGACCGAGCACAAGGTGTTCCCGCCGATGGTGGTGCAGATGTTGGCCGTCGGTGAGGACACCGGGGCGATGGACACCATGCTGCACAAGATCTCCGACTTCTACGACCAGGAGGTCGAGGCGACGGCCGAGGCGCTGACCAGCCTGATCGAGCCCCTGATGATCGCCGTCCTGGGCACGATCATCGGCGGGATGATCATTGCGCTCTACATGCCCATCTTCTCGGTCTTCAACCTGATCAAGTAGGGCGTCCGCGACGATTCGGGTCGTTCAGCGGGACTCGCTGGCCCGTTCGGGCGATCCGGCTCAAGTCGTCGGCTCGGTGAGCCGATACCTCCCCTGTCATCGCAATCGGCCCGGACCCTATGTCTGCGAACGGGTTCCACGGCCTCGCCATCTGAGTCGAAGGAGAGCACTCGATGCTCGCTCGCATTCGCAAGTCCATGGCCGAGAAGGACGAGGGCTTCACCCTCATCGAACTCCTGGTGGTCATGATCATCATCGGCATCCTGGCCGCGATCGCCATCCCGGTCTTCCTCAGCCAGCGCGAGAAGGCTCAGGACACCGCGACCAAGGCCGACGTCACCACCATCGGTAAGGAGATCGCCACCTACTACGTGGACGGCGACCCCACCGGCGAGGTTGCCGTGGGCAAGGACGCCAACAACCAGTACACCGTCAACGCCAAGGTCGTCGGCCGGTCCAGCCAGGCCACCATCGGCGCGCCGACGATGACGTTCCACGCCACCGACAAGGCCAACAAGTGGTGCGTGCAGCTGACGAACACCAACGGCGGCACCCAGACCTGGAAGTACTCGGCCAAGAGCGGCCTCGCCAGCGGTGCCTGCGCAGCGGCAGACGTCGCCTGATCCATCGAGTTCCGCCAGGGGCGGCCCCGCAACTGCGGGGCCGCCCCTGCACTGTGTCGGCGATCCGTCCGCAGTGGGATGAGGGATTGTTGCCGACTGTGATCCATTGGCCCGTTCGGTTGATCCGACTCAAGCCTTCACCACGCTGTGTCGACGTCTCACCTGTCATCACGATCCGGCCCGGACCCTATGTCTGCGAACGGGTTCCACGGCCTCACCAGCTGAGTCGAAGGAGAGCACTCGATGCTCGCTCGCATTCGCAAGTCCATGGCCGAGAAGGACGAGGGCTTCACCCTCATCGAACTCCTGGTGGTCATGATCATCATCGGTATCCTGGCCGCGATCGCCATCCCGGTCTTCCTCAGCCAGCGCGAGAAGGCTCAGGACACCGCGACCAAGGCCGACGTCACCACCATCGGTAAGGAGATCGCCACCTACTACGTGGACGGCGACCCCACCGGCGAGGTTGCCGTGGGCAAGGACGCCAACAACCAGTACACCGTCAACGCCAAGGTCGTCGGCCGGGCCAGCCAGGCCACCATCGGCGCGCCGACCACGACGTTCCACGCCACCGACAAGACCAAGTGGTGCGTCCAGCTGACGAACACCAACGGCGGCACCCAGACCTGGAAGTACTCGCCCAAGAGTGGGCTGTCCAGCGGTGCCTGTGCGGCGGCGGACATCGCCTGATCCCACGGGCTGTGCCAGGGGCGGCCCCGCGCCGCGGTGTCGCCCCTGGTTCGTCCGGGCCGCGAAGGTTCGGCCACCACTGTCGAGCGTCGAGACGGAGTCGAGGTCGTGAGGCGACACATCAGGTCTGACGAGGGCTTCACCTTGATGGAGGCCGTCGTGTCCTCCACGATCATGGGCATCGGGGCACTCGTCGTGGCCAGCCTGGTCTTCGGCACCCTGGGACTGACCGCCGACTCGGGCCGGCGCACCGCGGCGGCCAATCTCGCGGCGAGTCAAGCCGAGGCGCTGCGCCAGGTCTCGGCGGTCGACATCCCGGATGGTCGCGTCGTCCTGCCCACCCAGACCGTGGGCGGCACCGTCTACACGATCACCCAGGACGCCACCTACACCACCTACAACGGCGCCGTGTCCGCCTGTACCGGCACCGGGCGGCTGGCCGCCAAGCGCGTCACCGTGACGGTCACCTGGGCCAACATGGGCAACACCGAACCCGTCACCACCGAGACCATGCGCAGCCTGGGCTTCAACGCCAGCAGCGGTGGTCTCGACACGGCCAAGGGATCCCTGGCGGCCTACGTCCTGGACTCCTCCGGGTCACCGGTACCCAACGCTCAGGTCGTCCTGCGCACCTCCAGCGGGACGACGCTGGACACCGAGACCACCGGCGCGGACGGCTGCGCCGTGTTCACCAATCTGTCCGCCTCGAGCAACGTCTACGCGACGGCTTCGCGGAGCGGCATGGTGGACATCAGCGGCCTCGACAGCGTGACCGACACCGGTAGCGGCATCGTGGCGAACTCGGTGATCAAGACGACGCTGAGCCTCGGCGAGCCGGGATCGCTCACCGCGACCCTGGTCCGGCCGTCCGGCACGTCGATGCCCGCCTCCTACGGCGCCAACGCGTTTCAGCCGTACCTCACCACCACCCTGTGGCCCAGTGCCACCACTCGGCGCAGCCCGCCGAACTGCGCCACGGCCACCCCTTCGCAGGCGTGCCTGAGCTCGGCAACCAGTTCGGGCTTCACCGCCACGCGGCTGTTCCCCGCGGCCTACGGCGCGTGGGCCGGGTCCTGTCAGGACGCTCGGCCCGCCTCGCTCCCGCTCACCAGCGTCGTCACCGGCCAGACGGCGAACGTGAACGTCTCGCTGGCGGGAGTGCGGTTCCGCCCCGACAACGCCGCTGCGGTGGGCAAGACGGTGACGGCGACCCATGCTGCCGATGCCTACTGCGCCGGCGGTGAGGTGATCACGCTGGGCGTGATGCCGGCCATGGGCAATACCTCCAGGGTTGCGTTGCCGCCGGGAGCGTGGACGCTCACCGTGCCGAGTGGCACGCGTCCGCAGTCGGTGTCGCTGACCGCCGGCAATGTCAGCTCGACGGTGTCGGTGGGCTGAGGTGTCGCGATCGATGTTCCCCAGCCGCCGGCCGGGCCGCCGGCTGTTCCCCGCAACGGACGATGCCGGACTCAGTCTGGCCGAGCTGTTGGTGTCCATGGTGATCACCTCGATCGTGTTCATCCTGGGCGCCACGATGCTGACCACCACCCTGCGCGAACGACGGTTCGCGGATGCGCGCACCGCCCAACAGGCCGACGCCCGGATCATGACCGAGATGCTCAGCCGCGATCTGCGGGTGGCCGTTCCGGCGCCGAACGGTACTTCGCAGAGCGCCTTTGCCTTCGCCTCGCCGCGCAAGATCGTGTTCTACTCGCGCGACGGTGGCGCCACGCCGGTGTTCTCCCAGATCACCTACGAGGTCGACAGCACCTCGCAATGCCTGCGGCGAACGGTGATCCCCTACACCGGGGGTGCGTTCCCGGCGTCGGCCTCCACCACACGCTGTGTCGCCCCGGGCCCGGTGAACATCGCGGGCGAGGTGCTGTTCTCGTTCCACCGGCTCCGGGTCGACATGGACACCGCACCGGTGGCGTTGTCGGTGCCCACGAGCGGGGCAACGCTCCCGGGCGACGAGGCGACGCTGCGCATGGTGGCCTCGGTTCAGGTGACCTTGCGCGTGCGGGCGCAGGACAAGCTGGAGGTCGCCCCGGCGGCCGTCTCGGAATCGATCACACTCGTCAATCAGAGCAATGCAATCCGGATCGGGAAGATCTCATGAGGATGTCGACCCCTGGGCAGCGCGACCGTTCCGACGAGGGCATGGCGCTCTTGTTCACGGTGGCCGTGATGCTGATGCTCACCGCCTTCCTGTTGGTGAGTCTCACCATGGCGCTGCAACAACAGAAGCCGACGCGCACCGATCAGGACGCCAAGGCGGCCATGGCCGCCGCACAGGCCGGACTCGACGACTACCTGTCCCGGCTGATCAACAACCAGGGCTACTGGCAGAGCACGGACACCACCAACGCTGCCCTCACGACCTCCGGCACGACCATCCCCGGCACTCAGACCGGTGCCCGGTTCCGCTACCAGGTGGTCCGCACGCCCAACCAGACCGGCAGCGGCGGGCGGCTCGTGGTGCGGGCGATCGGCAGTGCGAACGGGGTCAGTCGTACCCTGACCGCGACCTTCCAGCCCGGCAGCTTCCTGAACTACGTGTACTTCTCCGACAAGGAGAACCTCAGCCCGCTGTACACCGGCAGCACCTCCGTCGCGTGCACCAGGCGTTGGTGGCAGGGGCGCAACTCCGGTAGCTGCAGCGAGATCCAGTTCGCCAACGGCGACCGGATCAACGGCCCCATGCACACCAACGACACCCCGATGATCGGTGGCTCGGTCACCTTCAGCGGCCGGGCGACCACCTCGACCATGACCCCGTTCGGCACGTCTCCGACCACCCAGTGCTCGGGGTCGAGCTGTTACCGGGTCAACGGCTCGGCGAGCTTCCCGGCGAACACTCCGGTCTACAACCCCCTGGTGCAGATCCCGGCGTCCAACACCGAACTCGCCCAGAACGCGAACGACTTCGGCTGCGTGTACTTCGGGGCCACGCACATCACGTTCAGCGGCACCACCATGACGGTCTACAGCCCGGGTACCACCGTCGCCAATCGTCCGGAGTGCTTCAATCCCGCCAACCGCACCTCCGCCCAGACCGTGAACCTGGCGCCCGCCATCTTCATCCAGGATCTGACCTCGGCCTGTACCCAGGCCAATCAGCAGGCGCGGGGCTTCCCGAAGAGCCGGGTGATCGCCGGTATCACCTACAACGAGACCACCACGGGGGTGACCCCGAGCTATGCCTGCAACCTGGGCACCGCCTACATCGGCGGAACGGTCAGCGGCAACGTCACCGTGGGATCCACCCAGGACGTGATCATCACCGATGACCTGGTCTGCGCCAACGACCCCACGCTCGATCCGGAGAGCACCGACATCATCGGCCTGATCCCGGGGCACAGCGCCTGGGTCTACCACCCGGTCAGCGGCAACACCGAACTGCTGACGACGACCCAGCGGATCAATCGGATCGACGCGGCGATCCTGACCATTCAGGACAGCTTCATCGTGCAGCAGTACAACGCTGGATCCGACCTGGGCACGTTGACGCTGTACGGCTCCCTGGCGCAGAACTACCGCGGCACCGTCGGGACCAGCGGCGGTGCTGGGCGGACCGGCTACCTCAAGGACTATCAGTACGACGCGCGGTTCGCCGGTGGTGCCATTCAGCCGACCTACTTCCTCAAACCGCTGTCGGCGCAGTGGGAGTACGAGAATGTCACGGACGGCTGATGCCGGGCGATAGCGTCGGGACGTGATGATCCTCCTGGTCGCCGTCGCCGGTGTGTCGGGCCTGCTGTTCGGCTCCTTCCTCAACGTGGTGATCGCACGGGTCCCGGCGGGGGAGTCGGTGGTCTCGCCGGCCAGCCGGTGTCCCCGCTGTGGTGGGGCGATCGGACCTCGGGACAACGTGCCGGTGGTGTCCTGGCTGCTGCTGCACGGCCGAAGCCGGTGCTGTGGTCTGCCGATCAGTCGCCGCTACCCCCTGGTCGAGGCCGGCTCCGCGATGGCGCTGGCCGCTGTCACGGCCTGGATGCTGCACCGCTCGGGCACCGCCGGCTGGCCTCTGGGCGACAATTCCGCGCCGAGCCCCGCCTGGTTGCTCGCCTGGGTGGCGCTGGCCTGGTTCACCCTGGCCGGCATTGCGCTGGCGCTGATCGACATCGACGTGAAGCGGCTGCCCACGGTCATCGTGGTCCCGTCCTGGTGGATCGGTGCCGCACTGCTGGGGGGCGCCGCGCTGCTCGCCGGCAACCGGCCGGCCGCCGTCCGGATGCTGCTCGGTGGGGTGGGCCTGTGGCTGCTCTACCGCCTGCTGCATCAGGTGTACCCCGCCGGGATGGCCTACGGCGACGTCCGGCTGGCGGGCCTGATCGGTGGCTACCTGGCCTGGGTGGGGTGGGGGGCACTGGCCGTGGGCGCCTTCGCGGGCTTCCTGTTCGGTGCCCTGGGTGGGGTGGTGCTCATGGCCGTGCACGGCGGTGGGCTGAAACGGAAGATCCCGTACGGGCCCTACATGTTGGCCGGCACCTGGGTCGGACTGATCTGGGGCGAGCAACTCGCCCACGCCTATCTCAGGCTGACCGGGCTGGGCTGACCGGGCTGGGCTGACCCCACCTCGCGCCGTCCGATTGCGCCGTTCGGGTCGCCGCCGTCCGGGCGACACTGACCCCCCGGCGTCAAGGGCCAAACCCCCTGGGCCGATGGCTCATTCGCGGGATCCGACCGCCGCAGCGCGGGACGCGCAGTGGGATCGAAGGGGTGGGCCATGGCCGGCAAGACCGCCATCGGGCTGGACATCGGGACGTCAGTCGTCCGCGCTGTCGAGCTCTCGTACGGTCGGGGTGGGATCACGCTCGAACGCTTCGGGCAGGTGGTCCTGCCCGAGGGAGCGATCCGGGACGGCGAGGTCGTCGACATCGAGGCCACGAGCCAGTGCCTGCGGCAATTGTGGAAGGCCACCGGGTTCAGTCATCACCGGGTGGTCATCGGGGTGGCCAACCAACGGGTGATCGTGCGCCAGCTCGATCTGCCCTGGATGGAGCGCGAGGAACTGCGCGAGTCGTTGGCCTTCCAGGTGCAGGACTACCTGCCGATCGACGCCAACCAGGCCGTGCTCGACTTCTTCCCGCTGGAGGAGTTGACCGACTCGGCCGGGGCGCGCAAGCTGCGGGGGCTGCTGGTGGCGGCCTCCCGAGACACCGTGTTGGCCAATGTCCGGTGTGCCGAGAAGGCCGGTCTGGACGTGGTCTCGGTCGACCTGACCTCCTTCGCCGTTCTGCGGGCGCTGGGCAAGCAGTCACATGCCGAGGTCGAGACCGAGGCCCTGATCGACGTCGGTGCTCGGGTGACCAACATCGTGGTCTACAGCGGGGGCCTGCCGCGCTTCGTGCGCATCCTGCTGATGGGCGGTCAGGACGTCACCGACGCCATCGCCGAACGTCTCGGCGTCCCACTGGGACATGCGGAGGCGATGAAGCAACAGGTCGCCTTCGCACCCCCCACGGAGGAGACAGCCGCCGTCAGTCGTGTGGTGGACGCCGTCTCGCAGGAGTTCGTCGACGAGGTGCGGGGGTCGCTGGACTACTACGCGGCCTCCAACCCCGGCGCCCCGGTGGAGCGGATCCTGATCTCGGGCGGGGGATCCCGGCTGGCCGGGTTGGTGCCGCGCCTGGGTGCCGCGACCCGGGTTCCGGTGGTCGCGGGTGATCCGATGGCCAACCTGCGCATCGGGCGCACCGGGCTCGATGACAGCCAACTCGACTTCGTCAAGCCGTTGGCCGCCGTGCCGGTCGGACTCGCACTGGGAGCGATCTGATGACGATGACCATGCCCGTGGGGCAGGAGGCCACCGTCACCCGGAACCGGGTGGAGTGGGCCACTGTGCCCCGCGTCAACCTGCTGCCTCCGGAGATCATCGAGAGCCGCCGGTTCCGTCGCATCCAGGGGATCCTGGCCGCTTCGGTGATCGGTGTGGCGCTGATCGGCATCCTCGGCACCTTCTGGGCTCAGCACCAGGTCGGTGTCGCCAACGCCGAACTCGCCGTGGTCGAGGCTCGCACCCAAGAGCTGCACAAGCAGGAAGCGCAATACGCTGAGGTGCCTCGCGTGCTGGCCAAGGTGGACGCCGCCCGCACCGCTCGCGAGACCGCGATGGCCGGTGATGTGCTCTGGTACCGCTTCCTGGACGAGCTGTCGGTCGCGACTCCTGCCTCTGTGTGGCTCGGGACCCTCGACCTCGCCCTGACCGAGGGAACAGCCGGCCAACCGGTCACGGACGCGCTGGCGGCACAGGGGATCGGTGAGATCAGTGTGACCGGCACCGCCAAGCGTTTCCCCGACGTCGCGCAGTGGTTGACCTCGGTGGCCAGCGTCACGGGCATGGATGTGAGCCGGTTGCAGTCGGCCGTCCACACGCAGGATGAACGGACCACCGCGAACATCGACTTCGCCGCCTCGGTGACCGTGAAGCCGGACGCCCTGTCCCACAGGTACGACCGAAAGGCCCGTTGAGATGTTGAGCAGCAAGACATCCCGCTGGACGGCGACCACCGCGTTGCTGTGCGCCGCGATCATGGCGGCCACCTGGTTGCTGCTGATCTCGCCACGCCGAGCCGAGGCTGCCGACATCCGCGCCCAGGCCGAGGAGCGACAGTCGCAGAACGACGCCCTGCAACTCGAGGTGGCACAACTCCGGGCGCAATTCGCCGAGCTCGGCAAGAGCCGGGCCGAACTCGCCCAGATCCAGGCCCAGATGCCGATCAATGCGGCGATGCCGGCCCTGGTTCGCAGCGTGGACGCTGCGGCCACGGCCTCTGGTGTGGACCTGGTGAGCCTGACTCCCGCTGCGGCCAAGACGATGACCCAGCGCCAGGGGGCCGCGTCGACCCCGGCGCCGTCCGCCGGTACCGGTGCCCCGGCTTCCCCGGCAGCCGGCAGCGCCGGTGGCCTGCGGGTGATCGAGCTCCCGGTCACCATCGTGTCCCATGGTGAGTACTTCCAGCAGGTGCTGTTCCTCAAGAAGCTGCAGACCGAGCTGGTTCGCGTCCTGGCCATCAGCAGCCTGCAGATGGCGGTGCAAGAGGCAACCGACGCCGAGGACTCGGCCACCGGCGTGGTCATGACCGTGACCGGACGCGTCTTCGCCCTGCCCGACGCCGCGGCGACCGCGCCGACCACCACGTCCGGCACGTCCGGCTCGACCGGCTCGACCGGCTCGACCGGCTCGACCGGCACGACCGGTTCGACCGGCACGAACACACCGGCGAGTGGCACCGGCGCGAGCTCGACGCCCCAGACCGCCGCGTTGTCCGCCGGCCCCGCGACCCGAGTGGGAGAGCAGTCATGACCGAGAGCCCGACGCCGACCTTTGGTGGTCCGGACCCCGAGGCAGGCCACCAGCTGCCGGCGCCCGAGCCCGAAGCCGCCCCGGCACGCACGATCAAGCCGCTCTACCTGGTCGGTGGCGCGGTGGCGGCACTCGCGCTGCTCGGTGGGGTGGGCTACGCGGTGCTCGCAGCGAGTTCGCAGGAGCCGGCAGCCGTCGCGCAACCGACCATGGCGCCCGGGGCCAGTGTGTCCTCGACCACCCCGAGCCCACTCACGGAGCCGAGCCCCGGAGCCAGCACGCTGGACATCGCGCCGGTCGTCCTGGCCACCCGCGACCCGTTCACCGCCAAGCCCACCGCCGCCACGGGTACGGCCGGCACCGGTACCACCGGGGCCACGGCGAACGACTCGACCACGACGGCCACCGTCACCACGACGTCCACGGCCACCGTCACCGCGACCAAGCGGGTCACCCCCACGGTCACCAAGACGGTGCCCACCACCGTCACGGCCACCCCCACGTATGTCTTCGTCGCCTCGGTGAGCGGGGCGCAGGCGACGTTGGTGGTCAACGGCTCGGTTCCGGTGACCCTCAACGCGGGCGAGAGCACCAGCGGCGTGACCTTCGTGCTGGTCGACCCCGCCAACCCCAGCACCTGCGCCATGGTCGAGCGGACGGGCGCCGCCGGTGGCGGCACCTCGGTCTGCGAGGGCCGGTCGCTTCAGCTGAGCTGAGCAGGGGGCACGAGGGACCCGCCGGGTAGGCACCGGATCGAGCTGCGCGACATGGCAGGATCGAGCCATGCTGCGCTGGTTGACCGCGGGTGAGTCCCACGGACCTGCCCTGATCGGGGTGCTCGAGGGCCTTCCCGCCGGAGTTCACGTCACCACCGGCGACATCGACGCTGCGCTGCAGCGCCGCCGCCTGGGCTACGGCCGCGGCGCGCGGATGGCCTTCGAGGCGGACGCCGTCCGCGTGCTGGGCGGGTTGCGCCACGGGGTGAGCCAGGGTGGGCCACTGGCCATCGAGGTGGGCAACACCGAGTGGCCCAAGTGGCAGACCGTGATGGCGGCCGACCCGGTGGACGACGACCTGCTCGCCGCGCAGGCGCGCAACGCACCGCTCACCCGGCCCCGCCCGGGCCACGCCGACCTGGTCGGCATGCAGAAGTACGGCTTCGACGACGCCCGGCCGATCCTCGAACGCGCCTCGGCCCGCGAGACCGCCACCCGGGTCGCGCTCGGTGCCGTGGCAGAGGCGTTCCTGGCCCAGGCCGCAGGCATCACGTTGGTCTCGCACACCGTCGGGATCGGCCCGGTCGCCGTTCCGCAGGATGCCCCGTGGCCGGTACCGGCCGACACCGCAGCGCTGGACGCCGACCCGATGCGGTGCGCGCACGCTGCCACCAGCGCCGCCATGGTCGCCGAGGTCGACGCCTGCCGTAAGGCCGGTGACACTCTCGGTGGTGTGGTCGAGGTGCTCGCCTACGGTCTGCCCCCGGGCCTGGGCAGCCATGTGCACTGGGACCGCCGGCTCGATGCCCGGCTGGCGGGCGCCCTGATGGGCATTCAGGCGATCAAGGGGGTCGAGGTCGGCGACGGCTTCCTGACGGCGTCGCGGCGCGGCTCGGTCGCTCACGACGAGATCGAGCGCAACGGGGTGGGTCTGGTGCGGCGCACCGGGCGGGCCGGGGGCATCGAGGGCGGCATGTCGACCGGTGACCCGTTGCGGGTCCGGGCGGCGATGAAGCCGATCTCGACGGTGCCCCGCGCCCTGGACACCGTGGACGTCACCACCGGCGAGGCGGCCATCGCGATCAATCAACGCTCCGACGTGTGTGCCGTCCCCGCCGCGGGCGTGGTGGCCCAGGCCATGGTCGCGCTGGTCCTGGCCGATGCCGTGGTGGAGAAGTTCGGCGGTGACTCGGTGGCCGAGACGGCCCGAAACGTGCGTGGTTACCTCGAGTCGTTGCCCGAGCTACTGCGTCCGCAGCACGCGTGAGCGGGTCGAGTGATGCCGCGCTCCCGCGCGGCGTGGTGCTGACGGGATTGCCCGGATCGGGGGCGTCCTCGGTGGCGCGGCTGCTCGCGCAACGGCACGGGCTCCTCGTGCGCGACAGCGACCGGGACGCCGAACGGCTGCTCGGCGCCGAGGTCGCCGACCTCTTCGTGAGCGGGGGCGAGGCGGCGTTTCGTGAGGCCGAGCGGGCCGTGGTGCTCGCAGCATTGGCCGACCTGAGGGCCGGCGCGGTGCCCGGATCGCCGGCCGTGGTCGTCGTCGGCGGCGGAGCACTCGAGCACGAGCAGGTGGCTGCCGCCCTGCGAGGGACCACGGCGGCTGGGGTGGCGCTGGTGTTCCTCGACGTGCTGCTGCCGGATGCTGCGCGACGTCTCGGCTGGCAGACCCAGGCCGTGCCGGCCGGCTTGGGTAGCCCTCGGGCCACCTGGCAGCGGTTGGCGGACCAGCGCCGCGCGCAGTGCCGCGACCTGGCCACCCTCGTGATCAGTACGGATGGGTTCACCATCGAACAGGTCACCGATCTGATCGACGCACAGTTGGAGGAGAGGACGACGTGAAGCGAATCCGGGTCGGGGGCGGCTTTCCGGGGGAGCCGGCCGAGGCAGGTGCCTACGACGTGGTCGTCGGCCACGACCTGCTGGACCAGTTGCCCGCTCTGGTGGCCGGGGCGCAACGGGTGATGGTGCTCTCGGCGGAGGCCGTGTCGGCCACGGCCGACCGCGCCGTCGATCAACTGCGCCAGGCCAGTCACGAGGTCATCGCTCACCGGTTGCCCGATGCCGAGCAGGCCAAGACGGCCCAGGTGCTCACCGACTGCTGGGCGCTCCTGGGCCAGGCCTCGTTCACCCGCTCCGACGCCATCGTGGCCGTCGGCGGGGGAGCGGTGACCGACCTGAGCGGATTCGTCGCGGCCACCTGGCTGCGCGGCGTCCGCGTGGTGCACGTGCCGACCACCCTGCTCGGCATGGTGGACGCCGCGGTGGGCGGCAAGACCGGCATCAACACCGCCGAGGGCAAGAACCTGGTCGGGGCCTTCCATCCTCCCGGCGGGGTGTTGTGCGACCTCGACACCCTGCTCACGCTGCCGCGCGCCGATCTCGTGGCGGGCATGGCCGAGGTGGTGAAGGCCGGGTTCATCGCCGACCCCGCGATCCTGCGTCTGATCGAGACCGACCCGCAGGCCGCGCTGGCCGTCGACGGCGAGGTGCTCGCCGAGTTGGTTCACCGCGCCATCGCGGTGAAGGCCGATGTGGTCACCCAGGACCTCAAGGAGTCCTCGCTGCGCGAGATCCTGAACTACGGGCACACCTTCGGCCATGCCATCGAGCAGGCCTCGGCCTACACCTGGCGTCACGGCGAGGCCGTGGCGGTCGGCATGATGTTCGCCGCCGAGCTGGGCCGGTTGGTGGAGCGCACCTCGCCCGAGCTGGTCACGCGCCACCGGGAGGTGTTGACCTCGTTGGGGTTGCCGACCGGCTACGCCGGGGACGCCGGCTGGGGGGACCTGGTGACCCTGATGGGCCGGGACAAGAAGACGCGCGGCAGCACGCTGCGGTTCGTGGTGCTGGACGACGTGGCGCGCCCGGGCCGGCTGGTCGGCCCCACCGAGGAGCTGCTCGCGCAGGTCTATGAGCAGGTGCGCGCCCGGTAGCATGGGCGGCCGGCCGATTCCGATTCGACGAAGGCAGCGACAGTGGCAACAACGAACGACCTGAAGAACGGCTTGGTGCTCAACATCGACGGCCAGTTGTGGGCCGTGGTGGAGTTCCAGCACGTCAAGCCCGGCAAGGGTGGCGCCTTCGTGCGCACCAAGTTGAAGAACGTGCTGTCCGGCAAGGTCGTGGACCGAACCTTCAACGCCGGCACCAAGGTCGAGACGGCCACCGTCGACAAGCGGGACATGCAGTACCTGTACAAGGACGGCGAGGACTTCGTCTTCATGGACTCCTCGACCTACGACCAGTTGCACATCGGTGCGGCCACGGTCGGGGACGCCGCGAACTTCCTGCTGGAGAACCAGGAGGCGATGGTCGCCGTCCACGAGGGCACCCCGCTCTACGTCGAGCTGCCGACCTCCGTGGTGCTCGAGATCACCTACACCGAGCCCGGCCTGCAGGGCGATCGTTCGACCGGTGGCACCAAGCCCGCCACGGTCGAGACCGGCTACGAGATCGCCGTTCCCCTGTTTCTCGAGACCGGCACCAAGGTCAAGGTCGACACCCGCACCGGGGATTACCTCGGTCGGGTCAGCTGACCCGGTGAGCGCCCGGGGCAAGGCGCGCAAACGCGCTCTGGACGTCCTGTTCGAGGCCGATGTCCGGGGCACGTCCGTGGCGTCCCTGACGGCCGAGCGTTCCGCGGCGACGGCGCCGGCCGGCTACACGGCGCAGATCGTGGAGGGAGTGCTGGCCCGGTCGGCCCGGATCGACGAGCTGCTGTCGACCTACGCCGTGGGCTGGACGCTCGATCGGATGCCCGCCGTGGACCGCGCGATCCTGCGGATCGGGGCGTGGGAACTGCTCTACAACGACGAGGTGCCCGATGCGGTCGCCATCGACGAGGCCGTTCGGCTGGCGACGGAACTGTCGACGGACGACTCGCCGTCCTTCGTCAACGGGCTGCTGGCTCGGTTGCTGGATGTGAAGGCGGGAGCCTGAACCAGGCCCCCAACCGTGAGGGCGGCACGGGCTGTGACAATCGCGCCCGAGACCGCCCTCACCGTGGGTCACTCCTCGGCGGCCACCGCACGCCGGGCGTCGGCGTTGAGCACGCCCCAGGCGATCAGCTGCTCGGCGAGCACGGCCGGCGGCACGTCGTAGATGACGGCCAGCGTGCGCAGATCGTCGGTGCGGATCGAGAGCACCTTGCCGTTGTAGTCACCGCGCTGACCCTGGATCGTCGCCGCATAGCGCGCGAGCGGGCCGGCTTTCTCGGCCGGCACCGACTGGAGCCGCTCGAGGTCGAGCACCAACTTCGGCGGCGGTTCGCTGCTGCCGGTCGGTGCCGCATCGGGCAGCAGGGCTTGGACGGGGACGCCGTAGAAGTCCGCCAGCTCAGCGAGTCGCTGGACGGTCACGGCTCGGTCACCGCGCTCGTAGGAGCCGACGACGACCGCTTTCCAGCGGCCCTCGGACTTCTCCTCGACACCGTGCAGGGACAAACCTTGCTGGGTACGGATGGCGCGGAGGCGGGCACCCAGTGCCCGTGCGTAATCGGAGGCCATGCGGTGATGGTCACGGAGAGTTATCGTCCCCGTCAAGCGGGATCGCCGAATCTCACGCATTGAATCTCGAGCAGGTGCGCTGAACGGGCGCTTTTGCCGGAAATGCGGTCGCCGAACGGGTGAATGGCACCTGACGGTGCGGTGACGGCTGCAGGTGGCACAGCTCACCGCTCCCGGGGCCGGTGGTCACCACGGTTCCGGCATGGCGCTGACGAGCCGCTGGTAGCCTCGCAGGCGTCATCACCAGTTCCTTTAAGCCCGTCCGGTGAGGCGGGGAAGGGATGGTTCGCGTGGTCAGCGCGCGCACCGTGCTCGAATCGGCCGATGTGGCCCGGGCACTCACTCGCATCGCCCATGAGGTCCTCGAGCAGAACAAGGGCTCGGACCGGCTCGTCGTTCTCGGGATCCCCACCCGCGGTGTGACCCTCGGCCAACGCCTGGCCCGCCGGCTCGGCGAGATCGAGGGGCATCCGATTCCGCACGGGTGCCTCGACGTGACCATGTATCGCGACGATCTGCGCCAGCACCCGATGCGCCCGTTGGGGGCCACCGCGGTGCCCGAGGGCGGCATCGACGACCGGGTGGTGGTGCTGGTGGACGACGTGCTGTTCTCCGGGCGCACCATCCGGGCCGCGCTCGACGCGCTGTCGGACCTGGGCCGCCCGCGCGCCGTCCGGTTGGCGGTGCTGGTCGACCGGGGGCATCGGGAGCTGCCGATCCGGGCCGATCACGTGGGCAAGAACCTGCCCACCTCCCTGGCCGAACGGGTGCAGGTGAGCCTGGCCGAGATCGACGGCCGCGACGAGGTCGCCATCGAGCAGCTCGCGGCGGGCGAGCGATGAGCCGCGGCTTCTCCCACCTGCTGAGCGCGGCCGATCTGGATCTGGCCGATGCCGTGCAGGTGCTGGACACCGCCGAGCAGATGGTGGCGACCCAGCAGCGCGAGATCAAGAAGCTGCCCACCCTGCGCGGGCGCACCGTGGTGAATCTGTTCTACGAGGATTCGACGCGCACCCGGATCTCGTTCGAGGCGGCGGCCAAGCGGTTGTCCGCGGACGTGATCAACTTCTCGGCCAAGGGATCCAGCGTGTCCAAGGGCGAGAGCCTGAAGGACACCGCGTTGACGTTGCAGGCCATGGGCGCCGACGCGGTGGTGATCCGGCACTCGGCCTCGGGTGCCCCGCACCGGCTCGCCCAGGCGCAATGGGTGCGCGGCGCGGTGATCAACGCCGGCGACGGGACCCACGAGCACCCCACCCAGGCCCTGCTGGACGCCTTCACGCTGCGCCGACACCTGGTGGGCTCCGACCGGGTCGGGGCCGATCTCGCCGGACGCACCGTGGCCATCGTGGGCGATGTGCTGCACAGCCGGGTGGCCCGTTCGAACGTGCTGCTGCTGCACACCCTGGGTGCCCGGGTGGTGCTGGTGGCCCCGCCGACGTTGTTGCCGGTGGGTGTCGAGGCCTGGCCGGTCGAGGTCTCCTACGACCTGGACGCCACGCTGGCCGGCAGGTCGATCGGTGACCTGGACGCCGTGATGATGTTGCGGGTTCAGGCCGAGCGGATGAACGCCGCGTTCTTCCCCTCGGCCCGGGAGTACTCGCGCCGCTACGGCCTGGACGCCGTGCGCCTGGCCCGGTTGCCCGGCCACACCATCGTGATGCACCCCGGCCCGATGAACCGCGGGCTGGAGATCTCCGCTGCCGCCGCCGACTCACCGCGCTCGACCATCGTCGAGCAGGTGGCCAACGGTGTCGCCGTCCGCATGGCCGTGCTCTACCTGCTCCTGTCCGGAGGGAACGACTCGTGAGCCCCACCAGCTCCAGCTATCTGATCACTGCTGTTCGACCGCTGGGGGGTGAACCGGTCGACCTCCTGCTGCGCGACGGCGTGATCGCCGCGATGGGGGCCGGCCTCGACGTGACCGCGCTCGGCCCGGACCTCGCATCGGACAGGGCGCGGGATGGGGCGCGGGACAGGGCGCGGGACGTGGTGCGGGTGGACGGCGCCGGCCTGGTCGCGCTGCCCGGCTTGGTCGACCTGCACACCCACCTGCGCGAACCGGGTCGCGAGGACGCCGAGACGGTGGCCTCGGGCACCCTGGCCGCGGCCCGTGGCGGGTTCACCGCAGTGCACGCGATGGCCAACACCTCGCCGGTGGCCGACACCGCCGGCGTGGTGGAGCAGGTCTGGAGCCTGGGCCGACGAGCGGGCTGGGTCGACGTCCGGCCGGTCGGTGCGGTCACGGTGGGGCTGAACGGCGAGCGGCTGGCCGAACTCGGGGCGATGGCCGACTCGGCTGCCGCGGTGCGGGTGTTCTCCGACGACGGCAAGTGCGTCAGCGACGCGGTGCTGATGCGCCGCGCCCTGGAGTACGTCAAGGCCTTCGACGGCGTGGTCGCCCAGCACGCCCAGGAACCGCGGCTGACCGAGGACGCCCAGATGCACGAGGGGGAGATCTCGGCCCGGCTGGGTTTGCGCGGCTGGCCGGCGGTCGCCGAGGAGGCGATCATCGCCCGCGACGTGCTGCTGGCCGGGCACGTCGGCTCGCGGTTGCACATCTGCCACGTCTCGACGGCAGGGTCGGTCGAGATCGTGCGCTGGGCCAAGCAACGGGGGATCGCGGTGACCGCCGAGGTCACCCCGCATCACCTGATGCTCACCGACGTCGAGGTGTGCAGCTACGACCCGGTGTTCAAGGTGAACCCGCCGCTGCGGACCCGGGCCGACGTCGAGGCGGTGCGTGAGGGCCTGGCCGACGGCACGATCGACATCGTGGCCACCGACCACGCGCCGCACCCGGTCGAGGACAAGGACTGCGAGTGGGCCGTGGCCGCGATGGGCATGACCGGGCTCGAGACGGCGCTCTCGGTGGTGCAGCACACCATGGTCGACACCGGGTTGCTGGACTGGGCCGGTGTGGCGCACCGGATGTCGGCCGTGCCGGCACGGATCGGCTCGCTGACCACCCAGGGCCGCCCGCTCGCCGTGGGTGAGCCGGCCCACCTGACCCTGGTCGATCCGGCGGCGCGCACCGTGGTCGATCCCGAGGCGATGGCGACGAGCGGACGCAACAGTCCCTGGCGTGGCCGGGAGCTGCCCGGGCGCGTGGTGGCGACCTTCTACCGAGGGCGAGCGACGGTGCTCGACGGCCGGCCGCAACCGTGCCGTGACGACGTGGAGGTGGGGGCGTGAGCGCCGTGGCGAACGGTGGCCGGGCCGTCCTGGTGCTCGAGGACGGCCGGACCTGGATCGGGAACGCTTACGGCGCAACGGGTTCCACGTTGGGCGAAGCGGTGTTCGCCACGGGCATGAGTGGCTACCAGGAGACGCTGACCGATCCGTCGTATCACCGGCAGATCGTGGTCATGACGGCGCCGCACATCGGCAACACGGGCATGAACGACGAGGACGGCGAGTCCAGCCGGGTCTGGGTCGCGGGCTACGTCGTGCGTGACCCCGCTCGCCGGGCGTCCAACTGGCGCTCGCGCCGCGAGCTGGGGGATGACCTGGCAGCTGCCGGGGTGGTCGGCATCAGCGGGATCGACACCCGTGCGGTCACCCGGCACCTGCGAGAACGAGGGGCCATGCGAGCCGGGATCTTCTCGGGCGATGCGCTGGGCGATCCGGGCCTGCGCGATCCCGCCCAGGCCGCCGGTCTGGTGGCCCGGGTGATGGCCGCACCGCCGATGGCCGGTGCCGACCTGGCCGGTGAGGTGAGCACTTGCGAGCCGTATGTCGTGGCGGCGCAGGGCACCAGACGGCTGGTGGTGGCGGCGCTCGACCTGGGTATCAAGGCGATGACGCCGCGCCTGATGTCCGAACGGGGCATCGAGGTGCACGTTCTCCCCGCCACCTCGACCATCGAGGACGTGCTCCCCGTCCAGCCGGACGGGGTGTTCTTCAGCAACGGACCCGGCGACCCGGCGGCCTCGGTCGGGCCGGTGGCCCTGCTGGGTGAGGTGCTGGGCCGCAGGATCCCGTTCTTCGGCATCTGCTTCGGCAACCAGATGCTCGGCCGGGCGCTCGGGCGCGGCACCTACAAGCTGGGCTATGGCCACCGGGGCATCAACCAGCCGGTGATGGACCGGGCCACCGGGCGGGTCGAGGTCACCGCACACAACCACGGCTTCGCTGTGGACGCCCCCCTGGACGCCCCGTTCGAGACCCCGTTCGGGGCCGCCGAGGTGAGCCACGTCGGGCTGAACGACGGCGTGGTCGAAGGGCTGCGCTGCCTCGACGTGCCGGCCTTCTCGGTGCAGTACCACCCCGAGGCGGCGGCCGGTCCGCACGACTCCGCCTACCTGTTCGACCGATTCGCGGATCTGATGACGGGAGCAACTCGCTGATGCCCAGGCGCACCGATCTGAACAGCGTCCTGGTGATCGGCTCGGGTCCGATCGTGATCGGCCAGGCCTGCGAGTTCGACTACTCCGGAACCCAGGCGTGCCGGGTGCTGCGCGCCGAGGGGCTGCGCGTCATCCTGGTCAACTCCAACCCCGCCACGATCATGACCGACCCCGAGTTCGCCGACGCCACCTACGTCGAGCCGATCACCCGCGAGGTGATCGAGGCGATCATCGCCAAGGAACGGCCCGACGCGCTGCTGCCCACCCTGGGCGGGCAGACCGCGCTGAACGCCGCGATGGACCTGCACGCCGCAGGGGTGCTGGAGCGTTACGACGTCGAGCTGATCGGCGCCAGCGTGTCGGCCATCGAGGCCGGTGAGGACCGCCAGCAGTTCAAGGGCGTGGTCGAGCGGTGTGGCGCCGAGGTGGCGAAGTCGCGGATCTGTCACTCGATGGCCGAGTGCCACGAGGCGGTGGCCGAGCTCGGGTACCCGGTTGTGGTGCGGCCCTCGTTCACCATGGGCGGCTTGGGTTCGGGCATCGCGCGCACCCCCGAGGAGCTGGAGCGGATCGCCGGCACCGGGTTGCAGTACTCACCCACCACCGAGGTGCTGCTCGAGGAGTCGATCCTCGGCTGGAAGGAGTACGAGCTCGAGCTGATGCGCGACCGCAACGACAACGTCGTGGTGGTCTGCTCGATCGAGAACCTCGACCCGATGGGCGTGCACACCGGTGACTCGATCACCGTGGCGCCCGCACTGACGCTGACCGACCGCGAGTACCAGCGGCTGCGCGACATCGGCATCGCCGTGATCCGCGAGGTCGGCGTCGACACCGGCGGGTGCAACATCCAATTCGCGGTCAACCCGGACGACGGCCGTGTGGTCGTCATCGAGATGAACCCTCGGGTGTCGCGGTCGTCCGCTCTGGCCTCCAAGGCAACGGGTTTCCCGATCGCGAAGATCGCAGCCCGGCTCGCCGTGGGGTACACCCTCGACGAGATCCCGAACGACATTACCGAGAAGACTCCCGCCAGCTTCGAGCCCACGCTCGACTACGTCGTGGTCAAGGCGCCCCGGTTCGCCTTCGAGAAGTTCACCTCGGCCGACCCGACGCTGACCACCACCATGAAGAGCGTCGGCGAGGCGATGGCGATCGGGCGGTGCTTCACCGAGGCGCTGCAGAAGGCCTTGCGTTCGTTGGAGAAACGCGACGCGAGCTTCCACTGGAACGGGCCGGCGCCGTCCGGAGCCGAGCTCGAGGCCCTGCTGCAGGCGGTGCGCATCCCGACCGAGAGCCGGCTGGTGCAGGTGCAGCAGGCGATTCGCGGTGGCGCCAGTGTCGAGCAGCTGCACGAGCTGACCGACATCGACCCGTGGTTCCTCGACCAGTTGGTGTTGATCGACGAGACCGCGGCGATGGTCAAGGCCGCCGAGCCCCTGAGCGCCGAGGTGATTCGCGAAGCCAAACGGCACGGCTTCTCCGACGCGCAGATCGGGTCGCTGCGGGGGATGAGCGAGGACGTCGTCCGCGGCGTCCGGCAGGCCCTGGGGGTGCGACCGGTCTACAAGACCGTCGACACCTGCGCGGCCGAGTTCGCGGCGTCCACGCCGTATCACTACTCGAGCTACGACGACGAGGACGAGGTCGCGCCGTCGGGACGCCGCAAGGTGATCATCCTGGGGTCGGGACCGAACCGGATCGGGCAGGGGGTCGAGTTCGACTACTCCTGCGTGCACGCCTCGTTCGCGTTGCGCGACGCGGGGTTCGAGACCGTGATGGTCAACTGCAACCCCGAGACGGTCTCGACCGACTACGACACCTCCGACCGGCTGTACTTCGAACCGCTGACCCTCGAGGACGTGCTCGAGGTGGTGCACACCGAGCAACGCAGCGGTGAGCTGGTCGGGGTGATCGTGCAACTGGGCGGGCAGACCCCGCTGGGGCTGGCGGCCCGGCTGGAGGCCAACGGGGTGCCGATCGTGGGCACCTCGCCCGAGGCGATCCACCGGGCCGAGGAGCGCGGCGCGTTCGGCCGGTTGCTGGCCCGGGCCAAGCTGCGCGCCCCCGAACACGGCATGGCGTCCAGCTTCGTCGAGGCCAAGGCGGTGGCCGATCAGGTGGGGTACCCGGTGTTGGTGCGGCCCTCGTACGTGCTCGGCGGGCGCGGCATGGAGATCGTCTTCGACGAGGAGATGCTCGAGGACTACATCGGCCGGGCCACCCAGGTGAGCCCGGAGCACCCGGTGCTGGTCGACCGGTTCCTGGGTGATGCCATCGAGATCGACGTCGATGCGCTCTACGACGGGCACGAGCTCTACCTCGGGGCGATCATGGAGCACATCGAGGAGGCCGGCATCCACTCCGGCGACTCGGCGTGTGTGTTGCCGCCGGCAACCCTCGGCGTGGCCGAGATGGACCGGGTGCGCCTGGCCACCGAGGCGATCGCCGACGGCATCGGGGTGCTCGGCCTGCTCAACGTGCAGTTCGCCCTGGCCGGTGGGGTGCTCTACGTCCTGGAGGCCAACCCGCGAGCCAGCCGGACGGCGCCGTTCGTGTCCAAGGCCACCGGGGTGGCACTGGCCAAGGCCGCGGCGCGGATCATGCTGGGCTCGACGATCGCCGACTTGCGGGCCGAGGGCATGCTGCCGCTGTACGGCGACGGTGGCACCCTGCCGGACGGCGCGCCGGTCTCGGTGAAGGAGGCGGTGCTGCCGTTCAAGCGGTTCCGCACCACCGAGGGCAAGGTGGTCGACACCCTGCTCGGGCCCGAGATGCGTTCCACCGGTGAGGTGATGGGCATCGCCCCCGACTTCCCGCGGGCCTTCGCCAAGTCACAGAAGGCCGCCTACGGGGGTCTGTCCACCAGCGGCACGGTCTTCGTCTCGGTCTCGGACATCGACAAGCGGGCCATCATCTTCCCGGTGAAACGCCTGGTGGAGCTGGGATTCCGGCTGTTGGCCACCGAGGGCACCGCGAACGTGTTCCGCCGCAACGGGATCGCCTGCGAGGTGGTGCGCAAGCACAGCTCGGGGCCGGGGCCCAACGGTGAGCCGACCATCGTCGACCTGATCAACGCCGACGAGATCGACATGGTGGTCAACACCCCGAGCGGGCCCGCGGCCCGCCACGACGGGTACGAGATCCGTTCGGCCACCACGTCGATGGACAAACCGATCATCACCACCGTGCAACAACTGGCGGCCGCGGTGCAGGCGATCGAGGTCGACCGGGACGGTGAGGTGCACGTGGCCTCGCTGCAGGAGCACGCCGCGGTTCTCGCCAAGGGGCGGTCGTTGCAGGTGGCCGAGGTCGAGAAGGGAGCCCAGTCGTGATGGAACGTCCGGTCCAGCAGGAGGTCCGACTGCGTTCGGTACAGCCTGAGGGCGCCTACTTCCGGCTGGCGCTCGACGCTGCGGACGTGGCGCGCAAGGCTCAGCCCGGTCAGTTCGTGGCCTTGAGCGTCGGCGGTGCCACCAGCGCCATGCTGCTGCGCCGCTGCTTCTCGATCGCCGGGGTGCGCGACGGAGCGGTCGAGTTGCTGATCGCAGCGCGCGGGGCGGGCAGCACCTGGCTCACCGAACGCACACCGGGCGCCACACTCGACCTGGTCGGTCCGCTCGGTGGCCCGTTCCCGCCCGTTCCACCGCGGGCCGGGGTCGTTCTGGTCGGTGGGGGCTACGGGGCGGCGCCACTGTTGTGGTTCGCCGAGGAGCTGATCCGCCGGGGTCGTCCGGCCGCCTCGGTGCAATTGGTGCTCGGCGCGGCCACCGAGGGCCGGCTGGCGGGGGTCGAGCAGGCACGTGCGCTGGGCGCCGGGGTCCACGTCACGACGGACGACGGCAGCGCGGGCCTGCCGGGTCGGGTCACCGACGCGGTGCCGGCCGCACTGGCGGCCGCGTCCGCTGCCACCGGGGGCGCGCAGCCGGCGGAGGTGTACGCCTGCGGGCCGATGGTGATGTTGCGGGCCGTGAGCCAGGTGGCAGCGGCCCAGGGCTCGCCGACCTGGTGCGCCGTCGAGGAGTCGATGGCCTGTGGAGTGGGGGTCTGCATGACCTGTGTGTTGCCGATCCGCGGCGCGGACGGTGAGGTGCGCAACACGCGAACCTGCACCGAGGGGCCGACCTTCGACGCCGCGGCCATCGTCTGGGATCAGATCCCCGGGCTCGAGGGGGCCGGCCGATGACCGCCGTGGAGCGCCACGTGGAGCGTCAGCTGGCGCACGTCGAGGTGAGCGATGTCGACCTGTCCACCCACATCGGTTCGCTGGAGCTTCCCAACCCGGTGCTGACCGCCAGCGGATGCTCCGCGGCGGGGCGCGAGTTGGAGCCCTTCCTGGACGTCGCCGGGCTCGGGGCGGTGGTCACCAAGTCCATCGCCCGGGCGGCCCGACCCGGGCGGGCGACGCCGCGCATGGCCGAGACGCCGTCCGGCATGCTCAACAGCATCGGGCTGCAGGGACCGGGTATCGAGGCCTTCCTCGACAAGGACCTGCCGTGGCTGCGGGAGCAGAAGGCGCGGGCCGTGGTCTCGATCGCCGGGGGGGACGCCGCCGAGTTCGTCGAGCTCGCCGCGCGGCTGGCCGATCTCGGCCCGGACGGCGGCGTCAGCGCCATCGAGGTCAACATCTCCTGCCCGAACGTGGCCAACCGGGGGTTGGTCTTCGCCTGCGACCCGGGGTCGAGTACCGAGGTGGTCTCCGGGGTGGTGCAGGTGGTGGCCGGCCGGGTGCCGGTGCTGGCCAAGCTGTCGCCGGACGTCACCGACATCGTCGCCATCGCCAAGGCCTGTCTGGACGCCGGCGCCGACGGCCTGGCGATGATCAACACCACGCTCGGCATGGTGATCGACACCGACACGTTGCGTCCGGTGCTGGCCGGGATCACCGGGGGCCTGTCCGGTCCGGCGATCCGCCCGATCGCCGTCCGCTGCATCTATCAGGTGCACGCGGCCATGCGAGCCGGGGCGCTGCGTCCGGCGCCGATCGTCGGTATCGGGGGAGTGCGCACCGGGCTGGATGCGCTGCAGCTGGTCGCGGCGGGGGCGTGCGCGGTTCAGGTGGGCACGGCGACCTTCAACGATCCCTCGGCGCCGGAGCGGGTGGTGGGGGAGTTGCGGACGGCCCTGGCGGAGCGAGGGTTCAGCCGCTTCACGGACGTCATCGGGAGGGCCCATGTCTGAGCTGATCGATGGGCGCGAGCCGTTCGGTGCGCGCCTGGCCAACGCCATGGCCGGCCGGGGCCCGCTGTGTGTGGGGATCGACCCCCACCCCGGGCTGCTCGCGCAGTGGGGGCTCAACGACGACATCGCCGGTCTGGAGCGGTTCTCGATGACCGTCGTCGAGGCTCTGGCCGATCGGGTGGCGGTACTCAAGCCACAGTGCGCGTTCTTCGAGCGGCACGGTTCTCGAGGCGTGGCGGTGCTGGAACGCGTTCTGGCCGAGGGGATGTCGGCAGGTGCGCTGATGATCGCCGACGCCAAGCGCGGTGACATCGGCTCGACGATGGCCGCCTATGCGGATGCCTTCGTCGGTGACGCCTCGCCGCTGGCCGCCGACGCCGTGACGGTCTCGGCCTACCTCGGCTTCGAGTCGTTGCGGCCGGTGCTCGACCTGGCCGCCGCCACCGGACGCGGGGTCTTCGTGCTCGCGTTGACCTCCAACCCGGAGGGTCCGCAGGTGCAGCACGCCCGGGGGGTCGACGGCCGTACGGTCGCCCAGACCATGCTGGACGCGGTCGCTGCCGAGAACGCCGGCATCGCACCGATGGGCTCGGTCGGCGTCGTGGTCGGGGCCACCGTGGGTGGGGCGGGCGCGGCCCATGACCTGAGCGCCGTCAACGGCCCGTTCCTGGCGCCGGGAATCGGGGCACAGGGGGCCGGTCCGGCCGAGCTGCGCCAGGTCTTCGGGACATCGCTGTCCACCGTGCTGCCCAGCTCCAGCCGCGAGGTTCTGCGAGGTGGTCCGAGCATCGACGGCCTGCGTGAGGCCGCCACCACGACCCTGCACGAGGTCACCACCGCCCTGCGCTAACCCCTTGGTGATCATGCAATTGATCCCCAAACCCCTCGTGATCATGCAATCCGTGCACAAAACGTGCACTGATTGCATGATCACCGAGGTGGGTGGGGCTTCGGCGGCCGAGCAACCTCGCACGTCTGTGGGCGAGGATCGTTACCCTCACGCCATGCCTGCCGCCGCCACCACTGTCGAGGACTACCTCGCCGGCTTCGATGAACCCGTGCAGTTGCTGCTGCGCCAGGTCCGTGAGGCCATCCTGCGAGGGATGCCGGGCAGCACTGAGAAGATCCGCTACGGCATGCCGGCAGTGATGCTGGAGGGACGGTACGGGCTGCACTTTGCCGGCTGGAAGAGCCACGTCGGCCTCTACCCGGTACCGGTGCTGGACGGCGACCTCGAGCTGGAGGTCGCGCCGTACCGCTCCACCAAGGACACGGTGAAGTTCCGCTACGTGAAGCCGATTCCGTACGACCTGATCGAGAGACTGGCGCGTGAGATCGCCTCACGGAGCCTCGGCTGACCCCTCGGCGGGCTGTCAGCTCACCACAAGGGGCTCTCGCGAGGCTGGTCTGAGGCCCAACTATGGCGTTAGGTGCACAATCAACCACCCTGAGTCAGGCGATATCGCCTGATCGCGTTGCCCGGTGTGCCAACGAGTGGGTAGGTTCTGACCTGCGATCTCACGCCGACACATGATCGACCGAGGTGAAACCTGTGGCACTGCCCCCCTTGACCCCCGAGCAGCGCACGGCTGCGCTGGCCAAGGCCGCCGAAGCCCGGCGTGCCCGCGCCGAGGTGAAGAACCGGCTGAAGTACTCCCAGGGCTCCCTCGGTGATGTGATCCGTGAGGGCCAGGCGAACGAGATCATCGGCAAGATGAAGGTCTCCGCCCTGCTCGAGGCCATGCCCGGCGTCGGCAAGGTGCGCGCCCGACAGATCATGGAGGAGATCGGGATCTCCGAATCTCGCCGGGTGCGGGGCCTGGGCACGAACCAGGTTGCTGCGCTCGTCGAGCGCTTCTCTCGCTGACCGGCGACGGTGAGCGAGGGGGACCCGGGGGTTTCCACGACACGGCTGACGGTGTTGGCCGGGCCGACCGCGGTCGGCAAGGGCACGGTCTCGGCCGACGTCAGAGTGCGATACCCGCAGGTGTGGTTGTCGGTGTCCGCCACCACCCGCCCGCCCCGCCCGGGCGAGGAACACGGCACGCACTACATCTTCGTGAACGACGCCGAGTTCGACCGCATGGTCGCGGCCAACGAACTGCTCGAGTGGGCCGTCGTCCACGGTCGATACCGCTACGGGACGCCGCGCCGTCCGGTACAGCAGGTACTGGCCGCCGGACGACCGGCGCTGCTGGAGATCGATCTGCAGGGCGCTCGGCAGGTCCGCGAGCGCATGCCGGAGGCGTTCTTCGTCTTCCTGGCACCGCCGTCCTGGGACGAACTGGTTCGCCGGCTGGTGGGCCGGGGCACCGAGGACGCCGCCGAGCGGGAGCGCCGGCTGGCCACGGCCCGCGAGGAACTGGCGGCCGAATCGGAGTTCGACCTCACCATCGTGAACCACGATGTGCACCAGGCGGCCGATCAGCTCGTAGAATGCATGGGGCTGCGTCCGACGGCGCACCCTCTGGGGTGACCGTCGACCGACATCTCAGCACCCCGTCCGTTCCAGCAAGGAGCACTGTGTCCGGAACCGTTGCGGCACCCGAGGGCATCACCAACCCCCCGATCGACGACCTGCTCGCCACCGTCGACTCGAAGTACGCCCTGGTGATCTATGCCTCCAAGCGGGCGCGCCAGATCAACGCGTACTACTCCCAGCTGGGCGAGGGCCTGCTCGAGTACGTCGGCCCCCTGGTCGAGACCCACGTGCAGGAGAAGCCGCTGTCCGTGGCCATGCGTGAGATCAACGAGGGCCTGCTCACCGCCGAGCCCACCGAGGGCTGAGCCCCGTGGGCGACGGCGCGCGAGCGCGCGTCGTTCTCGGCGTCAGCGGGGGGATCGCCGCCTACAAGGCGGCGGTGCTGCTGCGCCTGCTCGCCGAGCATCACGACTGCGACATCACCGTCGTCCCGACCGACGCCGCGCTGCACTTCGTCGGTGAGGCCACCTGGGCGGCGCTGTCGGGCCACCCGGTCGCCACGGGCGTCTGGGACGACGTGCACCGGGTGCCGCACGTGCGCCTCGGCCAACAGGCCGACCTGGTTCTGGTCGCCCCCGCCACGGCCGATCTGCTCGCCCGGGCCGCGCACGGCCAGGCCAACGACCTGCTCACCTCCACCCTGCTGACGGCGCGCTGCCCGGTGCTCATGGCGCCGGCGATGCACACCGAGATGTGGGACCACCCCGCCACCCGGGCCAATGTGGCCCTGCTGCGTGAGCGGGGGGTCGTCGTCCTGGAGCCCGCCAGCGGACGGCTCACCGGCGCCGACACCGGGCCGGGCCGGCTGCCCGAACCCGAGGCGATCGCTGCCGCGGCCGCCCGCCTGCTCGCCGGCCACCGCCGGGGCGCCGGGGCCACTGCCGACCTGGCCGGACGCCACGTGGTGATCAGTGCCGGCGGCACCCGCGAACCGCTCGATCCGGTGCGCTACCTCGGCAACCGTTCCTCGGGTCGTCAGGGCTATGCGCTGGCCGCTGCGGCCGCCGCCCGGGGCGCATCCGTCGTCCTGGTCTCGGCGAACGTCGCGCTGTCGCCGCCCGCCGGGGTCGAGGTGGTCGAGGTGGGCACCGCGCTCGAGCTGCGGCAGGCCGTGCTGGCGGCCTGCGCGCCCACGCCGGACGGGCGCCGTCCGGATGCCGTGGTCATGGCCGCCGCCGTCGCCGACTACCGCCCGGCGGCCATCGCCGAGCACAAGCTGAAGAAGACCCACACCACCGCGGACGACGACAGCGCACCGACCATCGAGCTGGTCAGGAACCCCGACGTGCTGGCCGAGCTGGTGCGCGAGCGGGCCGCCGCGGTGATCGTGGGCTTCGCCGCCGAGACCGGTGACGAGACGGGCGACGTGTTGGCCCACGGCCTGGCCAAGCTGGCCCGCAAGGGGTGTGACCTGCTCGTGGTGAACGACGTCTCGTCCGGCAAGGTGTTCGGACGGGACGTCACCGAGGTGACGATCCTGGACGCCGCCGGGGGAGTGCACCCGGTGCCGGCGGGCAGCAAGGACGAGGCGGCCGAGGCGATCTGGGACGCCGTGCTACGGCACGGGTGAGCCACTCGTCGTACCGCCGTTAGAGTGATGACCAAGACAGCAGCCGCTGCACCTGACGGGAGTACCGTGACACACCGTTTGTTCACGTCCGAGTCGGTGACCGAGGGTCACCCGGACAAGATCTGCGACCAGATCTCCGACGCCATCCTGGACGGCCTGCTCGCCGCCGACCCGCGCAGCCGGGTCGCCGTCGAGACCATGGTCACCACCGGTCTGGTGCACGTGGCCGGTGAGGTCACCACCGAGGCCTACGTGGACATCCCCTCGATCGTGCGCCAGACCATCCTGGGCATCGGGTATGACTCCTCGACCAAGGGCTTCGACGGAAACTCGTGTGGCGTCGAGATCTCGATCGGGTCGCAGTCACCCGACATCGCGCAGGGCGTGGACGCCGCGTATGAAACCCGAGTCGAAGCCTCTACCGGACCAGTCGACCCGCTGGACGCCCAGGGCGCCGGCGACCAGGGCCTGATGTTCGGCTACGCCTGCGACGAGACCCCCCAGCTCATGCCGCTGCCGATCTGGCTGGCCCACCGCCTGGCGCAGCGTCTGTCCGAGGTGCGGCGCAGCGGCGAGGTGCCCTACCTGCGCCCGGACGGCAAGACCCAGGTCACCATCGCCTACGACGGCGACCGCCCGGTCGGCCTGGACACCGTGGTGGTGTCGAGCCAGCACGCCGCCGACATCTCCCTCGAGAACCTGCTCACCCCGGACGTGGCCACCCTGGTGGTCAAGCCGGTGCTGGACGAGGTCGCGATCGACGCCTCGAACTACCGGCTGCTGGTCAACCCCACCGGGCGGTTCGAGATCGGCGGCCCGATGGGTGATGCCGGTCTGACCGGTCGCAAGATCATCGTCGACACCTACGGTGGCATGGCCCGCCACGGTGGTGGCGCGTTCTCGGGCAAGGACCCGTCGAAGGTCGACCGTTCGGCCGCCTACGCGATGCGGTGGCTGGCCAAGAACGTGGTGGCCGCGGGTCTGGCTCGCCGGTGCGAGGCACAGGTCGCCTACGCCATCGGCAAGGCGCACCCGGTGGGCCTCTACCTCGAGACCTTCGGCACCGAGACCGTCGACCCGGCCCGGCTCGAGAAGGCGGTGCGTGAGGTCTTCGACCTGCGCCCGGCGGCGATCATCCGCGACCTCGACCTGCTGCGGCCGATCTACAAGGCGACGGCGGCGTACGGGCACTTCGGCCGCACCGATGCCGGTCTGGACTTCCCGTGGGAGCGGACGAACCGGGTCGAGGCGTTGCACTCCGCCGTCGCCTGAGTCGTGTGGCATGGCCCCTGCAACGGTTGGTGATCAGGCAATCCGTGCACCTTTCACCGCCCGCCTGAGCCTGTGAAGGCTGTGTCGAGCGGCCTGACCGGGTTGACCGGGCCGTCCAGCCCGATCGCCCGGGTGGTCATCGACCTGCCCCTGCTGCACCTGGACCGTCCCTTCGACTACCAGGTGCCGGACGGCATGGGCGCCGCTGCGGTACCCGGCGCCCGGGTGCGGGTTCGGTTCGCCGGGCAGGACGTCGACGCGTTCGTGCTCGACCGGGTGGCCGAGACGGACCACCCGGGACGGCTCAGCCCGCTGCAGCGGGTGGTCTCGGCCGAGCCGGTGCTGACCGCGGACGTCGCGCGGCTGGCCCGCGGGGTGGCCGACCGCTATCTGGGCACGATGTCGGACGTGCTGCGGCTCGCCGTCCCGCCCCGTCACGCGGCCACCGAGACGGCCCATTCACCACGATCACCGTTGGATCGCCGTTTGCGACCGTCGAGCCGGAGCACACGGCGATCTGACGGCGATCATGAGCGGGTTGATCAGCACTGGGCGGACTACCCGGCAGGCGCGGCGTTCCTGGCGCGGCTGAGCCGAGGCGAATCACCGCGAGCCGTTTGGGCTGCCCTGCCCGGCGCCGAGCACTGGGCTCGAGCGGTCGCGGCAGCCTGCGCCGCCACGGTGGCCTCGGGTCGGGGAGCGATCGTCGTGCTACCCGACCGGCGCGACGTCGAGGTGCTCGACGGGGTGTTGACCTCGGTGCTCGGCCCGGGCCGGCACGCTCGCCTCGAGGCCGACCTCGGTCCGGCCGAGCGGTACCGCGCCTTCCTGGCCTGTCTGCGCGGCGAGGTGTCGGTGGCCATCGGGACCCGATCGGCCGCCTATGCCCCGATCCGGGACCTGGGGCTGGTCGCCATCTGGCAGGACGGTGACGACAGCCACGCCGAGCAACGTGCGCCCTACCCGCACAGTCGCGAGGTGCTGGTGTTGCGAGCCGAGCAGGCGGACGCCGCCGCGTTGATCGGCGGCTGGTCGGTCACCGCCGAGGCGGCCGAGCTGGTCGCCTCCGGATGGGCGCGGCCGATCGAGCCCGACCGGCCCCGGCGACGGTCGGCCTGGGCCCGGATCTCGGCGGTGGGCGACCAGGACGCCGCGGGCGGGCCGACCGGGGTGCGCCTGCCGACGCAGGCGTGGCGCGTCGTCCAGCAGGGGTTGCGTGCCGGTCCGGTGCTGATCCAGGTGCCCCGAACGGGGTATGTGCCGGCGGTGGCCTGTGCGACCTGCCGCACCCCCGCTCGCTGCCCGCACTGCGCCGGACCGGTGCAGGTCGAGGACGCCACCCAACGCATCAGTTGCCGCTGGTGCGGACGCCACCTGCCGGGGTGGGCCTGCCCGCAGTGCGGTGGCCGGACGTTGCGCGCCCGTCGGATCGGTGCCGATCGCACCCGGGAGGAGCTCGGCCGAGCATTCCCGGGGGTGCCGGTGGTGATCGCGCGCCCCGACCGAGAACTGCCCACGGTGGGCGAGCGGGCGGTGATCGTGGTGGCAACTCCCGGCGTCGAGCCGTCGGCGTCGGCCGCCGGCGGCTATGCCGCAGCCGTGCTGCTGGACGGTGACCTCATGCTGGCCCGGGCCGATCTGCGCGCCGACGAACAGGCGTTGGGCCGGTGGGCCGCGGCCGCGGCACTGGTGCGTCCGGCCAGTGCGTCCGGGACTGTGGTGCTGGTGGTCTCGGACCCCGCCGTGGGCGCGGTTCAGGCGCTGGTGCGCCAGGATCCGCTGGGTTTCGCCCAGCGGCTGCTCGCCGAGCGCGACGAGGTCCACCTGCCGCCGGCGTGGACGCTGGTGACACTGGACGGCGAGCGGTCGGCCGTGGCGAGTCTGTTGGACGCCGCGACGGCCGAGGAGGGCTGGCCTGCCGCCGATCGGCTGGGGCCGATCCTGCTGGAGACCGGTGCCGGCACCGTGCCGGACGACGAGCCGGTGCTCCCGGTGGACGAGCCCACCGTGCGGTGGGTGATCCGGGTGCGGCCGCAGGACCTGCCCGCCGCGGCCCGGTGTCTGCGCGCGGCCCTGGTGGCGCGCAGTGCCCGCCGCGAACGGGCCTCGGTGCGGGTCCGGGTGGACCCCCGCGACATCGGCTGACAAACCCGCTCATGCTCCGCGGCTGCCGCTTCATGCTCCCTGGGTAGGCGCTGAGGGGCGTTCCGAGCGGAGTACGGCAGGTCACCAGCGGAGCATGACGCGTTTGGGGTCAGTGGGCGGTGGGGGGATGCAGCACCGCGAAGGCGTCCGTGATCTGCAGCTCCGGACTGCGGAACCGGAAGACGGCGGCGGGACGCCCGCCGGCCGGCCCCGAGCCGACCCGTTCGCCGGTGGCCTCGATCTGCTGGCGGCGCACCAGGATGCGCTGCAGGTTGGTGGCGTCCACCTCGTGGCCCAGCGCCGCCCGGTAGTACGTCACGAGCTCCGACATGGTGAACGTGCGTGGTGCCAGGGCGAAACCCACGTTGGTGTACGACAGCTTGGAACGCAATCTGCGACAAGCGGTTTCGATGATGGCCGCATGGTCGAAGGCCAGTTGCGGCAGATCGTCCACCGCGTGCCAGCGGGTGTCGGCAGGTACGGCCGGCTCGGCGTTGCCGGGCACCAGACCCAGGTAGGTGGTGGCCACGGTGCGGACCGTCGGCACCCGGTTCGGTGCGCCCAGGGTCTCGAGCTGCTCGAGATGACTGAGTTCGCGGACGTCGACCTTCTCGGCCAGCTGACGTCGGATCGAGGCGCGCAGGTCCTCGGTGGCGCCGAGGCGACCGCCGGGCAACGACCAGCGACCGCTGTGCGGCGCCTTGGCCCGACACCACAGCAGCACGTGCAATCGGCCGCTTCGTACCTGCAGGACGGCGGCCAGGACCTCGTGGTCGAACCCGCCGACCGACGATGGCCCACTCGACGCGGGCCGGGTTTGCCCTGGCACGGGAAGATGTTACTGTAGCCCGGTTATCGCCTACTGAGCGAAAACTAGGGTCGGCCCGAGGAGACCAGGTGTGGAGTCGATGAGTGAGCCAGACAGCACCACCGAGCCGGGGCTGATCGCCGGCCGAACGCCGGATGAGTGGGCCGCCGAGGTGCGTCGACGTGCCACCGAGCGCGATGCGGTGATCCTGGCGCACAACTACCAACTGCCCGCCATCCAGGACGTTGCCGATCACGTGGGGGACTCGCTGGCGCTGTCGCGGATCGCCGCGACGGCACCTCAGCGCGAGATCGTGTTCTGCGGCGTCCACTTCATGGCCGAGACGGCCAAGCTGCTCTCACCCGACAAGCGCGTCCTGATCCCCGATGCGAAGGCCGGGTGTTCGCTGGCCGACACCATCCACGTCGAGGAACTGCGGGCCTGGAAGCAGGCCAATCCCGGTGCCGTGGTCGTGGCGTACGTCAACACCACCGCCGCGGTGAAGGCCGAGACCGACATCTGCTGCACGTCGTCCAACGCGGCCGATGTCGTCCGGTCGATCCCGGCCGAGACACCGATCCTGTTTCTGCCCGACCGTCACCTGGGTGCGCACGTGCGTCGGGTGACCGGGCGCACCAACCTGAAGATCTGGGCCGGGCAATGCCATGTGCACGAGGGCATCACGGGGAAGATGCTGGTCGATGAACTCCTGGCCGATCCCGAGGCGGACGTCCTGGTGCATCCCGAATGCGCCTGTGCCACACCCGCTTTGGAGCTGGTGGCCAGTGGCACGGTTGCCCCGCAACGGGTCCGGATCCTGTCCACCGGCGGCATGGCCGAGGTGGCCGGCGGCCGGGTGGACGCCCCCGGGTGCTGGTGGCCACCGAGACGGGCATGCTGCATCAACTGCGCAAGCGCAACACCACCGGCACGCAGTACCTGCCGGTGAGCGAGAAGGCAGTCTGCCACTACATGAAGATGATCACCCCGGAGAAGCTGCTGAACTGCCTGATCACCGGCACCGACGAGGTCGATGTCGACCCGGCCATCGCGGCGGCAGCGCGAACCTCGGTGGAGCGGATGATCGCCATCGGTCAGCCCTCCCGAGGCGGGGAGTGATGGCGCACGCTGCCGCCCAACAGCGCGTCGTCCAGCGGTTGGCCTGCGGGCCGGTCGCGCTCACCTCGACCACCGACGTGCTCATCGTCGGGTCGGGTATCGCGGGCCTGGCGCTGGCACAGGCCTTGAGCGAGCACGGGTTACGGGTCGATGTGGTGACCAAGGCCCGGCTCCGCGAAGGCAGCACCCGGTGGGCGCAAGGCGGCGTGGCCACCGCCGACGGCCCGGGCGACGACCCGAGGCACCACCTGACCGACACCCTGATCGCCGGTGCCGGGTTGTGCGACCCGGACGCCGTCCGGGTGTTGGTCGAGGAAGGCCCCACAGCGGTCGCGGGGCTGTTGGCCAGCGGGGCGGCGTTCGACCGCACCGCGGACGGCGCGCTGTCGTACACCCTCGAGGGCGGGCACTCCTGGCCGCGCATCGTGCACGCCGGTGGTGATGCCACCGGGCTCGAGATCCAGCGAACGCTGGAGTCGGCGGTGATGGCCGCGGACGACGTCCAGGTCTGGGAGCGCACCTTTCTGCTCGACCTGCTGACCGACGACGGTGTCGGCGGAGTCAACGGAGTCAACGGCGCCGGGCCGACGGTGGTGGGTGCGCGGGTGTCCCGCTGGACCGGCACCGGTCACCACGACGCCAGCCACGAGATCGGCGAGATCCACGCCCGGGCGGTCGTGCTGGCCACGGGCGGCTACGGGCAGGTCTTCGCCCAGACCTCCAACCCCTGGGTCGCCACCGGCGACGGGCTGGCCGCCGCGTTGCGGGCCGGGGCGGTTGCGGCCGACCTCGAGTTCGTGCAGTTCCACCCCACGGTGCTCGCGTTGGCCGCGGTCTCGGACGACGCGGGGCGCCACCTGCTGGTCTCCGAGGCGGTGCGGGGCGAGGGCGCCGTGCTGATCGACGCCGACGGCCGGCGGGTGATGGCCGGCAAGCACCCCCGCGAGGATCTGGCCCCGCGCGACGTCGTGGCGGCCACCATGGCCGCCCGGATGGCCGAGCTGGGGGTGGACCACCTCTATCTGGACGCACGCCACCTCGGGGAGGAGAAGCTGCTGCGGCGCTTCCCGACCATCGTGGCCGGGTGCCGGGCGGCCGGGGTCGACCCGGTCACCCAGCCGATCCCCGTGGCCCCGGCGGCGCACTACGCCTGCGGGGGGTTGCGGTCGGACATGTCCGGCCGGACCTCGCTGCCCGGCTTGTTCGCGGTCGGCGAGGTGGCCTGCACGGGGGTTCACGGCGCCAACCGGTTGGCCTCGAACTCACTGCTGGAGGCGATGGTGGTCGCCCGGCGACTGGCCCGGACGCTCCTGACCGAACCGCCACCGCGCCGGACACCGACCCCTGAGCTCCGACGTGCCGGCCTGGTCGATCCCGGCCGGCGCCAGGAGCTCACCGAGGCGATGGTGCGCTGGGCCGGCGTGGTGCGTCGTCCGGAGGAACTGGACGCGTTGGCCCAGTTGCTGGACGATCTGGCCCCCTCCACCGCCGACTCAGCCGACCCAGCCGACCCCGCCCACCCAGCCGACCCAGGCGCCGAGCCGGGGTTGTACGCCTGGGAGGCCACCAACCTGCACACCATCTCGGTGGCCCTGGTGGCCGCCGCGCGGGTCCGGGCCGAGAGTCGCGGCTGCCACCGGCGCAGCGACGCCGACGGCCCCAGCGAGGCCTGGCGTTGCCGGGTGCGGTCGACCGTGCAGGACGGGGTCGTCGTCCGGCTGCAGGATGAACCGGTGCCCGACCATCAGCTCGAACCGGCCGAGCCCGCCTCGGCCCTGATCGCGGAGGTTTCCCGATGACCACGGCCCTGGCCCTGCCCGAGGGTGAGGCGATGCGGATCGCCGAACTGGCGCTGACCGAGGACCTGGCCGGTGGGGTGGATGTGACCACCCTGGCGACCATCGACGTGAACGCGCTCGGGGTGGCTGAGATCGTCGCTCGAGCGGACGGCGTGGTTGCCGGGATCCCGGTCGCGCGAGCGGTGTTCGACAAGGTCGGCGGGGTGGTGTTCGACCCGCGCGTGGTCGACGGCAGCCGGGTGCAGCGGGGCGACGTGCTCGCCGAGGTGAGTGGCCCGGTGCGCGCCATCCTGACCGGTGAGCGCAGCGCGTTGAACGTGCTCTGCATGCTCTCGGGCATTGCCACCCTGACCGCGGCGTGGGTCGAGGCGGTGGCCGGCACCGGGGCGGTGATCCGCGATACCCGCAAGACCGCGCCCGGGCTGCGGGTGATCCAGAAGTACGCGGTGCGCTGCGGCGGCGGGCAGAACCACCGGATGGGGCTGAGCGACCAGGCACTGATCAAGGACAACCACGTGCTGTCGGCCGGGGGAGTCGTGCCCGCTCTCGAGGCGGTACGCGCCATGGCACCCGACGTGGTGTGCGAGGTCGAGTGCACGCTGCCCGAGCAGGTCGAGCAGGCCTGCGCCGCCGGCGCGGTGCTGATCCTGCTGGACAACATGACGTTGGATGCCACCCGTGAGTCCGTTGCCATAGCGCGGCGTTATGGCACCCGCACCGAGTCCAGTGGCGGGCTGCGGCTGGAGAACGCCCGTGAGGTCGCCGAGACGGGAGTCGACTACCTGGCCGTCGGGGCTTTGACGCATTCGGCCCCGGTCTTGGACATCGCGTTGGATCTGCGTCGCTGACGGGCTGATCCGGCAGGCGGCACGGTCGGCCACCTAGACTGGGCTGGCTCGGCGATCGAGCCTGCCCGCCGATGACCTGCCCACTCGACGATGTTGTGAGGACTACCCCGTGGCCATCCAGCCGATCCGCCTGTTCGGCGATCCGGTCCTGCGCACGCCTGCGCAGCCGGTGGTCGACTTCGACAAAGAACTGCGGGTACTGATCAAGGACCTCGCCGAGACGATGATGGACGCGCCCGGCGCGGGGCTCGCGGCACCGCAGATCGGCGTGGGCCTGCGGGTGTTCACCTACTACGTCGACAACACCCTCGGGCACCTGATCAACCCCGACCTCGACCTGTCGAGTGAGCTGCAGGAGGGTGACGAGGGGTGCCTGTCGTTCCCGGGGATCGTGTTCGACACCCCGCGGGCGTTGCGGGTGGTGGCCAAGGGCTTCGACGAGCACGGCGAGCCGGTGACCATCGAGGGCAGCGAGCTGCTCGCCCGGGCGATCCAGCACGAGACCGACCACCTGGACGGCGTCCTGTTCATCGACCGCATGGACCGCGCCCAGCGCAAGCTCGCGCTCAAGGCGATCCGCGAGGCGGAGTGGATGGGCCAGCCGGCGCCGACCGTGCGCACCAGCCCGCACGCCACCTTCGGCCGCGCGCTCTGACCGCGGCTGATGCGCCTGATCTTCGCCGGGACGCCGGCCGTCGCGTTGCCCGCCCTCGAGGCGATCGCCGACTCACGCCATGACCTCGTGGCCGTCCTGACTCGCCCCGATGCCCCCGCCGGCCGGGGTCGCCGGTTGGTGCGCTCACCCGTGGCGGCCTGGGCGGACGAGCACGAGCTGCCGGTGCTGCAGCCGGCCAAGCTCACCGAACCCGCTGCGCTGCAGGCGATCCGCGACCTCGCGCCGGACTGTGTGCCGGTGGTGGCCTACGGCGCGCTGGTGCGCCCCGATGCCCTGGCGGTACCGCCGCACGGCTGGATCAACCTGCACTTCTCGGTGTTGCCGGCCTGGCGCGGCGCCGCGCCGGTGCAACATGCGGTGATCGCCGGCGACGAGATCACCGGGGCCACCACCTTCCGGCTCGACGAGGGCCTGGACACCGGCCCGGTCTATGGCGTGCTGACCGAACGGATCCGCCCCCACGACACCTCCGGCGAGCTGCTGGGCCGCCTCGCCGAGGCCGGTGCCCGCCTGCTGCTCGACACCCTGGACGGGGTCGAGAAGGGCCTGCTCGAGGCGCGCGCACAAGCCGAGGACGGCGTCAGCCTGGCGCCGAAGATCACCGCGGACGACGCCCGGATCGACTGGCAGGCGCCGGCTGTGGCGATCGACCGCCGTATTCGCGGTTGCACCCCCGAACCCGGCGCCTGGACCACCTGGCGCAGCGAGCGCGTCGGCCTGGCGCCGCTGCGGACGACGGGCACCCCGCCGCCGAGCGAGGCTGCGCTGGCTCTGGGTGCCGGCGAAGTGCTGGCCGGCAAACGCGACGTCTGGGTGGGCACCGGCTCCGACTCGGTGTGCCTGGGCGAGGTGCGTGCGGCCGGCAAACGTCCGATGAGCGCGGCCGACTGGGCGCGCGGCGTCCGGCCGCAGACAGGGGAGAGATTCGATGGCTGAGCGGGCACGGCCCTCGACCCGCCAGGTCGCCCGGCGCCGGATCGATGCGCCGCGCGTCATCGCCTGGCGCACCCTACGCGCCGTCAGCGCCGATGATGCCTACGCGAACCTGGTGCTGCCCAAGCTGTTACGCGAGTCGGGCCTGCACGGGCGCGACGCCGCCTTCGCCACCGAGCTGGCCTATGGCGCGCTGCGCGGGCAGGGCACCTACGACGCGGTGTTGGCGGCCTGTGCCCACCGCGAGATCGACCCGCCGCTGCTCGATGCGCTGCGCCTGGGCGCGCACCAACTGCTGGCCACGCGCGTGGCGACCCACGCCGCCGTGGCTGCCACCGTCGACCTGGTGCGATCCGAGATCGGCCAGGGTGCAGCGGGTTTCGCCAACGCGGTGCTGCGTCGGGTCAGCGAACGTGACCTGGCCGGCTGGCTGACCGAGCTCGCCCCGCCGGACGAGGACGCCCGATTGGCGTTGACCCATTCCCACCCCGAGTGGATCGTGCGCGCCCTGCGCGATGCGTTGCGCCACCACGGCCGCCCGGCCGCCGAGCTCGAGCAGCTGCTCGCGGCCGACAACCGGGCGCCCGAGGTCACCGTCGCAGCGCTGCCCGGGCTGGCGAGTCCCGATGAACTGCACGGCGTCCCGGGGATGCTCAGCCCGTATGCGGTGCGTATCACGGGTGCCCCCGGGGCGCTGCCGGCGATCCGGCAGGGCCGGGCTCGGGTCCAGGACGAGGGCAGCCAGGTGGTCGCGCTCGCCCTGGCCGACGCGCCCCTGGAGGGTGCCGATCAGGGCGCCTGGCTGGACCTGTGCGCCGGGCCCGGTGGCAAGGCCGCTCTGCTGGCGTCGGTGCTGGCCGGACGCCGCGCCCGCGGCGAGGTACCCGGGCAGGCCCGGCTGACCGCCACCGAGCTCGCCCCGCACCGGGTCGAGTTGGTGCGTGCCGCCCTGGCCGGGGTGCAGCGAGCCGACAGTGCTGCCCGTGCCGACGGTGCCGACGGTGCCACCGACGCGAACGGCGGGGCCTCGCCGATCGTCGAGGTGCTGCAGCTCGACGGGCGTGAGGCCGCCGACGAGTTGGTCAGACCGGGTCAGGCCGGTGAAGGCTTCGACAGGGTGCTGGTCGATGCCCCCTGCACCGGGCTGGGTGCGTTGCGGCGTCGTCCGGAGGCGCGCTGGCGCCGTACCCCCGCCGACCTGGCCGGTCTGGCCCCGCTGCAGCGGGCGTTGCTGCGCGCGGCGCTGGACGTCGTCCGTCCCGGTGGCGTGGTCGGGTACGTGACCTGCTCGCCGCACCCGGCCGAGACCACAATGGTGGTGGACGACGTGCTGCGCCGCCTCGGGGCCGACGTGGTCGAGCGGGTGGCGCCCGATCAGCAGTTGTGGCCGCACCGCGACGGCACCGACGCCATGTACCTTGCCCTGTTGCGCCGCGTACCATCGACCGGGCCAGACCACCCCACACAAGGAGCCAGCGGGACATGAGCGTCGAGGGAATCGGCGGCCCCGAGGACGCCATCGCCCGGGCGGCTTTCGTCGACCATGTCCGCCAACTGCTGCGGGTGCCGCCCGCGTTCGCCGTGATGGGGCTCAGCCACCCGGCGCTGACACCGTCCCGGCTGGTCGACATCGGTGAGAACGGTGGCCGGGTCGACCGCCTGTCGCTCGGATTCGGCGACGCGCAGGGCTCGGCCGGCCGATTCGTGCTGGTCCGCAGCGGCGAGCCCGGACGTCCGCTGGACGACCTGGCCGGTCTGCTGGCGGCCGAGGCCCATCGCCTCGGCGAGCAGGTCACCCAGGACCCCCCGACCGCCCCCGAGCTGACCCCAGCGGGTGGGTTGCGGTTGAACATCCCGCTCGAGGTCGACGGCCTGATCGTGGTCGAGGGGCTGCCCGTCCCGGCCCACCTGCGACGGCAGGGTCGGCTGTGGGCGGCACACATCACCGCGAGCCCCGGCCGCGTCGTGACGGTGGTGGCGCGAGGCGTCGACCCCGGCACGTTGCAGCTGAGCGAGGTGCGCGAACTGCGCCCGTACGTGAACG